>JAFUNB010000008.1 GCA_017482345.1 Oscillibacter sp.
ATCTTTACTCCATTTGCGATGAGGAATTCCTTTTTTGCATCCCATCCTTAATTCACCCCCCTTTTTTTATTTTACCAGATATGAAAAAAGTAGACACTCACGGTTTTTGTGAGTGTCTACTTTTATCTTACCAGGTGCAAGGGAGCCCTTCCCCGCCGGAGTTTTTCGTGTTTTTTGCCTTGACTTTCGCTGTTTACAGTTCGGAATCCGCGCCGAAAGCCCGCATCCGCTCCGCATATGTACTGGGATTTTCACCCGTTGCCTTACTGAACAGCGTACTGAAATAGGGATAGCTGTCGTATCCCACCATCTCCGCCACCTGATAGGCGTTGAGATCCTTGTCCAGCAGCAGCTGTTTGGCAATATTGACTCGGTACTCAATGAGGTACTTCATCACGCTTTTTCCGGTCTTTTCCTTGAAGATCATGCTGAAATACCGGGGGTTCATGCCCACATGCTCGGCGATGGCGCCCACGTCGATGGAGCGGTCGTAGTAATTCTTCTGGATGTAGGCCACGGCCGCGTTGATCTCTCTGGCCCACTTGCCCTTGTCCGCCGCCTCAAACAGCGCCGAGACCTCCTCCAGCAGCTCCTGCAGGATCTTCAGCTTTTTGCGGACCTCGATGGCGTTTACCGCCCGCTCGTACTGGGCGTAGATCCGCAGGAGGATGTTGGCGTCCATCTGACTTTCCCTGCCCAGCACCATATTGACCACTTGGGCGTAAATGGCGCCCAGCAGGATATTGGTGTTCTCCACGCACTGGGGACCGCTCATCAGCAGGTCCTCCTCCACCTTGCGGAGATAGTCGGTGAGACCCTCCTTCCGCCGGGTCACATAGTTCATGATCTTGTCGCACATCTCCTTGAGATCCACGCCGCTGATCTTCTCCACGCCGGTGGGCAGCATAAAGGTGTTGGCATGCTTGAGGTTGAAGCTGACCACCGCGTCCTGGAAGGAATGGTGCAGTCCTTCGATGCCCTGACAGATCGAGCCGTTTCCCGCGGCCAGAATACTGCGCCGGGCATTATGCTTCAGCAGCAGGCTTTTGAAAGCCGCCATGTGGCCGTTCACCTGACTCTCGTCTTCGTCCAGCGCCACCGCGCCCCATATGTCCGCCCGCAGCTCCACCAGCACAACATTCTCCGAGGAATAGGCCAGCAGCTCCTTCACCGCCGGGGTGATGCTGTCCGCCACCTCAAAGATAAAGGTGCTGTAATACATATCCGGCTTCAGCTGCAGGCTCTCCAGCTCCGCCGGACTTACTTCTATCCGCACACCGGAGAAAAACATCCGGAGAAACAGTTTTTCCCGGGCCATGGTCCGGTTTTTCATCCGGATCTTCCAGGCGTCCTGCTCCGCCGCATCCCGGCGGGCACGCTTTTCCAGAATGGAGGTGGCCTTCTGCAGCAGTTCGGACAGCTGCTCCTCCTCCAGCGGCTTCATCAGATAGCCGGCCACATTGTAGGAGATGGCTGCCTTGGCGTATTCAAAGTCGCCGTAGCCGGAGATGACGAAGGTCACGAGGCCCTCGTTGATCTCCCGGGCGTGCTTGATCAGGTCCAGTCCGTTCATGTGGGGCATTTTGATATCCGTGATCAGGATATCCGCCGGATGGGTGCGTATATAGTCCAGCGCCCGGACGCCGTCCTCCGCCAGAAAGCAGACCTCGCAGTCATACTCCGACCAGTCCACCAGACGGGAGATGCCCTCCCGGATGAGGCGCTCATCCTCCGCGATAACAACTTGATACATCTCTCAGATCCCCCTGTCTTCCTGCTCGGTGCGGGGCACGGTCACATAGACCGAGGTCCCCACGCCCTCGCTGCTCTCGATCCAGATCTTCGCATCCGGTCCGAACATCAGCTTCAGACGGATATTCACGTTCCGCAGACCGTAGCCCATCTTTGTGGAGTTGTGCAGCAGCATATAGTTCAGACTGCTGAGCCGGTCAGCCGGGATACCGGCTCCGGTGTCCCGCACGCAGACGGTGATCTGATTGCGGTCATACTCTGCGGAAATATCGATCTCACCGCCGTCCGGTGTATTTTTCAGACCGTGATAGATGGCGTTCTCCACCAGCGGCTGCAGCGTCAGCTTCAGCATGCGGCAGCCGGCGATCTCCGCCGGAATATTGATCTGGTAATCCCGGATCTCACTTTGATACCGGATCTTCTGGATGGCCAGATAGTTTTTCACATGCTCCGCCTCGGTGCCCAGCGTGACGGTGTCGTTTCCGTCGCTGAGATGGAGCCGGTAGAATTTCATCAGGGACAGCGTCAGCTTTTCCACGTCCTTGTTCCGGTTGTCGCGGGCCAACCAGCGGATGGAGTCCAGTGTGTTATACATGAAATGGGGCTTGATCTGCTCCCGCAGCACATCGTACTGCAGGATCATCAGCTGTTTCTCGTTTTCGCGGATCCGCTCCATGGAGCGCTGCAGCTGCTCCAGCATGCTGTTGAACACGCGGCCCATGACGCCCACTTCGTCGTAGTATTTCATCTTCGCCCGTACATCCAGATTTCCGCCCTCCACTTCCTCCATCAGGTGGGTCATGCGCTTGATGGGGTTGGAGATATAGTGGGACAGCAGGAACGACAGGGCGATCACCATTACGATCACCGCCAGCAGCACCAGCATGATCACCGCGAAGGGCGCCGTGCTCTGCTGCCGCAGATCCGGCAGATAGGTACCGCCCAGCACCATCCAGCGCTCGCCGACAGGACGGCTGACCGTCAGATAGTCAGAGTTGTAACGGGCCTCGGCCTCCATATCCTGAGAATAGGCGATGCTGCCGGACATCTGCTTGCCGATCTGGCCCTCCTCCGTATGGGAGATAATGCGGAACGTCTTGTCCACCAGGCAGATGAAGTCCAGGCTCAGGCCCTTGTCGCCCGCGCTGACAGTCTGCTCACTGCGCAGCATTTCCGAGATCACAGATTCCTGGATCTCAATAATCACTACGCCCACCGGCAGGCCGTTATCGTCATAGATCCGCCTGCCCACGGCCAGGAACATTTCATCCTTGGTATCCAAGGCCCAGGATTCCTCATACGGGCCGTCCCAGTAGGCGCCCTTGCTGTTGAGGGCCTTCCAGTAGAGCATTTCGCCGTTGAGCTGATCATCCCGGAAGTTCAATCCGGTGGACTTGTACTGAAACCCGTTTTCACCGATGACATAGATGCCGTATGCGTCCGGCATAGTGGTCCTGTGCATCCGGATCAGCTTGGAGCCAATGAGCTGCTCGGTCGCCTCAAATTTTTCCGGATCCGTCTCCTCCAGCGCGGCGGCGATCTCATCGTCCGCCGCCAGGAAGGTGCAGATGTTTTCACAGCTGGCCAGGAAGTTTTCCAGCAGCTTTGCCGTCTGTTCCACCGTGGCCTGGCTGAAATTCAGGGAGATCTGTTCCGAATTGGTGATGGAGATGTTGTAAACGTTGAAAAAAATCATCATCGTGGGAATGGTCGCAATGAGAAAAAAGCTGATCATCAGCTTCATCCTGATCGACAGGTTTCCGATATAAGCTCTCATATCTGTCTCCTTTCTCAATGGCGTACAATTCCCGAAAACGCACGGATAGTAGCGGGCGAACCGCCCGCTACTATCTGATGGCTTATTCAGCCTGCCGCCCGGATCAGACCTGGAAACACTCCCAGGGCATCTCCTTCAGGTCGGCAGAGATCAAAGGCCGGAAGGGCAGGTGGGCCAGAACATCCTTCTCCAGATCCAGGCCCGGTGCGATCTCGATCAGTTCCAGACCGCCTTCCGCCAAGCGGAACACGCAGCGCTCCGTCACATACAGGACACGCTTGTTGTAAGAGCGCATAAGTCCCGCGTTCAGATTCATGAATTCCACTTTCTCGCAGAACTTGCTGATGCTTCCGTCCTTCAGGCTCAACTTGCCATTTTCCATCATTATATCAGAACCCACCATAAAACGGGAGCACACCATGACATTTTTTGCGCCGTCGGTCACATGGTTGAAGCCGCCAAGGCCAATGAGCTTCTTGCCCTTCTTGATGCAGTTGACGTTGCCTTCTTTGTCGATTTCCAGAGCGCCCACGGCCGTCATATCCAGACCGCCGCCCTCGTACAGGCGGAACATGGCGGACTGCTCCATGAAGATATCGGGGTTGACCACAATGCCGAAGTTGTAGCCCACGGGCATGCCGCCGCCCACGCCGCACTCCAGCGTGATGACGGTGTCCTTGGACAGGTTGCCCATCTTATAGGCCTCATAGCCCAGCAGCATGGGGATGCCCACGCCCAGGTTCATGATGCGGAAGTCCGGCTGCACCTCCATGGCGGCGCGCTTGGCGATCACCAGGTCAGCCGGCTTGCGGCTCTTGGAGTTCTCGGCCAGCAGCTCGTCCACCAGAGCGGGCATATCCTCCTGGGGGACGCGCTCCTTGCCGGCGAACACGGGATTATAGTCATAGCGGTCCATCATGACCTGATTGGGCTCCTCATAGACCACGTCCACCAGGAAGCCGGGGATGCGGACGGCGTGGGGATCGGCATACTCGTCGCTGAAGCGCTCCACCTGAACGATGACGATGCCGCCGTTGTTGTGGGTGGCGATGGCGGGAGCCAGAGGATCCATGATGCCGGCCTCTTTCTCCATGGTGATGTTGCCGTTGGGGTCGCAGGTGGTGCCCCGCAGCACGCACACATCGGCATAAATGCTCCGGTAGAACAGATACTCCTCCCCGTCAATGACGGCAGGCTCGGCAAAGGCCTTGCTGGAGCGTTCGTTCATGCCGCAGCTGCCCACTCTGGGATCCACGCAGGTGCCCAGACCGATCTTGGAATAGAAGCCGGGCTGGCGGGCGGCGGCGCAGTCATACATCTGGGCCAGAATACCCTGCGGCAGGGCATAGGCGGAGATCTCATTGGCCATGATAGCCGGTGCGAAGGGTGCGATGGCGATGTAATGCGCCACGACGATCTCTTCGATCATGCCGTCGTGCTGGTGGGCCACCATATCGTTGAATTTATCGTAGCTGGACGTGGCCATATATTTGATGCCTTTGGGATGTCCGGTAGCGGCAAAGCTGTCCGCCAGAGCCTTGTAGAACCGCTCCGGCACTGCGATGCGGACCTGACCGTTAAAGCACACGCGGTCGCCGTCCTTGACCAGCTTGACCGCCTCATCTGCTGTCATACGTTTAAACATACCTTCGCCCTCCTGCGTATTGTGTATATTTAAGTCATGGAAATACATGGGATGCACTGTGCCTAAATTATAAAATGCTTTCCAATCACTGTCTTTGCAGGAGCTTTCTTAAATTGCGCAAAACTTTCGTTAAATCCCCTATGCTCCGTTTGCGGAACCTGATTTTCCGCATATTTTTTGGTCAAGCTGTACAAAACCGGACGACCCAGAAATCACAGGGGCGGTATCCTCTCACAAAAAAAGAGGCGCCGTTTCTCACGGTGCTTCTCTGTGGCTCTGATGTCAGGTTTCCTCGCCCTGCCGCACGCGGCGGCGCAGTGCGTTCTCGTCCAGGACTGTCACTTCCCGGTATCCCAGCTGTACCCAGCCCCGGGCGGCAAAGGCGTTCAGCGCCTTCGTGGTGGCCACCCGGCTCATGCCGGCCAGCTCCGCGATCTGCTGGTGGGTATAGGGGATATGGTACGAAGCCGCGCCGGGCGCCTTTTTGAAATCCAGCGCCAGCTGGAGCAGGGTATGGGCGATGCGTCCCTCGGCGGAGATGATGGTGAGGCTCTCCACCTGGGACACCAGAAACTGCGTGGTGACGCCCAGCGTCTGAATGACCTCCACCACCAGACTGTAATGCTCGCCGAAGCACTGCTGCAGCGTCTCGTGGTTCAGCACCAGCACCTCCGCGTCTGACAGCGCCGCCACACTGGCAATGCGGTTCGTGCCGCCGAAAAAGGACACGGTGCCGAACACCTTTCCCGGACTCAGCAGCTCCAGCGTGATCTCCCGGCCGTCGCTGCCCATCACAAAAGACCGCAGGGTACCCCGCTTCACCATATAAAAGGCCTCCGCCTCGTATTCCTGAATATAGATGCTCTGCCCTTTTTTGCAGTGCAGCACCTTTCCGTACTTCTCAAACAGACGGGGCAGCTGCTTCTCCTCACTCCGGCTCATGGCGCACCTCCTGCCATTTTTTATAATTGTAATCCAAATTACATTCTTTTGACAAGACAGTTGCTACGATATTTTTGAAGATACAATTTGAAACGGAGGTCTTGCTATGAATTCTGTTCCTCAACCCGCTCCTCTGCGCCGCAGCTTTATCCGCTTCCCCACTCAGGTGGAATACGGCTCCGGCATGCTGAAGCGCATCGGTGAATTCACCGCTTCCTACGGCAAGAAAGCATACTGTCTGTTCGACCCCTTCTTCCGCGGCTCCGAATCCGCCGCCGTGGTTCTGGACGCTCTGCACGCCGTGGGCATCGAGACATTTGAAAGCTATGAGGTCCATCCCAACCCCCGCTCCGGCGACATCGACAAGCAGGCCCAGCTGTGCCTGGAGCAGAAGTGCGATTTCGTCATCGCCATGGGCGGCGGCGGAACGCTGGACATCGGCAAGGCCGTGGCCTTCCTGGTGACCAACGGCCGCAGCGCCTGGGACTACACGGTGAAGGAGAACCAGTTCTACCACACCATCACCATTCCTCCCCTGCCCTTCGTGGCGGTTCCCACCACCGCCGGCACCGGCTCCGAGGCCACCATCTACTCCGTGGTCAACAATCCCGACATCCAGCGCAAGTGTACTATCCGCAGCTTTGAGCTGTATCCCAAGCTGGCCATCGTGGACCCCGAGCTGATGCTGAACATTCCTCCCCTGCTGACGGCCCTGACCGGCATTGATACCTTCGCCCACGCCTTCGAGTCCTACACCAACAAGAACGCCACCGCCTTCTCCAAAATGCTGGCTATGGAGAGCATGCGCCTGTTTGCGGAGAACATCATCGAGTGCGTGGAAAACGGCAAGAACGCCGAGGCCCGCGGCAACATGGCCATCGCCAGCCTGCTGGGCGGTCTGGCCATCTCCCACTCCCCCACCACGCTGCCCCATATCATCGGCCAGTGCCTGAGCGGCTGGGTGGACGCCCCCCACGGCGGCAGTCTGGCCGTCTGCCTGGCGCAGGTCATCCGCTGGACGCTGCCCAACGGTCAGACCGAGTTTGCCCAGATCGCCCGGGTGATCGCCCCCGAGCTGAACGCCGTCTCCGACGCCGAGGCCGCCAACGCCCTGCCCGATATCATCGACAAGCTGTTTGTCCGCATCATGGGCAACCAGCGGGTCACCATGAAGACCTACGGCATGGACGAAAACCGCGCCGGTGAGTTCGCGGAGTTCATCTTCCACAACTACCAGAAGGATATGAGCAACTACCTGCGTGTTCCCTCCCAGGAGGAGCTGTACGCCATCATTCAGGACTGCCTGTAAATCGTTCAAAAAATATCCCGGATGCGGCTGCATCCGGGATATTTTTATCTCATATTCATCAGCGCTGTTCCATCGCCGTCAGGAACCCCATCAGGTTCCGGGCCGTGCGCCGCAGGTTCTCATGGCTGTGGAGCTTTGCGATCTCAAAGGGGACTGGGGCGTGGTTGGTGGTGAACACGCCGCAGACGCCCAGATCGTAGATCTCGTCGGCGCCCTCGCTGACAGCGCCCACCACAGCCACCACCGGTACGCCGTGTTTCTTGGCCCGCTTGGCCACGCCGTCGATGACCTTGCCGCGGAGGCTCTGGCTGTCCAGCCGGCCCTCGCCGGTGAACACCAGCTTCGCCCCCTGCACCAGCTGGTCAAAGCCCACCGTGTCCAGCACGGTCTGGATGCCCATCTGCAGCCGGCCGTCCCAGAAGACCAGAGAGCCGCCGCCCATACCGCCGGCCGCGCCGGCGCCGGGCACATCCTTCACCTGTTTGCCCAAATCTCTTGCGATCACGTCCGCCAGATGGGCCAGATTCCAGTCCAGCCGCTCCACCATGGCGGGATCAGCGCCCTTCTGGGGGCCAAAGACCGCACTGGCGCCGCTGGGGCCGCAGAGGGGATTGTCGATATCGCACATGACCGTCACATCCGGCAGCGCACAGCGGCCGGACAGGTCAATGGATTCGATCTCGTTCAGCGTTCCGCCCGTGGGGATAAATGCCGTGCCGTCCTTCCGGAGGAAGCGCACGCCCAGCGCTGCAGCCGCGCCGCAGCCGCCGTCGTTGGTAGCGCTGCCGCCAAGACCCAGAATGATGCGCTGCGCGCCGTTTTCTGCCGCCGCGGCCATCAATTCGCCGACGCCGTAAGTGGTGGCAGTATCCGGCTCCAGCCGGTCGCCCACCAGCGGCAGTCCTGCCGCCGCGGCCATTTCAATGACAGCCGTGCCGTCCGGCAGGAGTCCGTAAAAGCCCGTCATCTCCTCCATATGGGGGCCATGGACGGGCACCTCCACGCGCTCGCCGCCCATGGCGGCCAGGAAGGCGTCCACGCTGCCCTCTCCGCCATCCGCCACCGGGACGGCGATCACTTCCGCCGCCGGCCGGACACGCAGGATCTCCTCCCGCAGGATCTCACAGATCTCCCGGGAACTTAGAGTTCCTTTGAAAGAGTCAGGTACCAGTACATATCGTTCCATTTGTGCTCCTCTCCCCGCCGCAGAGCCGGACTGTATTTTGTCTTTACTGTTAAAGTACCAGTGTTATCGCCGCCGGTCAAGCCTCTCCCGCCCCAATAATTTCACACTCATTTTTCGTACTTTTTCAATTTCTTCACGAAAAATCACCGCATCGACCCCAAAAAATCGTTTTCGTTTCAAATTTTATCACTTTTTATCGAAACAGAGCTTTTTCTTGCCGTTTGCGTAAAGATTCTAAACGGAAGATTCATGAATTTGACGAAAAGGTCCCGCCTGCCATTTGGGTTATCTGGGACAACCGCCAAACTTCCGCCCCGCATTTAGCTAACCGTTTACCTGGCCTTGCTTTTATTGCGCAATTTGATACAATGATAATAACCGGAATTTTGGAGGTTGGTTATGAAACTGATTCTGTTGGGCGCTCCCGGCGCCGGAAAAGGCACACAGGCTGAGATCCTCAGCGGCATTTTGAACATTCCGACCATTTCCACTGGTAACATCCTGCGTGCAGCCATCAAGAACGAGACCGCCATTGGCCTGAAGGCCAAAAGCTATATCGAGGCAGGACACCTGGTTCCCGACGAGGTGATCATCGGCATCGTCTCCGAGCGTCTGACCGCTCCCGACTGCGCAAACGGATATATTCTGGACGGTGTTCCCCGCACCATCGCCCAGGCCGAGGCTCTGGAAAAGGCCGGCATCGTGTTTGACCACGTCATCTCTCTGGATGTGTCCGACGAGACCATCATGGAGCGTATGGCCGGCCGCCGTGTCTGCGAGCACTGCGGCGCCAGCTACCATCTGGTGGCGGTTCCTCCCAAGCAGGAGGGCGTGTGCGACAGCTGCGGCGGCAAGCTGATCCGCCGAAAGGACGACGATCCCGAGATCGTCCGCTCCCGTCTGGAGGTCTATCACCGGGAGACGAAGCCCCTCATCGACTTCTATGCCTCCCGCAATGTGCTGGACACCATCTCCAACCAGATCACCGTTGCGGAGTACACAGCCGCTATCCTCAAGGCCATGGGCATCGAAAGCGCAAAATAATCACCCAAAAAGCTACTATATGCGACAAAAAGGCAGACACATTCGTGTCTGCCTTTCTTTTTATGCTCGTTCAGGGATTCACCACATTCACCGGCTGGCCCTGCATATAACCGCGGATGTTATCCACCGTGGCGTCCATAATACGCTGGCGGCTCTCCTTTGCACCCCAGGCCATGTGGGGCGTGATGAAGCAGTTTTTCGCCTGCAGCAGCGGATTGTCTCTGCAGATGGGCTCTGTGGACACCACGTCCAGTCCAGCTGCTGCTACCTTGCCGGAGTTCAATGCATCCGCCAGATCCTGCTCCACCACCATCTGGCCCCGGCTGGTGTTCAGGAAGATGACGCCGTCCTTCATTTTGGCGATGCTCTCCTTGTTGATGATGCCGGTGTTGAAGGGCAGCAGCGGCATATGGATGGAGAGGATATCCGACTCCCGCAGCAGGGTGTCGAAGTCCACATATTCCGCCACCGCGCGGCCTGCGTCCTTGGGACGCAGATCGTAGGTGATGACCCGCATGCCCAGCGCCGCGGCGATCCGGGCCGTCTGCTGGCCGATCTTGCCGCAGCCGATCATACCGAAGGTCTTTCCCTCCAGCTCGATGAGGGGATAGTCCCAATAGCAGAAGTCGATGCATTTCTCCCACTTGCCGTTGTGCACCGTCTCGGAGTGGTGGCCGATTCGGTGGCAGATCTCCAGCAGCAGGGCGATGGTGAATTGGCTGACGGCGCGGGTGCCGTACACCGGCACATTGGACACAGGGATGCCTTTTTCCCGGGCATAGTCGATGTCCACCACGTTGTAGCCGGTGGCCTGCACGGCGATGAAGCGCATAGTGGGACAGGCGTCAATGATCGGCCGCGTGATGGGCGTCTTGTTGGTGACCACCACCTCCGCGTCACCGATGCGGCGGATGATCTCCCCGCTGTCATTCCGGTCGGTACGGTCGTAAATGGTTACATCGCCCAGCTGGTGCAGGGCGTCCTCGTTCAGGTCGCCGGGGTTGACGGTATATCCGTCCAAAACCACAATTTTCATCTTGATGTTCCCTCCCAATCACCAATATCCGTTCTGCCGGCGCAGCTGCAGAATGAGCCGGGCGGCAGCCTGCAGCTCCTTCGCCCGCTCCGTGAAGAAGCGGCGGTATGCGTCGCAGTAATAGTTTTCGCCTGCCGTACCGTCCACCATCAGGCGGTTCCGGCGGCAGCCATTGCGGCAGACCCGGTAGGCCGGGCAGGCACGGCATTTTTCCGGCACCGCCAGAGAGGTCTGGATGAAGCGTTTGGCGGTGTCGCTCTCCGCCAGCTCCGCAAAGCTCTGCTCCCCCACCGTGCCCAGACGCCACTGGTCCAGCACATAGAAGTCGCAGGGGTACACGCCGCCGTCACCCTCGATGACAAACTGGACGGAGCAGCGGCCGGTCATGTCGCAGGATTCCGGCGGCTCGCCCAGCAAAATGGCAAGCCAGTTGTCCAGATGGCGGATGCTGACGTACTCCCCCTTCTGCAGGTCCTGATACCACAGGTCAAAAATGCGGATGAGGAAGTCGCCGTAGTTGCGGACAGACAGGTGATAGCTCTCCGCGCCCCGCTCCTGCTCCAGCGGCTCCAGACAGGGAATGAACTGCAGCCACTTGAAATTCTGTTTCTTGTAGAACTGATAGATCCGCTGAATGGACTTGGCGTTTTTGCCGGTGACCACGCAGAGGATGTTGTATTCCACCTTATGTTTTTCAAAAAGGCGCACCGTTTTCATAATGCGGTCATGGGTGCGCTTGCCCTGGTTATCACGGCGGTTCAGGTCGTGAAGCTCCGCCGGGCCGTCCAGAGAAAGGCCCACCAGAAAGTGGTTTTTGCCTAAGAATTCCGCCCACGCCTCATCGATGCAGAAGCCGTTGGTCTGGATGGCGTTGCGGATCTGGAGACCGGGGCGGCGGTATTTTTCCTGCATTGCCACCACCTGACGGAAAAAGTCCAGTCCCGCAAGCGTCGGCTCGCCGCCCTGGAAGGCGAAGGAGCAAATTCCCTCCGCATACTCCACCGCCGCCGCGATGACCTGCTCCATCCGCTCTAAGGACAGCATACCCTCAAAGGCGTGCTCCCGCTTATCGGCCACATCCCGATAGAAGCAGTAGGCGCAGCGCATATTGCAGGCCGAGGAGGCCGGTTTGATCAGTACATTGACGGGAGGCATGGAGAGGAACCCCTTTCTCAGCCGGCGTAGCGCCAGGCGTTATACAGGCAGATCAGGATGACCACGGCCAGGAGGCCTGCAAACAGCTTTTTCGTGGTCTCGCCGGAGATGCGCTTGTTGATGCGGCTGCCCAGCTCACCGCCCAGCACACCGGCGGCCACCATCACCAGCAAATACTGCCAGGGGAACTCCGGCACCGTCTGCTTCATGAAGGAGGTGACCAGGCTGGACAGCTGGGAGAACAGGATGATATACAGGGAGTTTGCCGCCGCCTTCTTCGTATCCATGGAGAAGGCGAAGTACAAAATGGCCAGATTGATGGGGCCGCCGCCGATGCCCAGGAAGGCAGACAGCACGCCCATCAGGCAGCCCAGCAGTACACAGGGCACCGCGCCATTGACGTGATAGGAGGGCAGGCGGTCCCGCAGCCAGGTGCTGTAAATCAGGGTCAGCAGGGTCACCAGTGCCAGCACCAGCGCCTGCACCATGCCCACAAGGCTGTCGTGGCCCGCAGCGCTTTTCACCATCTGGAACAGGGTGTTGCCGGCGATGCCGCCCGCCACAGCGCCCACTGCCAGCAGACTGCCGATGCGCAGATCCACCCGGCGGCTCTTACGCTGGCGGAACACGGAGATGGCCGCCATGGACATGACGGAGAGGCCGGACAGGAAACTGATGGCGCTGACGCTCATGACGCCCAACAGCTCCAGCGTCGGCTTGATGATGACGCCGCCGCCGATACCGCACAGGCCGCCGATGGTGGATGCGGCAAGACAAATGGCAAAAATCAAAAGTTCCATAGGCTCCTCCCGGAATACACGGTGAACGCGTGTAAATGTAAACGTAAATGAAAATGAAACTGTTCATGGTAAGGTAACCGTACCTGTTATGGTCATAGTAACTGCGGAACAGTTTGTGGAAAACTTTGTTCATTCCGCATTATAACATGGGCCGTTCCCTTTTTCCACTCCCGGATATCAGGTTACTCCGCCAGCAGGGAAACAATCTCATAGGGCCGGATCTCGAATTCCACTGCATTGCCGGACACAGACAGTTCTTCCTCCAGGTCCTCCATCAGGGAGATCCGGCGGACAGACTCCGGCGTCCAGCCCAGCTGCAGCCGCACCAGGCCCCGCTGGCCAAAGCACTCGTACAGGCGGATGACGGTGCCGTCACCCCGCAGGGCGTGCTTGACGGACTCCACCATCACATGATCGCAGTCCACCTGCACCAGAGGCGGCAGTTCTCCGCCCTGCCCATAGACCACAGTTGCCGGCATATTCAGCCGATAGGCCATGTCCGGCGTGCCGGCGGCCCGCCAGTCGCCGCTGTGGGGCATGATGGAATATGTGAAGTGGTGCATCTCCTGATCCGCCTCCGGATTGGGGGACGTTGAGCTTTTCAGCAGCGTCAGGGCGATGCCGTTTTCATCGGCGCTGTGGCCGTATTTGCAGTCGTTCAGGAGGCTGAAGCCGTAGTTGCCCTCGGACACATCCATCCACTTGTGGGCGCAGACCTCAAAGCGGGCGGCGTCCCAGGAGGTATTTTTGTGGGTGGGGCGCTTCACGTTGCCGAACTGGATGTCGTACGTAGCCTCGTTATAGAACACATCCACCGGGAAGTGGGCCTTCAGCAGATAGTGGTCTTCCCTCCAGTCCACCTGGGTCTCAAAGTCAATGCGGGGGATGTCCCGGTAGAACACGATGTTCTGCACGATCTCGGAGCGGTTGAAGCGGTAGACGCAGCGAATCTTCGTCAGGACGCTGCCCTGTTCCGCCACCTCCGCGGAAACCAGCTCGTCCACGTCCCACTGCCGTTCATCGTAGTAGATGTTGATGTCCCACGCGTCGTAGTTGTGGGGGCGGTTTTCGTAGCATACGATCCGGTTGAGGCACTCCCCCGCCTTCACCAGCTGCCGGCCGGACTGCTTGTCCACCAGCGAGATGATGCGCATGGCGCTGTCAAACGCACCCTCGAAATAGGGCGTGGAGAACCGGCGGGTATTGATGTCCATGGGCGCCGGACCGTCCTTGTCCCGCACCGGGCGGAAGGCCGCCGCACCCATGGGCACGAGGCCACCCACAAAGGCGCAGGCGCCCGCAGCCGTGTGCTGCACGGGCCAGCGGCGGCCGGATTTGTCCTCCAGCGCCGTGACGCCGCCCTCCGCCGGGAGCCAGACAATGTCTGCCCGCTGACGGGGCAGGGAGTTGTAGACCCGCAGGGTCTGCGCATCCCGGCTGCCGAGGGCGGCAAAGGCCTCCTCCTTCAGCTGCCGCAGCCGGGCGAACAGCCGTTCGTACTGCTCTTTGGAATCATCGTAGACCTTTTTGATGGAGGAGCCGGGCAGGATGTCGTGGAACTGCAGGGTCAACGCCTCCCGCCAGATCTCCCGCAGGCGGTCGTTGGGATAGGGCAGGCCGGCTGTCCGGCAGGCGTATTCCCGCCACAGCTCCGTCTCCCGCAGCTCCCTCTCGATGAGACGGTTGCTGCGCTTGTTGCGGGCCATGGCCGTGTAGGTGCCCCGGTGGTATTCCAGATACAGCTCGCCGGACCACTGGGGCAGGCGGCGGTTGGCTGCCACCCGCTGCTCCAGCTCCTCAAAGAATTCCCGGGCAAAGGTGTGCCGCACGGCGGGAAGTCCCTGCACCGGGCCGGTCATACGGCGGGCGTTTTCCAGCATCCACTCCGTGGGGCCGCCGCCTCCGTCGCCGTAGCCATAGGTCACGAGGAACTTATTGTCGATGTCTTTCTGCTGGAAGCGCTGCCAGCCGCCCTTCAGCTGGGTGGGCGTCAGCCGCGCGTTATAGGTGGTGAAATACGCCAGATCCGTGTGCTTTTCGTCCGTATAATCCCGGGCGGGAGTGAAATGGGTCAGCACCGTGGAGCCGTCGATGCCCTTCCAGCGGAAGGTGTCGCAGGGCACCTTATTGAACTCGCTCCAGGAGAGCTTGCTGGTAAAAAAGTAGTCGATGCCGCTCTTTTTCAGGATCTGGGGCAGAGCCGCGGAATAGCCGAACACATCCGGCAGCCACAGCACCCGGCTTCGCTTTCCAAATTCCGTCTCAAAAAATTCGTTTCCGTAGAGCAGCTGCCGCACCAGAGATTCGCCGCCGGCCAGATTGCAGTCGGCCTCCACCCACATGCCGCCCTCCACTTCCCAGCGGCCGTCCTTGACCGCCTGGCGGATCCGCTGGTACAGCTCCGGCTGGTCCTCCTTCACAAACTGGTACAGCTGCGCCTGAGAGGACATGAATTTGAATTCCGGATACCGCTCCATGAGCTTGAGCATGGTGGCAAAGGAGCGCACCGCCTTGTGGCGGGTCTGATACAGGTCCCACAGCCACGCCACGTCGATGTGGGTGTGGCCCACGACCTGCGCAAAAGCCTCCGGCTCCATGGCGGTCAGGGGTTCATAGTAGTGGAGGCGCAGATGCTCCCGGGCCGCCGCCACGGAAGCGTGGAAGGCCTCGCTATAAGGCTGGCGCAGATCCAGCAGGTTCAGCGCGTCGCTGAGGGTATACAGCGCCGTCTCCCGGCTGCGGCAGCCCGGCTCCTCCAGCAGCACCGCCTGATGGAGCACGTCCAGATCGTAGATCAGCTGCTGCACGTCCTCGCAGACGTCGTTGACCGTCAGCTTCAGCCGGGGCGGCGTGGTGTGGCGGGGGCCGCGGCCGGGGTATTCGCTGTTGGCGTAGCCCTGCAGCAGGACTTCATACGTCCTGCCCGGCTCCGCCTCGTCCGCCAGCACCAGCTCCGTGTGGCGGGTGTCAAAGGCCTGCTCAATGCGGCCGTCCAGCCAGACCACAAATTGGGGATTGGTGATGAGGGCAAAGGCCTCCCGCCCTGTGGCCAGGGACAGCGTCACCTTTCCCCGGTAATCCTCCGGCGTTGTGACCGTCAGACGGAAGTCCATCCAGTCGTGTTCCGTGTCCCAGCCCCACTCTCCGCCGTTGGCAAAGGGCTTCCAATCCTCCGCGCCTCGGATGGACGCGGTGATATTCTCAACAGGAACGGACCTGCGGACCAGCAGCTCCCGGAGCACCTGGATCATCTGACGCGCGCGGGCATCCAATTGATGCATAATCATACAGGCCATCCTTTCACATCGCGTATTCTGTTAAACTCTTATTCTGCCTGCCGGCGGTGCCTGAGTTCCTCAAAGCGCCGGCGCAGATAGCAGCCGTTGTCATAGGCCATTTTTACATACTGCAGCTGCAGCTCGCCAAAGGAATTGGCGGACACGTTGCCGCTCTCATAGCTGAGATCACCGTCGTAGCCGATGTCCACCAGTCCCTCCAGAAAGGATTCCCAGTCCACATCGCCCATGTAGGGCAGCAGGTGTTCGTCCCGGAATCCCTTGTGGTTGTCGTTGATGTGCAGCACCTTCAGCCGCTGGCCGATGACGTTCAGCGCCCGCCGCTGATCCAGCTGCATCTGGTTGGCGTGGCCGGTGTCCCAGCAGATGCCCACCAGCGGATCGGCGAAGCTGTCCACCAGCTCAATGAGCTGGTCGTAGTGCTGGCAGTAGATCGTAGCCAGCTTCCGGTCCAGCGGCGGCAGCAGGTTTTCAATGGCCGTACCCACGCCCAGCTTGATTCCCAGTTCAATATATTGGTCAAAAAGGACATGATTTTGCTCAAGCATGGCCTTGTTTTCATAATTGCACTCCGGGAACGTCACCGGGTGCAGCACCGTCCAGGGGATGTTCAGCATATGGCTTGCATGGTAGGCCCGGCGGGTGCACTCGAAGAAATACTCCCGGTAGCCGGGTTTTTGGAAGTCTGGGCACACCGCCATGCTGCAGCCGGGCACGAAGGGCAGATGGGACTGGCAGAAGGTGACGCCCAGCTTCGCCGCCGTGTTGCCCAGCCGGTCGATCTTCTTTTCCCAGTCGTCGCCCCGGAGAATGAAGTTTTCCCGGTTAGGCGCCGAAAGCGCCAGGTCGAAGGCCTCATAGCCGATTTCATGAAGCACGGTGATGGCTTCATTCAGGTCGCGGTGGATGGGAGAATCTCCCCGCCGCTCATACAGTCCGGTTGCCGCAGATACTTTCATATGCTCCTCCGTTCTCCGCAAAGCATATTAGCGAAAGCAGAACGCTTTCGCTAATATGGTGGTTATTTATGCAAATTCAAATGTGATGGTCACCCGCTTGCTCTGGCCGGGCTGCAGATATTGCAGGGTGCCCCGGGCCAGCTCGCCGGACAGGCTCTCCACATGGCAGGTTCCCGGCTCCAGCCCCAGGGCGTAGTCGCCCGCCATGGGGGAGATCCACTGGGTCAGCATGGGCAGTTCCTCCGCATCGTAGCGGATGGTCATGGAGTGGCCGTCGGCGGGGTTTTTCACCTGCAGGCAGGCCTTGCCCCGGACGCCCTCGTGGTAATAGACCTTCTCCGGCGCGCCGGGCGCAGGAGCGGGCATCCGGTTCCAGGCGGAATCCTCCACCGGCACCAGCCCCTCCCGCAGATAGGTCTCGCAGGGGGGCAGGCTGATCTCCGCACCCTCATCCAGCAGCGGGTAGCCCGCGTTGATGTGGTAGAGCAGCATCAGCGGCCAGGGGGTGAAGCCCTCGTTGGTGATGGTGTCCGTCACCGTCAGGGCCGTGCTGTTATAGTCCGTCTCGATGGTGCGGCACAGCAGGACGTTGCCGCCGAAAAGGGCGGCGTGGCGCACCTGGCCCTGCAGGCGCAGGCGGTACGCATCCTCCTGCCAGAAGGTCTCGGCAGAAACCTTCGTGGCCGGCGTGGTGCGGAAGCTGCCGTGCATGGGCAGCTTCTCCTCCGCGGGACCCACATTGTCCGGACCGCAGGTAAAGAACAGTCCGCCCAGGATGTCGCCGGCCGGCTTATGGGCGAGGCCGCCCTTGGCCAGAAACACCTGGTTCCGGCCATCCAGACTGAGGGGACCCACGTCAAAGCCACGGTCCGCCAGAACGGTGAATCGCAGGCGGCCGTTCCACACCTCCATGAGGCGCTGGCCGGTCACGTTGTCCCGCATCTCCCGGATGCCGGAGAGCTGCTCGATGTTTCCAAGTTTTGCGCAAAGGGTCTTTCGGTCCATACCGCTCCCCCTCTCTGCGAAATCAGCGCTGCTGGCGGCGCTGGTCAACGCTCTCGCGGGCGGGCATGGCGGGGATGCCGCCGCGCTTTTCCACGCACAGGCTGGCCGCCGCGCAGGCGTAATCGCCGCAGTCGCACAGCTCATCCAGCGTAAAGTCGCTCAGAGCCTTGCCGCTCTCGGAGATGCGGGTCAGGAAGGCGCCCCAGAAGGCATCGCCGGCGCCGGTGGTATCCATGACCTGCTCAGCCTTGTAGCCGTCTGCCATGCGCTCGCCCTCCCTGGTGGAGACCAGAGCGCCCTTGGCGCCGATGGTGATGACCACGCAGAGGACGCCCTGGGCCTTCAGATACTCGGCGGCCTCGTGGGGATCGGCATAACCGGTGGTGATCTCGCACTCGTCGTCGGAGATCTTGATCACATCCACATAGGGCAGCAGCGCGCGGATCTGCTCCTGGGCGGCCTCGCGGCTGGCCCACAGCAGAGGACGGTAGTTGGGGTCATAGGAGATGATGGCGCCGGCCTCCCTGGCGGCCTTGATGGCCGTCACGGTGGTGGTGCGGGCGGGCTCGTCGGTCATGGACAGGGAGCCGATGTGGAAAATGCCGGTATTGCGCAGCATGTCCATGTCCAGCTCGTCCACAGTCAGCTGGGTGTCAGCGCCGGGCTTGCGGGCGAAGGCGAAGGAGCGCTCGCCGTGCTCGTCGATGGTGACGAAGGCCAGCGTGGTGAAATAGTCATCCGTCATGATGAGGCTGCTGGTATCAACGCCGGCATTGCAGATGGTCTCGTTCAGGAACTGTCCCTGCATGTCCGTGCCCACCTTGCCGATGAAGGCCACCTTGCGGCCCAGATTGGCGGCGCAGACCAGCATGTTGGCGGGGGCTCCGCCGGGGTTGCGCTCAAACAGGAGCATGCCGGCCGGAGAAATTCCGGCAGGCGTAAAATCGATTAAACACTCGCCAAGGGCGACAATGTCGAATTTTTTCATGGTGATTCTCCTCTTCATCCAATGTATCCGATTTTAGCAGATTATTCGTTATCATACAAGGCCCAGTCGCCGATATGATTCACTTTACAGTACCACGGGGCCGCGTCATCACCGTGATGGTACATGGCCGCCGCAAGTCCTTCACGCAGCTGGTGGAGCCGGTCCGCATACGCGGGATCGTCCACCAGATTCGTCATCTCATGGGGGTCGCGGATCTCGTCATACAGCTCATCGGAGCCGCCGCAGTTGAAAATATATTTGAAGTCGCCGCAGCGGTACATCCGCTGCATGCCGATCAGCGGGAAGGCGCTGACACATTCGCACACCGCATAGTCCCGCACCGCCTTGTCCGGCTGGGTCAGCAGCGGCAGCAGGGAGTGGCCCGCCTGCCAGTTGTCCGCTCCGTAGCCCGCCGCGTCCAGCACGGTGGCGTAGATGTCCACCGTGGAGGCCAGCTGCTTGGTGACGGTATGGGCCATGCCCCTGGGCGGCTTGATCATCAGGGGGATCTTCGTGGTCTCGTTATACAGGTGGCCGGACTTGTTCTCCATGCCGTTGTGGCAGCCCTGGGAGTCGCCGTGGTCGGCGCAGAAGATGATGTAGCAGTCATCGTACACGCCGGTGTCCTTCAGGTGCTGCACCAGCCGTCCGATCTGCCGGTCGATGCCGGTGATGGCGGCGTAATAGTGCCGCAGATTGTTGGCGAAGAAGTCCCAGTCCATCTCCGGCCGCTGGACGAGACAATGGAGCTTATTCTCCACGGCCTTACTGTCCGTAAAGCTGGGCCAGGGCGGAACGTCCAGATCTCGGTACAGGTCGTAGTCCTCCTGCGTCACATAATACGGCTCGTGGGGACCCCAGAAGTTCACCGCCATAAAGAACGGCTGCTCGCGGCTCCGCAGCTGATCCACGATCTGCCGCGCCCGCAGGGAGATGAAATACTCCGGGGTGGTCTCCTCGCCGGAGGCCACAATGGCGCCCTTGGAGTGGTCGCCCTTGCGGTGGCCCCGGTAGAGGTCCGTCAGCTCCTGCTTCAAACCGTTGTCCGCCAGATACTGCCGGAACAGCGCCGTTCCGTGGCCGCCGTTGCCGTGGCCGGGGAAGTCGTCGCCGATAAAGCCCACGTCCGAGGGCAGCGTGCCGTAGTGCAGATAGGCGTCGGCGCCCATGTAGCCGCGTTCCCGCCGGGCCAGCAGCTCCCGGCCCTCGGAACAGGCGGTCTTGTCCTTTCCGATGCCTAAGTGCCACTTGCCGGTGTAGCCGCAGGCATAGCCCGCCGCGTTCAGCCGCCGGGGCAGCAAATAGGGAGCGTCCGCCAGCTCGTGGGTGTTGCAGCCGTTCTGGTAGATGTTGGTGCACATGCCGGTGACGGAGGGGTACAGGCCCGTATACAGGGCGGACCGGGCCGGCGTGCAGACCGGCGCGTTGGTATACGCGTTTTCAAAGCACAGGCTCTCCTCCGCCAGCGCGTCCAGCGCCGGCGTCAGGCAGGGGGCCGACGGATTGGCATAGTGCATGGTGTCCAGCCGGTGCTGATCCGTCATGATCAGAATAACCGGATGCTTCACAGGGTCTCACCTTCCTTTTCGCCCGGGCGGTTTACTTCGCTGCGGGATACTCGTTGCACAGCAGACGGTAGGGAGGCTCATCCTCCTCGATGGCGGGGAAGCGGCCCATCTGCTCATAGAAGCGGTTGTCGGTGTTGTCGTCGTTGCACTGGCTGACCTCGCCCAGCAGGACGGGGCCGCTGCCCTCCTCCACCTCGAAGTCGTGGTACATGTAGGGATAGATGGAGATGCTCTCACCGGGGGTCAGGCGCACCTGGGTACCGGCGGGAACCACCATCTCACGGCCGTCCACATGGACATGGACGTCGTTGACACGGTCCATCTCCTCGTCGGGCAGGGAGTTGTAAACACGGATCAGCACGTTGCCGCCGCCGCGGTTGATGATATCCTCCATCTTGGACCAG
Organism: Oscillibacter sp.; assembly: GCA_017482345.1. Taxonomy (GTDB): domain Bacteria; phylum Bacillota; class Clostridia; order Oscillospirales; family Oscillospiraceae; genus Oscillibacter. Next base: position 20,867 of record JAFUNB010000008.1, read on the forward strand.
TGGAAGTGCATGGGAGAATACTGGCCCTCCTTGATGTACAGCAGCTTTTCCGCATAGCTCTTGGTGTACTTTTCGGGCATGGCCAGGTTGCCGTTGCGGATGGTGATGAGAGAGAAGCCGACCTTCTCAAAATCGCCCAGACCGTAGTCGGTGATGTCCCAGCCCAGCATATTGTCGCGGACCTCGTCATAATCGTGGCCCTTCTCCTGCCACTCCTCCGGCGTAAAATCACAGAACGGAGGCAGGGCGAAGCGGTATTCCTTTACCATCGCTTCCATCTCTTTCAGAGCGGCGTTGATCTCACTGCGTTTCATGATCGGTTCCTCCTCTTATTTTTAAATCAGTTTTTCCAGCTCAAATGCGTAAATGCCAAAGGGCACGGCGGAGAACGTCTTGCGCTCCCAGCTCTTCTCGTCCAGTCTGCGGCCCCGCAGATCCACCTGGGTGATATCCCAGCCAGAGGCGGCCAGCACGGCTTCCCGCTCCGTCATGGCCGTGTCCCGCAGCACGAGGCTCCACTTTCCGTCCACAGGCTTCATGGTCAGGATCTGCATGCCCTCCGGGATGGAGAGCCCGGCAGACGCCCCGCCTACCGGCAGGCAGCGGACGCCCCGCTCCAGAGCCAGCGCACGGTCCATCACGGAGCCGCCGCAGGCACCCTCGTAGCCGAACAGGGTGAAGTCCCACTTCAGATCGCCGCCGATCCACTGGGGGAAGTTGGTGCCCCACATGTTGTTGAACAGGTTGAACTGCAGGATGGGGGCGGTTTCCTCATAGGTCTTGCGCCAGCCGTAGATGCCCGTCTCGCCAATGGCGCACAGGGGCGCGTCAGATGTCACGACGCACAGGCCGCCCTGGTCGCTCTCCGCGCAGGCGAAGGCCTCCAGACAGTACAGCGCGTGGTTGGCGCCCCACAGGATATCCGTTGCCGGATCAATGAGGTCGCCGTTTTTGTTGAAGCGGAAGCGGGGAGCATCCTCCGCCAGGGGGATACACAGGGAGCCGGACTCCACATAGCCGGTCTCCTCCTTACCGTCCACCTCCACGCTGACAAACAGCTCCTCACCCTCGGGGGGCAGGGCCACCAGCACCCGGATGTCCCGGCCGTCGCCGTAGGCCTCCGCCGCGGAAGACTGATAGTGCAGCGTCAGCGTATAGTCGTCCTCCTGGTATTTCACCAGCTTGGGACGGAAGGTCATATGGGGGATCTCGGGGTAGTTGTCCTTGCCGTTGTCCCGGATGCCCCAGTCGAAGAAGCGGTAGGCGTAATTGCGCAGGTATTCGGTCATCTCCTCGATGCCGTGGATGTCGTACTGATAGGAGAACACGCCAACGCCGTCCCGCTCCTTGGCCAGCGCGCAGCCTAAGTGCTTGTCGTACAGCTCGGTGATGAGGCCGCGGCTCTCGTCAAAGGTCAGGCGGTAGCGGTGGTTTTCCAGCGTATTTTTCCGGTGGGGATAGTTGCAGCCCTGGGGCACAGCCGTTCCCAGAGGGGGCACGTCCTTCACGTAGACCATGCTTCTGCCGCACAGGCTCACGGACTCGCCCACGTCCTCCAGCTCCGCCCAGCCGGTGAAGGCCGAGGCGTTGGGGTTGAACACAGCCTGCTCTCCGCCGCCGGCGCACTGCAGCGCCGCCTTCGCGGAGTCAAGTGCCTGCTGGGCACGCTCACGCTGCTCCTGCCAGGAGGCCTCCATCCGGCGGTATTCGTCGGAGTTCTTGGCCTTGCGGAAGGCCTTCTTTTCGTAGGCCCGCTCCGGCTTCATCCAGGTCTTCACGTCCAGGCCCCAGGTGTGCTCGCCAAAGAGGCACAGGGCGTCATAGGCCGCCTTGTAGGCGTCTGCCAGCTTGCCCTCGTCGCCGCCGGCGGCAAACACCGCTGCCGACGCCGTGGTCAGATCCCGGCGGGCCTGACGCACCGCGCGGACCTCCGCCGGATAGCTGCCGACGCCGTGGATCCAGGTGTCCGCCAGATCCTCCGTCACCACAGGCAGACCGGACAGGTCGCACTTCGCCAGTTCATAATAGAAATCGTCCATGGTGCCGCAGACGATCTCCGCGTCCGGGCAAGCCTCTTTGGCCTCCGCCACCATGGCGCGGATGATGTCCGCGCTCTGGGGGCCGATGTTGTCGTGGGTGTGCATGAGGGCCATCCACACCGGGAAGGGCCAGTCCGCAGGCGGGACCATGGAGGAGCCGTAGCCGCCCTTGGAGTACATGGTCAGCAGGCGGCTGCCGTCGCTGCCCTGCCAGAAGAACAGGGGCGGCACACCGGGCGGCGTGGCGTAGGCGTTGCAGCCCAGGTGCAGGAAGCGGATGCCCGCCTTCGTCAGCAGGGTGGGCAGGCTCCGGCCGTGGCCGGGCACGTCCGTCATCTTGGCGCTGACCGGCAGGGGCACGTCATACTCCGCCGACAGCTCGGAGGCATAGCGCAGACCCTCGATGGTGTCCGCCATGCCGCAGAAATCCGTGTGAGAGGTGAAGGGCAGGGCGTGGAAGGCGATCTGCCCCTCCCGCACCAGCCGGTCCAGCTCGCCGCGCTTTTCCCCGCTGCCCTGCATGACCGTCAGCGGCCAGGAGGGCATGGTCCAGACGTAATGGAGCTTGCCCATGTCGGCGGTGCCGTTGCAGGTCTCGATGACGTCGGAGAGCATCTGGCCGGAATACTGGTCGATGATCTCGCTGGCCAGCTGGGTAAAGCCGATATCAAAATGCGTTTTAAACGCCAGAATAATCTTCATAATCGTTCCTCATGTAAAGTAAATGGGGTTGGACAGCAGCGCCAGCCGCTCCTGCCGCAGGATTTCGAAGCGGACGAATTTCGCCGCCGGGAAGGTACGCGTCAGGTGCAGCGCCGCTGTATCGGGCGCGCAGAGAAGCTCCTCGCAGCCAAGGTCGGTCAGAATCCGCACCCGGTCGCCGCCGCGCAGCTGCGCAAGGCGGATGGAGACCTCCGCGCCGGAGCGGGCCGTGCCGCCTAAGATGGCGCCCTCCGCCTCCGCCCACAGGGTCGGCGCGGCGGACCAGAGAATGACGCAGCCACAGCCCTCCCGCAGGGCCTGCAGGATATCCCGGGGTGAGCGGGACAGGGCCCAGACCGCCGTGGCCGGCTGGCCGATCTGCTTGGCGGGATCCATCCGGTGGAAATCGCTGCCGCCGATGACGGGGAGCTTCTTCCCCGCGCACAGCTGCTCATGCCACCACCGGATGCACTGTTCGTTGGCCTGGGGCGTTGTGCCGCCGTTGATGACCTCCACCAGATCGAACGCCCCGTCCCGGATGCCGAAATGCCAGCCGGTGTTGGGACAGAAGGGGTGGTTCAGCACCACAAGAGCGCCGTTCTTTCTCGCCTCGGCCAGCTTGGCCCAGGCCTCGTCCGCGGAGTTGGCGCAGAAGGCGCTCTCCAGCGGCCGCGGTACGCCCAGCATACCGGCGTGGCCCTCGTAATGGGTCCACTCGCCGCCGGGCAGCACCGTGATATCCGGCCGGACCGGCAGCGCCAGATTGTGGGCGTAGCCGTTGTGGTCCGTCAGGAAGATGTAGTCGAGGCCGGCGTCCTTCGCCATCTGCACGGCGTGCTCCGCCGTCAGACGGCCGTCAGAGGCCGTGGTGTGGATGTGGGTCTCGCCCTTGAGGAGCGTCCGCTCCTGATGGGTGAAGGTGACGGTATAGGTGACCTCCACGCCCTCGTCCGCCACCTTGTAGGCGCCGACGATGACGGCCCACTCCCCCGCGTCCGGGTCCACCCGGACGTAGCCGTCCGAGCTGTCCCAGCCGGAGATCCAGATATGCTTCCGGCCCGCGCCGGAGGCGCCGATGTAATTGCCGCGGCCGTCCCGCAGGGCAAGGTCGATGATGTTCATTTCCCGCTTATGGGAAACGCCGTTTTCCTCGCCCTCTTCATAGCGCCGGTAATCATACTCGATGTTGATCCGGCAGATCCCCTCCGGCACGGGGAAGGTCCGCTCATAATACGTCCGTTCCCGTTCCTTGGGGACATATTCACGAAATACGATTTGCGTCTTTTTCACAAAGCCTCATCTCCTCGCATCCCGCTGCCGTTCGCGGCGGCTGGTCTATGTTCACACGCCGGTTTAGCGTGGATCGTGCAAATTCATCCGCCCCTCCGGCGCTATGCACCGGAGGGGTCGGTATCTCATTGGGTTATTCCTGTGCGGCCTTGCAGGCGCCGCAGTTCCAGCAGGCCACAAAGCGGCCCGGCTCCTTCTCCACGAAGGGGGGATATTCCTTCTCGCACTGCTCGGTCTTATAGTGGCAGCGGGGATGGAAGTGGCAGCCGGAGGGAGGATTGGCGGGGTTGGGCACTTCGCCCTCCAGCATGATGCGGTTGATCTCCACATCCGGATCGGGATGGGGCGCGGCGCTGAGCAGCGCCTGGGTGTAGGGGTGCAGGGGGGTGGAGAACAGCGCCTCCGTCTCCGCCAGCTCCACGGCGCGGCCCAGGTACATGACCAGAACGCGGTCGGAGATGTGGCGCACCACGGACAGGGCGTGGGAGATGAACAGATAGGTCAGGCCGAATTCCTTCTGCAGATCCTCCAGCAGGTTGATGATCTGGGCCTGAATGGACACGTCCAGAGCGGAGACGGCCTCGTCGCAGACGATGACCTTGGGCTGCAGGATCAGGGAGCGGGCAATGCCGATACGCTGGCGCTGGCCGCCGGAGAAGGCGTGGGGGTAGCGGCGCAGGAACGCCTTGTTCAGACCCACCTGCTCGGCGATCTGCTCCACAGCCTGCTCGATCTCCTTCTTGGACATGTTGCTGTTGTAGCGCAGAGGCTCGCTGATGATATCAAAGACGGTCATACGGGGATCCAGACTGGCGTAGGGATCCTGGAAGATCATCTGGATGTCCCGGCGGTACTTCTTCATCTGCTCGCGGGTGGCCTGCAGGAAGTTGATGACGCCCTCCTCCGTGTGGATGAGGACCTCGCCGCTGGTGGCGTCAATGCCGCGGACGATGGAGCGGCCCAGGGTGGTCTTGCCGCAGCCGGACTCGCCCACGATGCCGATGGTCTCGCCCTCGCAGACGTCGAAGGAGACGTCGCTGAGCGCCTTGACCTCCGTCTTGCCGGACTTGTAGATCTTCGTCAGGTTCTTGACCTGGAGAATGACTTTCTTCTCGCTCATGCTCTCACCTTCCCTTCCTCAGACAGGAGGCAGCGGACGAAATGGCCGGGTTCTACTTCCACCGGCTCCACGTTCATGCTGTCGCACTTGCCGGCCATGCACTCCTCGCAGCGTTCATGGAAGCCGCAGGAGGGCTTCAGCCCCACGGGGACGGGAACGACGCCGCGGATGGCGTACAGCCGCTCGTCCCGGTTCTGGTTCATCTTGGGCAGGGACTTCAGCAGGCCGCGGGTGTAGGGGTGCTGGGCATTGTGGAAGATCTGGCGGACAGAGCCGGTCTCCACGATCTGGCCCAGGTACATGACGGCCACCCGGTCGCACATGCTGGCCACGGTGCCCAGGTCATGGGTAATGAACAGGATGGACATGCCGAATTCCTTCTGCAGGCTCTTCATCAGCTCCAGGATCTGGGCCTGGATGGTCACGTCCAGCGCGGTGGTGGGCTCGTCGGCGATGAGCAGCGTGGGATCGCAGCAGAGCATCATGGCGATCAGGGCACGCTGCAGCATGCCGCCGGAGAACTCATGGGGATACTGGTCGATGCGCTTTTCGGGGTTGGCGATGCCCACCTTCTTCAGCATTTCCAGCACCCGCTCACGGGCCTGCTGCTTGGTGGTGCCCGGCTCGTGGATCAGGATGATCTCGGAGAGCTGGTTGCCCACGGTATACAGCGGAGAGAAGGCGGTCATGGGCTCCTGGAAGATCATAGCGATCTCCGTGCCGCGGAGGGCGCGGTAGGTGACGCCGTCCTTCTCCAGTTCCAGCAGGTTGAAGACCTTTCCGGTCTTGGTGCGGAACAGCACCTCACCCTTGGAGGAGCAGTTGCCGGGGTTGATGCCCACGATCTCCTTGCTGGTGACGCTCTTGCCGCAGCCGGACTCGCCCACCAGGCCCAGAGTCTCGCCGCGGCGCAGGACGAAATTCACGCCGCGGACGGCATGGAGGGTATCCTCCTCCACCTGGATATTCACGTTGAGGTCACGCACTTCCAGCAGATAGTCGCCGGACAGTTCCACCTGGTGGTCCAGGTTTTCTTTTTTATTCCAAAACATGTGGCGCCCTCCTTACTTGTAGGGATCGGCTGCGTCGCGCAGGCCGTCGCCCAGGAAGTTGAAGGCCAGAACGGCCAGGAACACGAAGATCATGGGGATCAGCTTCCAGCCATAGAACATGATGGTCTCCAGCTTGTTGGTCTCCTGCAGCAGCACGCCCCAGCTGGTGGCCGGAGAGCGCAGGCCCAGGCCCAGGAAGCTCAGGGTGGTCTCACCCACGATCAGGGAGGGGATGGTCAGGGTCATGTTGACGATGATGTAGCTGAGGAAGCTGGGGATCATGTGGCGGAGAACGATGGCGGAGGCAGGGGCGCCGGAGATGCGGGCCGCCATGATGAAGTCCTCCTTCTTGATGGAGAAGAACTGGCTTCGCACCGTACGGGCCAGGTTGGGCCAGGAGATCAGCGACAGAATGATGGTCATGAGCATGAACACCTGGGCGGGCTTCAATGTTGCGGGCAGAGCCGCGGACAGAGCCATCCACAAAGGCACGTTGGGGAAGGAGCGGACCACCTCGATGAGGCGCTGGATCACGTTATCCACCCAGCCGCCGAAGTAGCCGGCCAGAGAGCCCATCAGCAATCCCAGCGCCACCGTCAGGATCATGCCCACCACGGGGATGAACAGGGAGATCTGGGCACCCAGCACCACGCGGGAGAACAGGTCACGGCCCATGCCGTCGGTGCCGAACAGGAACACCTGGCCGTCGCCCTCCGCCTGGAACAGGTGGATGTTGCAGGGGATCAGGCCCAGGATCTTATACTCGCCGCCCTTGTCGCCCTCGGCGAAGAAGTCGATGTGGCAGATCTTTTCCGTGTCCTCCACGAAGATATTCATGTAGGTCACGGGATCACGGTCGCGCTTGAGACCGTAGACAAAGGGGCCTTCCCACTCACCCTCGTGGAAGAAGTGGATGGGGGTGGGGCCGCAGTTCACATATTCGCCGGAGAACTGCTCCGTGCCCTGCGGGGCCACGAAGTTGCCGAAAATCGCGATGGTATAGAAGACGATCAGCAGAACCGCGCTGGCCATGGCCAGCTTGTGCTTGCGGAACTTCTGGTACATGAGCTGCCATTGAGAGGCATAGTAGTAGCTGTCGTCCCGTTCTTTATTTTTCTTTTTAAACAAGGCCATAGTCTCACCCCTTCAGATACTCGCTGCGTGCTCTGGGATCCAGCCACGCCAGCAGCAGGTCGGAAATAAAGGTACCGAGGACGGTCATGATCGCCATGAGGAACAGCCAGCTGCCGGCCAGATACATATCCTGGTCCAGCAGAGCCTCGTGCATGACGCGGCCCATGGAGGGCAGGTTCAGCACGATGGCCACGATGGTGGTGCCGGTGAAGATGTTCACCAGAGACCAGCCGATGGAGGAGGCCACGGGGTTCATGGCGGCGCGGACGCAGTACTTGTAACGGATGGCCTTTGCCTTCAGACCCTTGGCCCGGGCTGCCATCACATAGTTCTTGCCCAGCTCATCCAGCATCTGACCGCGCATGGTGCGCATCAGGGAGCAGGTGTTCATCAGACCGATGACCAGAATGGGGATCACGCTGTGCTTCATCAGGTCGATGAACTTGGCCATGGACCAGGCGGCGTTCTCCATGCCGGGAGAATACAGGCCCAGCATGGTGTTGCCCGTCAGCTTGAAGGAGATGAACATCAGGATGATGCCCATCAGGAAGTTGGGCACAGCCATGCCGATGAAGCCGATGGTGGTGAAGAGATAGTCGCCGACGGAGTACTGGTGCACGGCGCTGTAAATGCCGATGGGGATGGAGATGGCGTAAGTAAAGATCATGGTGACCAGAGAGAGCACCATGGTGGGCACGATGTAAGCCTTGATGACGGAGGTCACGGGCATGGACAGCAGGAAGGAATAGCCGAAGTCACCGTGGAACACGATGTTGGAGATCCATTTCCAGTACTGCACCACGAAGGGCTGGTCCAGACCGTAGTGGGCCTTCAGCTCGGCGATCAGCTCCGGAGAGACGGCCTCGCCGGCCTCTGCCATGCGGCCGATGTAGTTGGTCAGGAAGTCACCCGGCGGAAGGGTGATGATGAAAAACACCACAAAGGAGATCAAAAATACAGTCAGGATCATGGTTGCCAGCTTTCGCAAGGCAAACATTAAGAAGTTTTTGTTCATAACATTCCCCACTTTATACTATTTTCTGATAAAACTCTTTCTTCTGAGCTTATCAGAACGTTCGATACCTATACGCTGCGCGTCTCGCCTGCGCTTCGACGCGCCACGCGCCCGGAAAGCGTCTTATCAGAGACTAGTAAAAATTTTTTCGGATAAGAAGTGCCAGCCAACAGCCAAGCAGGCTGTTGGCTGGCAGCAAGTTCATTCAGGTGTCAATCAACAAATGCTGTTGATTACTGCTCCATGAACCAGGTGTAGGGCTTGGCGTTGCCGTAGAAGCGCAGCTCGTCGCAGGAGATATGGTCGGCGTCGAAGTTCTTGACGTCGTTGCCCAGAGCGGTGTACTTGCTGGTAACGCTCAGGTAGCCAACGATCCAGGTGTTGTCCAGGTGGCTCTGCAGGAAGGCCTCACCGACAGCCTCGGCGGTCTCCATGGTAGCGGCGGTGGACAGCTCCTTGGTCAGGTTGACGATCTCTTCCATCTCGCTGCCGGCGGCGGGAGTCATGGGCTCAGCGTGCTCCAGACCATACTTGCCGACCCAGGTGCAGATGTTGCGGTTGGCGCCGACACGGTCAGGACGGACGTAGGGGTTGAACACGTTCAGGTTCTCCTCGTACAGGGCCATGATCTCGTTGCCGTTGGTGACCTTCTGCTGACGGGTGTTACGGGCGGTGTTGGTGATCTCGATCAGCTGGATGCCGATCTCCTTGTAGTACTGAGCCATCAGAGCGATTGCCTCAGCGGAGTTGCACTTCTCGTGGCCCTCCAGGTTGATCAGGACGGGCTTGCCGGCGTTGGCGCCGGAGGTGAAGGTACGGTAGCCGTCGGCGTTGCGGTCGTTGGAGATCATCTCGATGCCGTCCAGCAGGGCGTTGGCGGCGGCGGGATCATACTCGGTCCACTTCTCGCGGGCGCCCTCGATGAACTGGGCGGTACCGGCGGGAGCGGCAGCCTGAGCGGGCTCAGCCAGGCCGGCGTACAGGATCTCGTTCATCTCGTTGCGGTCAACGGCGATGGACAGGGCATGACGGAAGTCGATGTTGGCGAACAGCTCAGCGTACTGAGGATCCTTGTAGGACTGGTTCAGCTCGATGGAGCAGGAAGTCCAGTTGGGCTGGACGCTGGAGTACACGGTGTAATCACCCATGGCCTCGCCGGCCTTGTAGGTGGGGAAGTCACCCACGTCGACGGAAGCCATATCCAGGTTGCCGGCGATCATTTCCTGAGAATACAGGGCGTTGTCCATGGTCACCATCTCGACAGTGTCGATGTAAGGCAGCTGGCGGCCCTCGGCGTCGGTCTTCCAGAAGTAGGGGTTGCGGACGAAGACGTAGGTCTGGTCGGTCTTCTCAGAGTCCATGGTCCATGCACGCAGAGTGGGACGATCCTTGTAGCTCCAGTACATGTAGCCGAGCTGGTTACCCAGCTGGGTGTAGTCGTCGAAGGTGAAGCGGGCGTTGCGGGCAGCAGCGTTGGCAACAGCCTCTTCCTCGGTGACGGCGGTCAGGCCGGCGCCGCCCAGAACGTCGTGGGACAGGCCGGTCCAGTGCTCAACAGAGGTATCATAGGCAACGATGTCCTTGTACCAGTGCTTGGGAGCGAACATCCACTTGTTGTCGATGGCGATGTTCTGCAGGATCAGGGGCTTGGGAGCGTACAGCTGGATCTGAACGGTGTAGTCGTCCACCACGGTGACGATGGCGGGCTTGGTCACGCCGTCAGCGGGATCGGTGGTCTTGTACCAGTTGTAGGTGGTGCCGTTGTAACCGGAGACGATCTTGTTCTCCTCGGTGAAATCGGTGACCAGCATGTAGTTGTAGTAGAAAGCCACGTCGTGAGCGGTGAAGGGCTCGCCGTCGGACCACTTCATGCCTTCGCGCAGGTAGATGGTGTAGACCAGGCCGTCATCGCTGACGTCATAGCCCTTGGCAACGTTGGGGGTGACGCCGCCGTCCTCGGTCAGACGGAACAGGGGCTCCTCAGTGAAGGGACCGTAGTCCCACTCGCCGCCGTTGTTGCGGCGCAGGGTGCCGCCGTACTGGGGGTTCTCAGGGGTCTTGTCGGTCTCGACCATGATGTCGGCTGCCACAGGCAGACGCTCGCTCAGCTCGGGCAGAGAACCGGCTGCGACCAGCTCTGCCAGCATGGGGGATTCTTTGACGATCTCCACCTCAGCAGGGGTCTCAGCGGGAGTCTCGGCGGGAGTCTCAGCAGGAGTCTCTTCCTTGCCGCCGCAGCCGGCCAGGATGCCGGCAGTCATGATCAATGCGAGGGAAAGCGCCAGGAATTTTTTCAGTTTCATCACTTTTTCCTCCAATTGATTTTATTCCAATATCCGTCCTTCGGACTGATCCGGGCCGGTTATTGACTGAAAAGAATAGGTCACGCGGTTTGATCAGGTGGTGCTCTTGTAGGCCTGGGCGAATTTCTTGTCCCAGTTTGCCTCGAGACCGGCGCGCCAGGACAAAGCCTTTTCCTTCAGCTCCGCCGTCAGCTCGGGCATTTCGTTTGCCAGGTTGGTGGTCTCGCTGGGGTCCACGGACAGGTCAGACAGGAACACGGGATCCTGGGGAGGCTCGCCCTCCACCAGCTGGCCGTCCAGCACCAGCTTGTAGTTGCCGCGACGGACCGCCGTCTGCATCTCCATCTCCCAGAAGATCTCCTCGTGAGGCGTCTTGGCGCCGCTCATCAGCACGTCGGAGATATCCAGACCGTCCAGCTCGTACTTGGCGGGATCGCCGCCGGCCATGGTCAGCAGCGTGGGGAACACGTCCATGGCGGCGCAGGGCTCGTCGATGACCTGACCGGCAGGAATGTGGCCGGGCCAGCTGAAGATGCCGGGAACGCGGATGCCGCCCTCGAACAGGCTGAACTTGTGGCCCTTCAGGCTGCCGGGCAGACCACCGTAATAGGGATCGCTGCGGCCGTCCATCCAGTTGCGGGACTCGCGGGAGGGGCCGTTGTCACTCTGGAAGAACACGACCGTATCCTCCAGAATCCCCAGACGCTTCAGCTCATCAGTGATGGCGCCCACGCCGTCGTCCACGGCGCTGAGCATGGCCGCCATGATGCGGCGGTCCTCCGGCAGATGGGGGAAGCGGTCGATGTACTTCTTAGGGGCGTGCATGGGATAGTGGGGGGCGTTGTAGGCCACATACAGGAAGAAGGGCTCCTCCGCCTCGTTCATCTCGCGGATCTTCTTCACGGCGCGGTCGGTGACCATCTCCGTGAAGTACTTGCCGTTGTCATAGAGCTCCTGGCCGTTCTCCCACAGGTCGTGGGTGGGGTTGGTGCGGCCATCAGCCATGGACCAGTAGAAAATATGGGAATAGTAGTCGATACAGCCGGCCATGAAGCCATAGAAATAGTCAAAGCCGTTCTGGTTGGGGCGGCACCGCTCATCCAGTCCCAGATGCCACTTGCCCACCATGGCGGTCTGATAGCCCAGATCCTTCACCGCCGCGGCGATGGTAGGCGTTTCGGGAGTCAGGCCGGTGGCCTTGCGGTGGCCGGCCAGAATGGCACGCACACCGGCGTTTCCGGGGTAGCGGCCCGTCAGCAGGGACGCGCGGGACGGCGAACACACCGGACTGTTGGAGTACCAGTTGGTAAACCGGGCGCCTCCCGTTGCCAGCTCATCGATGTGGGGGGTCAAAAAGTCGGTGGTTCCCATACAGGACAGATCGCCGTATCCTTGGTCATCGGTCATGAATACAATAAAGTTGGGTCTGCGGCTCATCTCACCTCATCCTCTCCTGCGGCAGGAAAATCGTTTGCGTTCCATTTCCTGCCATCCGTAATTTGTGCAGATCTATCATTGCGTGCCGTGTGCCGTGCATGTGCACATTTTGCGTGCCCGAGCACGCACGCCACAAAATACCTCACACATTTAACGGTAACAAATTCCACAGTATATGTAAAGACCAAATTTGTGCCGAAAAACTAATTTCTAACATTTTGTCAAATTTATTTTTGGTTTTTTGTGCAGAATCATTTGACTTTTGGAAGAATCTGGTGTATTCTATATGTGTGCACAGGCACGCAACCAGAAAGGAGATTTCGATATGGCTCTTACCATCCGTGATATCGCAAAACTGGCCGGTGTGTCCCGGGGCACCGTGGACCGCGTGCTGCACAACCGGGGCCGAGTCGACCCGGAAGTGGAGCAGCGCATCAAGGCCATCGTCCGGGAGTGCAATTACCAGCCCTCCCGCGCCGCCCAGCAGCTGTCCATGCGCAAGCAGAAGCTGCGCATCGGCTTCCTCTCCCGCATCGACCAGAACGGCTTCTGGTCCATTGTCATCCGCAGCGCCGACAAGGCCGAGCGGGAACTGGCGGAATACGGCATCACCATCGAAAAGCGCTATTTTGACTACTGCCGTCCGGAGACCCAGCTGGAGATGATCAACGAGCTGGTAGCAATGGATATCTCCGCCCTGGTCATCGTGCCGCTGGACGACCCCCTCATCCGCCAGCGGCTGCAGGAGCTGGACCAGCAGGGCATCGTGGTGATCCTGCTGCAGTCTGAGATTTCCGGCTTCTCCCCCTTCTGCTACATCGGAAGCGACTATTACATCGGCGGCCGCACCGCAGCCGGTCTGCTGCACAACTTCACTGCCGGCCGCCCTTCCCAGATCCTGCTGCTCAACGGCAGCAAATACCTCTCCAGCCATCGTCTGCGCCGCAGCGGTTTCCTGGACGAGCTGGATGCCTACCACACGCCTCACGAGTTGATCGAGAGCGGTGATATCACCAGCGACCCGGAATACGCCTATCATCAGGCCCGCAAGCAGCTGGAGGCCCATCCGGAGATCACCGCCGTCTACACGGTGCCCGACAGCGCCGCCGCCGTCAGCCGTGCCATCCGGGACATGGGCCGCATCGGCCAGATCACCCACATCGGCTTCGGCATGACAGACTCCACCCGCCCCTGTATTCTGGATGGCTCTCTCAGCGCCAGCATCGGCCATCGCGCCGAGCAGCAGGGCTATCTCCCCTTCTCCATTCTGCTGGAGTACTTCATCAGCGGCCAGATCCCCGGGGAGCGCCGGATCCTGATGCTCAACGATATTTTCATCAAGCAGAACAGCGTGTTCTGAGTCAGAAAAACCACGTCCGGCGGACGTGGTTTTTTTGCGGAACGGTTGTTTTTTCGTCCTGTACATTCTATAATCAAAATAAGCAATTCAATACCCCTGCATCCGCAGGAGATTACGGAGGAAAACATCGTGGAATATCGTATTTTGGGTAAAACCGGTCTGAAAATTTCCCGCGTGGGCCTGGGCGGCATCCCCATCCAGCGCATCGACGCCGCCGGCACCAAGGTGCTGATGCATCACCTGATGGAACAGGGCGTCAATTTCGTGGACTCCGCCCGGGGCTATTCCGTCAGCGAGGCCTATCTGGGCGAGGCCCTGGAGGGCATCCGGGACAAATTCGTTCTGGCCACCAAGACCATGGCCCGCACCCGCGAAGGCATGGCCCAGGACATTGAGACCAGCCTGAAAAACTTCCGCACCGACTACATCGACCTGTACCAGTGCCACAACCCCAGCCTGAAGGATCTGGACACCATCATCGGCGAGGGCGGCGCGCTGGAGGCCCTGCTGGAGGCCAAGGCCGCCGGCAAGATCGGCCACATCGGCGTCACCGCCCACTCCCCCGCCGTGTTCGAGCGGGCGCTGGAGCTGGACTGGGTGGAGACCGTCATGTTCCCCTACAACATCGTGGAGACCCAGGCCGAGGAGCTGATCCGCAAGGCCGCTGAGAAAAACGTGGGCTTCATCTCCATGAAACCCATCGCCGGCGGCGCCATTGAGGACGCGGCTCTGGCCATGCGCTATCAGGTCAGCAACCCCGACGTCACCGTCATCATCCCCGGCATGGCCGATCTGGCCGAGGCCGACTGCAACATCGCCGCCGCGGCGGACACCTCTCCCCTCACCGCCGAGGAGCAGGAGAAGTGCCAGGCCATCCGCCAGCAGCTGGGCTCCCAGTTCTGCCGCCGCTGCAACTACTGCGCCCCCTGCACCGTGGGCATCCACATCCCCAGCGTGTTCGTGTTCCAGGGCTATGTGAACCGCTACGGTCTGGGCGAGTGGGCCACCGCCCGCTACAACGCCATGGCCGTCAAGCCCTCCGCCTGCATCGACTGCGGCGTGTGCGAGACCCGCTGCCCCTATCAGCTGCCCATCCGGGAGATGCTGAAAAAGGCTGTGTCCGAATTCGGCCAGTAACCGTACATCCCAACAAAAAATCCGCTGCGATACGCAGCGGATTTTTTCTTCGTTATGCGTCCTGCAGACCTTCCAGATAGTGGACGAACTGCTGGGCCACGCGGCCGGAGAAGCCGCCGTGGCGGACCTCCCAGGTGTGGGCCTTGGCCAGCAGCTCCTTTTCGTCCATGGTGATGCCCTGGCGGCGGGCCAGAGCCAGAACGATCTGCTGGTATTCCTTGAAGCTGGGGGCGTTGAAGTTGATGGACACGCCGAACCGGCTGGCAAGAGACAGCTTTTCCTCCATGGTGTCGGAGCGGTGGATGTCGCCGTTGTGCTCCATGTCATTGCGGTCCTTCCACGTTTCCTTGATGAGGTGGCGGCGGTTGGAGGTGGCGTAGATCAGCACGTTGTCCGGACGGGTCTCCACGCCGCCCTCGATGACGGCCTTCAGGAACTTATACTCCACCTCGTTCTCCTCGAAGGACAGGTCGTCGATGAAGATGATGAAGCGGTAGTTGCGGTTCTTGATGTGGGCCAGAATGGCGGACAGGTCGCCGAACTGGTGCTTGTAGATCTCGATCATGCGCAGGCCCTGATCGAAATACTCGTTGATGAGGGCCTTGACGCTGGTGGACTTGCCGGTGCCGGCGTCGCCGTACAGCAGGGCGTTGTTGGCCCGCTTGCCGGCCAGGAAGGCCTCCGTGTTCCGGCGCAGCTCCGTCTTCTGGAGCTCATAGCCCAGCAGGTCGTCCAGCACGACGCCGTCGATGTTGCTGATGGGCAGGAATTCCACGGGACCGTTGCCCTCCCGCTTGATGCGAAAGGCGCGGCTCATGGCAAAGACGCCGTAGCCGTACTGGCGGTAGTAATCCGTCACCAGACGGAACATCTCCTCATTGTCAGCAGAGGTGGCGATGGCGCGGCGCAGCGTGCGCACCTGTTGGCTGATGTCCCGGTTGTACATGCGCTCCTTCTTGGGGATGGCATGGTAATCGCACAGGACGGAGAAGCAGTCGATGCCAAGATCTTTCTCAATAGGGCCGAAGTCAAAGTCCATCAGCCGGCGGAACACGGCGAAATCGTTCTTGGCGAAGTGGTTGACGCTGCCCTCGCTGGCGCCCACGCGCTCGCAGGTCTGGGTGAAGGAGTTCTGATTGGTCATCAGCAGCCAGGTGAGGTAGCACTGCCACAGGTTCTCGTCAAAGCCGCAGACGGTGGACAGGTCCAGCAGGCGCTTTACCTGCTTATAGATGCGGCCCACCAGAGCGTCCCGGTCAAACTGGCCGCTCTCCCAGTCCCGGAAGATCTCCGCCACCTTTACCAGGATCTCATCCTCGCCCAGATCGCTGAACAGCAGCAGATGGGTCAGTTCTCGATACATACGATCAAATCCTTTCAAAGGCCCGCCCCATAGGGAGCGGGCCTTTTGCAGTTCTTTTACTCCAGAACGGCGCCTCGATCAGCAGAGGACACCAGCTTGGCGTAGCGGCTCAGATAGCCGGTCTTGATGCGGGGCTCGGGGCAGACCCACTTGGCGCGGCGCTCTGCCAGAACCTCGTCGGACACCTGCAGCTCGATGGTGTGGGCGGGGATGTTGATGGCGATGATATCACCCTCCTCCACAAGGCCGATGTTGCCGCCGGAGGCAGCCTCGGGGCTGACATGGCCGATGGAGGCGCCGCGGGTGGCGCCAGAGAAGCGGCCGTCGGTGATGAGAGCCACATCCTTATCCAGACCCATGCCGGCGATGGCAGAGGTGGGATTGAGCATCTCGCGCATACCGGGGCCGCCCTTGGGGCCCTCGTAGCGGATGACCACCACGTCACCGGCGACGATCTTGCCGGCGTAGATGGCGGCGATGGCGTCGTCCTCGCAGTCGAACACGCGGGCGGGGCCGGAGTGCACCAGCATCTCCTCCGCCACGGCGGCCTGCTTGACCACACAGCCATCGGGAGCCAGGTTGCCCTTCAGAACGGCGATGCCGCCGGTCTTGGTGAAGGGATTGTCCAGAGTGCGGATGACCTCGGTGTTGCGGTTCACAACGCCCTCCAGGTTCTCGGCAATGGTCTTGCCGGTGGCGGTAATGCCAGTGGTATCCAGCAGACCGGCCTTGTTCAGCTCGGCCATGACGGCGTACACGCCGCCGGCACGCTCCAGATCCTCCATGTACGTGAAACCGGCGGGAGCCAGGTGGCACAGGTTGGGGGTCTTGTCGGAGATCTCGTTGGACATATCGAAGCTCAGCTCGATGCCGCACTCATGGGCGATGGCGGGCAGGTGCAGCATGGTGTTGGTGGAGCAGCCCAGCGCCATATCGACGGTCTCAGCGTTGTGGAAGGCGGCCTCGGTCATGATGTCCCGGGGGCGGATATTCTTCTCCACCAGCTCCATGATCTTCATGCCGGTGTGCTTGGCCAGACGCAGGCGGGCGGACCAGACGGCGGGAATGGTACCGTTGCCCCGCAGGGACATGCCGATGGCCTCAGTCAGGCAGTTCATGGAGTTTGCGGTGTACATGCCGGAGCAGGAGCCGCAGGTGGGGCAGGCGTTGTTCTCGTACTCCTCCACGCCCTCTTCGTCCAGCTTGCCGGCGTAGTAGGCGCCGACAGCCTCAAACATATGGCTCAGGCAGGTGCGGCGGCCGTCGTTCATGGTGCCGGCCAGCATGGGACCACCGGAGCAGAAGATGGTGGGGATGTTCAGACGGGCGGCGGCCATCAGCAGGCCGGGCACGTTCTTGTCGCAGTTGGGCAGCATGACCAGACCGTCAAACTGGTGGGCCATGGCCATGGCCTCGGTGGAGTCGGCGATCAGCTCGCGGGTGACCAGAGAGTACTTCATGCCCACATGGCCCATGGCGATGCCGTCGCACACGGCGATGGCGGGGAACTCCACGGGAGTGCCGCCGGCGGCACGGATGCCGGCCTTGACGGCCTCGGCGATCTTGTCCAGGTTCATGTGGCCGGGAACAATCTCGTTATAGGAGCAGACCACGCCGATCAGGGGGCGTTCCAGCTCCTCCTTGGTGTAGCCCAGAGCATACAGCAGGGAGCGGTTGGGTGCTGCAGGGATTCCTTTTTTGATGACGTCACTTCTCACAGGGAAGCCCTCCTTTGAAGTCGGTTGGGATTAGTTGGATGCGGTGTCGGGATCGGTGTCGTTGCCCCACAGCATGTTGCGGCGCAGCTCGGCACCGACGGTCTCCATCTGGTGCTCGGCCAGCTGGCGGCGGGAGGCGTTGAAGAAGCAGCGGCCGTTCTTGTTCTCGGCGATCCACTTGCCGGCGAAGGTGCCGTTCTGGATGTCCTTCAGGACAGCCTTCATGTTCTTCTTGGTCTCCTCGTAGGGCAGCACGCGGGTGCCGGAGACATACTCGCCGTACTCGGCGGTATCGGACACGGAGTAGTTCATCATGGCGACGCCGCCCTTGTTGACCAGGTCGATGATGAGCTTCATCTCGTGGATGCACTCGAAGTAAGCGTTCTCGGGAGCGTAGCCGGCTTCCACCAGAGTCTCGAAGCCCAGCTTCATCAGCTCCACGACGCCGCCGCACAGAACGGCCTGCTCGCCGAACAGGTCGGTCTCGGTCTCGTCCTTGAAGGTGGTCTCCATGACGCCGCCGCGGGCGCAGCCGATGCCGGCAGCGTAGGCCAGGCCGATGTCATAGGCCTTGCCGGTGGCGTTCTGCTCAACAGCCAGCAGGCAGGGCACGCCCTTGCCGTTGACATAGGTGGAGCGGACGGTGTGACCGGGGCCCTTGGGGGCGATCATCAGAACGTCGATATCGGCGGGAGGAACGATCTGCTTGTAGTGGATGTTGAAGCCGTGAGCGAACATCAGGGCATTGCCGGCCTCCAGGTTGGGGGCGATGTCGCGCTTATAAACGTCAGCCTGGACCTCGTCGTTGATCAGGATCATAACGATGTCAGCCCACTTGGCGGTCTCGGACACAGACATGACCTTCAGACCGTGGCTCTCGGCGACAGCCTGGTTCTTGCTGCCGGGACGCAGACCGACACAGACGTCACAGCCGGATTCCTTCAGGTTCAGGGCGTGAGCGTGGCCCTGGGAGCCGTAACCAATGATACCGATCTTCTTGCCGTCCAGCTTGCCCAGATCGCAGTCCTTCTCATAAAACATGTTTGCCATATTCATATTCCTCCCGTAATTTGTTGTTGTCATATATCGTGCTACGCCCACGTTCAATGGCGATAGTACCGGTTTTGGCGATCTCCAGGATGCCGAAATCCTCCAGCATCTCGATCAGGGCAGTATTTTTGCTGGGGCTGCCGAACACCCAGATGGTCAGCGCGTCCTTGGCCACGTCGATGACCTTCGCGTGGAAAATATTCACCAGCTGAATGACCTCGTCCCGGGAATTGCGGTCGCTGACGCCCACCTTGATGAGGGCGGTCTCACGGCGGATGCAGCTCTCGCCGTCCAGGATCTTCACGGCCTTGACCGGCAGCAGCTTGCGGCACTGGGCGGCAACCTGGTCCAGCATCAGCTCATCGGCCAGGATCTCGATGGAGATGCGGGTGATGCCGGGGCGGTCCGTGGCGCCGGAGACAATGGATTCGATGTTGTATCCCTTCCGGGAGAACAGGCGGGCCACCTGGCTCAGTACGCCGGGCACATCGTCCACCAGAATACACAGGGTATAGAGCTTGCGCTCCATGTTGAATTCTTTCTTCACTGTGTCTCCTCCTTTACTCCAGCAGGAACTTGGTGATGGGAGAGTCGGCCGCCACCATGGGGCGAACCATCTCGTCGATATCCAGCACGCAGTCGATGACCGCGCCGCAGCCGCAGTCCAGCGCCTGCTGGAACGCATCCTGCATCTCCTCCCGGGTGGTGGCCCGGTAGCCCTTCAGGCCGTAGGCCTCCGCCAGCTTCACGAAGTCGGGGCCGCGGTCCAGGGTGGTGGCGGAATAGCGCTGCTGATAGATGAGGGTCTGCCACTGGCGAACCATGCCCAGCGTGCCGTTGTTGAACACCACGGTGATGGTGGGCAGGCCGTAATGCTGCACGGTGCAAAGCTCATGGCAGTTCATACGGAAGCAGCCGTCGCCGGTCACATGGACCACCCGCTTGTCCGGGTTGCCCATCTGCGCGCCGATGGCGGCGCCCAGGCCGAAGCCCATGGTGCCGAAGCCGCCGGACGTCAGCAGCTGGCCGGGATAGTCAAAGTGCAGATACTTGATGGACCACATCTGATGCTGGCCCACGTCGGTGGCCACGATGGTGTCTCTGGGAGCAGTGGTGCGGATGACCTCCATCACCTGCTGGGGCGTCAGCTTCTCGCTGGGAGCCGCCACAGAGGGAGCGCGCATGGGCAGGATGTAGCTCTTCCACTGGCTGTGGTCGTACTGGGGCAGCTTTTCGTTGATGGCTGCCAGCACCCGTTTGGCATGGCCGACAATGTGGTGGTCGGTCAGCACGTTTTTGTCGATCTCCGCGCGGTCGATATCCACCTGGACGATCTTCGCCTGCTTGGCGAAGGTGGCGGGATCCAGAGCCACACGGTCGGAGAAGCGGCAGCCGATGGCGATCAGCAGGTCGCACTCGTCAACCGCCACGTTGGAGGCCCGGGAGCCGTGCATGCCGATCATGCCGGTGGTCAGGGGATGGTCGCCGGGGAAGCCGCCGCCGCCCATGACGGTGATGGCTACGGGGGCGTCCATCCGCTCCGCAAAAGTGCGGAATTCCTTGTGGGCCTTGCCGCGGATGACGCCGCCGCCGCAGATCAGCATGGGCTTTTTCGCCTCCGCGATCATGTCCAGCAGGATATCGATATCCTGCTGATGGATCACCGGCTCCTCCATCCGGTTGGTGGGATTCAACGTCCGGATGCTGTCGCACTCGCGGTTTTTCTGCCAGGGGATGAATTCATAGTCGATCATCTGATCGGCAGCGGTGACGTTTTTCAAAAAGTCGATCATAACGGGACCGGGACGGCCGTTGCCGGCCACCGCGAAGGCCTGCCGCATAACATCGGGGATCTGCTGCGCATCCCGCACCAGGAACGTGGCCTTGGTGATGGGCATGGCGATGCCGGTGGAGTCGACCTCCTGGAAGGCATCCTTGCCCAGCAGGCTCTCGCTGACGTTGCAGGTGATGAACACCACGGGCGAGGAGTCCAGATAGGCGGTGGCAATGCCGGTGGTCAGGTTGGTGGCACCGGGGCCGGAGGTGGCGAAGCACACGCCCACCTTGCCGGTGGAGCGGGCATAGCCGTCAGCCGCGTGGGCCGCGCCCTGCTCATGGGCAGTCAGGACATGCTTGATCTTGTCCTGGTAATCATACATTTCATTATAGAGGTTCAGGATGGTGCCGCCGGGATAGCCGAAGATGGTGTCCACTTCCTGTTCCAGCAAACATTCCATGATGGCTTGCGTCGCACGGATCTTCAAAACACATTCCTCCCTTTCTCCTGATAAAAAAAGCCGTGGCCCCCATTGTTGGGCCACGGACTCAATCAGCTTTTCTGGCTTTTGTCAGAGTGACGATTACACCGCTGCGGGGACATGACCAAACGCATTATTCTTTTTCCTAATCGGAACCAGAATAATGTATACAATCCCCAAAAAGCTGATGAAAGACATCGTCGTACACATGGAACGCCTCCGCCGCCGCTGGCGGCTCTCTTACAAAATCCAATCAGAAGTTTTCCTCCGGCGGATAGCATTCCATCCCTGAAGGATACTCCTTTCCGTCATTATACATTCCTTCGATTCCCGGTGCAACCAAAAATCTTTAACCAAAGCGCTTTCTGGATATTTTAACGAATATCCCCGAAATTTCCGTTCTATTTTTATGCATTCGGCCATCGCGTTTTCATAATTCCGCAGGCGCACGCTTTCCTCTCCCCTATCCGCTCCGCACAGAAAGCACCGCAGCCCCCCGACACCATTTTTTATTGCTGCACGCGGAGCAAAAAACACCCCGAAACAAATGTTTCGGAGTGTTTTCAGCAGCTTTTGTTTTACTTGTTGAACACGGTTTCGTCCAGCTTGCCCTCGCTCTTGGCCACAGCGATGGCGGCAACAGAGTCGCCGACGCAGTTCAGGGAGGTGACCAGCATCTCGATGGGACGGTTGATGGCCAGGATCAGGGAGTAGGCGATGAGTGCCTGCTCACTGGTGTAGCCGACGCCGGAGAGAATGGTGAACAGAATGACAGCGCCGGCGCCGGGGGCGGCAGGCGTGCCCATGCTGGCGATCAGAGCCAGCACCATGATGACCACCAGCTGGAACACGGAGACATCGTAACCGCCGCAGCCGGCGATGAACAGCGTGGCGACCACCTGCATGATGGCAGTGCCGTCCATGTTGATGGTCATGCCCAGAGGCAGGACGAAGGAGGCGATCTGATGGTCGACGCCCAGCTCCTTGGTGTTGGTATCCAGGTTCAGGGGCAGAGTTGCGGCGCTGGAGGAGGTGGAGAAGCCAAAAACGATCACCTTGAAGATCTTGCGGATGAAGATATAGGGGTTGAGCCGGCAGCCCAGACCCATAATCAGGGGATAGCCGACAAACAGATAGACCAGCAGCAGGACCACACAGATGACGAAGTAGGTCATAGCGGGCTTCAGATAGTCAATGCCGTAGGTAGCAAAGGTTCTGCACAGCAGCATGAAGATGGCGACGGGGCCGAACTTCTTGACGGTGAAGTTCAGGAACACCACGATGATGCCGTTGACCTCCTCACAGAAGCGGTAGATGACGCTGTCCTTGCCCAGACCCATCTTGTTCATGCTCAGACCCACCACAACAGCGATGAATACCACGCCCAAAACGGCGTTGTTGACGCTGAAGGTGGAGCCAATGTTGCTGGGGATAATATTCAGGATGACGTTCAGGGGGTTGGAGCCGGTGGAGCCGGAGCTGGCCTCAACACCCTCGATCACCACATCAAAGAGACCTGCACGGAAGAAAAACAAACCGATGAAACCAGCCATCAGAAGTGCGAGAACACTGGTCAGCATAAACCAGCCAATGGTCTTGGCGGACACGCGGCCCAGCGTGGAGGCCTCACTGATCTCGCTGATAGCCATCACTACGGAGCAGAACACCATGGGCACAATGATCAGCTGCAGGGCACGGATAAACAGCTGGCCGCCGATGTAGAACAGGCCCACAGCGCTTTCAGCGCCCTTGGCCGTAATATCCTGGAACAGGATGTTGTTGATGCTCGTCCAGACAGAACTGTCAGCGCCGTTCATCTCACGGACGGCCATAAAGGCAAGGCCCGCCAGAATACCCAGAATCATGGCCGCCAGCATCTGGACTGCCAGCTTGTTGTTGTCGTTAATCTTCTTCACGCAACGCTCTCCTCTTTCTACATATATTTCCTTTTATGCTCAAACGGCCATATTGTAGCAGAGCAGAACCAGAAAATCAAGAAAAATTTTTCCGATTTTTGAAGAAATATCACGCAATCCGTCTTATTTTAGGCGCAGAAAGTTATGTATACTTCCCATTTCGGCAATTTATATAAAAAACTCGTCGCAAGCGATATGACGCTTGCGACGAGTTGGTGACCCGGCGGGGATTCGAACCCCGGACCCACTGCTTAAAAGGCAGTTGCTCTGCCGACTGAGCTACCGGGTCATGTGTATTTACAAACGCTGTCAAAGCGTGGCAATCCTGGCTGGGACGGCTGGATTCGAACCAGCGGGTGAGGGAGTCAAAGTCCCTTGCCTTACCACTTGGCGACGCCCCAATATGGAACGAATAGGGGATCGGGGTAACCCCGATCCCCTACTCTCTCTGGGGTGGGTGATGGGACTCGAACCCACAACGCCCGGAACCACAATCCGGTGCTCTGCCAATTGAACTA
This sequence comes from Oscillibacter sp., assembly GCA_017482345.1. Taxonomy (GTDB): domain Bacteria; phylum Bacillota; class Clostridia; order Oscillospirales; family Oscillospiraceae; genus Oscillibacter. Next base: position 44,279 of record JAFUNB010000008.1, read on the forward strand.
CACCCACCACATATAGAACCAAATGGGATGCTGACTTGCTCTTAAAGAAGAGCTGGTACGCCAGAAGGGACTCGAACCCCTGGCCTACTGCTTAGAAGGCAGTTGCTCTATCCAGCTGAGCTACTGGCGCGTATATTATGGAGCGGGTGACGGGAATCGAACCCGCATCCCCAGCTTGGAAGGCTGGTGCCCTGACCATTGTGCTACACCCGCGCATGCCCTCCGTGGAAATTGTCAGCTTGGATATAGTACCATACAAACAACCTCCTGTCAAGCGCTTTTCCATATTTTTTCCGCTCTTTACCGACAGCGCTCCACAAAGGCCCGGAAGACCCGCCCGCCGTCCGCCGCACACGCCTCTCCGCTCTGCCGCATCCGTTCCGGGTGCCACTGAACGCCCCAGACCGGAAGGCTCCGGTGGCAGATCCCCTCTGCCGTTCCGTCCGGCGCCCACTGGAGCACCTCGATCTCCGCCCCCGGTCTGTCCAGGCACTGGTGGTGGGCGCTGTTGACGATCATCTCCCCGCCGTACAGCTCCCGCAGGAATCCCCCGCCGATCCGCGTCCCATGCAGGCGGTCCGCCCCGCCGCAGCGGCTGTGGCCCTCTATATTCTGTGTCAAAGTGCCGCCGAAATACACGTTGATCAGCTGCATGCCCCGGCACACGCCCAGCACCGGCTTTCCCGCCGCCGTGAATTCCTCCAGCAGCTCCAGCTCCCATCCGTCCCGCTCCGGCTCCAGATCGTGGGAGCCCGTGTTTTCCTGTCCGTACCGCCACGGCTCCACATCCCCGCCGCCGCACAGCAGCAGGCCGCTTCCCCAACGCAGCTCCCCCGTTCGACAAAATACAGGAACCCCGCCGGCTTCTTCCACCGCCGCGCCGTAATTGGCAAACCGCTCCCGCTCTCCGGCGATGATGATCTCCGTCCGCTCCACTCCGCATCCCTCCCGCCTCAGTCTATGCGGCGGGAAACCGACTCTTGCAACACCGGTGGAATTGTGGCATAATATTTGGGTATCCGGAGATGTACCCAAGTGGTTGAAGGGTCCGCACTCGAAATGCGGTAGGCGGGTCAAACCGTGCGAGGGTTCGAATCCCTCCATCTCCGCCAAAAAGCCGTCGTTCTTCGGAAGAAGAATGACGGCTTTTGTTTATCCACCTTTACAAAGCAGAGAAAGGAGACTTCCTTATGCTTTTGACACCGGAGATCCTGCAATATATCGACAGCCACAGCGATGAGGCCTATCAGCTTCTGCTGGAGCTGGCGCAGATCCCCGCCCCCTCCAACCGCGAGGAGCTGCGGGCGGAATTTTGCTGCCGCTGGCTGTGGGAGCAGGGCGCGAAGGACGTATACATCGACGACGCCCTCAATGTCATCTGCCCCATCGGCTGCACAGAGGAAAACCCGCTGATGGTGTTCATGGCCCACAGCGACGTGGTGTTCCCCGACACCCAGCCGCTGCCTCTGACGGTGGCGGACGGCAAAATTTTCTGTCCCGGCGTGGGCGACGACACCGCCAACGCCGTGGCGCTGCTGATGGCCGCCAAATACATCATCCAGCAGGATCTGAAACCCGCCGGCTGCGGCGTGCTGCTGGTGGTCAACTCCGGCGAGGAGGGACTGGGCAACCTGAAGGGTACCCGGCGCCTGATGGAAGTCTTCGGCAGCCGCGTGCGGGAATTCGTCACTCTCGACGGCTACGCCAGCCAGATCGTGGACCGGGCCGTCGGCTCCCACCGCTATCTGGTGGAGATCCGCACGGAGGGCGGCCACTCCTACAACGCCTTCGGCAACCGGAACGCCATCGCCGCCATGGCGGAGCTGATTGGCCAGCTGTACGCCGTCCAGCTGCCGCCTCACGGCAAGACCACCTACAACGTGGGCACCATCCACGGCGGCACCTCCGTCAACACCATCGCCCAGCAGGCGGAGATGCTGTATGAGTTCCGCTCCGACTGCCGGGAGTCCCTGGCCGCCATGGAGCGCAGCTTTGAAGCGGTCATCGACGGTTTCCGCGGCCGCGGATACGACGTCAGCGTGACGTTGGTGGGCGAGCGGCCCTGCTCCGGTGCCGTGGACGAAGCGCACCATCAGGCGCTGAAAGACCGGGCCGCCGTGGCGGTGCGCCATCACTACGGGTTTGACGTCCGCTTCGCCTCCGGCTCCACCGACTGCAACATTCCCCTGTCCATGGGCATCCCCGCCGTCTGTCCCGGCTGTGTGGTGGGCGGAGGCGCTCACACCCGGGAGGAATACGTGGAGATCGACAGTCTGCGCCCCGGCATCGCCGTAGCTTTTGAATTGATCCTGCATCATTTTTGACCATTCCCGGCACGAAAGGAGCCGATCAGCCATGAAGATCATCGACGCCCATCTACACCTCTTTTCCAATGCCTCGCCCCGGCCGGAGCAGATGGCACAGGCCGTGGGCCACCACAACAGCACCGACCATCTCCGGGAAGCTTACAGCCAGCTGGGCATGGTACACGGCGTGGTCATGGGCAACACCAGTCTGGAGCTGGACTACCACCGCTATCCGGAGGACCTGTTCCACTACTGCATCGGTCTGGACAGCTCCCTGCTGTCTGCCGGCACGCCGCTGTCCCGTATCCCGGAAGTGGTGGAGGCGCATCTGCAGCGGAAGGACTGCTGCGGCGTGAAGCTGTATCCCGGCTACAACAAGACCCCCCTGACCGATCCCATGTACGAGCCGGTCTACGCGCTGGCCGCCCAATACGGCAAGCCGGTGGCTGTCCACATGGGTCTGACGTCCTTTCCCCACGCCCACCTGAAATACTGCCATCCCCTGGCGCTGGACGAGGTGGCGGCCGACCACCCAAGCACCCGCTTTGTCATGTGCCACTTCGGCAATCCTTTCCTGGACGCCGCCACCGCCGTACTGGCCAAGAATCCCAACGTGGCCGCAGACCTGTCCGGTCTGCTGGAGGGACGGCTGGATCTGCCCCGGTATCTGGAGGAGCAGTCCGGCTACGTATTCCTGCTGAAAAGCTGGTTATCTGCCTCCTGCAGCTGGGATAAGCTCATGTACGGCACCGACTGGCCCATTGTAAATTTAGGCGAATACATCGCCTTTATCCAGCAGCTGGTGCCGGAACGGCACTGGGAGCAGGTGTTCTTCCACAATGCCAACCAGATCTACGGTCTGGGCCTGTAAACGCACGAATCCCCCCGCGGCAAGCCGCGAGGGGATTTTTCTTACAGTTTTTCCCGAACCATTGCAAAGCTCTTGTCCAGATAGACCTTGTGGGCCACTGTGATGATGGTGTTGCGCAGCATCATCTTCTCATCCGTGTGCTCCACGCCTACCTCGTCCAGCGTATCCTTCAGCTCAAACACCACCTGAAGAATATTTTCCAGCTCACAGCAAAAATAATTATAGGCCACCTCCGGCGCGTAGACTGCCTGCTGCACCCGGATCAGCAGCTGGATATCCTCCAGAGAGAGGACGCTCTTTGCCACGGCGATAAACAGCAGATAGGCGATCCGTTCTCTGTCATACAGCTTTTTCACCGGGTTCTTCACCAGTCCGCGCTTCACATAGTTGCTGATCATGGAACCGGTGACAGCAATATCCAACGGCTTCAAACACTCCGTCAGACAGTAGGCCGTCTGTTCCAGATACAGTCCCACATCCGGGATCTCCTCATATCGGGGGAGGCGGAAATTTTTAATTGGAGCCTTAATGGCGTCTGTGATCGTCTGTTCCATACATTACCTCCGATTGGGACGATTATAGCATGAGGGAAAACATCATTCAAGCACCCCCTCACTTCTTTATTTGTCCTTACGGCATTTGACCTTGACAGTCCAGCAAAAACGTTTTAAAATACCAGTGAACAAGTTTTTGAAAAACCGATAATCTAAATCTCAATAGCTGAAAGGGCGTTCGCTATGAATTCTATCATCCTCGTTGCAGAAACCGGTTCTGACCTGACGCCGGAGCTGGCCGCGCAGTACAATATCCAGATGGTTCCCATGCACGTTGCCTTTGACAGCACCCCTGTTGACGACGGCAGCTTCCATCCTCAGAAGATCGTGGACTTCCACCAGGAGACTGGCAAGCTCCCCACCACCAGCGGCAGCACGCCGGAGGACTTCATCAAGACCTTTGATGAGATCCACGCCAAGTGGCCGGAGGCTCAGATCCTGTATCTGGCCTATTCCGCCATCACCACCTGCTCCTATCAGAGCGCCGTCATCGCCTCCGAGGAGCGGGACTATGTCACCGCCATTGACACCCAGCAGGTGTCCATTGGCCAGGGTATGGTCGTGGTGGAAGTGGCAAAGTTCCTGCAAGCCAATCCCAACGTCTCCATCCAGGAAGCCGCCGAATTTGCCCGCCGCACCGCCAAGCAGGCCAACATGTGCTTCCTGCCGGACAATCTGGCCTTCCTGCGGGCCGGCGGCCGTGTCAGCAACGCCGCCTATCTGGGCAGCCGCATCCTCAGCCTGCACCCCTGCATCGAGATCCTGGACGGCAAGCTGATGGCCACCAAAAAGTACCGCGGCAAGATGGAGAAGGTCGCCGCCCAGCTGATCCGCGACTATGCCGAGAGCTACCACCTGCAGCGGGACGAGCTGTGGCTGGTCTACACGGTGGGTCTGGCCGACGAGGTCCGTCAGGCCGTGGAAAGCGCCGCCAGGGAGTGCGGTTTCCAGTCTTTGCGCTGGATCATGGCCAACGGCGTTATCACCACTCACGGCGGCCCCGCCGCCTTTGGCCTGGCCGGTCTCTCTTCTGAATCCTGATATGCTCAGCCCCCGACAGATCCTGTCGGGGGCTGAATTGGTTTTTGACAAAAAAAGCGCCCCTGCGGCTTCTGCTCCGCAGGGGTGCTTCCTTGTTCGGTTCAAGAGAGGCTTCCCATTTCCGCTCTTGAGGTGATACAAATCTTACTTGGCAGGCATCGCTTACTTCTCTCTCGTTCCCTTCTAAACGGGGCGAGTTAGATTAAGCTAACCCTTAACTGATTATGAGTTTAACATGACTAACCGCCATTGTCAATAGTCTTTTCGGAAAATTTTCTCACCGGATTGCCCCCCGGGCAAAACTGCGCTATACTGATACAAAACTCCCGGAAAGGACGTTCTCCATGAAGATTCTGGTTCTCTCGGATTCCCACGGGAATCTTTCCAATATGATCGAAGCCGTGGAGCGCACAGCGCCCCGTATGATCCTGCACCTGGGCGACTGCTGGCGGGACGCGGAAAAGCTGCAGCAGCAGTTCCCCGACATTCCCATGGAGCATGTACCCGGAAACTGCGACTGCCGTCCGGACGAGCCGGCGGAAAAGCTGCTGTTTCTGGGGGACTTCCGCTGCCTCATCTGCCACGGCCACACCTTCGGCGTCAAGTCCTCCCTGCTGACCGCCGGCTTTGCGTCGGAGGAGCAGCAGCTGGATCTGTTCCTGTTCGGCCACACCCACATCCCCATGGTGGACAAACGGGGCCGGACCACCTTCCTCAACCCCGGCAGCATCGGCGACCGCCGCCGGCCCACCTACGGCGTCATCACCATTGAAAACGGAAAGCTGGACGTCTGCACGGCGCTTCTGTGATAAAGAAAGAGACCTGCCTCAGGCAGGTCTCTTTGCTTGTGCGATCAGGTCTCGCCGTCGAAGCGGAAGCCCTTGGCGGGAACGATGCCGTTTTCCGGGAACTCCACGCCGTCCAGCACGAAGTCGTACCAGATCAGGTCGCCCTTGTCCAGAAGCACGGCGCGGGGCACTTCGTCAGCACTGAAGTCCAGATAGCCCAGACTCTCTTCCAAGCGGACGTAGAAGTGGGTGTTTCCGTCGATGACCGCCGTGCGGATCTCCGCCACAACGCCCTGCTGGGTGCGGGTGTCGCCGTTGGGCACCACCACCTGGCCGGCGCCGATCAGGCCGGCATTGGCCAGCGCCTGGCGGTAGTTGGCCTCACACTCTGCCACAGTCTGGCCGGTCTCCACGATCTGATACTGCTGCACGTTGACCATGGCGTACATCTTCACCAGACCATCAGCGCCCTTCAGGGCCATGAAATAGGTGGGATGATCCGCGATGTTCAGCAGCAGAGGGAACGTGGCCTCGTAACGCATCTGCTGCACCTGGCTCTGGGCGGAATCCATGGCGGAATACTCCGTGGCGCCGGCGATCTTATAGAAATGCGTCTCCTTGGTGCGCTGATTGGTCAGGATAAAGCCGATGTTGGACTGGTCGGAGGTAACGGAGGTGACGCCGGTATACATATACACGTCATCGTCGATGGCGATGTAGTTGTAGCCGTCGGTGGTCAGGGTCACATCCTTCTGGCCGAAGAGAGAGTTGAGGAAGCCGTTGTGATACTGGCCGTAAAAGTCATACTGCTCGATGATGAGGTCGGAGGAATAGACGCGGTCCACCCAGCTGGGGACCTCCTCCAGATACTGGCTTTCGCCGGTAATGGCGTTCACCAGAACGACGCCGTTGATATCCGTGCCGCCAAACAGGCCGATGGTCTTGACCATGCGGGAGCAGACCCAGTAGGGAATACCGTCCTCGTCGATCTCGAAAACCGGCTCGTCAAACATCATGGTGGGATAGTGGAACCGCAGGTGGCGGTACAGATTCCGGCCGAAGTGCTCCGCGGGGGTGTACTTCATGCCCTCGCCCAGGCGAACCACCTCTGCCTCCTGGGTCACCATATCGATGACGATATACGCGGGCAGACCCTTGGAGCGGTTGGTGAACCACTTGATCAGATCACCGTAGCGCAGGGACGTGACGCGGACGGGACGGCCCTGGTAGTTGATCTGGTTATAGGTGGGCAGGATCTCAAACTGGGACACCATGTCGCTCAGCTCGCCCAGCTTCCGGCTGCCCAGCCGGGCCGCGGAATCGGCGTCCAGCATGGGGATCTGGTCGTAGGAAATCTCCTCGATATCCACCGTGAAATCGCCCTCCTGAATGGGCAGCAGCTCACTGTAAGCCGGCGCCCGCAGGACGACCCAGGAGGTCAGGGAACCCACCGCCACAGCGGCGACCAGTGCCAGGAACACCACAAAGGGGACGAGGCACTGCTTCTTCGCAAAGCTCACATAGCCCTTGACGCCCTCTCCCTGGAAGCCGGAGGTCAGCACCGCGCAGCCGCAGTACACCGCACAGACAAGGAAGACAAACACATAAAACTCTTCCGCGTGGAAATTGAGGGGCGGCAGCTCCACGTAGAAATAAACCAGAGCAAATACCAGCGTCACACCAATGTTGATCAGCGTGCGGGTAACGGCGTTGCCGATGGGCTTGCGGGGCTTGCGCTCCTTTTTTGGCGGCGGAGTAGGTGCTCCGTCCCCGCCGGCGGCCTGTCCCTGGGTGCCCTGAAAGCCCTGAAACATTCCGGGGTCAAATCCGCCGAAATTAAATGTAAATGGCATAAAAAACTCCTTCCTGCCAGTTGTGATCCAAGTTACAAATCATGATACAGGAAAAGTGTGAACAAATCAAGTTTGCCCGAAAAAACGCGAAAAGATCCACAGGCAGCCGCTTCGTCAGGATGCCAAAATTTTTGACCTAAATTTTGTGCGTAACCGTTTGCCCTTTTCGTTGTCACAACGCCGTTTTTTGTGTTATGGTAGTAACATCAAACGAGGGGGGCCACACTATGCTGCTACTGGACTTTATCAATGTAGGCAACGGCGACTCCATTCTGATCCGTCAAATGGAAGATGGCACACTGGTGTTTTCCATGCTGGTGGACTGCGGTCACGACAATCTGGTCCGGGACGACCACCCTCCACTGAACGACAAGCGCTCCTGCCGCATTTATGCCGGCGACTTCCTGAACAAGCTGGGCATCCAGCATGTGGATATCCTGCTGCTGACCCATTTCCACCGGGATCATGTGGGCGGTTTGAGCCGTCTGCTGGAGCGTGTGACGGTGGGCGAGCTGATCGCCAGCTATCTCCCGCCCCTGAACTCCTGTGAGCTGGAGCCGGAAAAAACGCCCGGCCTTTGCCGCGCAGCTGTCAATCAGCTGCGCTGTCTGGACCGTTACGCCCGCGCGCTGCGGACGCACCCTGGCCGGGTACAGAAGATGACCGAGCTTCCCGGCAACCGCACGGAGACCCTGCAGCTGACGCCGGAATTGAAAATGGACATCCTCTTTGGTGAGCCGGCCCTCTATTCCCGCCAAAAGGCCATTTACGACGGTGCCTTTGCAGGCATCCGGGACGATTACGATCTGATACACTGGGGCAAGTCCATGAACGCCTCCAGTCTGCGCCAGCGGCTGTATTATCACGGCAAGGAGATCGTACTGGGCGGCGATGTGTACGCACATCTGTGGGAAACAGCCACGTCCGCGCCCTGTGACATTCTGAAGGTCCCCCACCACGCCTCCCTGTCCTCCACCACCCGCAAGCTGCTGAAGATGCTGCGGCCCAAGACCGCTGTGGTCTGCGTGGCAGCCGGCCGGCCTGACGAACGCCCTCACCCCTACATCATCTCCCTGCTCCGCGAATACACGGAGGAGCTGCATTTTACCGATTCCGTCAGTATCCCCGGACTTGTGGATCCGGTTTATCACGAATCCGTCCATTTGGAAGTGGAATAACAAACAGCCGCCGTTTCAGAGTGAAACGGCGGCTTTCATTGCGCAAAAAAACAGGACCGGCAAAAGCCGGTCCTGTTTATGTAACTGCATTGGATTAGACAGCAGCCATCTTGCGGGCCTTGGCCTCCATCTTGTTACGAACAACGTCGATGGTAACAGCCAGGATGATAACGGCACCGATCACGATGTACTGGACGTCGTTGGAAGCGCCCATCAGGTTCAGACCGTTACGGATAACAGCCATGATCATGGCACCGATCAGGGTGCCCCAGATGGTACCCTTACCACCATTGAAGGAAGCGCCGCCGACGATGCAGGCTGCGATAGCGTCGTTATCGTAGGTCTGACCAGCGTTACCGTTGGCAGAAGCCAGACGACCAACAGACACCACGCCAGCCATACCGGCCATGAAGCCGGACAGAGCATACACGAAGGTCAGGACGTTCTTGGAGGGGATACCGGACAGGCGGGCAGCCTCGGCGTTGCCGCCGCAGCAGTAGATCTGACGGCCCAGAGCGGACTTGGTCAGGAACACGTGGAAGATGCAGAACACGATGATGACCAGGATGAAGCTGAAGGGGATACCGGGGAAGGTAACCTTGCCGCCAGCGTCACGGACGGTACCAATGGAACCGCCGCCGATCCACATCAGGCCATCGATGCCGGTGTTGGTGAAGCCGATGGACTTGGAGCCGGTGATAACCAGAGCCAGGCCCCACAGCACGTTCTTCATACCCATGGTGGAAACGAAGGGATGGGGCAGATCCAGACGGGTCAGCAGCAGGCCGTTGACGATACCGGCGCAGGTGGAAACTGCCAGGCCAACCAGAACCAGAACGATGGGGCTGGTGATGCCGAAGTTCTGAACCAGAACACCGATGGTGCAGGTGCACAGCACGCAGTTGGAACCGACGGACAGGTCGATACCAGCGGTGATCAGGCAGCACAGCATACCGGAAGCGATCAGGCAGTTGATGGATGCCTGCTTCAGGATGTTCATCAGGTTACCGACCTTCGGGAACTTATCGGGCATGGTGATGCAGAAAATAGCGCACAGAATGATCAGTGCAGCCAGAGTGCCGAGCTTCTGCATGAGCTCCTTTGCAGAACTATTCTTTTTCATATTAGTCTAACTCTCCTCCCCAGGCAGCTTTCATGATATCATCAGAGTTGAAATGCTTAGAATCGCGCTCAACATTTGCCATCACACGGCCGCCGCGCATGACCACAACGTGGTCGCTCATTGCCAGGATCTCGGGCAGCTCGGAGGAGACCATGATGACGCACTTGCCAGCCTTGACCAGGTCGTTCATAACACGGTAAACCTCGATCTTGGCGCCGACGTCGATACCACGGGTAGGCTCGTCGAAAATGAAGATATCAGCGTCAATGTTGACCCACTTACCGATAACCACCTTCTGCTGGTTACCGCCGGACAGCTGGCCAACCACTTCGTCCAGACTGGGAGTCTTGATCTTCAGAGACTTGACCATCTCCTTGCCAGACTCCTCGATGCGGGCCTCATCCAGGAAGGGACCATTGCTGAAGCCCTTCATGTTGGCCAGGATCAGGTTCGTACGAACGCTCTGACCCAGAACCAGGCCCTGACCCTTACGGTCTTCCGTCAGGAATGCGATCTTATGCTTGATAGCATCCTGAGGCTTCTTTATACTAACTTTTTCGCCCTTGACATAGATCTCACCGCTGTCGATCTTGTCAGCACCGAAGATAGCGCGCATAGTCTCACTACGGCCGGCACCGACCAGACCAGCGAAACCGGTGACCTGACCGGCATGGCACTTGAAAGAAACATCATGCAGCACGCCGGCCTCATTGATGTTCTTGGCCTCCAGCCAAACCTCGCCCTTCTCGCCGAACTCCTTGGGATACAGGTTATCCAGAGTACGGCCGACCATGGCGTTGATCAGAGAGTCCTCGGTCATGTTCTCAATGTCTTCGGTAACGATGTGCTCGCCGTCACGCATAACGGTAACACGATCGCAGAGCTCAAAGAGTTCTTCCAACTTATGAGAAACGAACAGGATGGCCACGCCACGAGCCTTCAGGCTGCGGCAAACATCCATCAGCTGAGCAATTTCTTCCTTGCCCAGAGAGGAGCTAGGCTCATCCATGATGATGAGTTTTGCGTCCAGAGAGACTGCCTTGGCAATCTCAACCATCTGCTGCAAGCCGGTACCCAGCTTGCCTGCCTCCATCTTGACATCAATTTCAGGATGGCCCAGAGTCTTCAGTGCGTCTTCTGCCTCTTTGCACATTCTGGGGTAGTCCAGCAGGAGACCTTTTTTCACGGCTCGTCCCATGAAAACATTGTCCACAACAGGCAGCTGAGGAACAATGTTCAGCTCCTGATAGACACAGGCAATACCAGCTTCTCGGGACTGGACGGGATTGCGGAAGACCTTCTTCTCGCCATCCACAAAAATCTCGCCCTCCTCGGGATTATGCACGCCAGTCAGAACCTTGATCAGGGTGGACTTACCAGCGCCATTTTCGCCGATCAGGCCGTGGATCTCACCGGGCCTGATGCCAATAGACATGCTTTTCAATGCAACGACACCAGGAAAACGCTTGGTAACATTTTTCAATTCGACGACATATTCGCTCATGGAATTACCTCGTTTCTTTCCTGATTCTCGACTACAGATATGTATTCACATACCTGTGATTTTATGTACTAGGAAATTTGGCGACAGAGTCTCTGTCGCCAAATTTCCTAGTTACATTCAAATTACTTGCTGGGGTTTCGTGCTGAGCCTTGGATTAGGCCAGGCTGTCCAGGTAAGCCTGGGCGTTGTCAGCGGTAACGACCATGACGGGAGCGCTGATGACTTCGTCAACAGTCTCACCCTGCAGGGTCTTGTAAGCGGCCATGACGACCTCGTAACCCATAGCATAGGGCTGCTGGGCGACGGTAGCCTTGACGGGCTCGTTAGCCATGATCAGCTCAACAGCGGACTTGTTGCCGTCGAAGCCAACGATGGTGATGTCGGTGATACCGGCAGACTTGCAGGCGTTCATAGCGCCGACAGCAGTATCGTCGTTGTGGCAGAAGACAACGTCGATAGCGTCGCCGTGAGCGGACAGCATATCTTCCATGGTCTTGGTGGCACCGTCGGTGGTGTTCTGGCCAGACAGAGCAGCCAGGACCTCAACGCCCTTCTCCTCGCAAGCCTTCTCATAACCAGCGCGACGCATGTTGGAGGTGTTGTCACCCTCCTGGCCATAGATCACGACAGCCTTGATGTCAGTGCCCAGGGTGTCGATGGCCCAGATGCCGCCCTGATAGGCAGCCTCGTCGTTCATGGTGCCGACGAAAGAGGTCTGACCCTCGATACCAACGTTGGTATCAACAGCCAGAACGGGGATGCCCTGATCCAGAGCGGACTGCAGAGCAGCACCGGCAGCGCCGGCGTCGTTGGGAGCGCAGACGATGGCATCGCAGCCAGCACCGATCTGCTGCTCGATCATGGAAACCTGACCCTCGATGTCGGACTCAGCGCCGGGGCCAACAACGGTAACCTTGATGCCCAGCTCAGCGGCAGCGGCATCGCAGCCATTCTTCACATAGCCCCAATACTCGGAGGCCAGGGTCTTCAGGACGACAGCGATCTCGACGTCGTCAGCAGCGGGGGTCTCAGCGGGGGTCTCGGCGGGGGTCTCAGCGGGGGTCTCGGCGGGCTTCTCTTCCTTGGCGCCGCAAGCGACCAGGGACAGAGCCATGACCAGAGCCAGTGCCAGGGCAATAAACTTCTTCATGTACTTCTTTTCTCCTTTTGAAAATATTTCCGGAGCTATGCATGGACGAAAACGTTTAGCAAATCTCCGGTCAGTCTGCTTGAATTTTAACACCAAAGTGAAAAACAAGTCAATAGCACGGCGAAAATATGTTTATTATTGCAAAATTATCAGTTGTTCTTTTGTGGGGTCTTACAAATTTTTGCAATTTACTTTTAAAAATCGGCAGCTTTTTCATTTTTTGCGGGGAAATCGTCTCGTATAGATATACATATGTCCACCAACAAAAGATGTCAAGTTATTTTTTTGTCCGCGATGGATAGATTTTCTTGCTGACATATCTATAAAATTTTAGGGAACGCCTTTGGCTATTTCGGAAAAAATCACATTGCATATGGAAAAACCGTTGATTTTTAAAGGAAACGATGATAATTTTTAAAGTAGCGAAAACGATTGCGCCCTATACCGCTCCAAATGTATCCCGTCAGCGGACACAGGCGACTGTTTCAGCATCCCCGCAGCTGTCGTTTCGCTGACCGCATCTATGTGCGAATCATTATATTTTTGAGGAGGACATTCCCATGTTCGATCAGAACAAAGTATTCCTTGGTATCGCCCCTATTGGTTGGTGCAACGATGATATGCCCGAGCTGGGCGCCGAGAACACCTTCCAGCAGATCGTCAGTGAGATGGCTCTGGCCGGCTTCACCGGCTGCGAGATCGGCAACAAGTATCCCTCCGACCCCGCTGAACTGAAGAAGGCTCTGGATCTGCGCGGCATGCGCATCGCCAGCCGCTGGTACTCTTCCTTCATCCTGACCCGTCCCATCGAGGAGGAGATCGCTGACTTCAACAAGAACCTGGACTTCCTGGAGGCCGTTGGCGCCAACCGCATCAACGTCAGTGAGCAGAGCTACTCCATCCAGGGCCAGATGGACACCCCCGTCCTGACCGGCGGCCACAAGCACGTCATGAACGACGAGGAGTGGGACCGCTTCTGCGCCGGCCTGAACACCCTGGGCAAGATCGCCGTTGAGCGCGGCTTCAAGCTGTGCTTCCATCATCACATGGGCACCGTCGTGCAGACCAGCGAAGAGACTGACCGCATGATGAGCAACACCGATCCCCGCTATGTGTTCCTGTGCTTCGACACCGGCCACTTCACCTTCGCCGGCGAAGATCCCCTGGTCATGCTGAAGAAGTATGTTGACCGTGTCGGCCACGTCCATCTGAAGGACATGCGTCTGCCCGTGGTCGAGGAAGTCCGCAAGAACAACTGGAGCTTCCTGCAGGCAGTCCGCAACGGCTCCTTCACCGTTCCCGGTGACGGCGGCGTTGACTTCGATCCCGTCTTCAAGACCCTGTCCGAGGCTGGCTATGAGGGCTGGCTGCTGGTCGAGGCTGAGCAGGATCCCGCTAAGGCCAATCCTCTGGAGTATGCCATGAAGGGCCGCAAGTACATCGCTGAGCACACCGGTCTGTAAGAAACCCTGAGGGGGGAAGCAATTCCCCCCTTTGTGTCTTACTTTACATTTAATAGGAGATGATTCCAATGACCTATTTTAGCAAGAACGCCGAGCTGAAGAACGGCTACAACGCTTATATCGATCTGGATACCGACGACATGGGCACGCTGATGGATGTGGGTCTGCTGCTGATGGAAGAGGGCGACAAGTTCGTCTTCGACGAGGCTGAAAAGGAGATCGCCGTCCTGCTGTTCTCCGGCAAGGTCACCTACGAATGGGACGGCAAGGTCGTTGAGGCCGAGCGCCCCGACTGCTTCCACTATGAGGCCTACTGCCTGCACGCCGGCAAGGGCACCAAGATCACTCTGACCGCCCATGCTCACAGCGAGCTGTACATCCAGAAGACCTACAACGCCAATCCCTTCGAGGCTGTTATGTACGATCCCTCCAAGATCGACGTGGAGCTGAAGGGCTACAACGGCGAGCTGAAGGGCGCCATGCAGCGCGAGATCAAGACCTTCTTCGATCTGAGCAACGCTCCCTACTCCAACATGGTCCTGGGCGAGGTCCTGAACCACCCCGGTAAGTGGTCCTCCTATCCTCCCCATCATCATCCCCAGCCCGAGGTGTACTTCTACCGCTTCGACTATCCCGATGGCTTCGGCGCCGGTTTCGCCAACGGCGAGATCTACCGCACCGGCCACAACGGCCTGGCTGTCATCAACCACGGCTTCCACTCCCAGACCGCCGCTCCCGGCTACGCCATGTGCTATGCCTGGGGCATCCGTCATCTGGACGGCGATCCCTGGGACAAGACCCGTATCGATGACCCCGAGCACGCCTGGCTGTGGAAGGACGACGCCAACGAGCACATCTACGAGGCCTGATCCCCCCGTTCTTTTGTGATCCATGCCGCGGGCGGCACGCTGTCCCGGCAAAAAATACCCTACTAATTAAGAAAAGGAAGGTAACTTACAATGGACAAGATTCTGAAAATCGGTATCATCGGCTGCGGCGCCATCGGCCGCGATCACTGCCGCCGCATCATCGAGACCGTTCCCGGCGCTACCGTCGTGGCTGTCTCCGACTATGTTGCCGCTGCTGCTGACGATACTGCTGCCAAGTACGGCATTAAGTCCTACGGCAATGACTGCGACGGCATGATCAAGGACGCCGACGTCGAGGCCGTCGTCATCACCTCCATCGACCCCACTCACTATGACTATGTCATGAAGACCCTGGCCGAGAAGAAGTGGTGCTTCTGCGAGAAGCCCCTGGCTCTGACCGGCAAGGAGTGCGAGGACATCATCAATAAGGAGCTGGAGATCGGCAAGCGTCTGGTCCAGGTTGGCTTCATGCGTCGTTATGACCGCGGCTACGCCGAGATGAAGCGCATCATCGAGTCCGGCGAGATCGGCGCTCCCCTGCTGATCAAGGCCTGCCACCGCAACGTTGCTCAGGGCCCGGGCTTCAAGACCGAGAACGGTGTCACCAACGTCGCCATCCACGAGCTGGACATCTGCCGCTGGCTGCTGGGCGACGAGTATGAGGACGTTCAGTGCGTGAAGGTCCGTCAGTCCGCCAACTCCAACAAGGGCTATGACAACCCCCAGGTCATGCTGATGCGCACCAAGAACAACTGCTTCATCGACGTCGAGGTCCAGGTCGCCGACGGTTACGGCTACGACATCCAGTGCGAGGTCGTCTGCGAGAACGGCACCGTGAAGCTGCCCGATCCCTACGCTGTGGTTCGCCGCTCCCGTCCCGCTGGCTGGGACAGCCTGAACCCCGCCGAGTCCATGCCCATCATGACCGACTGGAAGGATCGCTTCATCGAGGCTTACGACATCGAGTTCTGCAAGTGGGTTGAGTCCGTCCACGCTGACAAGCTGACCGGCCCCTCCGCTTGGGACGGCTATGTCGCCTGCGTTGCCGGTGACGCTCTGAACGCTTCCCGCGGCACCTCTTCCTTCCTGAAGGTTGAGACCATGGAGAAGCCCGAGATGTACAAGTAAGTCATCTCTGACTGAATCAATCTCACAACAAAGGCGCCCCGTCCTCAAAGGACGGGGCGTTTTTTCTGTTTCTTTTTGTTTTCGATTGTTTACAAAATGTCCTTGTTTTCTCAAATTCGGGAGGCTATGATAATTATGTTCCTGCCTCACATATGCGTCAGGCCGATCTTCGGCCGGAAAGGACATGCCCCTTGCTGATCAAACGTACATTGGCCCTGCTGCTGAGCGCACTGCTGCTGACCACAGCGGCACTGGCCTCCAAAGAGCCTGAAGATATCCCACCCGCCGCGGAGCCGGAAATCACCCAAACCGCCGTCCCCGCGGACGAGACGTGGAAAACCCTGCTGGTGAACCCGTGGAATCCCCTGCCGGAGGATTTTTCCGTGGAGTTGGTGGCGCTGAAAAACGGTCTGACGGTGGACAAGCGGATCTACGACGATCTGAACGCCATGCTGACGGACTGCCGCCAGGCCGGTCTGCAGCCCGTTGTTTGCTCCGCCTACCGCCCTCTCGCCACCCAGACCCGGCTGTACAACAACAAGGTGGCCCGGCTGCGGGCCGTTGGCTACAGCTGGGAAACCGCCAGGACCGAGGCCGCCCGCTGGGTGGCCGTGCCCGGCACCAGCGAGCACCACACCGGTCTGGCGCTGGATATCGTGTCCATCCACTACCAGCACCTGACGGAGCAGCAGGCCCAGACAGCGGAGCAGCAGTGGCTGATGGAGCACTGCTGGGAATATGGCTTCATTCTCCGCTATCCGGCGGACAAATGTGACATCACCGGCATCGGCTATGAGCCCTGGCACTACCGCTATGTAGGCCGGGAGACCGCCGCCGCCATCCGGGAGAGCGGCCTTTGTCTGGAGGAGTATCTGTCTCAACCGGCAGAAGCTGCCTCCGCGCCCGAACCCGCAGAAGAACTTCCTCCCCAGCCAATCCACGGTTCCATACGAGATTGAGGCAGCAGACGCTGCCTCTTTTTTGTCCCCAAAACACAGAACGGCCGGCAGAGCGCTGCTCTGCCGGCCGTTCCCTTGCGTATTTTGTTCAGGAGGCCTTGCTGATGCTGAGCATTTCGTCCTCCACAGTCAGTTTCGCGGTGTCGCCGGAGGCAAGGGTACCGTCCAGCATCTTCTCCGCCACAGCGTCCTCCACCTGGCTCTGGATGGCTCGGCGCAGGGGGCGAGCGCCGTATCGGGCGTCAAAGCCCACCCGGGCCAGCTCCGCCACGGCCTCGTCCGTGGCATCCAGCTGGATGCCCATGGTCTCCATGCGGGCGGAAACGGTCTGCAGCATCCGGCGGGCAACCTCCCGGATATCCTCCTGGGTCAGGGAGCGGAACACAATGATATCGTCGATGCGGTTCAGGAATTCCGGACGGAAGGTCTGCCGCAGCTCCGCCAGAACCGTGTCCTTTGCCCGCTGGAAGGCGGCCTCGGCGTCAGGGCTGGCGTTGTCGGTGGAGAAGCCCAGCTTGGCGCTGGCCTGGGTCAGATTCTTGGCGCCGATGTTGCTGGTCATGACGATGACCGTGTTCTTGAAGTCCACGGTGCGGCCCTGGGAATCGGTGATGCGGCCGTCGTCCAGGATCTGCAGCAGCACGTTCCAGACGTCCTCGTGGGCCTTTTCGATCTCATCGAACAGCACCACGGAATAGGGCTTTCTGCGGACCTTCTCCGTCAGCTGGCCGCCCTCCTCATGGCCCACATAGCCGGGAGGAGAACCGATCAGACGGGAGACAGTGTGCCGCTCCATATACTCGCTCATGTCGATGCGGATCATGGCGTTCTCGTCACCGAACATGGCCTCTGCCAGAGACTTGCACAGCTCCGTCTTGCCCACGCCGGTGGGGCCCAGGAACAGGAAGGAGCCGATGGGACGCTTGGGGTCCTTCAGACCCACGCGGCCGCGGCGAATGGCCCGGGCCACGGCCTTCACGGCCTCGTCCTGACCCACCACACGCTTGTGGAGGATCTCCTCCATCTGCAGCAGGCGCTCGCTCTCATCCTCCGTCAGGCGGGTGACGGGGATGCCGGTCCAGCCGGACACCACGGCGGCGATGTCCTCCCCGGTGACGGGCCGGTGCTGGCGGTTGTTCTTACGGCGCTTTTCCTGCTCGATGTCCACCTGCTCCCGGTAGTCCTTTTCAATGTCGCGCAGCTGGGCGGCCTTTTCGTAGTCCTGATCGGCGATGGCCGCCTCCTTGTCCTTCACAAGGGCGGCGATCTTCTCCTCCAGGCTCTTCAGCTCGGGGGACAGCTCCTCCGCCTCCATCCGCACCCGGCTGGCGGCCTCGTCCATCAGGTCGATGGCCTTGTCCGGCAGGAAGCGGTCGTTGATATAACGGGCGGACAGGCTGACGGCCGCCTCCAGCGCCTCGTCGGTGATCTGCAGCTTGTGGTGCAGCTCATACTTCTCCCGCAGGCCCTTCAAAATCTCCAGCGCGGATTCCCGGCTGGGCTCGCCCACATGCACCGGCTGGAAGCGGCGCTCCAGCGCGGCGTCCTTTTCGATATACTTGCGGTACTCATTCAAAGTGGTGGCGCCCACCACGCGGATCTCGCCGCGGCCCAGGGCGGGCTTGATGATATTGGCGGCATCCACGGCGCCCTCGGCGCTGCCGGCGCCCACGATGGTGTGCAGCTCGTCAATAAACAGGATCACATCGCCGGAGCGCTTGACC
Organism: Oscillibacter sp.; assembly: GCA_017482345.1. Taxonomy (GTDB): domain Bacteria; phylum Bacillota; class Clostridia; order Oscillospirales; family Oscillospiraceae; genus Oscillibacter. Next base: position 62,790 of record JAFUNB010000008.1, read on the forward strand.
TCCTCCAGCACCTTTTTGATCCGCTCCTCAAATTCGCCGCGGTATTTGGTGCCGGCCACCATGCCGGAGAGGTCCAGAGACAGGATCTTCTTCTCCAACAGCTCCTCCGGCACATCGCCCATGGCGATCTTCCGGGCCAGCCCCTCCGCGATAGCGGTCTTGCCCACGCCGGGCTCGCCGATGAGGCAGGGGTTGTTCTTCGTGCGGCGGGAGAGGATCTGGATGACCCGCTGGATCTCATCATCGCGGCCGATGACCGGATCCAGCTTGCCGGCCATGGCGTCGGCAGTCAGATCCCGGGTGAACTCCCGCAGAGTCTTGCCCACCTTATTCCCGTCATCACGGCTGGAATAGCCCTTTCCGGCGGAATCGCCGCCTCTGGCTCTGGGAGTGGAGCTGAGCTTCTGCATCAGCGCGGTATACAGGTGCTTGGCGTCCACGCCGGCGGTGCGCAGGATGCGGACGGCCATGTTATTGCCCTCCCGCAGGATGCCCGCCAGCAGATGCTCTGTGCCCACATAGTTATAGCCGCCCCGGACGGAGTCCTCCATGGCGATCTCCACCACACGGCGGGCTCTGGGCGTCAGGCCCTGGGCGGGATTGCCGCCGGGGAGGCCGGCACCCACGCTCTTTTTCATAATGTCCACGATCATATCGTCCGTCAGGCCGGCCTCCGTCAAAACGGTGTGGGCCATGCCCTCTTCCTCCCGGATGAGTCCCAGCAGCAAATGCTCCGTGCCCACATAGCCGTGGCCCAGCTCGCCTGCCGCCTCCTGGCTCAGGCGCAGAGCCTCCTCCACGCCGGGGGTAAATTTATTTTCATTCATCGTCGTCTACCTCCCTTTCTGGGAAATCCAAAGTCTGTTACTTGCTCTCGTCCGCTTCCAGTGCGCGGATCTCGTCACGCAGCTGGGCAGCCCGTTCAAAGTCCTCCCGACCGACAGCCCGCTTCATCTCCAGCCGCAGAGCGTTCATCTGCCGCATGCGGGAGAAGCGGTTCTGCTCCTCCTGATCCACCAGATCGTTCTGCTTTTTCTGCGGCTCCTGGGTCTCCTGTTTCTGTTGGACAGGAGAGGCGTGCAGAGCCGGCATATCGGCGAAGAAATCCTCAAAGGGATCCTCCAACAGCCAGCGGCTGCGGCCCAGCAGACTGGGCATGGGAGAGAAAAAGTCGTCGAAGAGACCGTTTTTGCCGAAGAAGCTTTGCATCATGGAGCGGTTTTGAGCGGCCAGGGAACGGGTATAGCCGAGCTTTTCGGCACATTCGCTGCACAGATGCTGTTCCGTCACGTTGCCATTGATGCTGCTTCGGTACATAAAGGTGACTTCATTTTTGCCACAATGTTCGCATTTCATAATCCAAACCTCCTATATCGACGTTAATTATTTGTTGACAGGTTTCGCGCAGGCAATACATCAAACCTGCAGGATCAATACCTGCTTCATGATATCCGCCCGGACGCTGTCCCGCAGTTCGCGGGGCACGGAGATCAGCGCCTTGTCGCTGACAGCGGCCAGCAGGCTGCGGCCCAGCACTTCGTCCAGCGCGCCGGACTGCACCAGATTGGCGAGGATGGCACGGGCGGAGGGCAGATCCACCCGATTGCCCAGCGTATTGATCACGTGCATCAGCAGCGTCTGCCGGTCCACCCGGACGCGGGTGATGCGGATATATCCGTTGCCGCCCCGGCGGCTTTCCACAATGTAGCCCCGCTCCGGGGAAAACCGGGTGCTCATCACATAGTTGATCTGGCTGGGCACGCAGTTGAACCGCTGAGCCAGATCGCTGCGCTGAACCTCCAGCACACCGTCCTCACTCAATTCCAGGCTCTCCTGCAGGAAGCTTGCGATCAGGTCGGAAATTCCCATAGTATTGTCCTTTCTATGCTCAGTCATTTTGACTTTGACTTTCTTTGACGTTTCATCTGACGTTAGTATAGCACGCAGGTTCAAAAAGTCAACACTTGTTCTTTGACTTTCTTTGACCTTTTTGAAAACAATTTGTGAACAGCGCCCTTCGTCGCTTTGCCTAAATTCACCTCGAATTTTTTAGCGCGGTACCCTTGCATTTTTGAAATAGTGTGGTACAATGAACTCACAAATCTTATGGAGGTGCTTCCCATGGCATACAAGATTACTTCTGCTTGCGTTTCCTGCGGCGCTTGCGCTGACGCTTGCCCCGCTGGTGCCATCTCCCAGGGTGACGATCAGTACATGATCGACGCTGCCGCTTGCCTGGACTGCGGTTCTTGCTGCGACACTTGCCCCAACGGCGCCATCGTCCCCGAGGACTAATTTCTAAACGGGATACATAAAAGACCTGCAAGCTTAGGCTTGCGGGTCTTTTTGTTTTCCTCTATAATGAAACAAGCTGAAGAAGATACCGCTGACGCGGCGGAGGGAGGCTCCATGGAACACTGGGAGGCATTATGCACAGGCGGATACCACTTCGTCTATGATGACGCGCTGTTCCGTCCCGGCACGGACACATTCCTGCTCTCTTCCCTGCCCCGGCTGAAGGCGGGACTGCGGGTATGCGACTTAGGCTGCGGAACAGGCCTTCTGGACCTGCTGCTGATGCAGCGGCAGGCGGGTCTGACCGTCACCGGCGTGGAGATCCAGCCGGAGGCCGCCGCGCTGGCCCGCCGCTGCGCCGCGGAAAACGGACTGGAGGAGCAGCTGCGCTTCCTGCAGGCCGACCTGCGGACCGTACGGGAGCACTTCCCCACCGGCAGCTTTGATCTGGTGGTATCCAATCCCCCCTACTATCCCCCGCAGAGCGGCCGCATGACGGAGACTGACGCCATCCGTACCGCCCGCAGCGAGGTCAGCTGTACGCTGGAGGACATCTGCGGCGCAGCCGCCTATCTGCTGCGCTGGGGCGGCAGCTTCTGCCTTGTCCACAAGCCGGAACGGCTGACGGACGTACTGGACGCCATGCGATGCCACGGCTGCGAGCCGAAACGGCTGCGTATGGTTTGCGCCCGCCCGGAAAGCGCCCCGTCTCTGCTCCTCGTGGAGGGCCGCCGGGGCGGAAAGCCGGGCCTTTCCATCGAACCGCCCCTGATCCTGCAGACCAGTGACGGCAAACCCACCGCCGAGGTGGACGCCATTTATTTCAGACAACAGGAGGACACGCCATGAGCGGCACCTTGTATTTAGTCGCCACCCCCATCGGCAATCTCAGCGACTTCACGCCCCGTGCGGTGCAGACGCTGGAGACCGTTGACTTTATCGCAGCGGAGGACACCCGCGTCTCCATGAAGCTGCTGAACCATTTTGAGATCAAAAAACCACTGGTCAGCTACCATGAGCACAACCATGTCTCCGCCGGCCAGTCCATCCTGAACCGGCTGCTCTCCGGTGAATCCTGCGCACTGGTGACAGACGCCGGCACCCCCGCCATCTCCGATCCCGGCGAGGATCTGGTGCGCCTGTGCGCCGAAAACGGCGTGGAGGTGCTGTCCATCCCCGGCTGCTGCGCCGCAGTGAACGCGCTGGCCGTCAGCGGTCTGCCCACCGGACGGTTCACCTTCGAGGGCTTCCTCACCGTCAATAAGAAGAGCCGCAGAGCCCATCTGGAGAGTCTGAAAAACGAGGAGCGCACCATGATCTTCCACGAGGCGCCCCACAAGCTGCGGGGCACGCTGGACGATTTCTGCGCCGCTTTCGGCGCGAACCGCCGCATCTCCCTGTGCCGTGAGCTGACGAAGTTCCACGAGGAGACCCTGCGCATGACGCTGGGCGAGGCCGTGGCCTATTATGAGGAGAAGGATCCCAAGGGCGAATATGTGCTGGTCGTGGCCGGCGCTGAACACCGGGAGGAGACGGCGGTCACGCTGGAGGACGGCGTGGCCCAGGTCAAGGCCCTGCAGGCCCAGGGCATGCGGCTGAAGGACGCTGCCAAGGAAGTGGCCGCCCACACCGGTCTTTCCAAAAACGAGCTGTATTCCGCCGCTCTGGAAAACTGAACACTTGCGCAAACAGCGCCCCTGCCGATGGCAGGGGCGCTGTTTTTTTGTTTTACAGACTCTTCAGTTCCTTCAGGCACTTGGGACAGACGTTCTTTCCTCTGAAAACCGTAACGTCCTTGGTGCCGTCACAGAAGATACAGCTGGGACGATACTTTTTCAGAATAACGGACGAACCTTCCACGTAGATTTCCAGTGCATCCTTTTCCGCAATATCCAGGGTGCGGCGCATTTCGATGGGCAGCACGATCCGTCCCAGCTCATCGACCTTTCTTACAATTCCCGTCGCTTTCACAACACGTCTCCTTTTTGGTGTGTTTTTTCTCTTTTCCATGTACGACAATAGCACAGTTTGTCATAATCTGTCAATTATAAACGAAAAAAGTTAAACTTTCATTCACATTTTCCAGCGATTTTTGTTTATCTTTCACAATTTCAGGAGGTTTGTTTCTATGTCGATGGCATGGCTCTGGGGCGGTATGGTCGTCCTGTCCCTGATATTCGGTGTGTGGAACGGTCAGCTGGACGCTGTGACGGAGGCGGCTGTCAGCGGCGCCAACTCCGCCATCGAGCTGAGTTTGTCCATGGCCGGCTCCCTGTGCCTCTGGTCCGGCGTGATGGAAGTCATGCGGGTATGCGGCGTGGCCGACGCGCTGGCCCGGAGCTTCCGGCCGCTGCTGCGCCGTCTGCTGCCGGAGGCCAGCCGGGACAGCGAGACGCTGGCGGCCGTCTCCGCCAACGTGTCCGCCAATCTGATGGGTCTGGGCAACGCGGCCACGCCGCTGGGCATCCGGGCGGCCCAGCGCATGGCCCGGGGCTGCGGCGGCGTGGCCAGCGATGAGCTGTGCCTGCTGGTGGTGCTGAACACCGCCTCCATTCAGCTGCTGCCGGCCACCATCGCCGCCGTGCGCTCCGCCGCCGGCTGTTCTACCCCCTTCGACATTCTGCCCGCCGTCTGGTTTTCCTCCGTGTTATCCGTGGCCGCCGGGCTGCTGGCCGCACGGCTGCTGAGCCGCGCAGGAAGGCGGCGCCTATGACGTTCAGCTCTCTGGTACTCCCTCTGCTGCTGGCCGGCACCGCCGCGATTGGTCTGGGCCGGCGGGTGGATATCTACGCCGCCCTAACCCGCGGCGCCGAGGAGGGGCTGCACACCCTGCTGCGGATCGTGCCGGCGCTGGTGGGACTGCTGACCGCCGTGGGCATGTTCCGGGCCTCCGGCGCAATGGAGCTGTTCTCCGGCCTGCTGGCCCCTGTGCTGACGGCGCTGGGTATCCCGGCGGAAACGGCGCCGCTGATGCTGGTCCGCCCCGTGTCCGGCAGCGGCGCGCTGGCCGTGGCCACCGACCTGATCACCCGCTTTGGGCCGGACAGCTACATCGGCCGGGTGGCCGCCGTGATGCTGGGCAGCACGGAGACCACGTTTTACACCATCGCCGTCTATTTCGGCTCCGCCGGCATCCACCGGACCCGCCACGCCGTCCCGGCGGCACTGACCGCGGACCTGGTGGGATTTGCCGCCTCCGCGTTGGCGGTGCGCCTGTTCTTTCCCGTATAAAACCGCCGTTAAAAACCTGTGAATCTGTCAATTGTTTTTTCTCTGCAAACTCTCTAGAATGAAAGTGTGAATATGCGGCTTCCCATACCAACGCCACACAAAAGAAAGAAAGGATGTACTTCTATGTCTTACAGCCCTGTTCTTGAATCCGCTTTTAACGATACCAAAATGCGCAGCAGCAAGCTGTCCCCCTTCTCCGGCATGTGCTCGTTCTGCACCGCCGACTGCGTGGGCACCTGCGAGATCGGCCTGTCCGCCGCCTTGGGTTCCATGATGGTCTATCCCACCAACACCGGCAGCAACCAGGTGGCCGGCGAGAAGGATCTGCCCATTGACTACTCTCATTTCAACATCAACGGCCGCTGCTTCGGCGCTGTGGGCGCCCCCGCTGACGCCGATCAGGCCACTATTTTCAACGTAGGTCTGGAGCGCACCTTCGGCAAGAAGCACCCCGTGAAGACGGCGCTGCCCCTGCTGCTGCCCGCTCTGATCAAGCTGAACTACAAGGATTATTTCGCCGCTGCCGCCATGGCAGGCATCTCCTGCGTCATCGGCGAGGGCGCCCGGGACAAGGATCCCCAGCTGAAGTTCGACGAAAACGGCAAGATCGTCCACTTCCCCTTCCTGAACGAAACCATGGACTGCTTCCGCAAGTACTATCGCGGCTACGGCCAGATCGTGCCCCAGTGCAACTGGGAGGACGATATGCTGGGCGTGCCCGAATACGCCGTGACGGAGTGCGGCGCCGAGGCTCTGGAGTTCAAGTTCGGCCAGTCCGCCAAGGGCACCCAGCCCGCCGTCCGCGCCAAGACGCTGGAGGACGCTCTGAAGTCCCAGTCCCGGGGCATGATCGTCCATCCCGACCCCAGCGACCCTGCCGTTCAGGAGGCCTACGCCAAGGGCGCCTGCCCCATGTTCTGGGTCTATAGCCGTCTGCCCATGTGGACGGAGGAATATCTGGTGGCGCGCATCAACGGTCTGCGGGAGAAGGGGCTGAAGAACGTCTACTTCAAGATGGCCGGCTATGACCGTCAGGATCTGGAGCAGGTGCTGCGCATCGCAGCGGCCGCCGAGGTGGATATGGTCACCTTCGACGGCGCCGGCGGCGGCTCCGGCTACAGCCCCACCAAGATGATGAACGAGTGGGGTCTGCCCGCCATCTGCATGGAGGTCGCCCTGGTGGAGATCTGCAAGAAGCTGGAGGCCGAGGGCCTGTCCCTCCCCGCCATCACCCTGACCGGCGGCTTCAGCACCGAGGATCAGGTCTTCAAGGCTCTGGCCATCGGCGCTCCCTACATCACCCACGTCGGTCTGTGCCGCGCCGCCATGGCCGCCGCCATGACCGGCGAGAAGATGGGCCAGCTGCTGGACGAGGGCAAGGTTCCTCCCCATCTGGCAAAGTACGGCAGCACCAAGGAGGAGATCTTTGCCGAGCTGCCCGAGCTGCGCGGCCTGTACGGCGAGGAGGCCGACAAGATGTCCACCGGCGCCATCGGCGCCTACTCCTACCTCAAGCGCATCGCCTTCGGTCTGCAGCACTTCGCCGCCCTGAACCGCAAGTTCGATGTGAAGTATCTGGACCGCAGCGATGTGATCCCCATGACCCGGGACGCCAAGGATCTGATGAAGGGCACCTGGTTCGACCTGTAAACCGGCACAAAAAAGAGGAGCGAAAGCGGAGTCCAAATAAGAAAACATAGATTTTGCCCCACAGGCGACGCCTGTGGGGCAAAACTGTCCGCAGCCCTTCGGCGAGGATTTTTTCGCTGCTTCAAGGCGTTTTTTCGCAGCGCTACTTTGTGTAACGCAAGAAAAACAACGAAGAAGCGGCGGAAAAGGGCCGCCGAGGGGGCAATGTTTTCTTGTGAGGACGCAGCTAAACCGCTCCTCCTTTTTCTTATGGCAAAATCGGGTTTTTCACCGGCATGGCGCCGTAGTTCTGGACAAATTCGCCATCCATCATAAAGCGCACCTCGTTCACCTGCTCCAGCGAGTTCAGAGACCGGACCATGGCCACCGCCGCCGTCTGCAGGGTGCTGCCCTCCGGCAGCTCCGCCAGCGCTGCGGAGGACAGGTTCACGTAGCAGATATTCTCCTCCAGCCACGCGGCCTTCACCTGGAAATTCTCCGGGAACACCGGCTTGAGATACTTGCTCTGGGGACCATTTTCCAGCGCCTTGATGATGGCGCCCACCTGCGTGTCGCCCTCATACAGCTCCAGAACGTTCTCCTCCGGCACCAGCGAGCCGCTCTCGTCCAGGAAGTACAGCGTCACAGGCAGCGTGCCCACCACGTCCTCCGTGGTGGAGAACAGCACGTCCCGCTCCGTGAAGTCCTGCGTGCCGCGGTAAGAGAGGTTCTGTCCCCGGACCGTCACGTTCACCACCGAGATCTCCGGCAGCTGCGTCAGCGTCAAGGCGATGGCGTAATCCGCCAGTGTCAGGGCCACGCCGGACAGGTTGCCGTAGGCCGACGTCAGATCCACCAGCGCCCGGCCGCCCGCAATGTCCAGCGACATCATCATGGTGCCCGCCGGGAAGGGGCTTTTCAGTGTCTCATCCGCCGGTCCATCCAGCAGGTTTTCCATCAGCGCCTCGGCGGTCTTTTTCACGTCTCCCTGCAGATCCGCCGGAAGCACGATCCGCTCTGCCCGCAGAGCGTCGCCGCCCGGCACCGCCTCCAGATCCGCCTCCCGGAAATACAGCTTATAGGCGTTGGGGTCCATATGCTCATTTCCGACGGTGCGGAACCCCTGTGCCACAGCCAGCGCCAGGCACAGCATCAAAACGATCAGCCGTTTCACTGGGCCTCGCCTCCCTTCCAGGGCCAGCGGGCCGTAAATACAGCGCCGCCCTCGGGCCGGTTGGCAGCCTCAACGGTACCGCCCCGCTTGCACACCGTATCGCTGACGATGCTCAGACCCAGACCGGTGCCGCCGGCGGCACGGGAACGGGCCTTATCCACCCGGTAGAAACGCTCGAAAATACGGGGGATATCCGCCTCGGGGATGCCGGGGCCGTTGTCGGCCACAGTCAGCTCCACCCAGTTCTCTCTCCGGTGGAGGGATACCTGCACGGCGCCCACCTTGCCGGAATACTTCACCGCGTTGTCCGTCAGGTTGTAAATGACCTGATGGATCTCGTCCCGGGTGGCCATGACCGTACACTCGCCGGAGGCGTCATAGGTCAGATCCACCTGTTTTTCCTGCGCCACCAGCGTCATCATGCGCATGACCTGCTCCAGCACTGGCAGCACGTCCACGCGGGTGGGCGGCTCCAGAATTCCGCTGTCCAGCCGGGTCAGCCGCAGCAGATCCTCGGTAATGCGGCTGAGCCGCTCCGCCTCGGAGCCGATGTCCGCCACGAATTCCCGGGTGGTCTCCAGATCGATATTTTCCGTCTGCAGGATGGAGTCCGACAGCAGGCGGATGCCCGCCAGCGGTGTTTTCAGCTCATGGGACGCGTCCGACACAAAGCGCCGTCGGGAGTTCTCCGTCTTTTGCAGCCGGTCTGTCAGGCTGTTGAATTCGTGGCCGATCTGGGCGATCTCGTCCTTGCCGCTGATCTCGGCACGGTGGCTGTAGGCGCCCTCCCGTACCTGCCGGATGGCCGTCAGCAGCTGGCTGATGTTCCGGGTCAGGGCGCGGGACAGCACCTGCGTCAGCACCAGAGCCACCACGCCGATGATGGCGGACATGCGCAGCAGATTGTTCTGCAGGCCTGCCAGCAGGGCGGCCTGCTCCGTATCGTATTCATAGGCATACACGGCGCCGATAACCTGGTTTCGGAACAGCACCGGCGAGGAGGCGCGGCTTCGGAAAGCGCCTCCCTGATAGTTGCAGGTAAACACGTCATAGCCCAGCAGTGCCTGGACCACCTCCGTATAGACGGCATATTCGCCCACGGCGCTGCCGGTCTCACGGGTATCGTACACGATCTTGCCGGCGTTGTCCGTCACCAGAATACGGGACATGCCGGTCTCCTCCACCACGGCCATGGCGGCGGAAACATTCTCCGCGTTGAGCCTGTCCAGGCCCGACAGGGAGTACACCATCACGGAGACGCTGCTCTGCAGGGAGGTGGCCTTGGAGCGGAACACCAGATCCTGGGAAACCACCAGCGGATAGGTATTCATCAGCACCAGAACCACTGCCAGCAGCAGTGCGTACGCCAGGCTGAACTTGACCTGCAGACTATTGAAAAATGAGCTTCTATCCTTTGAAATAGTACCCCACTCCCCACTTGGTCATGATATGGTCCGGCTCAGCCGGGTTTTTCTCCAGCTTTTCCCGCAGGCGGCGGATATGCACATCCACCGTGCGGTAATCTCCGGTGTAGGAATAGCCCCACACCACGTTCATCAGATTTTCACGGCTGTATACCCGCCGGGGATTGCGCATCAAAAGCTCCACCAGGTCATATTCTTTGGCAGTCAGATCCACCGTCGCGCCGTCCCGGATGGCCACCCGCTCCTCGGTATTCAGGGTGATTTCGCCCACCGTAAGGGTTGCGCCGCGGCTGCGCTGGACGCCGGTGGCCCGGCGCAGCAGCGCCCGGACACGGGCCTTCAGCTCCAGAATGTTGAAGGGCTTGGTCAGATAGTCGTCCGCACCGCACTCAAAGCCCATCAGCTTGTCGGAATCCTCGCTCTTGGCGGTCAGCATGATGACCGGCACATTGGAAAACTCCCGGATGCGCATGCAGGCCTCCAGACCGTCTACCTCCGGCATCATCACGTCCAGAATGATGAGGTCGAACTGCCCCGTCCGGGCCAGCTCCACGGCGGCCGCGCCGTCATAGGCGCACTCCACCTCATAGCCTTCGTTTTCCAGGTTGAATTTCATGCCCTTGACCAGCAGCTTCTCGTCGTCTACTACCAGGATCTTCATGTCGTTTCCTTTCCGTCCGCGGTGATATATGCGGCAAAGGCGGCGAATTTTCCCTCGCCGATGCCGCTCACTTCCAGAATGTCCTCTATGGTTTCAAAGGGGCCGTGCGCCTCCCGGTGGGCCACGATCCGGCCGGCCAGCTCTTCGCCGATGCCCGGCAGCTGCGCCAGCTCCTCCGCGCCGGCGGTGTTGATGTCCACCATCAGCGGTTCCGGGGCCAGTTCCTCCCGGGCGGCGTCACGCTCCGTGCGCACCGTCACCGGCAGGGACGAGGCACGGGACATATCCCACAGGTGGAGCCCCGCCAGAGCGCACAAAAACAGCGCCGTCAGGCCCAGCAGGCATTTTTCCGTTTTTGTAACTTTTACCCCTGCTCCCACAGTTGAACTCCCATGTTTTTTTTGCTATACTGTTGTTATCTATCGAACATTGCCGAATTCCGGCGGTTCGTCTTACACGAATGAACTATTACCGTTAAGTATATCATAGATCGCAGGAGTTTGATATGAAAAGAACCCGATTTTTCTCTGTTTTTTTATTGCTGGCCCTTCTGGTCAGCCTGTTTGTAACGCCCACCGCCTCCGCGCTGGAGGATCCTGACATTCAGGCCGGCGCCGCGCTGCTGGTGGACGCCAATACCGGCGCCATCGCCTATGCCAAAAACGAGCACCAGGAGATGTATCCCGCCAGCCTCACCAAGATCATGACCGCTCTGCTGGTGTGCGAGGCCATCGAGGACGGCAAGCTGACACTGGACACGGAACTGACCGCCACGGAATCCGCCCTGTCCGGTCTGGCCTCCGACGGCAGCTCCGCCAACATCAAGGTGGGCGAGATCATGACCGTGGAACAGCTGCTGTACTGCATGATGGTGGTCTCCGCCAACGAGGCCTGCCACATTTTGGCCGAGGGTGTCAGCGGCAGCGTGGACGCCTTTGTGGCTGAGATGAACGCTAAGGCCGCCGAGCTGCAGTGTGAAAACACCCACTTCGTCAATGCCCACGGTCTTCACGACAGCCAGCACTACACCACCGCCTGGGATCTGTATCTCATCACCAGGGCCGCCATGGAATACGAGGCTTTCGTCCGGATCTCCGACACCGGCGACATCACCCTCCCCGCCACCAACCTCAGCGCCGAGCGCAGCCTGCACTCCACCAACTATCTGATCTCCGTGTGGCGCTCCCGCGGTTATGTCAACAAGGATGCCCACGGCATCAAGACCGGCTCCACCGACGAGGCCGGCTACTGCCTGGTCTCCTCCGCCTCCAAGGGCAGCCTCAGCTTCATCAGCGTGCTGCTGGACTGCGAGCGTCTGAAGCTGGAGGACGGCGAGATCCGCACCATGAGCTTCTATGAGACCAACCGCATGTTCAACTGGGCTTTCAACAACTTCTCCTACCAGACCATTCTGACCACGGACGAGTTCCCCAGAGAGGTTGCCGTCTCCCTGTCCGAGATCGAGCATGTCACCGTCCACCCCGCCCGGGATGTGGAGGTGCTCTTCCCCAACGATTTGACACCGGAGGATCTGGAGCGGACCATCACCCTCCGGGAAGAGCCGGTGGAGGCCCCCATCCGGGACGGCCAGGTGCTGGGCACCATTCAGCTGAGCCATGACGGCCACGTCTACGCCACGGAAAATCTGCTGGCCCTCAATGACGTGGAGGCCTCCAAAATGCTGGTATTTCTGCGGGATCTGAAGCTGTTCTTCGCCAAGCCCGCCGTGAAGATCACCGGCATCGTGCTGGCGGTGCTGCTGGCGGCGCTGCTGGTGTGGAAGCTGCTGTTTGGCCGCCGCCGTTACCGCTATGGCCGCAGCGCCAGCCGCGGCTACCGCAAAAGCGGCTATCGCGGACGCAGAAGAAGATAAGCAAATAAAAAGACTGCCGCACAAGCGGCAGTCTTTTTTTGCGCTTACAGGTATTTGACCAGTTCCTCCATAGGCTTGCGCATGGTGTGCAGCTTGGAGGGGCGGGCGTTCTCCGCCGGGTAGCCCAGAGGCACCATGGCGATGGGGCACAGGCCGGCCATCTCGGGGAACTGCTCCAGCAGCTTCTCCGGCTCAAACACGCCCACATAGGTGGTGCCAAGGCCCAGATCGGCAGCCTGCAGCATCATCTGGGTGACGGCGATGGCGGCGTCGATCTCGCCGTGGTTCTTGCCGTCGTGCTCCCGCTTCCAGGCGGCCTCGGGATCGTAGGCCACCACCAGCGTCACGGGGGCGTGGAAATGCATGGACGTGCAGGCGTCCGCTTTCTCCAGCGCCTCGGGGGACTGGATCACAAAGATGCGCTGGGGCTGGTTATTGTGGGCGGTGGGGGCGTTGCGGCCGGACTCCAGAATGAGGTCCAGCTTCTCCTGCTCCACTTTTTTGTCGCTGAACTTGCGGAGGGAATACCGCGCTGCGGACAAACTTGCAAAATCCATAGGACATTCTCCTTTTTAAGTTTGGTGATATCCGGATTTTAGCATAGTTTTCCCCCCGCCGCAACTCTTTTACATACTTCCCTGCCAGGGCTGCTGACTCAAAATAGCGTCGCACAGCTCCCGCCGGCGAATGTCATAGAACTCCATGTACCGCAGGGAATAAATATCGCTGACGATGTAGCGGTCCCGTCCCTCCTGATAGATGGTGACGAAGTCGTTGCCCACCTCGTAGAGGATGCCCTCCCAGGTGACGGTGTTCTGGGTGCCCACCAGGAAGGTGGCCACGATATAGTTGCCCTTGTTGCGGATGAGGGTGGCCTTCAGGGAACCCAGAAAGGCCTCCTCCCGGTCAGTGGGTGCCTCAATGACCTCCGAAGGCAGTCCATGGGTCATCTGCAGCTGAGACTGCACGGCCGGCAGCGTAGAGGTGTTCATGCCCATGCCGGCATTGGCTCCTGCCATGGGCGTGACCTCGCCGGACCAGTCCTGCCCCGCGGACATCCGGCTCATGTTCTGCTGATTCATAGTAGCTTGGGGCATAAACTGCTGGTTCATCATCCGGCTGGTGGCAGCCGGGATCTGCGTGCTCTGATAAGGCATCGGTGTGTCTCCTCTCAAGTCTTGTAATAAGCGTCTGTCGGGTTGTAGAAACAGTGGTCGCCGATGCGGGCCTGCCAGTAGCCCACATTGGAGGGGAACCGGTTCCGGCACTCCGGCCCAAAGGGGTTGTAGAACCACAGCGACTCCGCCACATCCGCCAGCCGGTTTCCGGCGATGGCCCAGTCGGCAATGTCGTAGTGGATCTGCTCCGGCCTCATGTTGTAAATATTCTGGGGGTTGTAGGCGCCGCCCTCCGTCTCGCTGGCACAGACGAACTGGTAGGGCTGGAAAATGATATTCCGGATGCTGCCCTGCCCCACCCGGGCATATTCTCCGCCCCGGGCATGCACCCGGTTCATCACGACGCCCGCCACCGCCTTCATGCCGTTCTCGCCCTCTCCGCCCGCCTCACACTGGATCAGCCGCGCCAGCAGCTCCCGGTCGGAAAATGCCATACTGTATCTCCTCACTTCCTTTGCTGCCCCATCTTATGCCGCGCGCCCTCCGCCGGTTCCGGAAAATGCGCAAAAAAAGATCACGCCCGCAGGCGTGATCTTTTTCAGTGCGTGATTACTTGTTCATCTCGGCCAGGATCGCCTCCAGGCCGCGGGCCAGCTGGTCGGGGCAGGAAGTGCTTCTCATACCGCAGCGGATGCCCTTCAGACGGTCGATGGCCTCCTGGGCGCTCATGCCCTTCACCAGAGCGCCGATGCCCTGCAGGTTGCCGCTGCAGCCGGCGACGACCTTCAGGCTCTCGATGATACCCTGTTCATTAAGCTCAACGTGCATCTCCTTGGAGCAGGTGCCCTGAGGACGGAAAGAATACAGCATAGTCATGATCTCCTCTTTTTTTGAATTCTGTGGACAGTATATCACTCCCGGCGAAAAAAGCAAGTATTTGTCTCCTACATATTGACATTAACGATATTCGATATTACAATAAAACCATCATATCGATATTCGATAATAAGGAGGCGGTGCTGTGGCACGGGAAAAATTCCAAACTCTGACCGAGCAGATGTTTTATATCCTGCTGTGCCTGCAGAGCGAGTGCTGCGGCACGGACATCATGGCGCAGGTGGGAAAGCTGACCCACGGCCGGGTGGCCATCGGCCCCGGCACCCTGTATAACCTGCTGGAGAGCTTTCTGCGCTCCGGCATGATCGCCGAGACGAAGGTGGAGGGCCGAAAGCGCAGCTATCTCATCACCGACGCGGGCCGAAAGGCTCTGGAGGACGAATACCGCCGGCTGCTGACACTGGCGGAGGACTACCGGCGGCTGACGCCGGAAGGAGGTGCTGATCATGCGTGACACCAAACGGAAACTGGAGCTGTTCTCCTTTTATGACCACAGCGGGATCCAGCAGCATCTGGAGCAGATGGCGGAGAAGGGCTGGATGCTGGAGCAGCCGGGCACATACCTGTGGCGCTATCGCCGCATCGCCCCGCAGAAGCTGCACTTTGCCGTGACCTATTTCCCCAACGCCTCGGAGTTCGATCCCGGCCCCACGGAGGGCCAGCAGATCCTGCAGGACTACTGCGAGGCCGCCGGTTGGCAGTATGTGACCCGCTGGGCCCAGATGCAGATCTTCTGCACCGCCGACGAAGACCCTGTCCCGCTGGAGACGGACGCCCTGACCCAGGTGGACACCATCCACGCCGCTATGAAGCGTGCTTCCCTGCCGGGTCTGGTGATCATGGTGCTGCTGGCCCTGTTCCAGCTGGGCTTCCAGTGCTGGCAGTTCCTGGAGGACACCATCGACTTTCTGGCCACACCCTCCTATCTCTACATGGTGCCCGCCTGGCTGCTGATCCTGCTGGTCAACGTGTATGAGCTGGTCTTCTACTTCCGCTGGCACAAAAAGGCAAAAACCGCTGCGGAGACCACCGGAGAATTTATCCCCATCCGCACCCGCCATGGCTTCAGCATGGCGGTTCTGACGCTGGCACTGGCATTTGTGGCGCTGGCCCTTCTCCTGCAGGCTGACCGGGGCATGATGTTTTTCATGGCGGTCTGGTTCATTGGCATGGCGCTGATCTTCCTGTGGGTCAACTCCATCAAAAAGACGCTGCAGAAGATGAACGCCTCCCGGGGCGTGAATCGCACGGTGACGCTGGTGGTATGCGTTGCTCTGACCATGGCCTTGATGGCCGATCTGACTGCCGCCACCCTGCGGGGTCTCCGCTCCGGCTGGCTGGAGGACGACCCGTCGGTGGAGACCTACACCTATAAGGGCTGGGAGTGGGACGTGTACCACGACGAGATCCCCCTGCGGGTGGAGGATCTCATAGACACGGATTACGACCAGTGGTCCACGGAGGAGACGGTGAACAGCTCCATCCTTCTCGCCTTCCGGGAATACAGCCAGCGTCCCCGCATGGACGCGCTGGACCAGCCGGACTTGGAGTACGACATTGTGGAGATCAAGCTGTCCGCCCTGTATGAGCTGTGCAAAAAGTCCATGCTGGAGCGGTACTGGTACAACGATCCGGAGGAATTCCGTTCCGTCTATCTCCCGGAGGACGGCTTCCCCGGCGCGGCCGACGAGGTGTACCGCTATTACAGCCGCTACTACGACGAATACACACCCTATGACCGCTATCTCCTGTGCTGGGAGGGGCGCATCGCGGAGATCCGCTTTGACGGGGAACCCACGCCGGAGCAGCTGTATACCGCCGCAGAAATTCTGAAAACCGCATAAAAAAGAGAGAGGCGATCTCGCCTCTCTCTTTTTGTCGGTTACAGCTTCAGCTCTTCCTGAGCCTTGTACTGGCGGTAGCGGGTCTCCGCGTCCTCCGCGGCGGCCTTGAACAGCGTCTCGGCATATTCAGGGAAGGTGAGCTTCAGGGCGGCGTAGCGGTTCTCGCCGTCCAGGAAGGTCTCGTAGTCCATGCTGGGAGCCTTGGAGTCCACGGTCATGGGCCGCTCGGCGTTGGGGTTGTAGCGGTACAGCGTCCAGTAGCCGGCGTCCACAGCCCGCTTCATCTCCTCCTGCACGCTGCTCATGCCGGCCTTGATGCCGTGGTTGATGCAGGGGGTGTAGGCCACGATGACAGAGGGGCCCTTGTGCTGCTCGGCCTCGCGGATGGCTTTGATCAGCTGGTTGGGGTCGGCGCCCATGGCCACCTGGGCCACATACACGTTGCCGTAGGTGCGGAAGATGGCGCCCAGGTCCTTCTTGCGGCTGCGCTTGCCGGCGGAGGCGAACTGCGCCACAGCGCCCAGAGGCGTTGCCTTGGAGCTCTGGCCGCCGGTGTTGGAATACACCTCGGTGTCGATGACGAAGACGTTGATGTCCTCACCGCTGGCCACCACGTGATCGAGGCCGCCGAAGCCGATGTCATAGGCCCAGCCGTCGCCGCCGAACATCCAGAAGCACTTCTTGGCCAGCTGGTCACGACGCTCCAGAATTTCCGCGGCCTCGGGGGTGCCGGCGGCCTCCAGATCGGCGATGAGGGCGTCGCTCATGGAGCGGGAGGCGTCAAAGTCATCGTAGGTCTCCAGCCATTCCTTGGCGGCGGCGCTGCCGGTGGACTCGGCATAGGCCTCCACCTTGGCCTTCACATTCAGCCGCTGCTGACGGACGGACAGGAACATACCCAGGGTCAGCTCAGCGTTGTTTTCAAACAGACTGTTGGTCCAGGCGGGGCCGAAGCCGCGGCGGTTGGTGGTATAGGGGATGCCGGGCAACGGCGCGCCCCATGCCTGGGAGCAGCCGGTGCCGTTGGCCCAGTAGACCCGGTCGCCGAACAGCTGGGTCAGGAGCTTTGCATAGGGGGTCTCGCCGCAGCCGGCGCAGGCGGCGGAGAACTCCACCAGAGGCTGGCGGAACTGGCTGCCCTTGATGGTGTAGGGATTGAACAGGTCGCCCTTGTCGGAGAGGGACAGGGCAAATTTCCACTCAGCCTTCTGGCTCTCCTCCAACCGGGCGGGCACCATGGTGATGGCCTTCTCCTTGGCAGGGCAGCAGGCCACGCAGCTGCCGCAGCCGGTGCAGTCGTAAGTGGACACCTGCATGGTGAAGTGCAGGCCCTTGGCGGCGCCGTTGGCGGGGATGGTTGCAAAGCCGGCGGGAGCCGCGGCCTTCTCCTCGTCATTGAGGAGGAAGGGACGGATGACGGCGTGGGGGCAGACCAGGGAGCAGCGGTTGCACTGGATGCACTTGGCGGGATCCCACTGGGGGATCTTCACGGCGATGCCGCGCTTTTCAAAGGCGGTGAGACCCATGTCGATGTGGCCGTCCTCGTAATCCTTGAAGGCGCTGACCGGCAGATCGTCGCCCTTCTGCTTGTTGATGGGGATGAGGATGTTCTTCACCACGGCGGGGAGTTCCTCGCCGGAGGCGGGAGCGGCCTCCTCGGCCTGTGCCCAGTGGGCGGGAATGGCTACCTTTTCATAGCCGTTTGCACCGGCGTCGATGGCGGCCTCATTCTTGGCGATGACCTCCTGACCCTTGGTGAAATAGCTCTTGCGGACGGCCTTCTTCATCTCCTCCAGCGCCTGCTCTGTGGGGATGATCTCCATGAGGGAGAAGAACGCGGACTGCAGCACGGTGTTGGTGCGGTTGCCCAGACCCAGCTCGCCGGCGATCCTGGTGGCGTCGATGATGTAGAGGTTCAGATTCTTCTCCGCGATGGCGCGGCGCACCCTGGCAGAGAGCTTTTCGTTCAGCTCCTCCGCCGTCCAGCCGCAGTTGATCAGCAGGGTGCCGCCGGGACGAACCTCGTCCACAATGTCGTACTGGGCCATGAAGCTCTGGTTGTGGCAGGCCACGAAGTCCGCCTGCTTCACATAGTAGGAGCTGCCGATGGGATGGCTGCTGAAGCGCAGGTGGGACTTGGTGATGCCAAAGGACTTCTTGGAGTCGTACTCAAAATACGCCTGAGCGTACTTGGGGGTGGTCTCGTTGATGATGCGGACAGTGTTGTGGTTGGCGCCCACGGTGCCGTCGCTGCCAAGGCCCCAGAACTTGCACTGGACGGTCTCGGGATCCTGAGACACAAAGGGCTTCACCGGCAGGGACAGGTGGGTCACATCGTCCACGATGCCGATGGTAAAGCCGTCGATGGGCTGCTCCGCGATGAGGTTATCGAACACAGCCACGATCTGGGCGGGGTCGGTATCCTTGGAGGAGAGGCCGTAGCGGCCGCCGATGACGGTGATGGGCGTGCCCTTCAGGGCGGTGCAGACATCCTCGTACAGAGGCTCGCCGATGGAGCCCATGTCCTTGCAGCGGTCCAGCACGGCGATGCGCTCCACGGTCTCCGGCAGAGAAGCGAGGAAGTGCTTCATGGAGAAGGGGCGGTACAGGTGCACCTGCAGGAAGCCCACCTTGCGGCCCTGGGCCACCAGAGCGTCCACGGCCTCCCGGGCGGTGCTGGACACGGAGCCCATGGCGATGATCACATCCGTGGCGTCGGGTGCGCCGTAGTAGTTGAACAGGTGATACTCCCGGCCGGTGATGGCGCTGATCTTGGCCATATAGTCCTCCACCACGTCCGGCAGAGCGTTATAGAAGCCGTTGTTGGCTTCGCGCATCTGGAAATAGACGTCGCCGTTCTGGACGGTGTTGCGGAGGGTGGGGTGCTCCGGGTTCAGAGCCCGGTCACGGAAGGCCTTCAGGGCATCCTTGTCCAGCAGGGCGGTGACGGCGGCCTCGTCCGGCAGATCCACCTTGTTGATCTCGTGGGAGGTACGGAAGCCGTCGAAGAAGTGCAGGAAGGGGATGCTGCCCTTGACGGCAGCCAGATGGGCCACGGGGGCCAGGTCGGCAACCTCCTGCACGCTGCCGGTAGACAGCAGGGCGAAGCCGGTCTCACGGCAGGCCATCACATCGGAGTGGTCGCCGAAAATGCTCATGGCGTGGGTGCCCACGGTACGGGACGCCACATGCAGCACGGCAGGCAGACGCTCGCCGGCGATGCGGTACAGCACCGGGATCATCAGCATCAGGCCCTGAGAGGACGTATAGGTGGTGGAGAGAGAGCCGGCCTGCAGCGCGCCGTGGACCGCGCCGATGGCGCCGGCCTCGGACTGCATCTCCGTCAGGGTGACGGTCTGGCCGAACAGATTCTTCCGGCCCTTGGCAGACCAGGCGTCCGTCAGTCCCGCCATGGGAGAGGACGGCGTGATGGGATAAATGGCTGCGATCTCCGTAAAGGGATACGCCATATGGGCGGCAGCCTCGTTGCCGTCCATGGTCACAAATTTCTTGATCATACTACGCACCTCAATGATAATCAAAGCCCCCCGGCCTCCGGAAAACACTGGAAGCCGGGGTTGCTTTTATCTTAATCCTTGCCCTTGGCAGTGTCAATGCCGGCGGCGCCGACCAGACCCAGACGCTCCGCTGCGGCTTCGCGCATCTTGTACTTCTGCACCTTGCCGGCGGCGTTCATGGGGAAGGAATCCACGAACTCGATGTACTTGGGCACCTTGTGGCGGGCCATGTGGCTCATGATATACTCCCGCATCTCCGGCTCGGTGACGGCGGCGCCGTCCTGCAGGATGATGCAGGCCATGGCCTCCTCGCCGTAGCGCTTGTCGGGCACGCCGATGACCTGAACGTCACGGACGGCCGGGTGGGTATAGATGAATTCCTCGATCTCCTTGGGGTAGATGTTCTCACCGCCGCGGATGATCATGTCCTTCAGACGGCCGGTGATCTGATAGGTGCCGTCGCTGGCGCGGCAGGCCAGGTCGCCGGAGTGGAGCCAGCCGTCGGCGTCGATGGTGTCGCGGGTGGCCTCGGGCATCTTGTAGTAGCCCTTCATGATGTGGTAGCCGCGGGAGCAGAACTCGCCGTTGACGCCGTCGGGCACTTCCTCGCCGGTCTCGGGATCGACGATTTTGGCCTCGATGTTGGGGAAGTCGTAGCCCACGGTGTTGGTGCGCAGATCCAGCGGATCCGTCCAGGCGGACATGGTGCTGCCGGGAGAGGATTCCGTCTGGCCGTACACGCTGACGATGCCGGTCATGTTCATCTCGTCCGGCTGGGCGGCCCGGCGCATCAGCTCAGGGGGGCAGCCGGCGCCGGCCATGATGCCGGTGCGCATATGGGAGAAGTCGGTCTTGCGGTAGTCCTCGTGGTTGAACATGGCGATGAACATAGTGGGCACGCCGTTGAAGCAGGTGATGCGCTCCTGATTCACGCAGGCCAGAGAGGACTTGGCGGAGAAGTAGGGCATGGGACACATGGTGGCGCCGTGGGTCATGCAGGCGGTCATGGACAGCACCATGCCGAAGCAGTGGAACATGGGCACCTGGATCATCATGCGGTCGGCGGTGGACAGGCCCATGCGGTCGCCGATGCACTTGCCGTTGTTGACCACGTTGTAGTGGGTCAGCATAACGCCCTTGGGGAAGCCGGTGGTACCGGAGGTGTACTGCATGTTGCACACGTCGTTGGTCTTGACCCGGGCGGCCATACGGTTGATCTCCTCCAGAGGAACCATCTCGGCCCGGTCCATGGCCTCGTCGAAGGTCAGGCAGCCCGGCTGGCGGAAGCCCACGGTGATGACGTTGCGCAGGAAGGGCAGGCGCTTGCAGTGGAGAGGCTTGCCGGGAGTGCTGGTGGCGATCTCCGGGCACAGCTCGTTGATGATCTGGCGGTAGTTGGAATCCAGGCAGGAGTCGATCATCACCAGCGTATGGGTATCGGACTGGCGGAACAGGTAGTCCGCCTCGTGGATCTTATAGGCAGTGTTGACGGTGACCAGCACAGCGCCGATCTTGGTGGCGGCCCAGAAGGTGATGAACCAGGCGGGCACGTTGGTGGCCCAGATGGCCACCTTGCTGCCAGCCTTCACACCCAGAGACACCAGCGCCCGGGCGAAGTTGTCCACGTCCTCCCGGAACTCCTCGTAGGTACGGGTGTAGTCCAGGGTGGTGTATTTGAAGGCGTACTGGTCGGGGAACTCCTCGGCCATGCGGTCCAGCACCTGGGAGAAGGTCATGTCGATCAGCTCGTCCTTCTGCCAGACATACTCGCCGGTGCCGTCATGGTTGGGATACAGGGCGTTCTTCATGCCGCGGCTGCGCTCAAAGCGGCTCATGTAGTTGACGAAATGGGGCAGGATGATCTCGGGATCCTGCAGATCTTCCATCCACTCCGGCTTCCACTCCAGAGAGACGAAGCCGTCGTAGTCGATGGAGGACAGGGCCCGCATCATATCCATCACGGGGAGGGTGCCCTCGCCGATGAGGTTATAGGTGTCCTTGTCATCGGAGTCACGGAGATGAACGTGCTTGACGTAGGCGCCCAGGTTCTTGATGGTGGTGTCGGCGCTCTCGCCATGGTCGCGGTAGGGGTGGTGGATGTCCCACAGGGCGGCCAGCTGGTCACAGGCAAAGCTGTCCATCAGGGCGCGGAGACGGGCGGTATCGGCGTAGATGCCACTGGACTTCATGAGGATGGCCACGCCGGCCTCCTCCGCCAGAGGCAGCAGATACTCCAGACGCTCACGGACACGGTCCTCGTGCTCCGTCAGGGCCACTGCCACGATGTAGGGCACCTGCATCTGCTTGGCCACGTCCATCAGGTCCACCAGCAGAGGAGTCACATCCTCTTCGTCGGAGATGTCGTAGGAGGTATCGAAGCAGGGGATCGTCAGCTTCTTCTCCCGCAGGAGGCGGACGGTGGCCGCCATGTTGTACTTGTGGAACGGAGCGCCCCGATCACGCAGGGCGGGGAATTTCGGCAGGTTATAGACCTCGATGCCCTCGAAGTCCATCTCAGTGGCGCTGTTCAGCCACTCTTCCCAGTTCAGATGTGCCCAGCCACGGGTGGAAAAGGAGAGTCTCATACTTCAGCCTCCTCATAGACGATTTTGTTCAGGGCGTTGATGTAGGCGTGGATACTGGCGCCCACGATATCGGTGGAGATACCGCGGCCGGAGTACAGCTTGCCGTTGGAACGGAGCTTCACCAGCGTCTCGCCCATGGCCTCGCGGCCCTCGGTGACGGACTGGATCTGGAAATCGTCCAGCTCGTAGTGGCAGCCGACGATCTGCTCCAGCGCCATGAAGGCGGCGTCGATGGAGCCGTCGCCGGGGGTCAGACCCTCCAGGACCTCACCGTTTTTCTTCATCTTGATGTGGGCCACAGAGGAGATGATGTTGCTGGAGGTGATGACATAGCTCTCCAGCACGTAGGTGGCGGGCACCTGCATGGCGACGGAGGCCACGATGGTATCCAGCTCCTTGGAGGAGATCTCCTCCTTGCGGGAGGCGATGCTCTGGAACGCGGCCCACACATTGGCGCCGTCCTCCTCGCTCAGGTCATAGCCCAGCTTTTCAACGGCCTTCAGCACGGCAGACATATCATCATGGCTGGTGAGGACGAAGCCGTCGCCCAGCTCCTGCACGCCGTTGTCAAAGGGAGAGTTCTTGCTGCGGCCGGTCTCGCACATCCAGGTGATCTGATTGATGATGCGCTTCATCTCCGTGGTGCGGACGGCGCAGTACACGCCGCAGGCGTCGCCCTTGGCGGCCAGCACACGAGAGATATCGGCCAGAGAGATGTTGTCCATCTGATAGGCGGCGGCCTTGATCTCCCGGGCGCCGGCGCGAACGGCGGCGATGGCGCAGGCGTCGGCCATGGCCAGCGCGTTGGAGCAGGAGATGCCCAGCGTCACGTCCTTCAGAGCGGGGACATTTTCATACAGGCTGTTCACAAAGCCGGCGAATTCGTCCGGCAGCATGGCGCCGGCGGTGTCGCAGACGGTGATGGTCTTGGCGCCGGCGGCGATGGCGGTCTCCACAGCGTTGTAGAGGAAGGTGCCGTCGCTGCGGGTGGCGTCATCGGCGATGAACTCCACGTCCTGCGCTACTTCACAGCAGGCGGAAACGGTATCCCGGATGGCGTCCAGCATGGCGTCCGGCTTCTTGTGGAAAATGTACTCCATCTGGACGGGGCTGACAGAAGCCACCACCTGCAGTCTGGGATGGCGGGCCTCCTTCAAAGCGTTCCAGGTCAGCTGCACGCTCTCCCGGTCCAGCTCCACGGGAACAGCCACGATGCTGCGCTTCACAGCGGTAGCGATGGACTTGACCCGCAGGGAGTCGATCTTCGCCTGCTGGATCCCCTCCACCTCGATGATGGCGGCGCCCAGTTTATCCAATAGCTTGGACAGCTCCAGCTTTTCTTTAAAGGTCAGGCTGAAGCCCTTGCCCACCTGTTTCATCGTTACATCGCTGATTCTCACTTCGTTCATGGTGTTTCCTCCTCTAATCCTATTCGGGAAATAAAAAAGTCCCTGAAACTGCACTGCAGTCTCAGGGACGAATACATATGATTCGCGGTACCACCCTAATTACCCGCTCCCTCACAGGAGCAGATCACTCTCGGACTCCAACAAGTCCAAAGCCGATAACGGGGCAACCGTACTCCATTACTGGCCAAAGCGTTCACAGAGTCAACTCAGGAAGCAGACTGCCTTCCACCCTACGCACCGGCTCGCAGCGACCGCCGGCTCTCTGAAACGATCAGGAAGAGACATAATTCCGTCATTGTTTTTTACCATTTGCTCTATTAAAACACAGCCGCCTCTGTTCGTCAATCGGAAGAATCCACAAATCCAAGTTTTTTCGCTTACTAGTTTTCAATATTTTTGATAACACCCCCGACAGACAATCGTCCGCCGGGGGTGTTTGACTGTTCTGTTATGCCCGGCTGAAGCGGCGGCTGCGCAGCTCCAGCACCAAACGGTCGCTAATCATGGCGATGAATTCGCTATTAGTCGGTTTGCCCTTGGAATTGCTGACGGTGTACCCGAAGTACTTCTGCAGGGTTTCCAGGTCGCCCCGGTCCCAGGCCACCTCGATGGCATGGCGAATGGCGCGCTCCACCCGGGAAGCGGTGGTATTGAACCGCTTGGCCACCTCCGGATACAGCACCTTCGTCACGGCGTTGATCACATCCATATCATCCACCGCGATCATGATGGCCTCCCGCAGATACTGGTAACCCTTGATATGGGCCGGAACGCCGATCTCGTGGATCACATCTGTCACCATGTTTTTCAGCACCACGGCCCGGGGCTGCTCCTCCGCCGGGCGGGATGTCACAATGCGCATCCGCTCCAGCAGGGCCTCCTCCGCCACAGGCTTCAGGAAGAAAAACTTCGCTCCCAGCTCCATCATCTCCCCTGCCAGCTCGTCGCTGAGAAAGGTCGATGTGACGATCACATTCGTCCCGCTCTGCGCCGCCTCCAGCTTCCGCAGCACGCTGCAGCCATCCATATTCGGAAGAATGGCGTCCATCACCACGATCTCCGGCTGCAGCTGCTGGATCATCCGATATGCTTCCTCACCGTCTCCGGTGGAACCCACCACGGTAAATTCCTCTGTTTTTTCAATGGCGCTCCGCACCATGCTGCGGAACTCCTCATTGGCATCCGCCAGTAATACAGTTTTCCTGGTGTCCATGTTTCCCCTTATCCTTTTCCAAAGATTTTGGTCTCGGGCCGCTGCCCTCCGTTTGCGACGGATTCATGAAGCTTCAAATCACGTTTTCTATAAATTAGCATAAACGGACATCTTTTGCAACCTGTGACTGTAAATTTTTTCCAAAAATCGTTCGACACATTTCACGCAAAAGCCTCTTTTCCCAGGCGTTACAGCGCTTTTTAGCCTCTTTTCAAGTTTTCTTTTTCATGTTATGATGAGCGCAACGGAGGTGTGGATATGGAACTGATCGACCAGCTGGAAGCCTATCGTCCCTGGAACGCACAGGAGGCGCAGGACAAGCAGGAACTGCTGCGGCTGCTGCGCCGGGGTGACGAACTCTATACCCGCGCCCATCCTGCCCACCTCACCATCTCCGCCTGGGTGGTCTCTCCGGACCGGGAACAGGTTTTGATGGCCTACCACAATCTGTATGACTCTTGGGCCTGGCTGGGCGGCCACGCCGACGGGCAGCGGGATCTGCTGCCCGCGGCCATTCGGGAGGTACGGGAGGAGAGTGGCCTCACCCGCGTCCGCGCCGTATCTCCCGATATCTACTCCATCGAGATCCTGCCGGTGGCGGGGCATGAGAAACAGGGCGTATATGTGCCCTCCCACCTGCATCTGAACATCACCTATCTGCTGGAGGCCGATCCGGCGGAGCCGGTCCGCAGCAAGCCGGACGAAAACAGCCGCGTAGGGTGGTTTTCGCCAGCGGAGGCGTTGGCCGCCTCCACGGAGGTCTGGTTCCGGGAGCGGATCTACTCCAAGCTCAACGAAAAGCTTCATCTGTGGAAAAAGAGCGAGGGATGACTCCCCCGCTCTTTTCATTCACTTCAGAAGCGCCGCCGGGATCTCCCGGGCCATCCGCTCGTATCCCGCCTTGCTGGGGTGCAGATGGTCACCAGAGTCGTATT
The DNA here is from genome assembly GCA_017482345.1 of Oscillibacter sp. Taxonomy (GTDB): domain Bacteria; phylum Bacillota; class Clostridia; order Oscillospirales; family Oscillospiraceae; genus Oscillibacter. Next base: position 88,596 of record JAFUNB010000008.1, read on the forward strand.
CCGGCAGGAAGTAATCCGGATTTTCCGGATCCTGCAGGGCCTTGTCAAAATCGATATAGCCGTCGATGAGATCCGTGGTGCGGATGAATTCGTTGTAGGCGTGACGCATCTCCTGCCGGAAGGGCGCGTCCGTCCGCCAGCCGCCCATGGGCAGCAGCGTGCCCACATAAATGTGGTAGCCATAGTCCCGGGCCTGGGCGATGTAGGTTTTCAGACCGTCAATGAGCTGCTCCACCGTGGGCAGATCGCTCATGGGCCGGAATACATTCACGCTCTCACCCACCGGGTGGATGATATCGTTGATGCCCTGCTGGATGATAACGGTGTCGGCGCCGTCGGTGGGCACCTCGTGGGAGAAGCGGTTGCTGCCGGAGAGGCCGTAGGACTCATAGGTCAGGCACTCATACTGCCGCAGGATGCGGGAGCCGCTGGTGGCCCGGCGGATGACCGCCGTCTTTCCGTAGCCCTCCTGGAAGCAGCGCAGCGCCAGATAGTCCGGCCAGTCCTGGGCGGTAATGGAATCGCCGTAGCAGACGACGGCGCGGTTTTCGTGATGGGTCAGCACGGACACGTTGCTGAGGAAATAGAACAGCTGGGTCCGGCGGGAGGTGAGGATATCGATGCTGGCGTTCTCCGTCTGGTTGCCGTTGGCATACAGACCCTCGGACAGGGGACCGCAGGCGTAGACCACCGAGCGCATCAGGGTGAAATCCGCCAGATAGAAGCTGACCTGGATCAGCTCTCCCTCGTTGAGACGAATGTCCAGCGGATCCGTTACGATCTTCTCCCCCGCCGGGATCGTGACAGAGGGACTGCCCGCTGTCAAAACCGGATAAAATTCACCCCCGTAGAACACCGTGATTTTGCTGAGGGTGATGGCTTCCGTGCCGCAGTAGTTGTCAAAGGTCAGGCGGAGCGCCTCTCCGCTGAAGGGGATGTTGATGGGGTAGCGGATGGTAATGTCTCTGGCGTACCGCTCCGGGCGGTTTTCCGCCACGCTGACGGCGTTGCCCCATACGCTGACCCAGCGCTGGTCCTGTCTCATAACACTCACTCCCAGTCAAAACAGTTTTATGGTTTCGATATTACCAGCAGCGCCGGCCAGAAGTAGCCCCGCCGCCGCAGAAATGCCTCCAAGCTGGGACCGTAAGGATCCGGCCCCGTGGAATTGCGATAGGTATTGTACCCCACAAACTTGCCGTTTTCGTACTGTACCGCCGCGTAATGGGTGCCAACGCGCAGGCCGTCCCGCCACCAGAAATACAGAATACACACGCCGCCGTTCCGGGCCGCCTCGTCGAACTCACTGCGGCGCCGCACAGTCCGCACATGAAAGCCCCGCCGCCGGAAAAAGCCGGCGAGGTTGGGACGAAACGTACCGAATGTGCCGTTGAGCAGGGGAAACCGCCGCCGGTAATACCGGATCAGCTGCTCCGGCTCCGAAGGGTGTCCCAGCAGCCGAAGGGCGTTGTGGGTGGCGATCCAGCCGCAGCCGGTGGCTGCGCTGGAGCGGAGGCCATAGCGCCACTTCCCTTTCGGAATCTTCTTCTGGTTGTAGATCAGACCGTCCATCGTTCTCCTTTGCGCGGTTTCCGGGCAAGTCCGGAAGGTGGTGGTTGTCTATCAAAAAGATTATACCATATCCGGCTGCAATCGCCAAGCAGAACCCACTGCAATTGACACCGGTCTTTTGGCGCTATATAATACATAAAATACAGCAAACCCGCAGGCTTTACCTGTTTTCAGTACCGATCCGGAGGTTTTTCATGGTTTTATATTTTTCCGCCACCGGCAACACCCGCTTCATCGCGGAGGAGATTGCCAGACGGCTGGATGACGAGTGTCTCGACCTGCTGACCCGGTTCAAAACCGGCGACCACACACCGCTGCACTCGGAGCGGCCCTTCATCATCTGCGCTCCCGTCTACGTCTGTGAAATGCCCCGCTTCATGAGCAAATACCTGCAGGAGCAGACCTTCACCGGCAGCCGGGACGTGTATTTCCTCTTCACCAGCGGCGGATACTGCGGCATCTCCGGCGTTCTGGCCAAGTCCCTGGTCCGGAAGAAGGGCATGAACTATCTGGGGCACGCGGAGTTCAAAATGCCCCGCAACTATGTGGCCAGCGATGCCTATGACATGCTGACGCCGGAGGAGACGGAAGCGCGCATCCGGGCCGCCTACGAGCAGATCGGTCCCGTGGCCGACACCATCCGCGCCGGCGGCAAGCTGACCGCCCGCCATGTGTTCCTGTTTGAGACCATCATCACCGTGCCCTTCAATCCCGTCTGGTGTAAATACAAGCTGCGGGCCAGAGATTTTTACACCACGGACAAGTGCATCGGCTGCGGAACATGCGCCAGGGTGTGCCCCCTGAACAACGTCTCCCTGAAAGAGCGGAAGCCGGTCTGGGGCGACGATTGCACCCACTGCATGGCCTGCATCGCCGGCTGTCCCACAGAGGCCATCGAGTACGGCACCATCACCCAGCGCAAGGAGAAGTACCACTTCCAAAAATACAGCCACGTGGCAAAGGAGCTGCGCGGACAAACCAAATAAGCAAAAGGCAGGGGCAAACGCCCCTGCCTGTTGTTTCTTTTTCCGGTTTTCTAGCGAATGACTCAGGTAAAAAACGCTTTGTTCTTTTGCACATACGCGTAAACCAACTCACTCAGCGGCTCCTCATAGTCATAAAACGCACTGTCACATTCCTCGAGGATCTCTTCCGCCTCGTCATTTTCCTGGATCATGTCATCCCGCTCATCTCTGCCCAGTGGGACCTCGCCGTCAAAAACGGAAATTGCTTTCTTGCAGATCTCCGCCGTTTTCTCCGCTCCGATCTCAGTAAACACATCAACCAACTCATTTGCAAAGTTGCCGCTGGAGTTGAAGAAAAACTGATCGAAACCGCCATTATTCACTTCCATTTCCAGCAGCTGAGAAATGTAAAACACCCGTTCTGGATGACTGAGAGCAGACATTGCTTCTCCATATCCGCATTTTTCACCAACATGGCTGCACAGAGCAATTACAAACTCAGCCGCATCCTCAATTTCCCAGATCTCATCCAAGGTAAGGATCGGGGGTTCTTGCCATTTTTCTGCTTCTTCCTGAACAACATTTTCTTTCCGATTACGTACTGCAACTGCAAAAATTGCAATAATCAGCAGCAAAATTCTAATAACTAATCGCACAAAACCCCTCCTTTAGTGATTCTCATTAGGGACCACGTCTTCCACAAATTGTTTAGAAATTCAAAATCCCCATTCTGCGCAGCATTCCAATCACAAGACCTACAGCCAGCGCAATTACAATAAGCATAATTCTCTGTTTTAAAACGCCTTTACCGTCTGCGGCTCTCTTCTCATCCAGTCAATAACGGCTCGTGCCCACCCTTTTCACAATCTCCATGCTGAGCATCTTGTGCATCCTATCTGCATCAATCAATGTTTCTCCATTAGGAAAGAGCTCGGCTCGTGTCACTGCATTTTCCTTAGATAGTGCATTCAACTCTCGAAATCGATCGTAATACTCCACAAATGCACTGTCCAATAGTTCTTTGTAGCTTTTCGCCATACAATTTCCTCCTACTCTTTCATATTCTCTGATAACGCTATCAAACTCAGCTATTATTTTTTATGTTACTATATCAAAATGCAAAAGCACAGGGACAACACACGATAAATTGGAGGACAAATTAATTTACTCCTCTTTCACCATAATAATTGTAACCACAAGCAAAATGGCTACAGAAATCCATATGGTTCTCGTTCCAAACACACCGGACAAAACTCCGCCCATTCCTGCACCAATGGCAAAGACCAGAATAATGCCGAAGAAATACAGCGACTTGTGCAAAACTCCCCGATCGCCGGAACGCAGATATTGCGAAAGACTCTCTGTGCCGCTTCTTAAATTTCCGATGCACATGGTACTGGCATATCCATATCCATGCACCTTACGGAAGGTCTGCACCTGCATCGCACAGGAAAAAGAAACCAGCATATTTGAGATCGTATTAAAGCGGGCAGGTAATAGGCCTACGATCGCCAACACGATCATCTCTATAACAAGTATAATTTGCCGCCAATGCACCTTTCTGCTGTTTTTGTATTTACATTCTATTCTCTCCGCAATAAATACGCCAAGAGAAAAAGAGATCAGCGGGCAGAGGTAGTACAATCCCCGGTGCCAATCACCGCACATGAAATTCTGGCTCATCAACACAACGTTTCCGGTTTGGGCATTTGCGAACACTTTGCCTCTGACATTGTATGTATACGCATCCTGAAGTCCTCCCGAGAAGGACAGCAGTGCGCTTAATGGAAAACTCTCCGATTTTTGCACAGAAATACACTCCTAACTTTTATAAAAGCTGCCAGGATGATTTTACCACATATACGGAAAAAAAGACAGGGGCGAAACACCCCTGTCAAATCTTTTATCCCGCCGCTTCCAGCATATTCTCGATAAAAATGCCATACCCTCTGGTTGGGTCGTTCAGCAGAACATGCGTGACAGCTCCCACGAGTTTCCCGTTTTGGCAAATTGGGGAACCGGACATTCCCTGCACGATGCCGCCGGTGGCGGCGATCAGCTCCGGGTCCGTGACGGAGATCACCAGATCCCGGCCGTCGGCGGAATTGGGCAGGATTTTTAAGATTTCAATTTCATATTCCCGCACTTCGTCGCCCCGCACGTTGGAGCGGATGATGGCTTTCCCCGGCTTCACTTCACTCTTCTCCGCCACCGGCAGAGCCGGGCCGCAGAGCCAGTCGGCGCTGTCCGCCTCCATCTGTCCGAAAATACCCGCGGAAGTGTTGGCGTCCAGCGTGCCCAGCTCCTCCTCCAGCACGAAATCGCCCCGCAGCTCGCCGGCGCAGCCCGCCTCGCCCCGCTTGACGGCCTTCACCGTAGAGGGCAGGACGGAGCCGGAGGAAAAGGGCATGAGCACGGCGGTGTCCATGTCCGTGATGCCGTGGCCCAGGGCGCCGAAGGTCTTCGTCGCCGGGTCATAATAGGTGACGGTGCCGATGCCGGCCATGCTGTCCCGGATCCAGGCGCCGATGGCGTAGTCGCCCTGCTCGTTCTGCTCCGGCGCCACAGACAGCGTCACCTGTCTGCCGCCCCGCTTTACCTGCAGAGCCGTGGGCTCCTCTCCCGCCGCCTGCAGCAGAGTGCGGAACTGCTCCGTGGACTGGACGGCGGTGCCGCCGCAGCTGACGATGACGTCGCCGCTTTTCAGACCACAGTCCTTCGCCGGTGACGCGCCCTCCGGCAGCTTGACCACCAGCACGCCTTTGGAAAACAGCTTGACGCCCACGGTATGGCCCACAGGGACGAGACAGCGGCTCTGTGGCGTCTCCACCGCCGCGGCCATGGGAACGGACGCCATCAGCATAACGGCCGCCAGCACGGCTGTGAGCCCCCGCAGAAGGGGTTTTGCGTATTGCGCTGCTCCATACAATCAAATCACCTCTTTTCAAAAAATTGCCGGCGGCACTTCGCCGCCCGCACAGCTATCTTTCGCAAAAGCCGTTTCGCAAGCCGCAGAAAAATGCGGCAGCCGCGCCATGGAGCAAATCGCCAGAGTCAGTCGTTTCAGCACAAAAAGAAACGCCCCGCAGGAAATTCCTGCGGGGCATGCCTGTTTTTTCAATTTAATCGCGCTTGTTGAAGATCTTCAGGATGTCGCCGAAGACGTCGTCCTCTTCATCCTCTTCCGCCTTCTTCAACTCCTCATCAGCGTTGATGGGCTCCAAAGCGGCAGCGGGAGCGGCCTGCTGGACGGGAGCGGCGACCTTGGGAGCCACGGTGGACTCGGGGGCCTTGTCGAAGCCGGTGGCGATGACGGTGACGCGGATCTCGTCGTCCAGCGTCTCGTCGAAGGTGGCGCCGAAGATGGTGAGGGCGTCGGGATGGACAGCCTGCTGCACCAGAGAGGCGGCCTGCTCCACTTCCTCCAGACCGATGTCCATGGAGCCGGTGACGTTGATCAGGACGCCCTTGGCACCCTCGATGGAGGTCTCCAGCAGGGGGCTGGAAATGGCCATGCGGGCGGCCTCCTCAGCCTTGCCCTTACCGGCGGCGCGGCCGACGCCCATGTGAGCCATGCCGGCGTTTTTCATGATGGCGGTGACGTCGGCGAAGTCCAGGTTGATGAAGCCGGTGTCACGGATCAGGTCGGAGATGGACTGCACGGCCTGGCGCAGCACATCGTCGGCGATCTCGAATGCGTTGACAAAGGTGATCTTCTGATCGGTGGCGTGCTTGAGACGCTCGTTGGGGATGATGACCAGAGAGTCGACCTTCTCCTCCAGAGCGCTGATGCCGGCCAGAGCGGCACGCATGCGGCGGGGACCCTCAAAGCCGAAGGGCTTGGTCACCACGGCGACGGTCAGAATGTCCATCTCCTTGGCAATCTCAGCCACGATGGGAGCAGCGCCGGTGCCGGTGCCGCCGCCCATACCGGCGGTGATGAACACCATATCGGTGTCCTCCAGAGCCTTGGCGATCTGGTTGCGGCTCTCCTCGGCAGCCTTGCGGCCCACCTCGGGATCTGCGCCGGCACCCTGGCCGTGGGTCAGCTTTTCGCCGATCTGGATCTTGTATGTAGCGCTGGACACGTTCAGTGCCTGCTTATCGGTGTTGACGGCCACAAAGTCCACGCCCTTTGTGCCGGAGCGAACCATGCGGTTGACGACGTTGTTGCCGCCGCCGCCGACGCCGATCACTTTGATGTTGACAACGGTATCGGGACCGGTTTCCAAGCCAAATGCCATAGTGGTGCCTCCTACTATCATTTGTGGTCAGGGGCAAGATTGCCCGCCTAAATTCTCAAGATACTGTGGTCGCAGTATTTAGATTATTGTATGACACTTTCTTTCCGCGGTCAAGTGCCGTGTTGGTTTTTCCCTCAGTTTTTTCTGTCGAAAAAAGGAGGCGGTTTTTCCGTCTCCCTTTTTTCGTCAATCTTCGATGAAATGTACCTCGCCGTTGTCCCACGTCAACTGAACGACGCCGGTCTGGTTGGTCTCCAGGTTGTCGATGACCGCCTGCAGCGCCCGCAGCTTGCGGGGATAATCCGCGCTGTAGGGCATCTCCACCCGGAAGCGGTCACCGTAGTCCATGGTCATCACGGAGAGATCCCCCAGATGGATGGCCGTGGTCTGACCGATCATATTGGCGCCCTCCAGCGCGGCGATCAGATCCAGCAGGCTCTGCTGCTGGCTGGCATACTCCGTGGCCAGCGCCATGGGCGTGCCCACCGTGGGAGCCAGCAGCTGGCAGCCGTCCACCAGCAGATAGCCTTCCTCCTCGCCGGCAGTCTTTTGATCCACGATCTTGCCCACAGGGCTGATGAGCCAGGCGTAGCCCTCCTGCACGATGGCCAGCGGCTCGCCGCACTCCCGCACCTCCACCACCAGCGTATCCGGCAGCTTTCGGTTGATGCGGATCTCCTCCACATAGGGCAGGGCGGAGAGGATGTTGTTGGCCACGGCGTACTTGTTCAGCAGGAACAAATTGTCGCCCATGGCCACCTGGGTAGCCTCCCGCACCTCGTCTTCCGTATAGCGCTGCTCACCGTCGACGGTGATGAGATTCACCCGGAAAAACAGCGTCAGCGCCACCACAATGACCGCGCAGATCAACAGCATGGACAGCACCTTATAGAGGAAGCTGAAGCTTCCCCTGCGCCGCCGTCTGTTGGAATGTCTGCGTCTGGCCATACATTACTCCTGTTTCACTCTGATGATCTGCGCCCCCAGGACGGTCAGATCCCCCTCGATGGACGCGTAGCCGCGGTCGATATGTCCGATCTCAAAAATACGGCTCTCCCCCTCCGCCGCCAGCGCCGCCACGCAAAGGGCAGCGCCGCCACGCAGGTCTGTGCAATGCACATCGGCGCCGGAGAGCGCCTCCACACCGCTGACCACAGCCGTCCGGCCGGACACCCGGATGTCTGCGCCCATGCGGACCAGCTCATCCACATGGCGGTAGCGGTTTTCAAAAATGGTCTCTTCAAATACCGTGGCGCCCCGGCTTTTCAGCAGCGCCGCCATCAGCACCGCCTGGGCGTCTGTGGGAAAGCCCGGATAGGGCGCCGTGCGCACGGGCCGGATGGCTTTCATCGGCCACCGGCAGGTGCAGGAGATGCCCTCCCCATCGCCGCGGATCTCGCAGCCGCCCTGCCGCAGCGCGGCGGTCACGGTGGCCAGCTGGCTCTCCCGGACGCCCCGCAGATAGATGTCGCCGCCCGCCGACGCGGCGGCGCACAGATAAGTAGCCGCCACGATGCGGTCCGGCATGCAGCGGTATTCGCAGCCGTGCAGCGCCTTTCCGCCCCGCACGGTCACGGTGGAGGTTCCCGCGCCGGACACCTCGCCGCCGCAGGCGTTCAAAAAGTTCTGCAGATCCTCGATCTCCGGCTCCCGGGCCGCGTTGGAGATCACGGTGATCCCCTCGGCGCCGCAGGCGGCCAGCATCAGGTTCTCCGTGGCGCCCACGGAGGGCAGGCTCAGCACGATCTCCCGCCCTGTCAGGCGCTCCGCCGTGCAGTGGAGAAAGCCGCCCCGCTCCCGGATCCGCGCACCCAGCTCCCGCAGGCCCGCCAGATGCAGGTCGATGGGTCGCGGGCCAAGCTCGCAGCCGCCGGGAGCGCTGATGTCCGCCCGGCCGCACCGGGCCAGAATGGCCCCCAGAAAGATAGCGGAGGACCGCATCTCCCGCATGAGCGTGTCGGATATTTCGCAGCGGTCCATGCCGGCGGTATCCACCAGCAGGTCCGCGCCCTCCCACCGGGCGCTGCAGCCCAGAGACTGCAAAATCCGCACGGAGGCGTCCACATCCCGCAGGGCGGGACACGCCCGCAGCACCACCTGGCCCCGGGCCAGAATGGTGGCCGCCAGAATGGGCAGCACGCTGTTTTTCGCCCCCTGCACCGTCAGGTCGCCCCGCAGCGGCACGCCGCCCCGGATCAATAGATGGCTCATCATATTCTCCCTCCACTCCATACACGGATCACAGTCCATCCTATGGAGGGGAGAGAGTATCGGTTACCGGCAAATTTCCAGAATCGTCCCGTAAATGCGCTCCGTGGCGTCACGGATGCCCAGCTTCGCCATGTTCCGCTCCATGTCTGCCAGCTTCCCGCTGTCATGCAGGATGCCGCAGGCGGTCTGGAACAGCACCTGGCCGGAGCTGTCCTGCTCCACCAGCACCGCCGCGCCGCCGGCCGTTTCCAGCACGCGGGCGTTTTTCTCCGGGTGGTTGTTGGTCACATAGGGGGACGGCACGATCAGGGCGGGAACGCCCAGGGCCGTCAGTTCGCTGATGGTGGAGGCGCCGGCCCGGCAGATGACCAGATCGGCTGCCCGCATGACCGTTGCCATGTCGTAGATATACTCCCGCAGCTGGAGAGAGGGGTGAGCGCTGAGGTCAACGCCCTTTTCCTGCAGCAGGGTCTGGATGAGGGGATAGCCCGCCGCGCCGGCGGCATGGATGTGGTGGAACGGCTCCTTCGCCGCCTCCAGCGCCATGAAGTCCGCCATCTGGCGGTTCATGCCGGACGCACCCAGAGAGCCCCAGAAGGACACGATGAGAGACCGGCCGTCATCCACGCCCAGAGCGCGCTTGGCCTCCGCCTTTGTCTTTGCGAAGAAGTCACCCCGCACCGGCGTGCCGGTGACGCGGACCTGCTCCGGCTTTTTGTAGTGCTTGCGGCACTCCTCAAAGCCCACCATGATGCGGTCCGCAAAGGGCTCCAGCATCTGAGTGGTCAGGCCGGGCACCATGTTGGACTCATGGACGGCCGTGGGGATGCCCGCCTTGGCGGCGGCCTTTACCATGGGGAAGCTGGCGTAGCCGCCGGTACCGACGACCACATCCGGCCGGAATTCCCGCAGGATGGCCCTGGCCTCGGCCGGGGCGCGCATCAGGTTATACACAGAAATGAGGTTGTGACGGATCTCCTTCGGCTTGAAGGAGCGGTGGAAGCTGGAGATATGGACCGTGCGGAAGGCGTAGCCCGCCTTGGGCACCAGATCCTTTTCCAGCCCCCGCTCCGCGCCCACAAACAGAAATTCCGTATGGGGGTCCTTTTCATGCATCAGCTGCGCCAGGGCGATGGCCGGATTGATGTGTCCCGCCGTGCCGCCGCAGGTAAAGATGACGCGCTTTAATGTGTGCTTGCTCATAGGGACACCGCCTTATCTCAAGTTTTCCTCCCCTCTCTCCGACGCAACCCAACGAAGTGGAAAGGTGAATTGCCCCGCAGGGGCAAGAGAAGTCCCACTGGTGGGTTGCGGAGGAAAAGCCGGAGCAGCGGAGCGATAGAGGGGTCGCCGCAAGGCGGCCACGATGGATGCGCAGCCTGTGACGGCGTCATCCTGCTTTGGTTGGCTTCATCTGACGGGAGACAGACAGGACAATGCCCATCTCCGCCAGCTGGATGGAAAGTGCCGTGCCGCCGTAGCTGAAGAACGGCAGGGAGATACCCGTGGTGGGCAGGAAGCCCGTCACCACGGCGATGTTCAAAAAGGTCTGCAGGGCGATCAGCGTGATGACGCCCACCACCAGGAGACTGCCGAAGCGGTCGCGGGCGTGGAGGGCGATCCAGTAGCCCCGCAGGATCAGCGCCGCAAACAGCAGCATGATGAGCGTCGCCCCGATGAGTCCCAGCTCCTCGCAGACAATGGCGAAAATGAAGTCATTATGCTCCTCCGGCAGGAACAGGAATTTCTGCCGGCTGCGGCCAAGGCCAACGCCCAGCAGTCCGCCGGAGCCGATGGAGATGAGGCTCTGGGACAGCTGATAGCCGGCTCCCTGCGCGTCCGCCCAGGGGTTATGCCACATTTCGATACGGGAGGCGTTGTAGCCGATGACCTCCAGCACCAGATACAGCGCGCCTGCCGCCAGACCGATGGCACCGAACACCCAGCGCCAGTGGATGCCGCCCACCAGCATCAGCGCCGCGCCGGCGCCCATGATGAGGATGGCGCCGGAGAGGTGGGGCTCCAGACCCACCAGCACCGCCAGCACGATCAGCAGCAGCGCGTAGGGCAGGATACCGTAGCGGAAAGTCCGCATTTTGTCTTTTTTCTTGGAAATACTGTGGGAAAAATACACCACGACCGCCACCTTGGCGATCTCAGAGGGCTGGAAGGTGAACAGCTCGCCAACACCCAGCCAGCGGCGGGCGTTGTTTCGCATGATGCCCACGCCGGGAATGAGAACCAGCACCAGCAAAATGACCGAGGTAAACAGCAGGGGTTTTGCAAAGCGGCGGAACCACTGGTAATTGATCCTGCTGATGAACAGCATAGCCGCGATGCCCATGATGGCAAAGATGCCCTGACGGATGAAATAGAACATGGGGTTCTTGCCATCGGTCTCATAATAGGCGGAGGGAAAGCTGGCGGAGAGCAGCATAACAAGGCCGATACCCGTCAGCAGGATGACCAGCACCAGGAAGGGGAGATCCACCGGTCCTCGGGCCAGCTCGCTGGACTCCCGGGCCTTTTCCATCCGGGCCTGACGGCGCTCTTCCACGGCCTGACGCTCCTGCCGGCTCATGGGACGCTGCTCTGTACGGCGTTTCACAGTCTCCCCCCTCCTTTCTCCTCAGATGATCGTTTCGTTAAAACCGGGCCTGGATGCCCAGGAAGGCCAGCACACAGAACACCAGCGTAATGGTGGAGAACACCACCACCAGCTTCTTTTCGCTCCAGCCGGACAGCTCAAAATGATGATGCAGCGGGGACATCTTGAACAGGCGCTTGCCGTGGGTGGCCTTGAAATAGGTCACCTGCAGGATAACGGACATGGTCTCCGCGATGTAGATGATGCCCACAAAAATGAGGATCAGGGGCACATCGTAGGCAAAGCCCAGAGCCGCCACGGCGCCGCCCAGGAACAGGCTGCCGGTGTCGCCCATGAAGGCCTTTGCCGGGTGATGGTTATACACAAAGAAGCCTGCCAAACCGCCGGCCAGCGCTGCGGGGAACAGCGCCACCGTTCCGGCGCCACGCTCCCACAGAAGACCCACCACGGTGAAGAACACCATGACCACGAAGGTAACGCTGGTGGCAAGGCCGTCGATACCGTCCGTCAGGTTGACGGCGTTGACGCAGCCCACAATGACGAAGGCGGCGAAAATCAGATACAGCACCCAGTTGATGGTGATGTTGATGTTGAAAAACGGCACATACAGTGCGTTGGACAGCAGACCCTCATAGCGCATCAGCACCAGGAACACCACGGCCGCGGCCAGCTGCAAAACGAACTTCTGCTTGGCGGTGAGACCCTCGTTCTGGTGCTGGCGCACCTTGCGGTAGTCATCCACAAAGCCGATGATGCCGAAGATCAGGGCGAACAGATACACATACAGATGCACGAATTCGCCGCCCAGCATCTGCTTCCAACCCAGCGCAAACACGGTCACGCCGGAGCCGATGATGAACATGATGCCGCCCATGGTGGGGGTACCAGCCTTGCCGGCGTGCCATTTGGGACCGTCCTCCCGGATCTCCTGGCCAGCCTTCAGCTTGCGCAGCTCCGGAATCAAAAATTTACCGATGACCGCAGTCAGCACAAAGCCGACCAGCAGAGCGGTGATTGCCTGTGTCATGAATATTCCTTCTTCCTTTCCCCAGTTGGGTGGTTATCCGTTGGTCTGAGCGGACAGATGCTCCGCAACAATCTCTCTTTCATCCATGTGATGCTTCACATGGTCGATCTCCTGATAGGTCTCATGGCCCTTGCCGCACAGGACGATGACGTCGCCGGGCAGGGCGTGATCCATGCAGTAATGAATAGCCTCGATGCGGTCCTCCACCACCACATAGGGCGTGTCAATGTTTGCCATGCCCGGCAGGATGTCGGCGATGATGTCCGCCGGCTTTTCCGTGCGGGGGTTGTCGGTGGTGACCATGACGAAATCCGCGATCTCCGCGGCAATGCGGCCCATTTTGGGGCGCTTCGTTCTGTCACGGTCGCCGCCGCAGCCAAACAGCGCCACCGTGCGGCCCTTGGCAAAGTCCTTCACAGAGCGCAGGACATTTTCCAGACCGTCGGGGCTGTGGGCATAGTCAATGAGGATGGTGTAGTCCTTGCCGGGAGTGGGCACCACTTCCACGCGGCCCTTCACCGGCTTCACGCCCGCCAGCACCTTTGCGCTCTGCCCCACAGAGACGCCCAGAGCCAGCGCGGCGCCCAGCACATCCAGGGTGTTATACACCATGAAGCGGCCGGGGATGCCCACGCGGATGTCCGTGCTGCCCTCGTTTGTGACAGCGGCAAAGGCAATGTGGTCGGACTCCAGTTCGATGTTCTCCGCCCGCAGATCCGCCGCGGCCTTCACGCCGTAGGACAGCTTTTCGCAGGTGGCCGCCCCCATCAGACGGTCGGACCAGCTGTCGTCGGCGTTATACACGCCGTAGCGGCAGCTGCGGAACAGGATAGACTTGGCGTCGCAGTACTCCTCCATGGTGTGGTGGAAGTCCAGATGGTCCTGGGTCAGGTTGGTGAACACGCCCACCTCATACTCCACGCCGTACACGCGGTCCAGCACCAGCGCATGGGAGGATACCTCCATGACCACATGGGTGCAGCCAGCGTCCCGCATGCGGGCAAACAGCCGCTGGACCTCGAAGGATTCCGGCGTGGTGCGCTCCGTGGGGATAACCTCATCACCGATCATATTCTGGTTGGTGCCGATGAGGCCCACCTTGGCGCCCAGCACCTGCTCCAGAATGGCCTTGAGCAGATAGGTGGTGGTGGTCTTGCCGTTGGTACCGGTGATGCCCACCATAGTCATGTGGTCAGCAGGGTGACCGAACCAGTTGGCGCCCACCACGGCCAGCGCCCGGCGGGAATCCGCCACCTGGACGTAGGGGATTCCTTCCTCCGCCGGCACCTTTTCACACAGCACCGCCGCGGCGCCTGCCGCAGCCGCCTTGCCGATGAACGTATGGCCGTCCACCGCAAAGCCCGTCATGGCCACAAACAGGTCGCCCTGCTTCGTGGCGCGGGAATCATAGCTGACATCGGAGATCTCCATATCCAGATCCGCCGTGGCGGACAGTACGGTCAATCCCCGCAGTAATTCGTTCAGTTTCATAGCATTCTCCCTTTCTGTTCTTTAGGCAGATTTTGCCGCATCCATTATAGACATTATTATTTGCATCGCATACGGAATAACGTGCCTAAAAACACGCAAAAGGTGCTCTGTTTTTTAGTCCAGCACGGAACTGTCGCCGAATTGGACCGTGATGACGCTGCCCGGCTTCAGCTGTGTCTCCGCCGCGGCACTCTGGCTGATGGCGTGGACGTTGCCGGAATTTGTTGTCGTTGCACCGGAGATCTTCATGATCAGGCCCGCGTTGGTGATGGCCTTATTGGCCGCCGCGGCGGACAGGCCGATCACATTGGGCACGGTGCAGGGCTCGTTGGATTTTTCCGCGCCCAGATACAGGATGACCGTGGCGTTGTTGGGAATGATGGCGCCGCCGGCCGGCGTCTGGTCGGTGACGGTATCGCCATTGCCCACCGTCTTATAGGCAAAGCCAACGCTGTCCAGCTTTTCCTTTGCCTCCTGGACAGTCTTGCCCACGGTGTTGGGAACGGTGGCGTCGGCGCCCACCAGCTGTTCGGCGGTGTAGTCAGGCTCCACGCCGATGTAGGGCAGGATCTGGCCCATGATCTGGCTGGCAGTGGGCGCCACCATGTTGCCGCCGGAGACGTAAACGCCGGTGTCACGGCTGGGGGTATCCATGGTCAGCAGCATGATGACCTGGGGATCGTCCGCCGGAGCAAAGCACATGAAGGAGACCACGACGTCGCCCTTGGGGTTGGCGTCGGTCCTGGTGCCGGTCTTATCGGCCGTACCGGTCTTGCCGCCCAGACGGTAGCCCACCACCTGGCCGTTTCGGCCGGTGCCCTGGGCCACCACGTATTCCAGACAGCTGCGGACCTTGTCAGAGGTCTCCTGGCTGATGACCTGGCGGACGGGGGTACTGTCGTGCTGGGAGATGATATTGCCGTCGTCGTCCAGGATCTGGTCCACCACGAAGGGCTGGTACAGGTAACCGCCGTTGATGCAGGCGGCCTGGGCCCGAATCAGCTCCAGCGGGGTGACGTTGAAGGTCTGGCCGAAGGCGTAGGACGCCAGGGAGACCACGTTGGAGTTGAAGGTCTTTTCGTCCGAGAAAATGCCCTTGGTCTCGCCGATCATATCCACACCGGTGGGCTCCATGAGGCCAAAGGACTGCAGATAGTCGTAGTACTTCTCCGTGCCGATGGTCAGGCCCATGGTGATAAAGGCGGGGTTGCAGGAGTTGCCGGTGGCTACCTCCAGACTCTGGACGCCATGGCCTGCCTTTTTGGAGCAGTTGATGGGCTTATACCAGCCGGGCACCTTGATGGAGCCGGTGCAGTTGAAGGTGGTATTCATGTTGATGAGGTTCTCCTCCAGCGCCGCTGCCAGGGTCACAGGCTTGAAGGTGGAACCGGGCTCATAGGTGGAGTCGATACACTTGTTGCGCCACTGGGTACCCAGGGCGTTGCTGTTCAGCAGGGACACCGCCGCCTGGTAATCCTCCTCCGTGGCATAATTGCCGCGGTTTTTCTCCAGTGCCAGCAGATCCGCGTCCAGCTTAGCCTGCAGCGTGGTGTCATACACGGTGCCGTAGTCGTTCAGATCGTAATTGGGATAGGAGGCCATGCCCAGAATGGCGCCGGAATTCACATCCAGAACGATGCCGGTGGCGCCGTTCTGGGCGTCGAATTTATCCACCATGCTCTCGATGCCCTTTTCCAGATAGTACTGGATATTGGCGTCCAGCGTCAGCACCAGATTCTTGCCGTTTTCCGCGTCGTAATACTGCTCATACTGGTACAGCAGATCGCTGCCGGCGGCGTTTTTGGCGGTGACGGTCAGGCCGGCCGTGCCCTTGAGCACGTCGTTGTACTTGGCCTCCAGACCCACGCCGCCTTCGTTTTCGCCGTTGACGAAGCCGATGACGTTGGCGGCCAGAGAGCCGTAGGGATAGTAGCGCTTGGCGCCGGGCTCCATGTAGACGCCCCGCAGCTTCACCCGCTGCTTCTCCGGCACCTCGCGGCCCTCATCGTCGATCTCGCCGTTGATGAAGCGGCGGACCTCGTTGGCGATCTCCTGGTCGGCGCGCTTTTTGATGATCTCATACTGGGAATAGGTCTTTTCCATCTTCTCCAGAATGGTAGACTCATCCACCTCCAGGATCCGGCTGAGACCCCGGGCGATGAAATCGCCGTCACGGATGATCGCGGGGGTATAGGCCTTGCCTGCCTCCGCGGCTTTCTTCGCCGCCTCCTCCGCCTTTTTCTGGGACTCGTCAAAGTAATCCTGGATCTCCTTGGGAGAGACGAACACCGTCTCCGCCGTGGCGGAGATGGCCAGCGTCTGGCCGTTCCGGTCATAGATGGCGCCGCGGGAGGCGGTGACCACCGTGCTGCGGGTCTGCTGGGCCACCGCTCTTTCCTGCAGTTCCTCGTGCTGGCGGATCTGCAGATCGTACAGCTGCCAGAACAGCAGGGCAAAGGTAACAACGCCCAGCACGAGCATCACCAGCAGCGTCCTTCTCCGGACGATCTGGTTTGCCCGCCGGGCGGCGTCGCTTTTTCGTTTCGGTGTGTTGGCCATGATTGGTGCCTCCCGTAATTGTCACAAACGGGGAGTAAGAACAGCCATTCTTACTCCCCATTCTGTCAGTGCATTATAGTGCGGCGGTCATTTGAAATATTCCACCGCCGTATAGATCCCGTGGTTCACCGATGTCAGCACACGGCTGAGGACGTTGGGCTCCGTCTGCTGATAGACCACGGCATTGTCGCCGTCACTCAGATCGATGTAGTAGATCTGGCTGGCGCCGGGCTTGCTCATACCGGCGGCCTCGGCGGCCTCCTTGACGGCGTTCTGATCGAACATCCGCTCATACTGGGCGGTCAGCGTCACGTTTTCCGCCTTCAGGGTTTTCAGCTGGTTCTTCAGGGCCACCGTCTCGGCGGAGAGGGCCGTCAGCTGAATGTAGCTCATCAGGACCAGGACGGCCAGGACGGCCACAGCGGAAGCACCCGCCACGGCGAAGAGAGAGAGGTGCTGGCGCTCGCGGGTCTGAACCTTGGTCTCCGTACGGGTACGGACCTTGGGCTGCTCCACGACAACCTCGCGCTGACGAGGGGCCTCGCCGGCATGGCGCAGTTCCCGTTCCCGCAGTTCCCAGTCCAGATCATAGGCCAGGCTGCCGGACACGGCGCCCGCGGGGTTATAGCGGCGCAGTTCCTTTGTTGCTGCCAAGGGGGTCCCTCCTCTCTCCTAAAATTCACACATAGTTAAATATCGAAGTTATCGCACTTCTCCGCCACCCCACAAAAGCTCCGCTTTTGCGGGCCCCCGTAATAAAACTCAAATCGTCAGGCAAAGCCCGCCGATTTCAAGGTTTTGGCTTTGCCAAAACACTTGGACGCCGCATTTGCGGCGATACCGGGTGGCTGGATTGTCAAATATCGAAGTTATCGCACTTCTCCGCCACCCGGAGCTTGGCGCTGCGGGCGCGGGGGTTTTCCTCCAGCTCGGCTTCGCCGGAGATGATGGGCTTGCGGGTGACCAACTTCACCTTGGGCTTCTTGCCGCACACGCAAACCGGGAAGTTGGACGGGCAGGTACAGCCGCGGGCCATATCCTGCAGGCTGTGCTTGATGATGCGGTCCTCCAGAGAATGGAAGGTGATGACCGCCAGCCGTCCGCCGGGGTTCAGCGCCGCCACTGCGGAATGCATCATGGGAGCCAGGGCGTCCAGCTCGCCGTTGACGGCGATGCGGATGGCCTGGAAGCTGCGCTTGGCCGGGTGCTGCTTTTCCCGCAGCGCCGCCGGCGGCATAGCGCTCTTGATGATATCCACAAGCTCCAGCGTCGTTTCAATGGGTTTTTCCTCGCGGGAGCGGACAATGGCTCTCGCGATGGCGGGGGCGTAGCGCTCCTCGCCGTATTCGTACAGGATGCGGCGAAGCTCGTCGCCGCTCCAGGAATTGACGATCTCATATGCCGTCAGGGGCGCTTCCAGATCCATACGCATGTCCAGCGGAGCATCCTGCATGTAGGAGAAGCCCCGGGATGCGTCGTCCAGCTGGGGGGAAGAAACGCCCAGATCGAACAGCATGCCGTCAGCGCCGGCGACGCCCGCTTCCCGCAGAACGTCGCCCAGCTCTGCAAAATTGCTGTGGACCAGCGTCACCCGGTCCATATACGGCGCCAGGCGGATCTTTGCCGCCTCGATGGCTGCCATATCCCGGTCGATACAGATGAGGCGGCCGGTGGTGAGCCTCTGGGCGATCTCGATTGAGTGGCCCGCACGCCCCAGTGTACCGTCTACGTATACGCCGTCAGGTCTGATGTTCAGTGCGTCGATGCACTCGTGCAGCAGCACGGACTTATGGGTATATTCCATGTCTTACCCCCGGTTCCGTCTGGCCTTGGCCAGTGCATCCATGGCAGCGGCCATGTCGATGGATTCCAGCATCGCCTGCTCCCGTGCAGCCCAGGTATCCTCGTCCCAGATCTCCGCAAAGGTGTTCAGGCCCACAATGGTGGCGGTCTTCTTCAGTCCGGCGTGCTTTCTCAGGTTGGCGGGGATCAGTACACGGCCCTGACCGTCCGGTTCACAGGGGGCCGCGTTGGCATACAGCAGCGTCAGTGCCCGGGCCTCGGTATAGGGCAGCTCGTCCATATCCTCGGACATCTGCTCCCACTTGGCCTCCGGATAGATGGCCAGACAGCCCTCCGCGCCAATGGTGATGTAAAACAGGTCTCCCAGCGCCTCGCGCATGGAGGAAGGAATCACAAGGCGGCCCTTGGAGTCGATATTATTGCTGGATTTGCCCATCAGTCTCGCCACGGATGCCGCCCCCTTCTCTCTGTTTTTTGGGAAGTTTCAGGGATTTCGTGACACATTGCCACCCAATTTACCCACAATTCCCCACCATGTATTTCAAGTATAAGTCAAACAGAACTGGATTGCAAGCATTTTTTTGCGACTTCAGAGGATAAAAAGCACCTTTTTTTCTGAAAATTTTGGTAATTTCCATGACTTAAAACAGGTGTTCGAAACTTTTTCGCGAAGTTTACATAAATAAAAAAGCACCACCGGACACAACATCTTGTGCTCGGTGGTGCATATTCATATTTTCTAATACAAAATATAGGTTTTGCGTTTTGACCCGCCGGAATCACCGGCCGGTTTTACGCAATTTTTTCGCAGTTATGGTAGACCGAAAACTATTTCGGCTTACTCGGCGGACTCCTCAGCCTTGCCGTCCAGCTTGTCCCGCTGCTCCTGCATCTTCTCCTTGGAGGCGGAACGGAAGCGGACGCGGGACTGCTTCACCTCGTCCAGAGCGGCCTGCACAGCCTCCTCGGTACGGGCCAGAGCGTCCTCGGCATACTCGTTGGCCACCTGATACAGCTGGCGGGAGCGCTCCTCGGCGCGGGCCACGATCTGGCGGGCCTTCTCCTTGGCGGCGTACATGACTTCACTCTCGGAGACCTTGGTCTTGGCCTCCAGCTCAGCCTGGCGCTGGAGACGCTCGGCCTCGCGCTTCGTATCCTCGATAAACTTATCGCGGGCAGCCAGCAGCTCCTGGGCGCGCTTGACCTCCGCAGGCACGGCGGCCCGCAGCTCGTCCAGCAGGTCCAGCATCTCGTCCCGGTCCACCATGCTCAGGTTGGGCTTCAGGGCGGGAGACTTGGCGTCCTCGATGCGCTCGTACATCATATCGATCAGGCGGTTGATATCGTTTGCCATAGCGGTCATCCTTCCTTTTTCTCAGTCATCTCCCGCACCAGGGGCACGATGGCGGCGGGCAGGTATTTTTCCAGGGGCTGGCCGTAACGGATCATCTCCCGGGCCATAGAGGAGCTGAAGTACTGGTATTCCAGAGAGGCGGGGAAAAACACCGTCTCCAGACCGGGGTGGATGCTCTGGTTGATGAGGGCCAGAGAGTACTCCGCATCCAGATCCGTGGCGTTCCGGACACCGCGCACGATGGCGGTGGCGCCGTGCTCCACAGCGAAGTCCGCCAGCAGGCCGGGACCCAGCTCCGCCTCCACATTGGGCAGCTCCGCCACGGCGGCCTGCACCAGGCGCAGCTTCTGCTCCGGTGTAAACATCTGGTTTTTCTTCTCTGCGTTGGGGCTGACGCACAC
The DNA here is from genome assembly GCA_017482345.1 of Oscillibacter sp. GTDB lineage: Bacteria > Bacillota > Clostridia > Oscillospirales > Oscillospiraceae > Oscillibacter. The sequence goes on from JAFUNB010000008.1 coordinate 108,831, forward strand.
GCACACCCGGTCGAAGCAGGCGGCGGCACGGCGGATGATATCCAGGTGGCCCAGGGTAATGGGATCAAAGCTGCCGGAGCAGATTGCAGTCTTCATGGGATCAGTCCTCGTTCTGTTCATTTCCGCTCCGACGGTACAGAGTCAGGGCGATCTTTCCGTAGCGGTAGGTCCGCTGGATGCGGTAAGGCTCCGTCAGAGCGGGCATCGCCTTGTCCGCAGGATGTTCTGCCACAATTATACCATGCGGTGCCAGAATGTCAAACTTTGCTATGTGGGAAATTGCCGGCTCCAGAAGCCCCGCGGCATAGGGGGGATCCAGAAAGATCAGGTCGAATTTCTCCCGCACGCTCTTGAGATATTCCATGGAATCGCCGGACATCACCCGGGCCTTGTCCGTCAGTTCCGTGGTCTTTAAGTTTTCGCGGATCAGCTTCACGGCGTCCGCCCGCCGATCCACAAACACGGCGGAAACCGCGCCGCGGCTGAGGCACTCGATGCCCAGCTGGCCGGTACCGGCAAACAGGTCCAGAACCTTTCGGCCCTCGATATCAAACTGCAGGGCGCTGAACAGGCCCTCCTTCACCCGGTCGGTGGTGGGTCGGGTCTCCATGCCCTCCAGTTCCTTCAGGCGGCGGCCTCGGGCCGTTCCGGTGATGACTCTCATTTGACTGCCTCCTTCTTCCGCTGACGCACGCCGGCGATGAGATACAGCACCAGGCCTGTCCACACAAAGGCGAACAGGATGGCGTGGGTGGCGGTGAAGGCCTCATGGAACAGCACCACAGAGACCAGCAGCTGCAGGGTGGGGTTGATGTACATCAGGATGCCGGACAGGGTCATGGGCGTGGTCTTGATGCCCTTGGCGTAGCACAGCAGCGGTACGGTGGTCACAATACCGGAGACGGGCAGCAGCAGCCACCGGGCACCGCTCAGCACACCCACAGCGCCGTTGCCCTGCATTTCGGACATCAGGATAAAAATCAGCGCAAAGGGAGCCAGTACGGCGGTCTCATAGAACAGGGAGACACCCGGCTCCACATGGACGCCCTTTTTGATGGCGCCGTAGATGGCGAAGCTGCCGCCGATGATCAGCGACATCCAGGGGATCTGCTGATAGCGCACGATGGTGACCACCAGACCGGTGAAGGTCACGGCCACAGACAGCCACTGGAGTCGGGTCAGCTTCTCCCGGAACACGATGGTGCCCAGCAGGATAGCCAGAATGGGGTTCATGTAATAGGCCAGGCTGGCGTCCACACCGCGGCCACTGTTGACGGCGATGATGTAGGAGCCCCAGTTGATGCACACGAACACGCCTGCGGCCGTCAGACGGAGCAGCTCTTTTTTGTCTGCCAGAACGGCCTTGATGCGGTCAAATTTCTTCTGGGCCAGCATAATGATGCTGATAAAGACCAGAGACCAGACGATGCGGGCCGCCAGAACATACAGGGAATCCACCGCGGACAGCGTCTTCCAGAAGATCGGCAGCACGCCCCACAGAATATAACAGGCCAGAACATAGATCGGCCCCTTGTTTGCCATACAGGTTTCCTCCTCACGCGCACAGTACGCGCATTTTATTGATTTGCTTATCTATTTTACGGCAAAGCTCCCCTCATTTCAATACTTGCCGCTGTTCTTTTTTATACTTGTACTTTACAGCGAAATCGTTTATAATAGAGTCCTCGAAGTATGTAATGTACTCAATGAAGGGCTTTTTGCCCTCTTTCTCACAATAACAACAACAGGAAAGAAAGGATGTTCTCATGATTCAATTCAAATCCGATCATGGTGAGATCTCCATCAGCAGTGCCGTATTCTCCAACATCACCGGCATCGCCGCCACCAACTGCTTCGGCGTCAAGGGCATGGCATACCGCTCCATGACCGACGGTCTGGTCCACCTGCTGCGCCGGGAGGCCATGAGCAAGGGCGTCAACATCACCTATCACGACGACAACTCCATCTCCATCGAGCTTCATATCATTGTCGAAAACGGCGTAAACCTCCCCGCAGTGTGCAGTTCTATCATGAACGAGGTGCGCTACGTTGTCACCAAGAACACCGGCGTCGACGTCAAGGCTGTTGACGTGTGCGTCGATTCTATGACCCTGTAAGGGAGGGCCGAAACGAATGAACAATCAGATTACCGGCGTCCTGTTCAAGCAGATGGTTCTGCACGGCGCCGCCGCCATCACTGCCGAAAAGCAGGCCATCAACGACCTGAACGTGTTCCCCGTTCCCGACGGCGACACCGGCACCAATATGTCCATGACCATTGCCGCAGCCGTCACCGAGCTGCGCAAGAACGATCCCGCCACCGTTGACAAGGCCGCCTCCATCACCGCCTCCGCCCTGCTGCGCGGCGCCCGCGGCAACTCCGGCGTTATCCTGTCCCTGCTGTTCCGCGGCATGTCCAAGGCCCTGAAGGGCGTGGAAGCCGCTGACGCCGCCGCCTTCGCCGCTGCCATGCAGGAAGGCGTCTCCGCCGCCTACAAGGCCGTCATGAAGCCCGCCGAGGGCACCGTCCTCACCGTGTCCCGCCTGGCCTCCAAGGCCGCTGTGGACTGCGCCAACGAGGGCGAGACCGACGTGGAGATGATCCTGGAGGCCGCTCTGCGGGAGGGCTACGCCGCTCTGGCTGAGACCACCAACATGAACCCCGTCCTGAAGAAGGCCGGCGTGGTGGACGCAGGCGGCAAGGGCTATCTGCTGATCCTGGAGGGTATGCTGGGCGAGCTGCGCGGCGAGCCCATGCCCGAGATCATCGAGAACGAGTCTCAGAGCAACAACATCGACTACGGCGCCATCGCCGAGGAAGAGATCACCTTCACCTTCGACACCGTCTTCATCGTCCGCAAGGCCAATCCCGACGTGGATCTGGAGCCTCTGCGCAAGTACCTCAACAGCATCGGTGACAGCCTGGTCATCGGCGAGGACGACGAGGCCTTCAAGGTCCACGTCCACACCGACATCCCCGGCAACGCCCTGAACGAGGGCCAGAAGTACGGTATCCTGGAGCTGGCCAAGATCGAGAACATGCGCACCCAGGCCGACGACATGGCCGCCGGCCGCAAGACTCAGAGCATCGACGATCTGGAGATGGACGAGGCCAGCGCCAATCCTCCCGCCCGCGAGGCCGCCGAGCCTGAGCACATCGTGGCCGCTCCCGAGAAGAAGTACGGCTTCCTGGCCGTCTGCGCCGGCGAGGGCCTGGCCGCCGTGTTCCGCGATCTGGGCGCCGACGGCGTTGTCTCCGGCGGCCAGACCATGAACCCCTCCACCGAGAGTATTCTGGAGGGCGTGGACAAGATCCCCGCCGAGACCGTGTTCATTCTGCCCAACAACGGCAACATCATCATGGCCGCCCAGCAGTGCGATGCCCTGACTGAGAAGAACGTCATCGTCATCCCCTCCAAGACCGTTCCCCAGGGCATCACTGCCATGATGAACGTGGACTTTGAGGCTCCCGACGCCGAGAGCATCGTGGCCGCCATGACCGACAGCCTCTCCACCGTCACCACCGCTCAAATCACCTACGCCGCCCGCAACTCCGACTTTGATGGCTTCGACATCAAGGAAGGCGATTATCTGGCCCTGCAGGAGGGCAAGCTCTTCGGCACCGACAGCAATCTGGACGTGCTGCTGGAGAAGTTTGCCGCCGACGCCGTGGAGCGCGAGGCCTCCTTCATCTCCCTGTACTTCGGTGAGGACGTTTCCGAAGAGGACGCCCAGAAGGCCGCCGGCGTGTTCGAGGCCAACTGCCCCGACGCCGAGATCGCCGTTCTCTCCGGCGGACAGCCTGTTTACTACTATATTATTTCCATGGAATAAACCCTTTCAGGCCGCTATCTTCCGGATGGCGGCCTGTTTTTATGAAATAATTAGGACAGCTTGTCCAAAAATACTTTTTAATTTTTTTCTTCTGCTATACTGCCGTTGAGGTGGTAGACATGCTTTCTGTTCGTCTTCAGCAATTGCGAAAGCAAAACTGCAAGAACAGCTCCGATATTGCCGCACACTTAGGGTGCAGTCTTAAAACATACGCACGATACGAATCCGGACAGACCGCGCCACGAATGAAATCGCTCATTCGGTTGGCAGACTATTACCAAGTTAGTCTGGACTATTTGGTGGGCAGAAACGTAAAAAAATAGTGACGGCAATTTCTGCCGTCACTATTTTTCTTGTTTATTAAGCCAGGAAGCCCTTGAGGATGCAGTCCTCGGCCTCCTCCTCGGTCAGACCCAGGGTCTGCAGCTTCAGCAGCTGCTCGCCGGCGATCTTGCCGATGGCGGCCTCGTGGACCAGCTGGGCCTCGGGGCAGTTGGCGATGACTGCGGGGATGGACTTGATCTTGGCGTTGCCCATGATGATGGAGTCGCACTGCACATGGCCGAAGCTGGCAGCGTTGCCCACCATACGGGGATAGAACACCTGCTCGGACTCCTCCTGGGCCACAGAGCGGGAGATGACGCGGCCCTTGGCGTCCTGTCCGTCCAGCACGATCTCCATATCGCTGATGGCGGTCTGGTTGCCGTGGGTCAGCAGACGCTCGGTGATGACCGCCTCGGCGCCCTTGCCACAGACGATCTTCGTGTTGCGCTTGGTGGAATCCACGCCGCGGATCTGGGTGCTCTCCATCTGCAGGAAGGCGCCCTCCTCCAGATAGACCACGGTCTCGGGGTTCATGATCTTGCCGCCCCGGCCGTCGCCGCCGCCGTAGTGCTTTTCGGTGTACTTCACCTTGGAGTTCTTGCCCACATAGAAGGTGTGTACGCCATCGTGGCGGGAGTCCTGATCGCCGCAGTTGTGGATACCGCAGCCGGCCACGATCTCCACGTCGCAGTTCTCGCCGATGAAGAAGTCGTTGTAGACCATCTCCTCCACGCCGGACTTGGTGATGATGACGGGGATGTGGCACTTCTCGCCCACGGTGCCGTCCTTGATGCGGATCTCGATGCCGGACTTGCCGTCCGTCTTGTCGGTGATCTGAATGTTCTCGGTGGACTGGCGGTCGGCGCAGCTGGAGTCCTTACGGATGTTGAAGGAGCCCACGGGCTTGCCCAGCATGTCCGCGATCTTTTCCAACAGTTCCTGATCGATCTGGTTTTCCATCATAAGTCAGCGCCTCCCTTCGTCAACACAGGGCAGCCGCCCAGGGTGTCTGCCAGGATCTGGGGCAGAATGTCCGCCGCGCTGCCGCGGTGGCGGATGGAGCCGTCGCCCACAACGATGACCTCGTCAGCCAGAGAGATGATGCGCTCCTGGTGGGAGATGATGATCATGGTGGCGCTGCCGGTGCGGTGGATCTGCTCAAAGGTCTCGGTGAGACGGGCGAAGCTCCACAGGTCGATGCCGGCCTCGGGCTCGTCGAAGATCATCAGCTGGCTGTTTCGGGCCAGGATGGAGGCGATCTCAATGCGCTTGACCTCGCCGCCGGACAGGGACACATCCACCTCGCGGTCCAGATAGTCGTTGGCGCACAGGCCCACCTTCGTCAGGTACTGGCAGCAGCGGTCCTTGCTCATCTTTTCGTCGCCGCTGGCCAGAGTCAGCAGGTCGCGGACCGTCAGACCCTTGAAGCGGGGAGGCTGCTGGAAACCGTAGCTGATGCCCAGACGGGCGCGCTCGGTGATGCCCAGACCGGTGATGTCCTGGCCGTTCCAGATGATCCGGCCGGACGTGGGATTGACAAGACCCATGATGATCTTGGCCAGCGTGGTCTTGCCGCCGCCGTTGGGGCCGGTGAACACCACCAGCTTGTGGTCATCAATGGTCAGGGAAATATCTTTCAGAATGTCGAGCTTCGTGTCCCCCTCATGGACCGTATAGCCGACAGATCTCAGTTCCAACATGGAAAGGATCCTCCTTTTTGGCAAAAAATGCTCACAGCCTGTCTATTTTAACAGAAGCCTTTCAAAAATGCAACGTAGTGGACGGTTTTTCCCGTAGTATTTTGCCCGCACAGTACATTTTTTACCTGCTGAGAGTGGTCATGCACGGTTTTTTTCTTCCCCGCATAGACTGGTTTGAAAAGGAGGGACCAAATATGGAACAAACTCTGCACGCACCTCAGGTCTATGATTTCCGCCAGCACGACCGCATCTGGCAGCGGGTGGCGCCCCAGCTGGAGCCCTTTCCGGAACTGCGGCAGCAGCCGGCCGCCCTGTCCGGCATGACCGAACCCGCCTCACCCACGGCAGCCTCCCCTGCCCTGCTGCCCGGCGCAGACCCAAATCCCTGCTGTATGGGCACCGCCGCGGCCGAAATGTTAGGGGTACTCACCGGCTTTGTGGAGGAATCCCTCTCCGACCGCCAGCAGCTGCTCTCCCTGTCCCGCCGGGCGCCCCAGTGGGCGCGGCAGCCGCTGCGGGACATGGCGGCAGATGAGGCCGTTCACGCCCGGCGGCTCATGGCGGTATACTACCTCATCACGGGAGACTGCTACCGCCCCGCCGTCAGCCACCAGAGCGTCTGCCCCGATAGCTGGTGCGCCGCCCTGCGGGAGCGGTACCACGCGGAGGCCTGCAACGGACTGAACTACGCCCGGACCGCCGAGGGCACCACCGACCCCTGTCTCCGGGCATTGCTGGAGGAGCTGAGCGCGGCGGAATACCACCACGCAAGGCAGCTGCTGCAGATGCTGGAGCGAAGTCTGCGGGGCTGAGATTTCCGTTGCGCCCTCTGGAAGATTGTGGTATGATGCGTTTAACGATACCACACACATGGGTGGGAAACGGAGGATTTCAGAATGAAAAAAGTGATCACCATCAGCCGCGAATACGGCGCCGGCGGCCATTCCATTGGCCAGCGTGTGGCCCAGGAGCTGGGCATTCCCTTCTATGACCGTGACATCGTGCAGGAGACTGTGAAGGCCAGCGGCTTCGACCTGGATCTGGTGGAAGAAGAGGGCGAGGACATCTCCAAGGCCAGCTCCATTTTCAAGAGCATCTGCGCCATCACCTCCTCCAACTATCAGGATCCCCAGAACGCCATCCACGATGTGCAGCAGGCCGTGGTCCTGCGCTTCGCCCAGGAGGGCCCCTGCGTGATCCTGGGCCGCTGCGCCGACGATACGATGCAGAAGGCCGGCATTGACTGCCTGAACGTGTTCATCCACGCCGACGACGTCAGCCGCGCCATGCGGGTCAGCGAGATGACCGGCAGCAAGAACGGCGCCGAGATCCGCAAACTGATGGCCAAGAAGGACGACAGCCGCCACACCTACTATCACCGCTACACCGGCAAGACCTGGGGCGACAGCCGCAACTACCACCTGACGCTGGACAGCGGCGTGCTGGGCTATGACCTGTGCGTGAAGCTGATCTGCGAGGCCGCCAAGGAAGATTGATCCCACTCTTATGACCCTCCCGGACTTCTCCGGGAGGGTTTTTTCGTTGCCCTGCCGGCGGTTTTGTGCTATACTTTCCTCGATTTTGAAGAACTGCAGGAGGTTATGCCATGTTTACCGGTTTTACCGACGAGACTGTGGATTTCATGTGGGGCATCCGCTTCAACAATGAACGCGGCTGGTTCGAGGCCCACAAGGACATCTATCTGAAGCATTTTTACGAGCCCATGCGGGATCTGGGCGACGAGATGTATGAATTCATCCAGAGCAAGCGGCCGGACTACGCCCTCATCCGAAAGGTGACCCGCATTTACCGGGACGCCCGCCGGCTCCACGGCCGCGGCCCATATAAAGAGAACCTGTGGTTTTCCGTGGAGCAGCCGTCTGAGGGATGGATGGACAAGCCCTCCTTCTGGTTCGAGCTGACGCCGGACGGCTGGAGCTACGGTATGGGCTACTGGGTGTCCCGCCCTGTCACCATGGCCAAGCTCCGCTCCCGCATCGACCGGGATCCGGCCACCATGGAGCGGCTGACCCGGGCGCTGAATGGCCAGTCGGAGTTCAGCCTGAACACCGTGGATTACAAAAAGCTCCGCTCCCCCGCCCCTTCTGCGCTTCTGGAGCCCTGGTACAAAGCCAAATATTTCTCCATCGGCCACGAGGAGAAGCTGACAGAGGAGCTGTTTGACCGCCGTCTGGTAGACCGCCTGAAGCAAGGCTATGAATTCCTGCTGCCCTACTACGACTACTTCCTGACGCTGGACAGCGATCCGGATCCCCGCGAGCCGTAACCGTATTGCCAAACGATAAATTTCGGTCTATACTGAGAACAATTTGAAGAATAAAGGAGCCGTTTCCATGAAAGCATGTCCCGAGAGAGCAGCCGCGCTGGCGCTGCTGCGCAAGTATAACAGCGAACCCTTCCACATCCAGCACGCCCTGACGCTGGAGGGCACCCTCCGCTGGTTCGCCCAGGAGCTGGGCCACGGCGAGGACGCCGAATTCTGGGCCACCGTGGGTCTTCTGCACGATGTGGACTTTGAGAACTGGCCCGAGCAGCACTGTGCCAAGGCCCCCGAGCTGCTCTCCGAGATCGGCTGCAGCGAGGAGTTCGTCCACGCTGTTTGCAGCCACGGCTTTGGTATCTGCTCCGACGTGGAGCCGGAGCACGAGATGGAGAAGGTGCTCTTCGCCATCGATGAGCTGACCGGCCTGGTGGGCGCCGCCGCCCGTATGCGTCCAAGCAAGAGCTGCCAGGACATGGAGCTCAGCTCTCTGAAGAAGAAGTTCAAGGACAAGAAGTTCGCCGCCGGCTGCTCCCGCGACGTCATCGAGACCGGCGCCGAGCGTCTGGGCTGGGAGCTGGACGTTCTGCTGGACAAGACTCTGCAGGCCATGCGTACCTGCGAGGACGCCGTGAACGAGGCCATGGCCGCCCTGTAAAGGTCGACCTGTCAAAATGATACAAAACGGAGGTGGTTTTACTGCCTCCGTTTTTTCTTGTGTTTTTCCCCCGCCTGTGATAAGGTACTGCCATACGAAGCGAAAGGTATTACCATGTGCGAATATGAACTGATCCGCTCCGGACGGAGGACCCTGGCGCTGGAGATCACCCGGGACTGCCGGGTTCTGGTCCGCGCTCCCCAGCGGATTTCCAAGGCCCGGATCGAGGCGTTTGTCGCCAGCCACGAGGACTGGATCCGCCGCCATCTGGAGCGGCAAAAACAGCGCTCAGCAGCGGCTCCCCCGCCGCCTACTGAGGCAGACATTGCCGCCCTGAAAGCCCGGGCTCGCGAAACTTTGCTGTATAAAGTGTCCTATTGGGCCAATATAATGGGCGTTTCACCTGTCGGAATCAAAATCACCACCGCCCGGAAGCGGTACGGCAGCTGCAGCGCGAAGAACAGTCTGTGCTTCTCCTGCTTCCTGATGCAATACCCGGAAGAAGCCATCGATCTGGTGGTGGTACACGAGCTGTGCCACATCACGGAGAAGAATCACGGCCCGCGGTTTTACGCACTGCTGGAGCGCTATCTGCCTGACTACCGGGAACGAAAAAAACTTTTAAAATAAACCTTTCAAAGGAGTCTTTCACATGAACAAGCTGGATCTTATGAATCTCCTCAGCACCAACGCCTATCCCGGCCGCGGCATCGTTCTGGGCCGCAGCGCCGACGGCAAGTCCGCCATCGCCGCCTACTTCATCATGGGCCGCAGCGAAAACTCCCGCAACCGCGTCTTCACCGTCACCGAGGACGGCATCCGCACCGAGGCCCACGACCCCTCCAAGATGGTGGACCCCAGCCTCATCATCTATCACCCCGTCCGTCAGGTCGGCGGCCAGCTGGTGGTCACCAACGGCGACCAGACCGACACCATCCGCGATTTCCTGGTGGAAGGCAAGTCCTTCGGCCAGGCCCTGCACACCCGGGAGTTCGAGCCCGACGGCCCCAACTACACCCCCCGCATTTCCGGCATCCTGAATCCTGACGGCAGCTTCAAGCTGTCCATTCTGAAGAGCGCCGACGGCGATCCCAGCTGCTGCCACCGTTTCTTCTATACCTACGACCATCCTCTGGCCGGCGAGGGCCGCTTCATCCACACCTACATGGGTGACGGCAATCCCCTCCCCTCTTTCGAGGGCGAGCCGGAGCGGGTGGTGCTAGACGCCGCCTCCGCCGAGGAGCTGGCCGAGCAGATGTGGGCTGCCCTGAACGCGGACAACAAGGTGTCCCTGTTCGTCCGCTACATCGACATCGCCTCCGGTGAGTACACCCAGGTCATCAAGAACAAATTCTGAGCTTCATAAAGAAAAGGCCGGTCCAGACGGACCGGCCTTTTGCTGCGTTCATTTATTCCATGGGAGCGCCGCACTGGGGGCAGAACTTGCTGTCGGACTCAGCGCCGCAGATGGGGCACTTCTTGCCGGCGGGAGCAGCTTCCTCAGCCACTTCCTTGGAGGGCTTGCTGGCCTCCAGCTCAGCGATCTTGGCCTTGGCGGCGTTGACAGCCTCCACCAGATCACGGACGGCATCGGGGATCTCGCCCTCGTACTCGTTGACGAACCACTCACCGATGGCACGGAAGCTCTTATCGATATTCTTCTGCTCGCCGGCGATGGCGACACTGATCTTGGTCAGCTCGGCAGCGTCCTTGGCCTTGTCGGCAGCCACTGCAGCGGCGTTCTTTGCCTTTTTGCTAAACTCCTCAAAAAATGCCATATTGAAAAACTCCTTTCGTTTATCACGCCGGATCCATCCGGGACAGATCGTCTGTTATGAAGCCAGTATACCCTACTTCCCGTACCAGCGCAAGAAAATCCACCAGATGTTTACACTTCGTTTTCAATCCAGTCGCAGGCGCGGCCCACGGCTCTGCGCCACTGGCGGTAATCCGCCGCGCAGTCCGCCTCGTCCCGCTGGGGCTGGAACACATACTGACTGCGGCGCAGCTGCTCCAATTCCTCCGTGCCGCTCCAGACGCCCACAGCCAGACCTGCCAGCGCCGCGGCGCCGAAAGCCGTGGTCTCCACCTGCGTGGGGCGATCCACCGGCAGTCGCAGCAGATCTGCCTGGGTCTGCATGATGATGTTGCTGACGGAAGCACCGCCGTCCACCCGCAGGGTGGTGATGGGACAGGGGGCATCCTCATTCATGGCACGGACCAGATCCGTCACCTGATAGGCAATGGAATCCAGCACCGCCCGGGCGATATGGGCGCGGGTGCTGCCGCGGGTCAGTCCCACGATGGCGCCGCGGGCATACATATCCCAATAGGGTGCGCCGAGTCCGGTGAAGGCCGGCACCACGATGACGCCGCCGCTGTCGGGCACGCTCTCCGCCAGACGGTCGCACTCCGGCGCGCTCTGGATGAGTCCCAGCTCATCCCGCAGCCATTGGATGGCGCTGCCCGCATTGAACACGCTGCCCTCCAGCGCGTAGGTGACCTCACCGTTCAGCGCCCAGCCCACAGAGGTGACCAGACCGTTCCGGGAGCGGACGGCCTCGGCGCCCACATTCATCAGCGTGAAGCAGCCAGTGCCGTATGTATTCTTCGCCTGGCCCGGCTGGAAGCAGGCCTGGCCGAACAATGCGGCCGCCTGGTCGCCGGCGCCGCCGCAGACAGGGATGCCCGCCAACGCCTCCAGTCCCGGGATCCCCTCGGCCACGGCGCCGTAGATCTGGCTGTTTCCGCAGGGCGTGGGCAGCAGGGACATGGGGATCTCCAGCGCGCGGCACAGCTCCTCGTCCCACTGCAGGGTATGGATGTTGAACAGCATGGTGCGGGAGGCGTTGGAATAGTCGGTCACGTGGACCTTGCCGCCAGTCAGATTCCAGATGAGCCAGCTGTCCACCGTACCGGCGCGCAGCTCGCCCTTCTCCGCCCGTTCCCGGGCGCCGGGCACATGGTCCAGCAGCCATTTGATCTTCGTGCCGGAGAAGTAGGCGTCGATGAGCAGGCCGGTCTTTTCCGTTACCTTCTCGCTCCAGCCCTCCGCCTTCAGACGGTCGCAGATGGAGGCCGTGCGGCGGCACTGCCAGACGATGGCATTATAGATGGGTTCACCGGTCTCGGCGTCCCAGAGGATGGTGGTCTCCCGCTGGTTGGTGATGCCGATGCCAGCGATGCGCTTGGGGTCGATATGTGCCGCGTCCACCGCCTCGGCCAGCGCCTTTCTTTCCGTGTTCCAGATCTCCATGGGATCGTGCTCCACCCAGCCGGGCTGGGGATAGATCTGGCGGAAGGGGTACTGGGCCCGGGCAACGATGTCACCGGCACGGTTGAAGAGGATCACGCGGGAGCTGGTCGTGCCCTGATCCAGGGCGATCACATAAGTTTCCATATAGCACACGTCCCTTCTGTGTTTCCACGGCGCACTTTTCTCTGGTATTCTATCGCCGGATATGGTATCATGCTCTTACAATGAGAATTATAGCACAGGAAAGCAGGTTTTTCTATGGTGCGCCATGAATTCACATTTTTATCTGCCGACGGCGTCACGCAGCTGCACGCGGTTCAGTGGCTGCCGGAGGGCGAAGTCCGCGCTGTTCTCCAGCTGGTCCACGGTGTGGCGGAGTACATCCTGCGGTATGAGCCTCTGGCCGCGTTTTTGACGGAACGCGGCTTTGCCGTCGTGGGCCACGACCATCTGGGCCACGGTTTCTCCGTGGCCGAGGACGCCCCCCGGCTGTATTTCGGTCCCCGCGGAAGCTGGAATTGGGTGGTGGAGGACGTCCGCGCGCTGCAGGAACAGACCCAGCGGCAATTCCCCGAACTCCCCTATTTCATTCTGGGCCACTCCATGGGCTCCTTCCTCCTGCGGACCTACCTGGCCCGCCATTCCCGCGAGGTGGACGGCGCCATCATCATGGGCACTGCCCACATTGGCGGGGCGGCACTTGCCGCCGCCAAATTGTTTGTGGCCTGTCAGATCCGCAAAATTGGTGAGCAGAATCCCAGCCCCGCTGTTACCAAGCTGTCCTTCGGCACCTATAACCGGATGTTCGCCCCCAACCGGACACCGTACGATTGGGTCACCCTCAGCCGCACCACCGTGGACGCCTATCTGACGGATCCCATGTGCGGTGAAAATCCCTCCATCGGCCTGTTCCGGGAGATGCTGGACGGCATGGCGTTCATGGGCCGACCGGAAAACATTCGGACGATTAATCCCGACCTGCCCGTGATTTTCCTGTCCGGCGCCATGGATCCCGTGGGCGGCTGCGGTAAGGGCGTCCGGCAGGCATTTGAGCTGTTCCAAAGGGCCGGCCTGCGCAAGGTGTCCATGAAGCTCTATCCCGATCTCCGCCATGAGATCCTCAACGAGGATTGCAGGGAGGAGATCTATCAGGACATTTACCGGTGGCTCACGGAGCATCTGCCGGTCCGCGTGTGAACAGGCGCAGTGCCTGTGTATCATGGGTCCTGCGCAAAAACTGCCAGGAACAGGCGGTATCCGCAGTAAACACCAGCAGCAGCCAATAGGTAAGCTCCGCCGGGATACGCGGCAAACGCGGCGCCAGCCACCGCTCCGCCGCCGGCAGCGCCGCCGCCAGCAGCACTGCCCACACAGCGGAAAACGGCAGGCAGACCCGGCCGCGAAGGTTTCCCACCACGGCACTGTAATCCCAGAAGAAGACCCCCAGCGCCCGCTGGTACCACCAGTGGACGGCGTACTCCACCGCGGTGGCGGTCAGTCCGCCCCAGAAGGCCAGCTCCCAAAAGGAGTCTGTCAATTCTGCCGGCAGCGCCAGCACCGCCAGCACGCCCAGTCCATATACCGGACACAGCGGCAGCAGCAGTCTGCATTTTCGGCCCCGCCGCTCGGCGTGCGTCGCCGCGGCAAAGGCCGTTTCCAGCAGAAACCCAAAAAAGCTGTAGATCCAAAAGCGCCAGAGCAGCTGTGACATATCCATTCACCTCTGCTCCAGTGTCTCCCCCCTTGTTTCGGAATATTCCCCATCCCTTTTTCAGGAGGTGCCTTATGGCGGATACCTGGGAACAACTGACATCTGAATGTATGCAATGCCATGCCTGCGCGCTGGCTGAGACCCGCACCAACATCGTCTTTGGCGTTGGCGCCCGGGATGCGGAGATCCTGCTGGTGGGCGAAGGTCCCGGCCAGTCCGAGGACGAGCAGGGCGTTCCCTTTGTGGGCCGCGCCGGACAGCTGCTGGACGATATGCTGGAGATCATCGGTCTGGACCGCACAAAGGTCTACATCGCCAACATCGTCAAGTGCCGCCCTCCCGGAAACCGGGATCCGCTGAACGTGGAGCAGGATGCCTGCATCGGCTGGCTCCGGCGGCAGACGGCGCTGCTGCGCCCGAAGATCATCATCTGTCTGGGCCGTGTGGCCGCCAAGGTCATCATCAAGGAGGATTTCCGCATCACCGCCGAGCACGGCCAGTGGTTTGAGCGAAACGGCGTCCAGATGACCGCCATCTATCACCCCTCCGCCCTGCTGCGGGATGTATCCAAGCGACCGGAGACCTTTGACGATTTGAAGTCCATTCAGGCCAAGATTCGCCAGATCTGCACCCACACCGATATCTGAAAACGCCAAGCGCCCGGCAATCTGCCGGGCGCTTGTTTTATGCCTCTTCAAATGTCAGCCGCATGTCATACCACACCACACCGCCGTGAGTGGACTGGGACACGCCTTCGCTGCGGTAGCCGAACTTCTCATAATAAGGAACCAGTTCCCTTTTGCAGGTCAGCACACAGCCCCGTCTTCCCCCTGCACGGGTGTCCGCAATGACCCGCTCCATCAGGCGGGCGGCACAGCCCTGCCGGCGGTATTGCGGATGGGTGTTTACGCCGAATATCATCTGCCAGGCTCCGCTTTCGTCATGGAGCGCGGCGTTTTCGTACATCTCGTCCCGCAGCAGCGGCTCATCGGTCGTCATGCCGTTGATAAAGCTCACCAGCTCGCCGTTCTCATCCTCCAAAAGCCAGAAATGGTCGGGATAAACCGCAAGTCTCCGGGCAAATGCCTCTCTGTCGGCCGCTTCAGCCGGCGGAAAGCAAAGGCGCTCCAGCGCGCTCACCGCCTCCAGATCCGCGGGAGTTCCTCGTCTGATCCGCACAGTGCTCACCCTACTTCAGATAGCGGTAGCACAGCAGGATGCGGGCCGCGGAATGGGTCATGTTGGTGAAGCAGTAGGGCTGGTCCGCTGCAAAGCGGATGGCATCACGCTCCATCAGCCGGTGCTCCTCCCCTTCCGCCAGCAGGCTGACCGTGCCAGAGAGCATGGTGGCATGGCAGACGCAGCCGGGCACCGAGGGCTCCGGCTCATAGCGGGCGCTGATGTACATATCCAGGAAGAACGTCTCCTGACGGGTGGTATCATCATAGGGGAACGAAGGGCGCAGCACCACCTTGCCGGCGTCCAGGCGGACAGGCTTGGTGTCCATCTCGCGCACCAGCTGAAGGGTTTCAAAATCGTCGTTTTCCAGCAGGATCTCCGCCGGCACCTTCAACGCCGCGGCGATCTTGCCCAGGATGGCCACAGAGGGGTTCGCCTCGCCCCGCTCGATCTGGCCCAGCATACTGCGGGACACGCCGGACATGGCCGCCGTGCGCTCCAGGCTCAGCTTTTTACTTTTGCGGATGCGCTTGATATTCTCCGCCACCGCGCGGTTCAGTTCCATAGCAGCCAACCGCCTTTCTCCCAAAAACAGACATTATATTGTTCGCTTCGACTTTTATAGTATCCTGTTTTCCTGTTTCTGTCAAGAAAAAGAGGAACGGCTCAGCCGTTCCTCTTTTTGCAGTACAGATATGAATTACACGCGCTTCCAGGTGGCGCCGTCCTTGGCGTCGATGATCTCGATGCCCTGAGCCTTCAGCTCGTCGCGGATGCGGTCGGCCTCGGCGAAGTTCTTGGCCTTCTTAGCCTCGTAGCGGGCCATGACCAGAGCGTCGATGGCGGGGTCGCCCTCGCCGGTGACGGTGTAACCGCAGGCGGTCTGGCTCTTGGCCTGGGCGGCCTCCTTCTCGCGGATGGCAGCGGCCTTCTCCAGCAGGTTCAGGCTCAGCACCTGGTCGAAGCTGGCCAGGATGGCACGCTTGGTCACGTCGTTGGTCTTGGCCTTCAGCACATCATACAGCGCGGTGACGCCCATGGAGGTGTTCAGGTCGTTGCCCAGCTGCTGGATGAACTTATCCTTGAACTCCTTGGCGACAGCCTCGTCCACCTGGCCGTCAGCGTCGTTCAGGGCGGCGATGCGGCGCAGCAGCTTGTTGTAAGCACCCTGGGCGTTCTCCAGGTTCTCCCAGGAGAAGACCAGTGCCTTGCGGTAGTGGCTCTGCAGGCAGAAGAAGCGGTAAGCCAGAGGATCATAGCCCTTCTGCTCCAGCAGGGAAACAGTCAGGAACTCGCCCTTGGACTTGGACATCTTGCCGTCGTTGGTGTTCAGGTGGGCAACATGGAACCACTGGGGGCACCAGGCATGGCCCAGGAAGCTCTCGGTCTGGGCGATCTCGTTGGTATGGTGGGGGAAGGCGTTGTCAACGCCGCCGCAGTGGATATCCAGATACTCGCCGTTGTGCTTCATGGAGATACCGGAGCACTCAATGTGCCAGCCGGGATAGCCCACGCCCCAGGGGGAATCCCACTTCAGGGCCTGATCTTCGAACTTGGACTGGGTGAACCACAGGACGAAGTCGTTCTTGTTGCGCTTGTTGGGATCCTCCTCAACGCCCTCGCGGACGCCGATGGCCAGATCATCCTCATCGTGGTCGTTGAAGATATAGTAGCGGTCCAGCTTGCTGGTGTCGAAATACACGTTGCCGCCGGCAAAGTAGGCGTAGCCCTTCTGCTCCAGCGTCTGCACGATGTTGATATACTCATCGATGCAGTTGGTGGCGGGCTCCACCACGTCGGGGGTCTTGATGTTCAGCTTGGCGCAGTCGTCGAAGAAGGCGTCAGTGTAGTACTTGGCGATCTCCAGAACGCTCTTGTTCTCGCGCTTGGCGCCCTTGAGCATCTTGTCCTCGCCGGTGTCGGCGTCAGAACTCAGGTGGCCCACGTCGGTGATGTTCATGACGCGGTTCACGCTGTAGCCGGCGTAGCGCAGATACTTCTCCAGCACGTCCTCCATGATGTAGGAGCGCAGGTTGCCGATGTGGGCGAAGTGATACACGGTAGGACCGCAGGTATACATCTCCACGTGGCCGGGAGTGTGGGTGACAAATTCTGCCTTTTTGTGAGTAGCGGAGTTATACAGATACATAGCACATTTCCTTTCTGTCGGATCTATTTTTTATATGTTTACTTATTTTTGAAAAAATAAAACGCCTCCTGCACCCATCCGGGTACAAGAGGCGTGAATCACGCGGTTCCACTCTTGCTTTCGCTCATGCCGGCCCAACAGCCGGTCAGCCCGATATCGGCGGCCACACCGGGGGCCATTACGCCCCGCGCTCCCGGACGCACTTCGCAGCTTCCTCCGTAGGCCCGCTTGCAGCCGGTGGCGTGCCCTCTCTGTCCTTTGGGTGAGCTGTTACTCTTTCCGTTCTTCGCGCTCTTTGATTACCTCAGTATATTATCAGGATTTCCACCATGTGTCAAGGCTGAACTCCCGAAGCGGCGGTCATACTATCATATTGTAATCCGCAACGCAAAGGGGGCGCTGCCGCTGCGTAAGCTTGTCACTAGTTTGTTCCTTTGCCTGTTGGCGCTGTGGCTGACGCAAGGTCTATGGGCACACCGGAACGGTGTACTGCATGCCCGCGGCATTTCCTGTCAGCCGCTTCTCCCCCTCGGTATTACCTGCGAGGAGCGGACCGCCGTTTCCCATCAGCTGGATGACTTGCAGCCCGGCGATCTGCTGGTGACTTTTTCGACCCACACGCTGGGCTGGCGGCACGGGCACGCCGCTCTGGTCATGGACAGTGAAACGGTTCTGGAGGCTGCCATGCCGGGCACCGTCAGCGGATTTGCCCCGGCAGCCAGCTGGATGACGTATTCCTCCCTGCTCCATCTGCGGGTGCGGAATGTCACGACCCAGCAGCAGCGCGCCGTCGCAGCATTTGCCCGGGCCAATCTGTCGGAGATCCCCTATGGGTTCTTCAGCGGACTGAGCACGGAAAAAGCGCCCTCCTCCCCGTCTTCCCTTCAGTGCGCCTACCTCCCCTGGTACGCCTGGCAACGCCAGGGCGTCGATCTGGACAGCGACGGCGGGCGGCTGGTGACGGTACTGGACCTGGCGCAAAGTCCCCTCTTGGAAATCATCCAGTCATGGTGACTGCGCCAAGCAAAAAATGACCGCCGAAAAACGGCGGTCATTTTTAATCCGGTTATTCAACCCTTGCCCATCGCCAATTCAGCAGCCTGTTTGCCGGTCACATGCTCGATGTCCAGCTCGATCAGACCCACACGCTCCAGGGCGCCTGCCACCTTCGGCTCCGTGATGTCCAGATGGCCGGGATAGTACTTTTCGCACAGCTCCACCAGAGGCTTGCGCTTTTCCTCGCCCTCCAGAATCCGGGCGCGTCCAAAGGCGATGACACTGCGGAAGTATGTGGTGTACTCCTCGCCCACGATCTTGTCCTGGTCAATGACACAGAAGGACACCTTGTCGCAGCGCAAAATGCTGTCGATCTTGTGGCCCACCTTTGCGCCGTGGAAATAGATCTTTCCATTCAGGTACACATAGCTCAGAGGCACGGCATAGGGGTAGTCCTCGTCGCCGCTGACTGCCAGCACACCGGCGGTATTGCGGCTCAGGATCTGCTCGATCTCCTCTGCGGAAAGGGACTGCTTGCTCTTTCTCATTTCACGAAACATCGACGCGCTCCTTTCCAATCAGGCAGACTGGATGACGTCCTTGTTCTTAATGAAATATTCCACGCCGGAATACAGGGTCGTCACAGCGATGACCCAAACACACAGGGTGTTAACGATGGCGGGAATGGGCAGGAACATCAGCACAATGCACACCATGGTGGAGGCAGTCTTCACCTTGCCGGACCAGCCGGCGGCGATGACGCGGCCCTTGTCGCTGGCGATCATGCGCAGACCGCTGACGGCGAATTCGCGGACCAGAACGATCAGCAGCGCCCAGGCGGGCATCTGGCCGTTCTCCACGAACCACAGCATGGCGGCCGTGGTCAGCATCTTGTCAGCCAGCGGATCGGCGAACTTGCCGAAGTCCGTCACCAGGTTGTATTTACGGGCGATCTTACCGTCCAGCAGGTCAGTGAAGCTGGCAACAACAAAGATGACCAGCGCCACGATCTCGCAGCCGGGGAAGCCCATATACAGCACACCCATAAAGAAAGGAATCAATATAATGCGCAAAAGAGTCAGTTTATTGGGCAAATTCATAGGTACGCTCCTTTCACTCACTGTTCCAGCTCGCCGGTCAGCTCGCCGTCCATGGTGCCGGTCAGGCGCACGGTGACGAAGGTACCGGGGGCCACTGCCTCGTCCGCGGTGAAGTAGATCCGGCCGTCAATGTCGGGAGATTCCGCATAGCTGCGGCCGAAGAACATCTGGGCCTGGCCGTCGAAGCCCTCGCACAGGACCTCACGTTCCTCGCCCAGCAGGGACTCATTGTAATCATCGATGATGTCGGACTGCACATCCACCAGCAGCTCAGCCCGGCGCTGTGCCTCCTCGAAATCCACGTGCTCCATCAGTGCGGCGCGGGTACCCTCCTCAGGGGAGAAGGGGAACACGCCGGCGCGCTCGATGCGCATATCCCGCAGGAACTGGCTCAGCTCCTCAAACTCCTCCTCACCCTCATAAGGCAGGCCGGCGATGATGCTGGTGCGCAGTACCAGACCGGGGATCCGCTCACGGAGCTTGGCCACCATGGCGGTCAGGGTCTCCTTGGTGTCCCGGCGGTTCATGGCCTTCAGCACGGTGTTGTTGCAGTGCTGCATGGGGATATCCAGATAAGGCAGGATCTTCGGCTCCCGGGCAATGGTGTCGATGAGCTCATCAGTGATCTCATCGGGATACAGATAGTGCAGGCGGATCCACTTGAATTCCAGCTTGCACAGCTCCTGCAGCAGCTTGTCCAGCATGGGAACGCCGCCGTTGAAGTCCGCGCCGTAGCGGGTGATGTCCTGCGCGATGACCAGCAGCTCCTGCACACCGGCGGAAGCCAGCTCGCTGGCCTCGTCCAGCAGCTCGTTCATGGGGCGTGAGCGGAACTTGCCCCGCAAAGAAGGAATGACACAGTAGGAACAGTGGTTGTCACAGCCCTCGGCGATCCGCAGATAGGCGTACCAGGGCGGAGTGGACAGGATGCGCTCGCCGCTCTGGTCGGCGGTGTGGATATTGCCCAGATAGCAGGGGCGCAGGCCCTGCTCCATCACTTCCTCAATGGCCTGGGCGATCTGGGCATAGCTGCCGGTGCCCAGCACGCCGTCCACCTCCGGCATCTCGTCCAGCACGTCCTTTTTGTAGCGCTGGGCCATGCAGCCGGTGACCAGGATCTTCTTCAGCTGGCCGGACTGCTTCAGCTCCGCCATCTCCAGAATATTGTCGATGGCCTCCTCACAGGCGGAGGCCAGGAAGCCGCAGGTGTTGACCACCACCACATCGGCGCCCTCGGGGGCGATCTGGATGTTGTGGCCGGCGGCCTGAACGGACGCCATCATCTGCTCGCAGTTCACCTGGTTCTTGGCACAGCCCAGGGAAATAAATGATACGTTATAGCTCATAACGCTGTTCTCCTTATGTTCTCATTAGCGGATCTCCCACCGTCCCGGCTTGCGGCCGGGGGTTCTGGGAGTATGGTCCGGCCAGCCTACGGAAATCAGGCTGACAAATTCGCCCTTGTCCGGCGCGAACAGCTGCTGCAGAACGGGGCCGTAGCCAAGGCCCGTCACAGCATTGACCCAGCAGGTGCCCAGCCCCCGCTCATGGGCAGCCAGATGCAGATTCTGGATGGCCGCCGCGGTGCTTTCGATCACCGCGTCACGGGTATGGCCGTAGTCCTTTTGCAAAAACGCCAGCACATAGACCGGCGCGCCGCCCAGGCGGCGCAGGAACCCGGTGGTCTCCGCCACCACTCTGGGGTGGCGGGGAAACATTTCCTGCAGATAGGGTTTGATCTCCTCGGAGACCTTTTCCATGGTCTCCCGCAGCAGGGCGATGTCTTCGGGTCTCGTCAGCGCCACAAAGTACCAGGGCTGGAGATTGTCCGCCGAGGGCGCCCAGCAGGCCGCCTCCAAAATCTCCTCCAGCAGTTCCCGTGGAACCTCGCGATCCTGATAGCGCCGGACACTGCGGCGCTTCTGGATGGCTTCCATCAGTTCCATGTTGACTCCTCCCAGATCTCCGCCCCCAGGCGATTCAGTCCCGCCCGGATATCGCTCCAGGCAAAGCCCCGGCGCAGCAGGCCGTCCGCCAGGCGTTTTTTCTCTTTCTCGTCCAGCTCACCCCGCCGCTTGCTCCGCAGATATCCGTCGATGGCCTCCGCCGGATCCGGCAAAGTGGCCAGCGCGTCGTCCCACAGATCCCGGGGCACGCCCTTTTCAAAGAGCTTCTGCTTCACCCGCTGGGGGCCGTAGCCCTGACGGGCGCAGTGGTTTGCCAGCAGGGCGGCGTAATCGGCGTCGTCGATGGCACCGATGGCCTCCAGCCATTCGGCGGCATAGCGGGCCTCCGCCTCGCTGGCGCCCTTTTCCTGGAGCTTCTTCTCCAGACTGGCCCGGGACATGGCCCGCCGGCCGATCAGATCTGCCGCCGTGGTTTTGACGTCGGACACACCGGCGGCCTCTTTCAGTCGTTTTTGGGTGCTCTCGTCCAGTTCGTCTCCGGCCCGCAGGCCGAAGTCCAGCAATTCCTGCTCCGTGATCTTCAGGCAGGCGCCGCCCTCCAGAAATACCAGCACCCGGCCCCGCTTTCGCTTCGAGGCCTCAATGCGGTCAATCCGCATCGTCAAAATCGTCGGCGCTCACATCCACGGCGCGGCCGGCGGCCTTGGCTGCCACCCGGGACTGGCCGGTCATCAGCTTGTCAAAGTTTTTCCGGATGTCAGCTTCCAGCTTGGCAGCCACATCGGGGTTGTCCGCCAGATACTTCTTGGCGGCGTCACGGCCCTGGCCGATGCGGACCTCGCCCATGGAGAACCAGGAGCCGGCTTTCTGGACCAGATCCAGCTTCACGCCCAGATCCACCAGCTCGCCCAGACGGGCAATGCCCTCGCCGTACATGATGTCGAACTCCGCCTCACGGAAGGGAGGGGCCACCTTGTTCTTCACCACCTTGGCGCGGGTGCGGTTGCCCACGATCTCGGAGCCGTTCTTCAGCGCCTCGATGCGGCGCACGTCAATGCGGACGGAGGAATAGAACTTCAGGGCGCGGCCGCCGGTGGTGACCTCGGGGTTGCCGTACATGACGCCCACCTTTTCGCGCAGCTGGTTGATGAAGATGACGATGGTGTTGGTCTTGCCGATGGCGCCGGTCAGCTTGCGCAGCGCCTGGCTCATGAGGCGGGCGTGCAGGCCCACATAGCTGTCGCCCATCTCGCCCTCGATCTCGGCACGGGGCACCAGTGCGGCAACGGAGTCCACCACGATGACGTCGATGGCGCCGGAGCGAACCAGAGCCTCAGTGATCTCCAGAGCCTGCTCGCCGGTGTCCGGCTGAGCGATCAGCATATCCTCCACATTGACGCCCAGGGCGCGGGCATAGGTGGGGTCCAGGGCATGCTCGGCGTCCACGAAGGCCACTTCGCCGCCCCGCTTCTGGGCCTCGGCCACCACATGGAGGGCCAGGGTGGTCTTACCGGAGGACTCAGGTCCATAGATCTCCACGATACGGCCCTTGGGCAGACCGCCGATACCCAGCGCCACATCCAACGCCAGAGAGCCGGTGGGGATAAAGTCCACGCTCAGCTCCGTCTGGTCGCCCAGGCGCATGATGGAGCCTTTGCCGTACATCTTCTCGATCTGGGCCATCGCGGTGTCGATGGCGCGCTTCTTGTCGTTGGCAGGTGCCGCGGTAGGCAGCGGTGCTTTTTCTCTTGCCATAGTCAATTCCTCCTGCTTTCTGTATGTAAATATCCTTAAATTTCCGTACAAAGGGTGCCGAATACCACCCGGGGAATATCGTGCAGATCCTTGATGATCTGAATATCGCCGAAGCCCTGCGCCCGCATGATGCGCAGAACGCTGTCCGCCTGGCCGATGCCCACCTCGAAATAGAGACGGCCGCCAGGAAGGAGTGCGTCCTTCCACTTTTCCGCGATGGCACGGTAGAAATCCAGTCCGTCCTCGCCGCCGTCCAGCGCCAGATGGGGCTCGTAATCCTTCACGGATACGTCCAGCCCGTCAATGTCCGCCTTGGGAATGTAGGGCGGGTTGGAGATGATGCACTGGAACTCGCCCAGCGCCCGCTCCGGCTTCTCCAGCGCGTTCACCTGCATGGGCACCACATGGCCGCTGAGAGCGTTGCGCCGGATGTTCTGGCGGCAGATGCGCAGGGCGGCGTCGGAATACTCGCCCAGCACCACCCGTGCCTCCGGGATCTGGGACGCCACCGCAAGGCCGATGCAGCCGCTGCCGGCGCACAGGTCCAGCACACGGCACTGGCCCAGGGGTTTCAGATATTCCAGCGCCTGCTCCACCAGCACTTCCGTGTCCGCCCGGGGAATGAGCACATCCCGGGAGATGTCCAGCGGCAGGCCGTAAAACTCCCACTCGCCGATGAGATATGCCACCGGCTCGCCGGCCAGATGCCGGTCCACCAGATCCCGCACACGGGCCTCCACCTCCGGCGAGGCGTACAGGCTGCCGTCACGGGTCAGCTGCTCCCGGGTCTTGTCGGTGCCGAAGCACACCAGCTCCCGGGCCTCCAGCGTGGCGGCCTCAATGCCCGCCCGCCGCAGTTGCTGTCGAATATCTAAATATAAGTTGTTATATGTCGTGGCCATAAGTCACTCCAAAATCGTTATTTTACCATTCATCCTTACCCTTTTCGCTGGGCAGAACCAGCTCCAGAGAGCGGATGGCCACCTCGATCATGCTGTCGTCCGGCTGGTTGGTGGTGAAATTCTGCATCCACATGCCGGGTTTGGTCAGCAGCTTTGCCAGTGCATTGTCCTGCACATGGCGGCCCACCCAGCGGTTGAATTCGTAGGTGATGCCCACCACCAGCGGCAGGATCAGCAGATGCACCAGCGTGCGCAGCAGCGTGTGCTTGATGGGCCAGATGCCGAAAATCACGCTGGAGAGCAGGATGTTCACGAAAATGACCACGAACATAAAGCTGGTGCCGCAGCGGGGATGGTGCCGGGTCTGCTTGCGGACGTTCTCCACCGTCAGGGGCAGACCCGCCTCATAGCAGAAGATGCTCATATGCTCCGCGCCGTGATACTGGAACACCCGGTAGATATCCTTCTGCTTGGAGCAGAAAATGAGGTACAGCAGGAAGATGATGATCTTCAGCGCACCCTCCAGCAGATTGCGCAGCCACATGGGGGCCGCGGGGAAGAAATGCAGCAGGCCGCCGGTGACAAAGGTGGGCAGGATCATAAAGAGGAAGATGCTCAGACCCACCCCCAGGACCACCGCCAGGGTGATGACGGCGCTCTCCAGCTTTTTGCTGGACAGGTGTTTTTCCAGCCACAATTCAAACTTGGAAGGCTGCGCGGACTCCTCCTCCGGATAGAACTCCGCGGAGTACATCAGCGCCTTGACGCCGTTGACCATGGCAGCCATGAAGTTGACAGCGCCGCGGATCAGCGGCCAGCCCAGCACGGGATAGCGGTCCTTGATGAACTTCAGGTCTTCGACCTTTTCCACCAGGTTGCCCTCCTGATCGCGGACCACGATGGCCTGCTTCTCAGGACCGCGCATCATAACGCCTTCAATCAGAGCCTGTCCGCCGATGCTGGTGCGGAAGGCGCAGGATTTGTTCTCAGACATGGGATTTCCTTTCTAAACCAGTTGCAATTGCATTATATCATATTCGCTTCCGAAAAAGCAAACATTTGTTCGAATTTATTCCTGTTCCGGCAGCCGGATGGTGACCACCGCGCCGCCGCCATCGGCGTTGGCGATGGTGAACCCGCCGCCGTGAAGCTCCACGATCTCGTCGCACACGGCAAGACCGATGCCGCTGCCGCGGGCTTTGGAGGAGCCTTTGTAGAATTTCTGCTTGACGAAGGGCAGCTCCGCCTCCGGGATACCGGGGCCATAGTCCCGCACCCGGATGACCTGCGCGCCGTTTTCCCGGGCGATGGAGGCGCTAATGCGCTTGCCGGCACCGCCGTGCTTGGCGGCGTTGTCCAGCACATTGCAGAACACCTGCTTCAGCCGCTCGGGATCGCCCACAATAAAGGGCAGCTCTTCGACTTCGCTTTCGTATTCCAGCTCGATGCCCTCCTGCCGGAACAGCTCCCGGTAGGTGAAAATGGCATCTTCAAATTCCGCCTGCAGATCCATCTGCTCCACCTGCAGGGTGAAGCGGCCGTCCTCCATTTTGGAGAAGGCCAGCAGCTCCTCCACCATGGTGGAC
Organism: Oscillibacter sp.; assembly: GCA_017482345.1. GTDB lineage: Bacteria > Bacillota > Clostridia > Oscillospirales > Oscillospiraceae > Oscillibacter. Next base: position 134,169 of record JAFUNB010000008.1, read on the forward strand.
AAGCGGCGGGATTCGTTGAGGATGATGCGGATGCCCCGGCGCATCTGCTCGGGATCGCTGTCCACATCCTCCAAAATCGTCTCGCCCCAGCCGTTGATGGCCGTCAGGGGCGTACGCAGCTCGTGAGACACAGAGGAGATAAACTCACTCTTCATTTTTTCGTTCTGGCCAATCTTCAGGGACATATCATTGATGTTGTCCACCAGCTCGCCCAGCTCGTCCTTATACCGGTTTTCGATCCGCACGCCGTAGGTACCGGCGGAGATCCGCTTGGCCGCCTCGGACACCACCGCCACCGGCTCCACCACGTTGTTGATGAACAGGAGGCTGGAAATGATGATCAGCGCCATACACAGCACCGCCACCAGGAAAATGGCGGCAACCGCAATCATGATCTGCCGCTGCACGGCCTGCAGAGAGGTGACCAGCCGCAGCACGCCCACCACCTTGCCGCTGTAAAACAACGGAGAGGAGACGGCCATGATGTTCTCCCCCGTCTCCGGGTCCTTGCCCGTAAACACCTTGGTGTCCTGCTGGGCGATGGCCTGGGCAATGTCGTCCGTACCGGGGGAAATACCGGTTTTCAGACTGGAGGTGGAGGACACCTGGATCCGGCCAACGCTGTTGATAAACTGCAGCTCGATGCGGTCCTTGTTGGTAAAGTCCGTGGTGGATTGGGTGGCCTTCTGCAGATATTCCGCATAGCCGTTGTCCATGAAGTAATCGTTGAAGGCACCGGCCTCGGCCCGGGCCTGCTGCACGAGACCGTCCTGCATGGCGCCGAAATAGTAGTTGGTGACGCCGGCGGAAAAGATGACGACCACCATCGCCAGCAAAAGCATCACCGGAACGATACTGCCGGTGACCCACCGGCGGCGAAGGCCGCGGACCCGCCGCGCGCCGTGGCCGTTTTTCAAGGTTTCACTCATTCGGGTCCGCCCCCTTCCTGTTGGTTAGTTTGCCGCTTTCCGCTGCAGCAGAAAACGCTTTCGGTACTTGATGGCCGCGTACTGCTGTACCCGGCGCAGATAAATGCCGTCCTTGGCGCCGCCGACGACGCCGGCGACGGGGATGTTCTGCAGGAACTTGCTGTAGAGCATGGCTGCGGACAACTGGCGGGCGGCAGCGCGAATCTGTTCCTCCAGCGTCAGCTCCCGCACCCAGTATCCATCCTGGAAAAAGCCGTCGATCTCCCGGTTGTTCATCTGCAGCTCCTCACCGTCGGAGAGGGCCGCCTCGATGATCCGCAGGGCCAGGATCTTTTCCCGGTCTGTCTCAATGGCATAGCCATAGGTGTCCGCCGTCTCATAGACGCATTTGAGCAGCATGGCCGTAAACAGCGGGATGTCCGGCAGCGCTACGCCGAACACGCCCATGCCGATGCCCGCCGCGCTGGACAGCACGACGCTGCCCCGTCCCGCGCCGGAGGCGGCCTTGTGAAATTTCCGCAGGTTTTTGCGGTTTTCTTTTCTGTCCACATTGTACTGGCGGATGATGTACTCCTGCTGGCGTTTGTTGGTGTGCACCGTTTTGCGGATAGCGCCGTCGCCCTTGTCAAACACCACCTGAAAGGCCTTGACAAAGGCCTTGTGCAGGGTCTCCCGCAGTCCTGCCGGGATCTTTTCGTCCAGTGCCCGGTCCAGCTTGGACGCAGCCGGACGCTGGCCGTATTTTTCCAAAAATTTCTGCTCCTGCTGCCAGGCGGCCCGGTACTCTCTGGCCCAGGGCGACTCCCGCCTCAGAATCCCCATTTGTAGCCGTAGCCCCACACTGTGGTGATATAGATGGGATTCTGCACGTTATCTTCGATTTTCAACCGCAGGCGGCGGATGTTCACGTCCACGATCTTCAGCTCTCCGAAGTAATCCCGGCCCCAGACCATATCCAGGATCTCCTCACGGGAGAGGGCCTTGCCGGGGTTCTCCATGAACACCTTCATGATGGAATACTCCACCTGGGTCAGCTTGATGCGCTGGCCGTTTTTCTCCAGCGTGCGGTTGCGGGTGTTCAGCAGGAAGGGCGGCTGGCTGATCTCGCCGGACTGCACGATCTCACCGCCGCCGGCCCGGCGGAACAGGGCGTCCACACGGGCGGTCAGCTCCGCGGGAGAGAAGGGCTTCGTCACATAGTCGTCGGCGCCGGTCATCAGGCCGGTCACCTTGTCCATCTCCTGAGAGCGGGCAGTCAGCATAATGATGCCGATTTTTGTATTGGTGGCGCGGATCCGGCGGCAGACCTCAAAGCCGTCGATGCCGGGCAGCATGATATCCAGCAGCGCCACCTTGGTGTCCGGATGCTCCTTCAGCTTTTCCAGAGCCTCCTCGCCGCTCTCCGCCTCGATGACCTCATAGCCGCCGCGGCGCAGGTTGATCACGATAAATCCGCGGATACTGGCCTCGTCTTCCAAAACCAAAACTTTTTTCATGGTTCCGATCCTTTCTCAACTGCGTCAGTTGTCTCCGTAAGTCCACTCCTTGGCGATCAGGCTGAACGCCTCGCGAACCTCGTCCTCTGTAATGCCGTGCTCCCAGGTGCCGTTTGCCTCCAGCAGCTCGGCGGTAAACGTGGTGTCCGCCTGACGGCTGAGGGTAAACCGTCCGCCCCGGGAGGCCTTGATGCTGCGGCTGTTGCCGGTGATGGCGGAAATACGCAGGAAGGGGTGGATCCCCTCCTCCGTCCAGCAATAGAACGTCACATACGCCTCGTCGGGGATCACGCTTCGGGTCACCAGCAGCTGGTCCCGCCAGGCCTCCGGCAGCCGGAGATACCAGCCGTCCTCGATGCTGTGATAGGTGCTCAGCACCGCTGTGCCGGCGCCCTCCGCATCATAGCTGCGCCAGTCAATGCGCTGATAGGAGGAATCCTCATCATCCCACCCCGGCAGAATCTCCGGAATAGGCACTTCCGTCACGCCGTCGTTGTTGATATCCGTGGGGTACAGGGAGCGGAACAGGGCGATCTCCGTAGAGGCGCCGGTGCTGTCCGACAGGGAGATGTTGGTCAGCTCGTCATTCCGGACTGCCAGAACATCCGTGATGGAGAAGATGGACTCCTCCACACCGGTCACAAACAGGGCGGGCGTGCCGTCCTGCAGCTTGCCGCTGGTCACGTGGCCCTGCTGGCTCAGCTCCGCCATGGTCATGGACACGCGGGCCGGCGTCTTCATCTGCAGCTGACCGTCCTGCCAGACATAGTAGTCCGCCACGTTGCCGCCTTCCTCCTCTGTGGAGCGGAGGATCACCAGCTCCTGCATCCGGTCCTCATCCAGATCCGCCAGCGTGTAGCGCACATAGTTGCTGCGCATCAGCTCTTCCGGTTCGTTTCCCCGCAGGCTGTATACCACCAGCGCCTGCAGATCCGTTGTGGTTCGCCAGCCCACCAGCAGTTCGGTGTAGCCGTCCCGGTTCAGGTCGCTGTATACGATGCTGTTGATGCTGGTACCGCTGCTTTCGATGGCGGCGGTCTGCTCATAGCCGTCGCCCACCGGGGTAAAAATGCAGATCTTCAGCGGCTTTTCCGCGGAGGAATTCCGGAAGAAGGCCACCGCCTCCTCCTGTCCGTCGCTGTTCAGATCCACCAGCTGCACCGGCTGGATGTTGGAGCCGGAGACAGGGGCCGCGTATTCCGCGCCCTCCGCCAAAATTTCGCCGATGCGGCTGTCCAGCTCCGTATACTCCGTCGGCAGCTTGGGCAGGCGGTATAACTCCTGAGGCGAGAGCGTGAAGCTGCAGCCGGTGGCAAACAGCAGCAGTGCGCAGGTCCAAACCAGCAGCAATCCTTTTTTCATGTTCCCGCCTCCTTTCTTTTGGGAAAAATACGCATAATTTAACTTATATATGATAGCACGTTCCCCCTGATTTGTGTAGGCTTTTTCCCGAAATCCCCTCTCTTTTTACGGTCTGTTCACGATTTTTCCCATCCACAAACTCCCTCTTGAATTTTGATTCGCTATCCTGTATAATAATTGGGCACGCCGGTGTGATGGAATGGTAGACGTGACGGACTCAAAATCCGTTCCTGGCGACAGGGTGTGGGTTCGAGTCCCACCACCGGCACCACCCGTCGCAAGCGGTATACCGCTTGCGACGGGTTTTCCTTTTTTACATCACATGCGGCGATGACATCGTTCGTTCCCGGGAGGACCACTATGCGTACCAATCGTCTGCGGGCCGCTGTATCGGCCGCTGTCATGCTGCTCCTGTTCTGCGTGTTCACTCTGGTGGTGGCCACCGTGGACGTTCAGCCCATCGGCCCCAACGGAAGCTCCGTGGGTCTCGCCGCCATCAACGGCGCGTTTGCCCGTCTGATCGGCACCCATCCGGCGTGGTACACCATCACGGAATGGCTGAGCATTGCCATCATCCTCGTGCCGCTCTGCTTTGCGCTGCTGGGTCTGCGCCAGCTGATCCGCCGCCGGAGCCTGCTCCGGGTCGATTCCGACATCCTTCTGCTGGGCGTCTTTTATGTGCTGGTCGTGCTCTGCTATGTGGGCTTTGACCACTTCGTCATCAATTACCGTCCCGTTCTGATCGACGGTGTTCTGGAGCCTGCCTACCCCTCTTCCCACACGATGATCTTCCTCTGCGTCATGGGCACGGCCATCCTTCAGATCCGCCGCCGTCTCGCCCGGACGCCCCTCTGCCGCATCCTGACGGTGTTCCTGTCCGCCATCATGATCATCACCATCGTCGGCCGGATCCTCTCCGGCGTGCATTGGCTGACAGACATCATCGGCGGCGTACTGCTGGCCGCCACCCTGACGCTGTTTTACCATGCGGCGACCTTCAAACCTGTAAAACGCAACAGAAAAAGGCTGTGATTTTTCATCACAGCCCTTTTTTTGCTCAAAATGCCTTGAACAGCTCCACGGCCTTCCGGGCCGTCCGATACAGCGGGCCCTCCAGCTCCCGTCCGGCGTTCCGCAGTTCCTCCCGGATACGGATATGCTGGGGGCAGTGCTGCTCGCACTTGCCGCATCCGACGCAGTTGGAGGCAGCCGAGGAATCCCGCCGCAGCGCCGTACACATAATATGCTCGATCTGCGCCCGCCGCTTGCCCTCGGTATAGCGGCGGTTGTAATTGGCAAACACGCCGGGGATGTCCACGTTTTTGGGACAGGGCATGCAGTAGCCGCAGCCGGTGCAGCCCACCTTCATCTTCGCGTTGATGGCCTCCACCACCTGCCGGAGCATGGCTTCCTCCTCCGGCCCCAGATCGCCCACCTGTGCGGAGGACGCCGTCCGCACATTGTCCTCCACCATCTCCAGGGTGTTCATGCCGGAGAGAACGCAGGTGACCTCCGGCTGGTTCCACAGCCAGCGCAGCGCCCACTGGGCAGGAGTATAACCCGCCGGATGGGCGGCAAACAGCTTCCGCGCCTCCTCCGGCAACATGTTCACCAGCTTGCCGCCCCGCAGCGGCTCCATGATGATCACGGGGATGCCCTTTTCCGCGGCGCGGTGCAGTCCCCTCCGGCCGGCCTGGGAGTGCTCGTCCATGTAGTTGTACTGGATCTGGCAGAACTCCCAGTCATAGTCATCCAGCAGCCGGCAGAACATCTCCGAATTTCCATGGTAGGAAAAGCCCACCTGCCGGATGGCGCCGCTGCGTTTTTTCTCTTCCAGCCAGCCTTCGATGCCCATATCCTTCAGCCGCCGCCAGGTCTCGATATCCGTCAGCATATGCATCAGGTAATAGTCGATATGATCCGTCCGCAGGCGGGCCAGCTGTTCCTGAAACAGCTTCTCCAACCCCTCCATGCTGCGGATGAGATAGTGGGGCAGCTTCGTGGCGATGAGCACCTGGTCCCGGATGCCGTTTTTCTCAAAGATCTCACCCAGCGCCGCTTCGCTGCCCGGATAGATATAGGCGGTGTCGTAATAGTTCACGCCGGCGTGATACGCCGCCATGATCTCCCGTTCCGCCTCCTGCAGATCGATCCTGCCCATGTTTTTCTGAAACCGCATACAGCCAAAGCCCAGTGCTGAGATCTGATTTCCGTATTTGTCCAGTCGGTAATTCATAAGCCGCCTCCATAACTGAGAACACATCGTTTTATTGATTATACCGTCTGGCCGGCTGTATCGCAAGACCTGTCATCCCCTCTTGTCCCCGCTGGTAAAAAGTGCTATACTGAACCGGAACCGCAAAAATCGACACAGGAGTGACCTCATGAACCGTCAACCTCCCCGCAAGTCCATATCCCGGCTCCGGGCGATCTATCTGGCCCGGCTTGCGTTTCGCTGTTTGGTGCTGTTCATCGGCATCCTGCTGTATATCCATGCGCCGCAGACATTCCGCATCATTGAAGACGGCAGCTTTTTCTCCTCCTTCTCCATCTTCCACTTGCTGTGGCTGGTGTGGATGGGGGATATGCTCCAGCAGCTGATCCCCTCCCGCAAGGGCATGGCCCTCGGCTCCCAGAAAAACTTCGGCGTCTGGTTCCGTCCCGGCAGAGAATCCGCCTCCGGCCCCGCGCTGAAGGCCTATATCCGCTCCGCCAACCGCTCCGCCGCGCTGGTGTTTGTCCTGTGGACAGTCGTGACCTGCATCATCGGCCTGCTGTACCGCCGCGGCGTTCTCAGCGCCTCCGTGCTGGTGCTCATCTCTGTGTTTTTCTATGTGTGCGATCTGATCTGCGTGCTGATCTGGTGCCCGTTCCGGCTTATGCTGGGCAACCGCTGCTGCACCACCTGCCGCATCTTCAACTGGGATCACCTGATGATGTTCGCCCCGCTGGGCTTCGTCCCCGGCTTTTTCACCCGCTCTCTTGCACTGCTGGCCGCAGTGATCTGGGTGATCTGGGAAGTATCTGTGTTCCTGCATCCGGAACGTTTTTGGGATCGGAGCAACGCAGCACTGACCTGCGCCCAATGTACGGACAAACTCTGCACCCAATATTGCCAAAAGCGCCACTGAATCAAGTCAAAAAGGCACCCGGCAGGAGATTCCTGCCGGGTGCCTTCTCTTATTGCTCCAGCTTCACGAGCCGGTATAAAAATGTCATCAGCTGCTCCCGGGTACAGAAGCTCTTGTACTGCTTTCTCCCCTCCAGGTCGCCTTTGATCAGACCGATGCTTTCCGCCCAGGCCCGGGCCTCGGCGGAAAAGTTACCCGGCTCCTGACCGGCGCGCCGCTCCAGCCACTGCTCCATCATGGTGTCAAACTGCTGCTGTGTCATCGTCTCCTCCTCATACGCCGGACGGTACGCCCCTACTGCATACCGCCGGTGCCGCTCCCTTCTCTGTACCTCTCCGCCGTTGGTGTTGCTGGCGGCGCCGGTGTTGCCCTCAATGGTCACCAGTGTCTCTCCCCGCACAGCCTCCACGATCCCGATATGCTGCGGCCCGCCGCTGCCGGAAAACCGCAGAAACACCAGGTCTCCCGGGCGGTAGTCCTTTTTCACCAGCAATCTGTTCCGCCTTGCATAGTCCATCAGGGTTCCGCAGCTGGCTGTCCTGCCGCCGCCATAAAACATCTCCGCCGCGCCGCACGTCCAAAACAGCCACCAAATGAACACACAGCACCACGGATACGCGTCGCCGGATACCTCACGGCCATAATACGCCGTGTTGTATTTGACGCGGTTGCTGCCCGCAGGCAGTTCCTTTGTGCCGATCTCCCGGCGGGCCAGCGCCAGAAGCTCCTCACTGGTCGCCATCCAGCGCCTCCTGCACCTTCTGGCTTTGGGTGCCGAAATAGAACGCGATGATCACCGCGTAAATGGTCATAAAATCCTGGCTGATCTTGCCGTCCACCGCCATCCAGGCAAACACGCCGGTCAGCACCAGCGTCACGATGGACTTCACGGACAGCAGATTGGCCGCCCGCTTCATCAATTTTTCTCTCATACGCCCTCCTCACGCATCGATCTCCCGGTCACACCCAAGGGCGGCGTCATACACGATGCCGCCCCGGGTGTTCTCCGCCTTCGCCTTTTGAAAATACGCCGTCAGCACCACGGCGGTCACCGCCTGCAGCGCGCCGATCAGCGTCACCAGATACGGCAGCGCACCGGAAAACTGCCGCATCACCGCCAGCACGCAGATCCCCAGCACCACCAGTACCGCCGCCGCGTCCATCAGCAGCACGCCCGCCGCGATCAACTTGCTGGCTGTCCACTGCCGCGGCTCTCTATGGAGTCGTTTTCCGCTCACAGTCCCACTCTCCCCAGCAAAAACGCGATCATGGCCGCCAGCACTGCCCATACCGCCTTGTCCACAATGCTCTCCCATCGTTTTGCGGGCTTTGCCTCCAGACTGTCCACCTTGGAATCGATGACGTCCACCTTGTTGGCGATATTTTTCTGCTGCTCCGCCATCACCGCCACCGAGGTGGCGATGCTGTTGAGGGCCTCCTGATTTTTCTCAACGGCCTCGATCCGGTGCTGATTGGCCTTGGCCCGCTGTTCCACCTCCACAAGGCGTTCTGTCAATTCCTCGCTGGTCACCGCAAAGCCCTCCTATGTTTAAGTAAACTCCAGCATCTCAAAGCTGACCCAGGTGTGGCCGTTGTCCTCCGTCCACTTCCAGGTCACGCCCTGCGCCTCGATCTCCGCCCACGTCACATACCGGAAGTAGAACTCCACCTCCAGATGGCAGGGCAGGATCTCCAGGATCAGTTTTTCAATGGTCTCAAATCCATCAGGCGGACCGCTGATGCCGGGGAAAACCACCCGCAGATGGCCGGTGTCCACCTCGATGGTTTTGGCGGGAATCCCGCAGCCCAGAATGGCGCGGTCAATGGCCCCGGGCGTCAGACTGTCGTCGTCGATCTGCAGCAGCGCGCGAATGGCGCTCCGGCGATCCAGCACCGTCTGGGCGGCAGGCTGGCCGGGAAACAAGCGTTCCCGCCATTCCAGTCCCTCCTGCTCCGCCGTGGCCAGGATCGCCTCCCGTTCCGTATGCTCCAGCTTTTCCGCCACGTGATCCAGCTGCTCTCCCAGCGCATACAGCTCACTCTCGTTGAGCGTTCCCTCCGTCAGATCATAGACGCCCAGCGGAGCCAGCAGCCGCTTCAGATAATCCCCATAAACGCCCATGGATTCATTCCTCCATTTCGGCAACACTCACCGCGCCTGCCACAGGCAGCACGCCCTGTCGGGCGGGGATATCCTCCGCCGGCGCAGTCAGCTTCACGTTCTCCACGCCCTCCAGTTGGAAAATCATGCTGTTCAGCTCCGCCGCACGCACGCGCTTGCCCAAAAGGCGTCCGTTGAAATAGTCACTCAGCGCCTGCTCAATGCCCGCGCGCACCTTTTCAAAGCTATATCCGTCTTCCACAGCCACAGAAACCTCCACATTCACGTTTTGTTCCACCGGTGCCAGCACCTGCACATCCACAGCGATCTCTCGCCGCTCCTGCAGATCTGCGCGCACAGTCTCCAGCAGCTCCTCCTCCGGCGCGCCGCTCTCCGCGGCAATATACACGTCCACTGTGCCGACGCCTCTGGCGCGGCCTACAGCCTGGGCCTCCGCCACGCCGTCGTGACTCATGGCCGTCTGCTCATACCAGGCCGCATTGGCGCCGTTGGGCAGGCGGCGATAGCTCTCCAGCACCCGCTCCCGCAGTTCCTCGTCGCTCTCACCGTCACTGCCGCCGGAAAATGCCTCCGGATTCGCGCAGGCCGTCACGCCCACCGGGCAGGCAGTCATCACGGTAACGGTATTGCTGGCCACATTGCCGTCCCTGCCGCTCTCCACGGCCTCCGCATCGACGGTCACGCTCAATGCGCCAATCGGCAGGACAGCTGCCGCCACAGTCCGGAACGCCGACCCTTCCTCCGTCATACACACGGTCCCCTCCGGGATCGTCAGCTCTGCTGCCGCCGCAGAACCCACGCTGAACCGCAGAGTGCCTTTCGCCTTTGTCCCCTCCAGCCGATGCAGTCCGCGGGTATCCGCATGGCGGTCCAGATATTCGCCCTGGGCCGTCTGGGGAAAGCTCTGCGCCAAAACCCACTCCCCCTGGATCTCCAGCGCCTGCACCTGTGCCGCCGCGGCATACAGGCGCACGCTCAGATCGCAGGATTCCTCCGGGCGGAAGCCGCATCGCCGGCTGTAGGCCTCCAGCAGTTCCTCATAGATCTCCTCAATCGCTCTCATCTCTGTCTCCTCTCATCGGATATCCACAACGGCGGACAGCGTCTGTTCTCCGCTTCGCAGCACCGCCGTCAGTTCCATGGTGCCGTCCGCCCGCGTTCGGATCTCCACATCCTCCACCGCCAGCGGCTCATCCTGCAGCGCCTCCGCCACATACTGCGCGGCGGCCGCCTGCCGTTGGGATTCCGAAAGTCTGCTCAGCTGCCAGAGTCGGCTGCCCAGCGTCTCCCGAAAGGGAAACGCCCCTCTCCGCGCTGTCAGCTTGAACAGCACACGCTGCAGCAGGCCTTCCGTGCCATCCACCGTAGCCATTCCGCCATACCGGCGCTGATAGTCTCCCTCTCTGATTTTCAGTTCCGCCAATTACGTGTCACCTCCATCGCCGCAGGTGCAGGGGGCATACGGCTCCCCGTTGACCCACAGCTGTCCCTCGATCTCGATCCGACCCTGCAGACGCACTGTCCCGTCCCGCTTCAGATAAACGGAACAGTCCCTCCCCTGCAGGCAGATCTCTCCCGGCTCCATATCCGCAGGTGCGGTCGGCTGCCGCATACCCGCCACGCACTGCTCCTCGCCGCCGGGGCCGCCCTTCATCACCAGCACCATATCGCCGTTCTCCGGCATCCAGATATAGCCGCCGGGACCGTAGACAGGCAGGGCGCGTACCTCTCCCCGGGTCAGAACGCCGGTGCGCTCACCGGAGATGGTGGTCATGCCCAGGTCGGCGTCTGCCGTGGGCACGCTCTTTTTCATTTGTCTGGAAATCCACATATCACGTTCTCTCCCCCAGTGTCAGTGTCACGGTGGCGCCGCTGTCAGAAAAGACGTTTTCCGCCTCTGTCACCTGATAGCTGCCGCTCAGTCCCATCTTCGTCAGCTTCAGTTCCACCGTATCGCCGGGAAACGCCAGAAAGCTGCCCGGCAGCGTCAGCTCCACCAGCCGTTCATCCTTCGCGGATTCCCGGATCTGGTATTCGCCGGTATAGCGCATGGCGGCCCAGGTGCTCTGCCCCGGCGTATAGACCACCCGGCGGCACTGGCCCTCCCGCTCCATCATGTCCCGGTTCTGCACGGTATAGGACACATTGCGGGTCTTGTCAATGACCAGTACCTCCGTCAGCACACCGTAATGGTCCTCCCGCAGCACGCAGGAGAGCACCGGGCTGTCATCATCGACCCACAGCGTCTCTCCCGCCCTTTCCGGCGCCGCGATCAGTCGCCCGTCACGGCCGAAGCGAGGCTCAAAACCGCCAAAGGTCCGACAGAAATTTTCCAGCACCTTCCACTGGCTGGTACCGGCCGCCACGGTATAGGGCGCGGTGGCCCGTACCGCTGCCAGCTCCGCCGTCACGATGCCGTAGGGCGTCACATGATTGCGGACGATCTCCTCCAGCGTGGCAGTTTCATAGGTCATGGGCCGGGATTCGTTATCCAGCAGCCGGGCGGCGTAGCCCCGCCCGGTCACCGTTGCCAGCAGTCCGTTCCGGCCCAGCTCCACCGTGTATTCGTCCACAATGCCCCGCAGCATCACGTCTCCACCCTCCATGGCCAAAAAACCAGCCGCCAGATGCAGCTGCTCCGCCATGCTGCTGTCGTACAAAAACGTCACGGAATAGGTGTCACAGGGCACGGTTCCCGTGTGGACCACCCGCCACTCCAGCAGCTCCGGCAGCTCATAGATCTCATGCCGGCAGGTGATGATCCTTCCTGTCATGGGATCACCACCCTGTCTCCGGGATAGATGAGATTCGGATTTCGGATCTGGGGATTGGCGGCGATCAGCGCTTTCAGCGCCACACCGAACTTCCCGGCGATGCCCCACAGGGTATCGCCCTTTTTCACGGTGTAATACGCCGTCTCCACTTCGACTTTTGAGGAAGCAGCCGCGTTGTATGCCGCCTCCTCCGCCTCTTGATCCGTTCTGCGCGTCAGTCCGCCGCTGTATGCACGGGTATCCTCCCAAAAGGTGAACCGGTACTGCACATAATCCGGCAGCGGTTCCTCAGTCAATTCCAGCGACACGAAATACGCGCGGGCCGTTTTCCAGACCGGATGGACCAGCACGCCGCTGCCGCCCTGCAAAAACACCTGCTCCAGCTCCTTATATTGCTCATAGGCCTTTGCGCCCACGAATTCTCCCTCACCCTGCAAAATCCGGTATGTCTTGCCCAGATCCTGCAGCACATAGCCGCCAAAGGGCACCTTATGGGCCACCACCTCCCGGCGGCATTCCACCTGATACACCTCGGGATTGTGGGGCCAGGTATAGTCCTTATATCGCATGGGTGTCAGCCGCATGCGTCTCCCTCCTCTCAGTACAGGGCAAAGCCGCCGTCATAGCGGCGGCTGTCCCGCTCGATCAGCCGGGACAGCTCCTTTGCCCCCTGTTCGCGCCCACTCTCCGGGCGCAGGCCCTGCAGCCCCGGGCGGGCCGTCATGCCGGCAAGCTCCGCTCCGCCGGCCCACCCGGCCGCGGCCATATCCTCCGCCGCATCTCCGCCGCGCCCGCGGGCGGCACGCGTCTGCCGTGCCGGCCACAGTCTGCGCTGCGCCGCCAGCAAGACCTTCTCCGCCTCATACCGGCCATGCGCTTGACTACTTTCCGCCGCAGGCTCCGCCAGCCCGCTTTCTGCTATGCCGCTGCGTGTCTCAGACGTCTCCGCCTCAGTTCTCTGTCCGCTCCGCAGCAGTGCGGCCCAGGCGTTTCTCTGCCGCAGCAGTTCCTCTCGAATATAGTCCATGCTCACACCTCCCGCAGCGCCTGAAACCGCGCCTCGTCAAAGGCGGGATTCAGCTTCTGGCCGCCGTCGCCGAACATGGTCAGCAGCCGCTCCATCTCCCGGGGCGACAGCTCCGCCAGCACGTCCTCCGCGCCGGAAAAGGCCAATTCCCCCTGGTCATAGCAGCACGCCGCCAGCACGCCGGCGTTGGAGAGGAGGCTCCGCACCAGCGGATCCTCCTCTTCGCACTTCCGCCAGATGGTCAGCAGCTGCAGCGCCGTCAACGGCCGCAGCTCATCAATGTTTCTCATACGCCGGTCTCAATGCGCTTGGCCGCCACCACGGTGACCTTCTCCGCCACCATGGCGTTCAGCTGGCCCTCCTCCTGAATGGCGCTCCACTCGCAGCCGCTGTAAATAACCTTTCGGTCCGGCTTGCAGATCACAAGAGAAAAATCTCTCAGCTCATAGAAATTGATGCCGTCAGACACGGCGTCATCTGTGGCGTACAGCCGGGTCAGTTCCAGCGTATACTTTTTCTGACCCTCAATGGTGGCCACAGGCTCACTCTCGCCAAAGGCCTCCACACTTTTGGAGGTCTTGGACGCCTTGGCGGTATAGCTCTGCACCACTGCGACCTTTCGTCCATCCAGCTCCAGATAGATATCGGAACTGGTAGGAAAACCCTTCATATCCATATGTTGTTCCTCCTGTCACGCCGTCAGACGGTGATATGCACCGTCAGATAGATCTGGTTCAGACCGTGGGCCACCGCGAAGCTGAACTCCACCAGACACACGGCGGGATCCTCCTCGGATGCGGTCACAGTCACATCGCCATAGCTGTCGATGATCTCCGCCGCCAGCTTCTTCTCCAGCTCCACGATCACCTGAGAACGGATGGCGCTGCGGTTTCTGGCGGTGTTCTTCGCTCTGGCAAACTTGCTTCTCAGTGCGCCTCTCAGAGCCGGAATGATATCATCGGCAATGAGGATGGTGGTCAACTCCCGCCAGGTGGTATCCGCCGCACCACCGGTGGTGGTGCGGGTGGTGATGCCTCTCACAGGAGAAACCATACCGGCCACGCTCTCCAGCGGAGTCACGCCGCCGCGCACCAGCAAATCGATGTCGTTGTCGCTGTACTCCTCCGCAAGGCCGCCAAGTCCCTTGATCTCCGCACCGTTCAGCGGCACGGCAGGATCCGTGCCGGAGGCGATGACGCCTGCCAGCGCGGCAGCCGCCAGTGTGCCGCCTACCGTTTCACCATTCTGGTTCAAGGCGTCGGGACCCACCAGCACCATGCGCTCACTGTTCAGTGCCGCCGCATGGGCCACCAGCTCCGCGGCACTCTCACCATAGCCGCCCACCACGGCAATTCGCTCTCTGCGGGCGGCAGAGGCGTTTTCCAGACTGGTGCGCAGTGCCTGATGGACGCTCTGGTCCGCGCTGTCGCAAACCACGATCTGCGCATCCATCTTTTCCATCACAGAAAATGCCGCCTGATAGTCGCTCAGCGTTGCCTCGTTGGCCACGCGCACCGCCACCACCACAGAGGCACCGTTCTGGAACAGCACACGCAGCAGCTCACTCATACCACCGGCGGTCTCACCAAAAATCGTCACGCCGGCCGCATAGCTGGTCAGCGCCACCGGATTGCCCACAACGCTGCGGCTGGCCTTTGCCACCACGCCGATGCGCTTGGCCGCATTGCCGGAAGACACCACGGCGGACGCATCATATACCGAGTACACGCCCGGTCTTTCATGCTTGATCTCACTCAAGTGGTCATAACCCCCTTCAACTGAAAGTCCAGAAATGTCTCTGCGCCCTCACTGCTCTGAGCCACAAACACGGCCTGACAGCCCAGTTTGCCCCTGCGCAAAAACAGTTCCGTCTCTTTTTCCCATTTCAGGCCCTCCCAGGCCAATTCCCCGCAGCGGATGCCGCTGGGCAGTCCGCCCAGCAGCACATCCGCCGCCGTCTCGCAGCCGCTCTGACAAAGTGCGGCCTGTTTTCCCCGGATCTCCACAAGGATCTCCGCCTCCAGCTGTTTTCCGTAGACCTCCTGCACGGTTCCGCGCTCCTGGTCGTACACCTCGCCCAGATAGTTGCAGAACCCCAGAATACTGCCTTCCACAGTGCCCACATCCACGGTGGCCACAGCGTCATCGTAATCCTTCATCCGCTCTGCCGGAAACGCCGCCATCGCCCGCAGGCCACGCTCCTGCAAGCTCTGGATCACCGCGTCCCGGATCTGTGTCATCTCTCTCATGCCGCCTCCTTCACCTGCTCCAGCAGCGCCCACCAGTGGTTCAGCTCCTCACCGATGTAATAGGCTCTGCTGCTTTTCACACGGAAGGTGTGCGCACCCCACAGAACGGTATCTCCGCTCTCCACCTTGGCCAGCCCCAGATACAGCCACTGCCGCTCATCCTCCCAGCCAAGTCCTGTCATGCTGGATGGCACACGCTCTCCACGCTCCGTCACCGGCTGTAAAAACGCCGTTCCGCTCACTTCCCCCTCCGCTGTGCGAAGGGTCACCGCCTGTCCGTAGTGCTCCAGGATATTCCGCATCCACTCCTGCGTCATCCCTTCACCCCCAGAAAGGCAAATCCGCCGCTGCAGCCGGTATAGGGCGCCATCATCCGCTCCGCCGCCAGACGGAGCTCCTCCGCCATGGCGGCAGTTTCAGCACCCGCCCTGGTTTTCACAGTGATCTCTCCCGCCGTGAAGCCGGCCACAGCGCAGCCCTGCCGCGCCACGCAGAAATCCGCCGCCGCGGTAAAGGCAGCCGCACAGACAAAGGTGGTGCCGCAGTCCTCAGCCGTTA
Organism: Oscillibacter sp.; assembly: GCA_017482345.1. Lineage (GTDB taxonomy): Bacteria > Bacillota > Clostridia > Oscillospirales > Oscillospiraceae > Oscillibacter. Next base: position 149,817 of record JAFUNB010000008.1, read on the forward strand.
CGCCCTCTGCCAGACGGCCCTTCCACATGGCGATGGCCGCCTCGCACAGCTGCTCCAGCAGCTCCTGTGCCTCCGTTTCCGTACCGGCGACACTGCCGGCCAGTGCAAAGACCATCTCCTCCATACGGCTTACAGAGTCAGGATCTTGGAGGCCTCGTGGAAGAGCTTCGCAAAGCCGGAGATGGAGGTAATGGCAGCACGCTCCAGCTGACGGTCAATGAGCTTGTCATATTCCACGGAGACCTCGCTGCCGCACACCTGCTCCAGCGCGTAATTCTTGTCCAGGCCGACCAGCATACCGGCAGGCAGAACGCTGCTGCGCAGCAGCTTGGCGCCCAGAGGATTGCCCAGCTCGCCGGTGCCCTGGAAATTCAGGCCGGTCAGGGGATTCTGGAACTCGGGCATCTTCAGCATGGCGCGCATCACGTCGCTGCTCACCAGCATGGTGTTCATGGTATAGGGATCGAACTGATTCCAGAAATCCACCAGGGCCTCATAGGTCAGCTGGCCGCTGGTGCCGGAGATGGGATCGGTACCCACCTGGAACATCTGGGCGGGATTGTTGTTGCCATCGCCCTCCACAATGGTCATCAGGGCGTCCAGCAGCTGCTGACGACCCATGTAGGCGCCGATCTGGCGCAGAGTCACAGAGAACAGATCCAGCTTCTGGAAGCGGATGGCCTCATAGGAGGCCACCAGCATGCGGCCGCGCTTGTGCAGGCGCACCAGATTGTCCTGGGTGCGGATGGTGGTCTCAGGAATGGCGGCGCCTTCCTCCACGCGGCGCATCATCTTGTCCTCCTCAGTGGGAACAGAGGTGATGGAACGGTAGTCCATGCCGTCAAAATGGGTCACAGTGGCGGCGATATGGGGCAGCAGGCTCTCCTGCTCCAGGCCCTGTCGTACCACGCGGGACACAAACTCGGGAAACAGCACCGCAGAGTCGGTGGTGTGGAAGAATTTCTCCACGCAGTCGGAGCCGGCGCCCTTGACCTTGATGTCAAAACGCTTCAGCTGACGCTGGAAGGCGTCCATACCCTCCAGAGGGGTACCCTTGTACTGCTCGCTGGGATCCAGTTCCTCCAGAGTCTTGGAAAAGCTTTTGCCGCTTCGGCCATACATGCCCTTTTCCAGTCGGATGTTTTCGTAATGATAAGCCATGTTTTTCTCCTCCTTTTACAGCATAAAGGTGACAGTTTTCGTCTCGGGATCCAGGTCCACGACCAGATAGGCACGGCTGCCGCTCTTGTAGGAAACGCCGCCGTTGCCATCGGAAGCCATCTCGCACCAGCCCAGATTGGGGGTGTTGCCGCTGTAGGAAGCGGTCACCATGCCACGCAGTGCCACTGCGCAGGCCTTGCCGTCGCGGGCAGCCACCTTTACCTTGCCGCAGAACGGCTCACCGGCAGTGCAGACGCCCACAGTCTCAGTGGCGCTGATCTTGACGATCTGGCCCTCCTGAACGCCGTCCGCCATAAATGTGGCCACCACCTGGCCAATGCCCTCATAGGAATACGTCATAAAAATTCTCCTTTCAAAATTCGTCCTCAGACGAGAAATGCAGTTTCATCGTCCTGCCGCACAGCGGCAGTCTCCCGCAGCTGGGGCGCCATGCCAAAGCGCGCCTCCACCTGCCGGTCATAGACCCGCTTCAGCTCCAGCAGTTCTTTTTCCTCCAGCTTTCCGGCCATGCCCGCAAACACGGCGCCGTCCAGCCGGTCGTCCGCCAGCATGGCCAAACGCACCACGTCCTGCCGCAGCTCCTTCATGTACTTCTCACCCAGCGCCGCCTTCTGCTGCAGCTCCACTCTTGCCCGCTCCTCCTGGCCAAAGCGCTTGACCACGCCGGCGTTTCTCTGGGCGGGAACCGCCACAAAGGACCACTCGTAGGCATCCTTGGGTTCTCTCAGCTCCACGAAGCACAGCTCACCGCCGTACTCCTGTCCCTTCACGTGCTGACAGCCGTCCTCCGCGCCGCAGATGGAGCAAACGCGCCGGGCCATGCTGCAGCCCACGCTAACCTCTTTTTTGATGCCGCCCTCGATCTCCGCGATCAGGTCGGCGTTTTTCTCCGTCCGCAGCAGATAGGCCCATGCCTTCAGCCAGCAATAGCCGTCGCCCGCCATGGTCACCTGCGCCGGCTCATGCACCACCTCGGTGCGATAGATGCGGGCGGTCTGACCGTGGGCGGACCACTGGTGGTCAAACACGCCGCTTTTGCCCACAAACAGCGTGCCCAGCTCCTCCAGTGCCTTGGGATCAAACCGCTCCCAGTCCCGGTCCACCTCGTTGTCACACAGGCGCACCGTAAACACATACACATCCGCCTCGTCCAGCGGACTTTTGGTAAATCGGTTGATCAGTGCCAATTCTTCCTTGATCTGCATGTTTCTCCTCCTCACAGGCTGCTTTCAGCCCTGTCGTTTTCGATCCGCAGCTTGCGCGCCTGCTGTCGATACAGCTCAGCCCGGGCCTCTTCCACCTGATCCTGCAGGTTGATCTCATCCCACACCACCGCAAAGCCGCAGGTGTATCCGTGCATCCGCAGCCACAGCCGGCACACCCGCTCCACAGCCGGGGTCAGCATACGGCGGATGGCGGTGATCTCCGTGGTCAGCATATCTGCCTGCTGGGAGCTCATTCGCTCCGTGGAGCTCCAGCTCAGGCCCAGCATAAAGGGCGGGATGCCGGTCTTTGCCACGATCTGCTCCAGGATCTGCCGCACCGGCACCTCACTGTCCAGGATGGGTGCGTCTCCGCCGATGACGCGGATATCCACGTCACCTACCGCCACGAAATCCCGCACACTGCCGCTGCGGGTATCCTGCATGGCGCCGGACCACTGCTGCGCCAGCTGGCGGCTGCGCTCCGCGGCCTGTCCCTCGCCGTTCTTGCAGGTCACCGCAAAGCGGACGTTGCCGCAGCGCTCCCAGTTGACGCCGACGGTGTGATAGATCTTCATGAGGATATCCGCCATGAAGGGCAGTGACCGCAGCAGCGACACGCCGTAGGGGTGCTCTGTCTCAGGGTGCAGCGGTGTAAACAGCAGCAGCTCCTGTCTGGGCAGCGGGCCAATCACGCCGTGCTCATCCGGCCCGCAGATGAAAAACTCCAGCGGGTGCTCGCCCTCCCGGATCTCCAGCCGGTCCATCCGGCCGCACAGCAGGGCGCCGATGTCCCGCATGTTTCCTGCCGGCACGATCTCACCCACCGCACTGCCAAAGGTCAGCATGGAATCCAGATAGCAGTCCAGAAAGGCATTGATGCCGTACTGGCCCCGACCTACCGGCACCGTTCTCAAAAATTCCTGTAAGTCTCTCTGTGCCGCCGGATCCGTACACTCCGCTGTAACGCCGCCGCACATGCGTACCAGCTTGTAAATGGCGGCGTCCACCAGAGGGACTGCCTCCCGCACCTGTCGATACAGCTGCATTTCTCCATGCCGTGTGGGAAGATATCCCCGCAGCATCCCGAAGGGATGCCGCTCACCGTCCCGCAGCTGTACCGGAACGGCTGCCGCCGGCTCCTGTTTTTTGAACCATTTCACGCTCCGCGCTCTCCTCCATTCTTGTCTGTCATCTCATTCGCTCCACCCAGGTGGCCGCGAACGCCTGCTCCTGACTTCGGGTCAGATCCATCGCAAAATACCGCATCTCGTCCATGGCGTGGTCATGCTCTTTCCGGGGGGCATCTTTTCCGCCCCGCTCATCCCAGCAGTACTGTTCCATCTCCCGCAAACAGTCTCCGCACTCTCTGCACAGCACGATCCGTCCCTGCTTCAGCAGATCCGCCGTCACACGAATCCCGTCCGCCACATCGTTAATCGCCTTTACCACGGCAAAGCCCTCTCTGCGCAGCGTCTCAATAAAGCTGGCCGCCGAAGGATCCACGATGACCCGTTCGATGCTTCTCTCTCCTGCCAATGCTTTCAGATCCTCCGCGTATTCCGCGTCCGTTTTCTGCCATCCCTCTCTGCGGGAATCAAAATACATCTCCCGCACCCGATACCACACGCTTTCCCGCCTGCCCCATAAGCCGAAGGACGCCGGGTTTGCCGTACCGTAGTCCACGGAGATGCGCCAGCAGTCGAACCCACCCTCAGGCGCGGGCACGCTGTCTCGCTCCCGGTCAAAAAAGTCATAGACCAGTCCCTGTGCAGCCGTCCACTCGCCCAGAACGAACCTCCGGTAAAACACGCCGGAATAGGCCCGGTGATACCGGCTTTTGATTTTTCCGGACAATGCAGGGTTGTCTTCCATCGTAAAATGGAGGTACAATGTATTTCGTTCCCGGGCCTTCAGGATCCACTCCCGGTAAAGCCAGTGCTGCGGACCCTCCGGGTTACAGTTCAGCCACAGTCTGCTGCCGGCCACGCTGCATCGTGCGCAGGCCTGTTCCACAAAGCTGCGCGGCATCAGCGCCGCCTCATCCAGCAGCACGCCGGCCAGGGTACTGCCCTGGATCAGCGCCGCGCTTCCCTCATCCTTGCCGCCGAACAGCAAAAAGCGGTTTTCCCTGCCGTTGAACCGCACCACCAGCAGGTTTTCACTCCGTTTTTCCCGGCAGGAAAACCCCATTCGCCGCAAATAGGGCAGCAGCTCTGTCAGGAGATTTCTCCGTAAGGATGTGATCGTTTTGCCGCACAGGCCAAACTGCTGGCCGTCGAACCGGGCCTGGGCCCACAGGAAAAAGGACACGCCCATGGCAAAGGTCTTGCCGCTTCGGACTGCGCCGTCACAGATGATGGCCTCCCAACCCTCCTCCCTGTACCACCAGGTGAGCACCTTTTTCTGTTTCGGGGAAAATTGAAGCACCTCAGTCGTGTTCCCATCCCCCTTCCTCCCGGGCCGCGGCTGCCAGCACCTGATACAGCTCCTCGGCGCCCTGTCCGCTGCTCCCTGTCTCCAGCAGTCCGCACAGCGCTTCCAGCGCCTTCACCCGGTCCACAAATTTGATCTCCACGCCGCCCTTGTCCGTCACCCGAATCTCGGCCACGGCGGAAAGATCCATTCCTTCCGTCTCCGCCTCGCGGCCCTGCAGCGCCAGCTTTACGCCGTCATTGGCCTGGCCAAAGGCAAGCTGCGCCAGCCGCCGCAGCACATCCTCCCGGCGCAGCTGCCCGGCTGCCGCCTCCCGCATCTGCTCCAGCTTTGACTGCACAGATTCCGATGCCAGCTGCGCAAAGCCGTCGCTGCATCCGGCCTCATCGGCAGCCCGTTCCACATCCATCGTCCGCAGATAGGCTTGACAAAATTTCCGCTGCCGTCCGCCGGAGGTCTCTCTCATATCACTCGCCTCCCCTCACCCTTGGCTCCCAAACGGCAAAACGTGTACGAAAACGTACACGTTTTTGAAAAATTTTTTAAAAAATATTTTTTGACATAAAAAACCGCCTCCAGACAAGCCGGCGGCGGATGACTCAATGCGCTTCATTCCCATTCTTAGCAGAAAATTAACGTTCTCTTTGGTATAATAACTATAATTGTTGAAAGGTGGTTTTTGATTGAAACAGACCTCCTCTCCGCTTCGCCGGTGGTTCCCATTTTCCGTCCGCGACGCGTTGATTTCCCTCTTGTTGTTTCTTTGTGCGGTGGTTGTTTGCACAGTTGCGCTTTACACCGGCGGCAGTGATACCGGATTTGCTTCTCCTGTTTTCGTGCTGACAGTCCTGCTCATCTCCCGCTTCACGACCGGTTATCTGTATGGTCTGATCTCCTCTGTTTTGGGTGTGGTCTGCGTCAACTATGTGTTTACCTATCCGTACATGGCGCTGGATTTTACCCTGTCCGGTTATCCGCTGACCTTTCTGGCCCTTTTGATGGTGTCCATCATCACCTGCGCCCTGACCACCCGGGTCAAGCAGCAGGAGCAGCTGCGGGTCGAAAGTGAAAAGGAAAAAATGCGGGCCAATTTACTCCGCTCCGTTTCCCACGACATCCGTACACCGCTGACCTCCATCGTCGGTGCCACCTCAACAATTCTGGACACCCCCGGTCTCAGTCCCCAACAGCAGCGTGCCCTGCTGACTGACGTGCGGGATGATGCCCAGTGGCTGATCCAGGTTGTGGAAAACCTTCTTTCCATTACCCGCATGGGCAACAGCCAGACCCAGCTTCATAAAGTTCCCGAAGCTGCCGAGGAAATTTTGGGCGAAACCATCCGCAAATTCCGCAAGCGCTATCCCAACGTTGCGATCCAGGTCTGCGCTCCGGAAGAGCTGCTCGTGGTCCCCATGGACGCCATTCTGATCGAGCAGGTCCTCTCCAATCTTTTGGAAAATTCCATGCTCCATGGAAAAGACACCTCTAAAATCCGGGTGGGTGTGGAGCATCATTACACCCAGGCCCGCTTTTTTGTTCAGGATAACGGCGGCGGTATTCCCCGCCATGTGCTTCCCACGCTGTTTGACGGCACATTGAAGCACAGCGAAACCTCCAGCGGTGACGGAAAGCGCAACATGGGCCTCGGTCTTTCCGTATGCCTTGCCATCGTCCGCGCTCATGGCGGCACCATGGATGCCCGAAACCTTGACGCCGGTGCTGAATTTACATTCTGCCTGCCGCTGTCGGAAACGGAGGAAAACTTATGACCATCCGAGAAAAGATTTTGGTTGTGGAAGATGAAAAAAGCATCTCCCATTTCATTTCCGCCATTTTGAATACCAACGGCTACGAAGCCATGCAGGCCCGCACCGGCCAGGAGGCTCTGTCCATGATCTCCTCCCACTGTCCGGATCTGATCATTCTGGATCTGGGTCTGCCTGATATGGACGGCATGGACATCCTGCGCCACCTGCGCAGCTGGTCCAGCCTGCCTGTTGTGGTGGTCTCCGCCCGTTCTCATGAGCGGGACAAGGTCAACGCGCTGGACTTAGGCGCCGACGATTATCTGACCAAGCCCTTCGGCACAGACGAGCTGCTGGCCCGTGTCCGCACGGCCATCCGCCACACCCGCACTACCTCCGGCAACGACGAGGTCGCCCAGAAGGGCACCTATACCGTCGGCGATCTGGTGGTGGACTTCAACAAGCACCAGGCCCTGGTGCGGGGCGAAAACGTCCGTCTGACACTCAGTGAGTTCCGCATCGTGGCGCTGCTTGCCAAATACGCCGGCAAGGTTCTCACCTATGATTACATCATCAAGGAGCTGTGGGGCCCCCGCGCCAGCGGCGACAATCAGATTCTCCGTGTCAACATGGCCAATATCCGCCGCAAGATCGAGGAAAATCCCGCGGAGCCCCGCTACCTGTTTACAGAAGTAGGTGTTGGTTACCGCATGGCCGAAAGCGACTGATTTTGGCTCCATCCATTTAGGAAATCACGGCATTACAGCTGTCGTTTTCATTTCTCTCTTTTCCGGTCCGCCGCGTTTCCTCCGCGGCGGACCACCTCTCTACAAAAAAATGCCGCAGAAGCAATTGCTTCTGCGGCATTTTCTGTTATTTCCAGCCGTTTTCCTTCACATAATCCTGCACATAACGCATAAAATTCTTCGTCATGGGCGACGCGGTCCTGATCTGCGGCACGCCCATGCCCAACATACGGTACTGGGGCGGTTCCATCGGCAGCGCCACGGCATCGTTGGGATAGTTTCTCAACAACAGCTCAGACAAAACAGAAACGCCCAATCCATGGGCCACCATAGAGATGATGGCATAATCACTGCATGCGGAGAAGGAAATCCTGGGCTGCTGCGGCATCTTTTCCAGAATATCATGCACCTCGCCGTCATAGCCGGGCATCGGCATGATAAATGGCTCCGTCGCAAACGCGCTCAAGGGCGCACTCTCCTGCTCTGCCAACGGATGTTCCGGCGGCACCAGCGCCAGCATACGGTCCTGACACAGGGGCAGCCACTCAAAGTTCTTTCCCTCGCCGCCAGCATACAGGCACAGATCCGCTTCACGCCGCTCCATGGCGCCCTCCACAATATCCGTACCGCCCTCAATGATCTGGATCTCCACGTTGGGAAAATCCTTCTGAAAGCTGGCAATAATAGCCGGCAGCCAGTAGGTGGCCACGCTGGGATACGCGGCGATCCGGATGCTGCCGATGTCAGCACCCTTGATTTTGGCGATATTCTGCTCCAGAGATTCATTGGTCTGCAGCAGCTGGCGAATAATGGGCAGGAGCATCTCACCCTCTGTATTGGGGAGAATTCCAGAGGAGGTGCGCACCAGCAAGGGGAATCCCACCTCATCCTCCAGCGACTGCATCATATGGCTGATGCCCGACTGGGTGTAGCCCAGCTCCTCTGCCGCCTTGGACAGGCTACCCAGTTCCACCGCTTTTACATATGCCTCATATTTACGAATATTCATACACAGGACCCCCTTTCGGAAAATTCATGAAACTCCTTCATGTGAAGCATGAAAAAGTCTCACTTTTCTAATGTCGTTTTTCATGTTACCCTATCACACAAGAAAAGACAACCCTTTTTTTCACCCTCCCCATATCGTGCCTGCAAGCGCTGACACGATTTTCTTTCAAAAAGACAGTCTCTCTTTCGCATTTGACAAGGGTCGGAAGAGAGGCTGCCTTTTTATTCTCCGCAAAAAAGCGTCTGTATACACAGTATACAGACGCTTTCGTTCATATTTATTCACTGGCACGCAGTCTGCGGCACAGGGGAATGATCACGCCGCCGCAAGCGTTGCCCGCAGTCATGACCATCAGATAGGCCACAGCCTTCCCGCTCCAAAGATTTGCCGCAGAGAAATAAAACATATTGGCGATGCAGTGTTCAAATCCACACAGAATAAACACGATCACACCCAGGAAAATACCCAGATACTTGCCCGTCTCATGGGGATTGTTCCGGAATCCGTCCACTGCCACAAACATCAGGATATTGCACAGCACCGACAGGATAAAGATGGAGCCCATACTGTCCGCCAGCTTCGTTTCGCACAGTGCCGCCGCTTTTTCCGTAATGCCGGCGATCCGGGTCATCCGGATCGCGTATCCCACGATCCCGGTACCCACCAGATTTCCCAGCCACACGATCACCACAAAGCCCAGATAGGACAGCGGCTGCTCAAACACATAGCCCACCTTGCCGGTGAACAGATTGAACCCGAACGTACAGATCGCAAACAGGCCGAAGCAGAAAAACACCGCTCCGGTCACCTTATTTTCGCAGGACAAAAACACCGTTCCGCCAACGCCGATGCAGATACCGGCCAGAACCGCGTCCACAAAACTGCTCAACCGTTTCATGAATTTGCCTCCCAGTCCTTGTTTGTCCCAAGTATACCAATGTTTTCCGTTTCCTGTAAACTGGCGATTCCGCCACACTTCCACACACTTCCCCGGATTTCATGGGCATAGTGCAAAAAACAGGAGGGACTGTCACCAGTCCCTCCCCCAGTTACTGTTCTGCCTCGGCATCCATAGCCGCCTGAACATCCGCCGGCGTCAGCAGCATCAGCTCTTCTTTTGTCACGCTGTCCATCTGTGCCAACCGGTTGGCCTGCTGCACCAGGATTTTTTCAAATACATTCCGCACGCCGCGGGCATTGCCAAAGGAGATGCCGCTGGTGTTTTCCCGCTCGATATAGCTGCGAACCAGCTCCTCCGCCGCCTCTTCCAGCGTATAGCAGCCCTTGTCGCAGCGCATTTTGAAAATCGCCAGCATTTCATCCATGGAATAGTCGTCAAAATGCAGGAAACGGTTGAACCGGGACTCCAAGCCGGGGTTGGAGTGAATAAAATCGTCCATCAGTCCGTCATATCCCGCCACGATAACCACCAGATCGTCCCGGTGATCCTCCATTGCCTTCAAAATGGTGTCGATGGCCTCCTGGCCAAAGTCGTTCTCGGCATTGCCATTGAGGGCATAGGCCTCGTCAATGAACAGCACGCCGCCCATGGCCTTCTCGATGACCTTCGCCGTCTTCAGCGCCGTCTGACCCACATAACCGGCCACCAGACCGCTGCGGTCGACCTCCACCAGCTGTCCCTTGGACAGGATACCCAGCGCGTGGTAAATGCGGGCCATAATGCGGGCCACGGTGGTCTTGCCGGTGCCGGGATTGCCGGAAAACACCATATGCAGGCTCAGATCTTCCGTGGGCAGACCGTTCTCCTGCCGCATCTGATGGACACGAACCATGTTCACCAGATTTTTGACCTCTTTTTTGATCTCTGTCAGGCCGATGTAGCTGTCCAGCTCCGCCTGCAGATCTTCGATCTTCTCCGGCGGCGGAGTCTCTGCCTCCGGCACGTTGGTCTCGTCGTTTCCGGTAGAGGCAGCGGTGTCTTTTCCGCCCTCCTCCCTCATCTCCGGGGCCGGGGGCGTTTGCGGATTCCCCCAGAAATCATCACCCATGCGGTGCAGCCGGTTCTCCGTCATGGTCCGGATCACCTCCAGCTGCTGCAGGATCAATTCGTCTTTCGGATTCATAGGTTACCCCCTCATGAGATTCGTGTGGGCCAGCGCCCGGAACAAACACGCCGCAATGATGCCGGTCAGTGCTCCGGTAAACAGGGACACCCCCAGCAAAATCGGCAGATAGTACAGCGGCGCCGTATTGCCCAGACTGATGATCGCCGCCGCGATCTGGCCGCAGTTGTGGGCCGCCGCACCGCCAATGGACACACCGTACACGGACAACCCCGGCAGCCGGGACAGCAGGATCATCATCAGCATGGCCGTTACGCCGCCCATGACGGAAAACAGCAGCGCATTCATATTACCGGCAAACACCGCACCCAGAATACACCGGGCCACCAGGATCAGCATGGCCTGCACCGGTCCCAGCACATACAGGGCAAACACCGTCACGATGTTGGCCAGGCCCAGCTTGATGCCAGGCAGGGGGATCGCCGCAGACAGTGGGATCTGGTTTTCCATCACCGACAGGGCCAGCGCCAGCGTCGTCAGAACGCCGCACAGGGTCAGCTGCTTCGTGGTCAGTTTCATCTGCGCCACCTCCTTCAGCCCACAACGGCGTCCACGCCGGGATCGCCGCCGTCGCCGCCCACCAGCTGCACGATGACCCGTGCCGGCAGGCAGACGATACTCTGTCCGCTTCGGGAAATATGGCCCGTGTGAACGCAGTCCTGAGTGGGACAGTCAGATGCCTCCACCCATGCCTCTGTCTCCGTCAGAACGATCTGCAGGGTATAGCCGTTGCTGGTCACAGTGCGCTCCACCCGGTTCAGTCCGTCCAGACGCATCCGAATCTCCGTATCCGTCCCGTCGGCGTCCATACGCACCACGGCCTCCAGCTCCCCGCCACCGTCGCTGTCTCCGGTCCAGACGGCGCAGGCGCACCCCACCGCCATGACCAGCACGATCAGCGCCACCAGCGCGTCCCAGATGCCAGGCTTCAGTTTAGGAGACGATCTCATATGTGTATCCACTCTCCTTGGTTTCCATCAGAGCCTCTTCCAGTCCTTTTGTCACCACCACGCGGCCGTCTTCCGTTACCAGGATCAGTTCAAACGCATAGTCACTGCCGCGCCAGAACTCCAGCGCCTGTTCCTCTCCCATGACAAACAGTGCCGTGGACAGGGCGTCACACATGGTGCCGCTGCCGCTGCCGCGGTCCGTCACCACGGTCACAGATGTCAGGCCGCTGTCGGCAGGTCGGCCGGTAGCAGGGTCGATGATGTGATGGTAGGTCTTTCCGTCCTGTTCAAAATACCGCTGATAGCTGCCGGAGGTCACCGCAAACGCGTCCTCCAGCTGCACGATAGCGGCATAGGCCGCCTCGTTGGGCTTCGCCGGATCCTGAACGCCCAGCCGCCAGGCGGTGCCATCCGGCTTGGAGCCGATCAGCAGAATGTTGCCGCCCAGCTCCACCATACCGTGTTCCACCTGGTGTTCTTCAAAAATCGCTTCCAACTTATCCGAGGCATATCCCTTGGCGATACCGCCCAGGTCGATCTCCGTGCCCCGCTCCAGCGTCACCTGGCTCTCCGCCAGGGTCACATGCTCCATACCCACCGCTGCCAGCAGCGCATCCACATCCGCCTGCTCCGGCACCTGATAAGTGTCCGTGGTAAAGCCCCAGGCAGCCACCACCGGCGCGATGGTGATATCAAATGCGCCTCCCGTAGCCTGGGAATAAGTGCCCGCCTCCCGGATCAACGAGACGATCTCCTCGTCCACCGCTACTGCCGCGCCGTCAGATCCATTCAGGCGGGACACCTGGCTTTTCGGATCCGTGCGGGACAGCATGTCCTCCAGCCGCAGAATCTCTTCTTCCGCCGCCTTCACGGCCTTTTCCGCGCTGCCGCCGTAAGCGGTCACGCCCATGACCGTATCCATGGCAAATATCTGCGCGCTGGCCTCCTGCTTCCGGCAGCCGGCAAGCAGCGCGATCATCACACCCGCTGTCAACAGGGCAATCAGTCGTTTCATGAGTGTTCCTCTCCGTTTTTTCGCATAATAGATAAGTATATCACGCAGAAATCCATATCTCAACCGCAAATCAAAATGTAAAGGTTGTCCTTGCAAACACATAAAAAGTCTGTTATACTATCAGGGTATGTCAACGGCACTTTTTTGCCGCCATGTTAGTTTTACGAAACCCGGAGGGTGTTATTATATGGCAAACAAACCGAACAGCAAGAAACAGGCCAGAGAAACTGCCGCCATGACCGGCGCCATGAAGTTTTTCCTGTCCGGCCTGGTTGCTGAGCTGTACCTGATGATCATCCGCCGCTTCTATGTCAACGGCTCCGCCGTCCAGATGCTGGCCTGGTTCGATTATCTGTATTATTTCTCCATCATCGGCGTGGTGATCCTGGTTGCTGGCGGCGTGCTTGCAATCTTCAAGCGCGGCAGCAAGAACCTGCGCGAGACCGGCTGCTGGATCGCAGCGGGCGGTGCCTTCCTTGCGCTGGCCTCTTTCCTAATCTGGAAGCTGAACGCTCCCGCTGTCACCCTGCTGTCTGTGGCTGTGGCTGTGGCCATGCTGCTGGGTATTCTGTGGCACCTGTATGATCGTGAGTGTGCTTACGCGCTGACCATTCTGGGTGTCTCTCTGGTGGCTCTGTGGGCCTGCCGCCGTGCTGTGGGCAGCGTGTATACCGCCTCTCTGGCAAAGGTCGCCGCCATCGTCTATATTGCCCTGCTGGTTCTGGTGGTTTTCCTGGTCCGCAAGGCTCTGAGCGGCGACGGCAAGCTGGGCAAGTACCGCCTGCTCCCCGCCAAGGCCAACGGCAAGACCATTTATGCCGCCTGCGCCGTGTCCGCCGCAGCAGTGGCCACCGCACTCATCAGTGTCTCTGTTGCCTATTATGCCATGTGGGCACTGGCTCTGGTGGTGTTCGCACTGGCCGTTTACTACACTGTCAAGCAGCTGTAATTCAAAACGCAAAAGGACCGTCCATCCCGGACGGTCCTTTTTTCATGCTCATTTGTAGTAGATGCCCAGCACCTTTTCGTGAGGCTCGGTAAAGTCCCCCAGCAGGATCTCCATCTCGATCTCAAAGGCCCGGTCCCAGGGGAAATAGTACCCTTCCGTCCGGACGCCGCCCCAGCCCCGCTCCGCGTATTCGCCGCCAGACAGGACTGAGATGAAGTTGCTCCGCTCCAGATTTTCAATGACCGGCTCCACAGCGGCATCCATGCCCCGCTCCAGCCGGAGCAGGACCTTGTCCCGGTCGATATCCGGCTGCCAGAAGTTGTCGGCGTTGCCGGCAAGATCTCCCCGGACGAAGCTCAGGATGTCGTTTCGGACAATGTGTTTATAGCAAAAATCCTTCAGGATACTGTCCGCCAGCGTCCGGGCAAAGGCTTTCTCCGTGGTCTCCGTCTGTTCGCCCTGCTGCAAGAATGCATACCGGGCCACGCCATGGCTCAGCGCCGTACCGGTGACAATGGCCATATCCAGGAAACCGGAATAGCTGATGAGCCAACCAAGCTCCGCCTTCTCCGTCAGTGCTTCATGGAACGCCGTGCCATAGCGGCCGTTGCCCGCGTCGATCAGAATGGTGGGCAGTCCGCCGGAGCGGGCGCCGTTCAGCTCCCGGATCAAAGCATTGTAATACTCCGCCATCTTCTCCTCGTCCGCCGGCTGGGTCAGCACCAGCAGCTGCATTGCCTCGCTGCCCGGCTCCGCTTCCTGCAGATCGAAGAAGTCAAAATGCTCCGCCACGATGTTTTCCAGCGGCTGATAGTCATAGGCACAGGCCGGCTGGTCCTCCGTTCCGCCGAAGTATTTTACGGACACTGCCGCGCCGTCCCAGCCGATCTCCTCCAGATACAGCTTCGCCACCGCCTTGAAGGCCAGATCGTCCACACCGGAAAGGAGGGCGTCCCCATCCCGCAGCAGACTTCTCAGATAGGCGATCTCGTTTTTCTGAATACTGTCCTCCTGGGAGGAGTCGTCAATACCGATGAGCACATGGAAGTTTTCGCTGTCCAATCCCGGATAATATTCACTGCCGAACTGCTCCAGCTGCCAAAGCATCCGGTCTGCCAGCTCCAGCTTGCGGCAGCGGGCAGACAGATACTCCGCCACTTCCTCTCCGGTCAGGCCGAAGTCCTCCGCCAGGTAATCGCTGCCTCCGGGATCCTTGCCGTACAGCTCAATGGTTCGCTCCAGGCCGAACTCCATGCTCTCCAGCTCCGGCCGGCTCTGCATACCATAACTGCGCAGCGCGTTGTAACCGTCCAGATCCCAGTGGTCATAGCCCACCGTAGGTGCCAGCCGCATCACGCTGTCCAGCAGCCACACCCGGTTGTCGGGATCCGCCGCCAGCGTGGTCAGCAGCTGCTCCATCGCTTCGTATTCCGTCAGCGCCGTGCCGTCGGACAGCACGATGTCCTCATGCTCCGCCATGGACCGGGAATTCACCAGTCCGCCGGAGAGCAGCTGATCCATAAACAGTACATAGCGGTCGCAGCCGTTCTCCTCCTGCGCCAGCACCCATTCAAACAGGTCTGCCCGGTCACCGTACTGGGTGCCGTTGCTGTTGAGGGGCTGACCTTTCAGCCGGGTGCGATAATCATCAGCCTCCGGCATCTCCAGCACATAACCCAGAGACTCCGCCAGATACACCACACGCCCCACGTTGTCCGGCCGGTCATCCAGCGGCACATAGGCAATGACCTGACCCTCCGCCGCCGGCAGCGCCGGCTGAGGCTCCGTCCGTTTTTGCCCGCAGCCGGCCAGCAGCGCGCAGGCCATCGCCGCCGCCAAAATCCGTTTTTTCATAGTCGCTCCATTCCAAAAAGAGCGGAGCCGCTGGCTCCGCTCTTTTTTTGTTTGCTTACAGGCCCAAAGCGCCCAAATTCAAACCGCCGGTCACGCCGGACATGCTCTTGTCCATAGCCTCGCCGGCCTGACGCAAAGCCTCGTTGACGGCAGAGACCACCATATCCTGCAGCATCTCCACATCATCGGGATCCACAGCCTCGGGCTTAATGGTCACGGCCACAACTTCCTTCTTGCCGTTGACCTTGGCCTCCACAACGCCGCCGCCCACGCTGGCGGTAAACTCCTGAGCCTCAACGGCCTCCTGAGCAGCGTTCATCTGATCCTGCATCTGCTGCAGCTTCTGCTGCAGCTCCATCTGGCGCTGGGCGCCGGACACCTTGCCGTTGGTAAAACCGCGGCGTGCACTGTAACCCATAATACGTATCTCCTTCTATTATTTAATTTGAACGTTATCAAACTGACTGCCGAATTTCAGCAGATTTTTCAGATTCTCCTGGGGATCCGCCTTGGGCGGCTCGCCCACCCGGTACAGGATGCGCACCGGACCGCCGGCAGCCTTGCTGGCCTCCTCGCCCAGAACGCCCCGGACACGGTCGTTGTCCAGGCGTCCCAGCGCCAACTCATCCTGCGCGTAAACGGTCAGCGTGTCGCCCTCTAAAACACCGGTGCAAAGATCCAGGAATACCCGGTACATGGGAGACAGGCGGCCCTTGCAGGTCTCCGCCAGTGCTCTCCACCAGCCGCTGTCCATGGCAGGCGCAGCACTTTTCTGCTCCACGGATGCGGCAGACGCAGGGCGCACCTCTTTTTTCTGCACAGGTGTCTCCTGCCGTACAGGCATCGGCTCCTGCGGAATATCAAACACCCGCTCGCCGGGCTCCTCCCGCATGGGTGGCTCCTCCGGCAAGGGAGGCAGCTCCTCCCAGGGGGGCATTTCCTCACGAGGCGCCGGCTTGGGTTCCGGCTTCGGCTCCGGTCTGGGGACCGGTCTCGGCTCCGCCTTCGGTGCGGCAGCCTTGGGCTGCGCGCCGCTGCGCAGCGTCTCGCCCCGGCTCAGTGCCTCCTCCAAACGCTGGATCCGGGCCTCCAGAGCCGTCAGATCGCCGGAGAGGCTCTCGTCGCACAGGCGCAGCAGACAGAGCTCCGCGTCCGTCCGCCGGTTAGAGCTGTAATACAGCTCCGCCGTGGTTTTCTGCAGCGTAGACGCCAGATAGATCAGACGGCTGGCAGAGGCCTCCTTACCCAGCCGATCCAGTGTCACAGAATCAAAACCGCCGGACAGCAGCGCCGCGCCGCCCTCGGGGGCGGTCCGCCGCAGCAGCATGTCCCGGGTCAGGGTGCTCAGTTCATTCAGCACCGCGCCCACGTCCTTGCCGCCGGAATACAGCTGGTTCAGCAGCAGAAGCGCCGCCTTGGTATCCCGCCGCAGCACACATTCCATCAGCTGTGCCGTCTGCAGATTGCCTGCAAGACCCAGCACCTCCAGCACCGCGTTGCTGTCCACCCGGCCGCCCACAGCGGCACACTGGTCCAGCAGGGAAAGTCCGTCACGCAGAGCGCCGTCCGCCAAACGGCTCAGCAGCTCCGCGCCGTCAGCCGTCAGGTCGATGCCCTCCTGTACCGCCACATAGCCCAGACGCTTTGCCACGTCCTGAGGGCTGATGCGCTTGAAGGAGAACCGCTGGCAGCGGGAGAGGATGGTAGCCGGCACCTTGTGCAGCTCCGTCGTCGCCAGAATAAACATCAGATGCTCCGGCGGCTCCTCCATGATCTTCAGCAGCGCGTTGAACGCCGCGGGAGAGAGCATGTGGACCTCGTCCACGATATACACGCGCTTTTTTACGTTGGCCGGAGAATACACCGCCTCATCCCGCAGGGCGCGGACGTGATCCACGCCGTTGTTGGAGGCCGCATCCAGCTCCAGAACATCCAGAAAGCTGCCGCTCTCAATGCCCAGACAGCTGGCGCACTGGTTGCAGGGATCGCCGTTTACGGGATTTTCGCAGTTGACTGCCTTGGCCAGGATCTTAGCGCAGGTGGTCTTGCCGGTTCCCCGGGTGCCCGTAAACAGATAGGCATGGGAAGTACGGCCCTCAGCGACCTGCTTTTGCAGAGTCTCCGTAATATGAGACTGACCCGTCACGTCAGAAAACGTCTTGGGCCGCCATTTTCGATACAGGGCCTGGTACATAGTTCCCTCCTTGAGAATATAGAAAGTCCTCCGCATACAGCCACGGAACCGGCACCCTCACGGCACATGAAGCATCCCGCTTAATGCTGCTCGGTTCCCCGCCTGACATGGTTCGTGGGGCTCCATTGCGCGAGACCGGCTCCGCAGCTGTATGCGGAGGACTATTTCGATAGCCTGTTTATTTTACTATATCCTTTTGGAAATGGCAACTGTAAATTTCGCGTTTCATGGAAAAAACACTCTTTACATTCAACTTATTTGTGGTATAATATCACACATCGCTGGTTTAGCGCGATAAATGGGGGCGTAGCTCAGCTGGGAGAGCGTACGGTTCGCATCCGTAAGGTCGAGAGTTCGATCCTCTTCGTCTCCACCAACGCCACCGCAGCCCGAAGGCGGGTTGCGGTGTTTTTTTAAGTTCATAGGAGGGAAATTTTTTATATGAATGAACAGAACAAGCGGAGCAGTTTCAGCGGCTCCATCGGTTTTGTCCTGGCTGCGGCGGGCAGTGCCGTGGGCCTTGGCAACATCTGGCGCTTCCCCTATCTGGCCGCCAAGGACGGCGGCGGTATTTTTCTGCTGGTTTATCTGATCCTGGCCCTGACCTTCGGTTTCACGCTGCTGACCACCGAGATCGCCATCGGCCGCAAAACCGGCCAGAGCCCCCTGACCGCCTATAAGCAGCTGAACAAGAAGTGGGGCTGGATCGGCGTCTTTGCCTGCATCGTCCCCATGATGATCCTGCCCTACTACAGTGCTATCGGCGGCTGGATCCTCAAGTATCTGGCGGCCTTCGCCACCGGCGGCGCCCCCACTGCCGCAGAGGCCGACGCTTTCTTCGGCAACTTCATCACGGCTCAGTGGGAGCCCATCATCTGGTTCGTCGTCTACCTGGCCGCCACTACTTATGTGGTCTATAAGGGCGTCAACGCCGGCATCGAGCGCATGAGCTCCGTGATGATGCCCATCCTGCTGGTGCTGATCATCTGCATCGCCGGCTTCTCCCTGTCTCTGGTCCACACGGATGCCGCCGGTGTCACCCGCACCGGTCTGCAGGGTCTGAAGGTCTATCTGATCCCCAACTTCGAGGGCATGACGCTCTCCAAGCTGCTCACCGTCATCACCGACGCCATGGGCCAGCTGTTCTACTCCATCAGCGTTGCCATGGGCATCATGATCGCCTATGGCTCCTATGTAAAGAAGGAGACCAACCTGACCAAGTCTGTCAACCAGATTGAGATCTTCGATACTGCCGTTGCTTTCCTGGCCGGTATGATGATCATCCCCGCCGTTTACGCTTTCATGGGTCCCGAGGGTCTGAGCGCCTCCGGCCCGGGCCTGATGTTCAAGGCCCTGCCCAAGATTTTCGACGCCATGGGCTTCATCGGCACCGTGGTCGGTATCGCCTTCTTCGTGATGGTGTTCTTCGCCGCCCTGACCTCCTCCATCTCCATTATGGAGGCCATTGTCTCCTCCGCTATGGATAAGTTCCACATGGAGCGCAAGCCTGCTGTTCTGGCCGTGGCCGCCATCTCCCTGGTGATGGGCATCATCGTCTGCCTGGGTTACAACCTCTTCTACTTCGAGCTGACTCTGCCCAACGGCGGTGTCGCTCAGATCCTGGACGTTCTGGACTATATCAGCAACTCCGTCCTGATGCCCATCGTGGCCATCGCCACCTGCATCCTGGTGGGTTGGGTCGCCAAGCCCAAGACCGTCATCGACGAGGTCACCCTCGGCGGTGTCAAGTTCAGCCGCGAAAAGCTGTATGTGGTCATGGTAAAGTACGTCACTCCCGTCATGCTGCTGGTTCTGCTGCTGCAGTCCCTGGGCCTGTTGAAATTCTCCTGATCCTGATCAAAAAACCTCTGCAAACCGTTTGGTTTGTGCATCTGTCAAGTAAAAGTAGACACATAAAAAAGCATAACTAACAGAAGCCCAGTTCGGTCTTGTACTGAACTGGGCTTTTGTAGCCCAAAGCGGCAGCAGGCCGGCAGTTGTTGAAGAAGTGGACATACGTATTCA
>JAFUNB010000023.1 GCA_017482345.1 Oscillibacter sp.
ATCGAGGCTGACGACTTCCTGGAGACTCCCGTTCCCAAGTATAAGCGTCTGTTCCCCGGCGGCCCCGAGTGCCGTCTGAAGGGCGCCTATCTCATCACCTGCACCGGCTGCGTGAAGGATGAGAACGGCAACATTACCGAGGTCCTGTGCGAGTACGATCCCAACAGCCGCGGCGGCGATCCCGCTGACGGCCGCAAGGTCAAGGGCGCTACCATCCACGGGGTGGACGCTGCTACCGCCATCGACGCCGAGGTCCGCCTGTATGACAACCTGTTCTCCGACGAGTCTCCCGATGGTCCCGACAAGGATTTCATCGATTGCCTGAATCCCGGCTCTCTGGAGATCATCTCCAACGCCAAGGTGGAGGCCGGCCTGAAGGCCGAGGCCGAGGCCTACGAGCAGACCGAGAAGAAGGGCAAGACCGCCCCCAGCTTCCAGTTCATGCGTCTGGGCTATTTCTGCATGGACAGCAAGGACTCTTCTCCTGAGCACATGGTGTTCAACCGCAGCGTGTCTCTGAAGGACAGCTTCAAGAAGTAAATACCGCAAAGCGGCGCAGTGATTCGTTCACCGCGCCGCTTTTTTATGTAAAAAATCACCTCCGACACAAAAAATGTGCCGGAGGGGTATGGTTTATCCGTTCAAAGGTTCATTCAGCAGGAAGAAGGTGAATGTGCCGGTGGAGACGGGGGTACCGTCCTGATTCCGGATCTCTACGTCGTAGACGCAGATGGTTTCGCCGTGCTTCACCTCGTGGGCCTCAGCGGTCAGCGTATCGCCGGGCTTTGCGCCCCGGAGGTAGTTGAAGGAGGCGTTCAGCGTTACACCGCGCCGTCCGTAGGAGGAGAGGGCTGCGCCGGCAGCGGTGTCAGCCATGGAGAAAAACAGTCCGCCGTGGGCCATGCCTGCGATGTTTTCGTCATCCGCCGTAACAGCCGTAGTGGTGCGGGCATACCCCTGCCGGATCTCCTCGACACGGATCCCCAGCTTCTGGGGAAAGGGATTGTGGGTGTTTCGGAAGTCGACCAGTTTCTGGAAATCCATGGCGTGTCCTCGCTTTTCGTTCTGAGATAGGCTCAGTTTATCCAAAATCCACCGCCGCGTCAATTTCTTTACAAATCTTTCAGGAAATTTTCAGAAAAATGCGGTATGATACCCCCATCAATCAGAAAGGTCGTGAAGCATGAAACGATTTTCAACCATGCTCCTGTCTGCGGCATTGTGTCTGAATCTTATGGCCTGCGGACAGAAAGAGGAGGCAGTGCAGCCTCCGGATACAGAGGATCCTGCCGTGCAGACCTGGGACGGATCGTTGACCATTGAACTCAGTGACGACAAGATCCTGGTGGACGGCGCAGAAGCCGCCACAGACCCGGCTTCTGCCGTATATATCGCCAACGACATCGTGTACTACGAGGAGGGCAAGGACTTCACCTACGGCGAGGGCACCGAAGCGGACGCCCACAGCGCCGAAGAGGCCGCGGCCCACACCGTCGTCCGCATCACCCAGCCGGGCACCTATGTGCTGCAGGGCAAGCTGTCCGCCGGACAGGTGGCTGTGGATCTGGGGGAGGACGCGGAGGAGGACCCCAACGCCGTGGTGACGCTGGTTTTGAACGGCGTGGACATCACCTGCACCGTGGCGCCTGCCGTGATTTTCTACAACGTCTATGAGTGCGGCAGCACGGACACGGAAACTGCCTCCAAGGATGTGGACACCTCCGCCGCCGGCGCCAACGTCATCATTGCCGACGGCACGGAAAACACCGTCAACGGCTCCTATGTGGCCCGCATCTATAAGCCGGACAGCGTGGAGCTGAGCGAGGACGGCACGGAGGTGCTGGACGCCAAGAAGCTCCATAAGTACGATGCCGCTTTCTACTCCAAAATGAGCATGAATGTGAGCGGTGAGTCCTCCAGCGTGGAGGGCGGCAGCGGCGTTCTGAACATCAACGCCGAAAATGAGGGCCTGGACTCCGAGCTGCACCTGACCATCAACGGCGGCGATATCAACATCGTCTCCGGCAACGACGGCATCAACACCAACGAGGACGGCGTCTCCGTCACCACCATCAACGGCGGCAGCGTCAGCATCGTGGTCTCCGGCGAGACCGGCGAGGGCGACGGCATCGACTCCAACGGCTGGCTGGTCATCAACGGCGGTACTGTCACCGCCGCGGCCTGTAACAACAGCGCCGACTCCGGCATCGACTCCGATATGGGCATCCATATCAACGGCGGATTTGTCGCGGCCTCCGGCCACATGCTGGACCGCATTGAGGACGGCGGACAGACCTACGCCGTGTTTACCTTTGCGCAGACGCAGAAGGGCGGTACGGAGGTCACCCTGAAGAGCGCTGATGGCGATATGGCTACTTATACACCCGCCAACGATTACAGCATCCTGCTGGTGTGCGATCCCTTCCTGGAGGAAGGGGACTACACCCTGTGGCAGGGTGAGCAGCAGCTGGCCCACGGCGGCGCCATGGGCGGCGGTTTCCGGCCCGGCGGCATGGGAATGTCCGGCGGAACGGAGCGGCCCGAACCGCCGGAAGGTATGAAATTCCCCGAGGGACTTGAACCTTCTGAACTGCCCGAGGGCATGGAGCGCCCGGAAGAAGCGGTTCGTCCGGAAGGCATGGAGCCTCCCGAACTGAATGAGGACGGCACCATCACCCTGCCTGACGGCACTGTCATCGACCCCTCTCAGATGCAGCGGCCCGAGGGTCAGGGCGGTGGCCGCGGTCCCGGCGGCATGATGGGCGGCGGCCGGCCCGGTATGATGGGCGGAGCAGGGGAGACGGAGCGCTCCGATGTCTTTGCCATCCAAAACGGCGGCAATATGTTCTCCGGCGTCAGCGCCGCAGAGTGAGTGTCTTGCCAGCGGCAGCAGGCCGTGGTATACTGCAGAAAAAACAAGGAGAACGAATATGGAGATTCGCCGCGCCACAATGGAAGATCTGGACACGATCCTGGAACTGTTTGAGCAGGCCAAGGCCTTTATGCGGAAAAACGGCAACATGACCCAGTGGACGGGAAACTATCCCGGCCGGGAGCTAATCGCCACTGATATTCAGACCGGCCGCTCCTATATTGCGGAGGAGGGCGGCGGCATCGGAGCGCTGTTCTTCTTTGACCGGGGCGAGGATGTGGAGCCCACTTACGATGAGATCGACGGCGCGTGGCTCACCGGCCACAGCTACGGCGTCATGCACCGGGTGGTCTCCACCGGAAAATACCCCGGCATGGTGCGTTTCTGCAGCGATTGGTGCCTGGAGCGGTGTCCCAGCCTTCGCATTGACACCCACGAGGACAACAAACCCATGCAGGACGCGCTGAAGCGCTGCGGCTTCCAGTATTGCGGCGTCGTCACCATTGAAGACGGCACCACCCGTCTTGCCTTTGAAAAAGTGAGCGTATAAGGAAAAGGAGGCTCGTTTGAGCCTCCTTTTTTCAGATATTCTTGCGGATCGTATTGATGGCGCCCTTTTCCAGACGAGAGACCTGGGCCTGAGAGATGCCCACCTCGGCGGAGACCTCCATCTGGGTCTTGCCCTCGTAAAACCGCAGGGACAGAATCCGCCGCTCCCGCTCATCCAGCCGCCGCATGGCCTCCTTCAGGGCGATGCGGTTCGTCCAGTCCTCATCGGTATTTTTCGTATCCCGCACCTGATCCATGACGCAGATGGCATCGCCGCCGTCGGAGTACACCGGCTCGTACAAAGACACGGGATCCACGATGGCGTCCATGGCGAACACCACTTCCTCGCGGGGGATCTCCAGCTCTTTGGCGATCTGCTCCACCGTCGGCTCCCGCTGGTGCTCCGCCATGTAGCGGTCCCGTACCTGCAGCACCCGGTAGGCTGTATCCCGCATACTGCGGGACACCCGGATGGCGCTGTTGTCCCGGAGATACCGGCGGATCTCGCCGATGATCATGGGCACGCCGTAGGTGGAGAAGCGGACCGGCTGGCTGATGTCAAAGTTGTCAATGGCCTTGATGAGTCCCACGCATCCCACCTGAAAGAGATCGTCGGCGTTTTCACCCCGGCTGGCAAACCGCTGGATCACCGAAAGCACCAGCCGCAGATTGCCCTCGATCAGCTGGCGGCGGGCCTCCTGATCGCCCTCCTTGCTGCGGCGGAGCAGCGCCATGGTCTCGTCATTTTTCAAAACCCTCAGCTTCGCGGTGTTTACCCCCGCGATCTCGACTTTTCCCAACATAAAGCCGCCCCCTCTGCTGTGCGAAAACTTCTGCAAACAGTATGGACGGCGGTGGTTTTTCCTATTCAGGGAGCTTTTGTCGCTTTCTGGCCTTGCATTCCGGGGCAAAATCCAATACCATCATTCCTGTGGAGGGGATTTTATGGATCAGTTTTATGAGATGATATATAAGCGCAAATCTGTCCGCCGTTACGACGGCAAACGTCCGCTTTCTGCCGTCGAGTTGGCGGAGATCACCGCGCAGCTGGAAAAGCTTCAGCCGCTGGACAGTGACATTCCGGTGCGGTTCCGTATCGTAAAGCGCGGCGAGACCGGCTGCCTGTGGGGCGAATACTGCCTGCTGCTCTACAGCGAGGAGCGGGAAAACTATCTGGCCAACGCCGGGTATCTGCTGGAACAAATGGACCTCTGGTTTGCGTCCCGGGACATCGGCGCCTGCTGGTACGGCATGGGCCGGGCGGATGAAAAGAAGCTGGATGGACTGTCCTTCGTCATCATGATGGCCTTTGGGCGCTGCCGGGCGGACGCCTTCCGCAAAAGCATGAGCGAAGCAAAGCGCAAGCCCCTTTCCGCCGTTTATACCGGCGGGGCGGAGTCTGCCCTGGAGCGGGCGCTCCAGACGGCTCACTACGCCCCCAGCGCCTGCAATTCCCAGCCCTGGAGCGTGGTGTGTGAGGAAGGAAAGCTGACGGTCAGCCAGCAGAGCGGCTTTAAAAACCCGCTGATGAAAAATCTGGTAGGCTACATGAACAAGATCGACATGGGTATTTTCTTCTGTTTTCTGGAGCTGGCGCTGCACCATGAGGGCTATGACTTCCGGCGCACGCTCCTGTCCGACGGTGCGGCGGAATATACGCTGTCAGAGGAATGAATAGGACAAAATCCGCGGTGCATACAGTTTCCCAAAAGGGGGGATACCATGCAGTGCAGGATTCGGGATCTGAAGTGCAAGGAGGTCATCAACATCTCTGACGGCTGCCGCCTCGGGTGCGTGGGCGATGTGGAGGTCCGGGTACCGGAGGGGCAGGTGGTGGCCATCGTGGTCTACGGGCCGTACCGCTTTTTCGGATTGTTCGGCAGGGGGGAGGAGTACTACATTCCCTGGGACTGTATCCAGCGGATCGGAGACGATATCATCCTCATCGACAAGCCCTTTCAGCGGCGGGATCCCGCGCTGGAGCGAAACCGGAGAAGAAAGTTCTGAACTTGGACGCAAGTCGGAAAAAGTTTAGGAATTTCGACTGAATTTTCACGCATTTTTTGGAAAAAATACTTGCATTGAGATTCTCGCTGTGGTATTATATTTCAGCATTCCGCACGGTGCGTCGACTTTCTGTCTGTGCCAACTGGTTGGCAGAAGGGATGAAACCGCCGGAGGTAAGAACTAAATTTTATTGGAGGAACACACTACTATGGCAAACATCGTATCCATGAAGGGCCTGCTGGAGGCAGGCGTCCACTTCGGTCACCAGACCCGTCGCTGGAACCCCAAGATGGCTCCCTACATCTTCACCGAGCGTAACGGCATCTACATCATCGACCTGGCCAAGACCGTGAAGAAGATGGAGGAGGCTTACAGCTTCGTTCGTCAGCTGGCTGAGAACGGCCAGACCATCCTGTTCGTCGGCACCAAGAAGCAGGCTCAGGAGGCTATCCGCGAGGAGGCTCAGCGCTGCGGCCAGTACTATGTCAACGCTCGTTGGCTGGGCGGCATGATGACCAACTTCAAGACCATGCGTACTCGTGTTGACCGTCTGAACCAGCTGAAGGCTATGCAGGAGGACGGCACTTTCGATATGCTGCCCAAGAAGGAAGTCATGAAGCACATGGGCGAGATCGCTAAGCTGGAGAAGTATCTGGGTGGCGTCACCGAGATGAAGAAGCTGCCCGGCGCTCTGTTCATCGTTGACACCCGCAAGGAGCGCAACGCCATCGCTGAGGCTCACAAGCTGGGTATCCCCGTGGTTGCCATCGCTGATACCAACTGCGATCCCGATGAGATCGATTACGTCATCCCCGGCAACGACGACGCTATCCGCGCCATCAAGCTGATCTCTTCCATCATGGCCAACGCCGTTCTGGAGGGCAAGCAGGGCGAGCAGACCGCTGAGGTCGCTGAGGACGCCGAGTAATTGTAAAACCTTTCGGGCAAATGTGATTTGCCTGGATCACAAATATTTTGGAGGAATTTAAAATGGCTTTTACTGCAGCTGATGTTAAGACCCTGCGCGAAATGACCGGCGTGGGCATGATGGATTGCAAGAAGGCTCTGGCCGCTTCCGACGGCGACATGGACAAGGCTGTCGAGTTCCTGCGCGAGAAGGGCCTGGCCGCTTCCGCCAAGAAGGCCGGCCGTATCGCTGCCGAGGGCATGGCTTACGCCTGCGTTATCGACGGCATGGGCGTTGTCGTTGAGGTCAACGCTGAGACCGACTTCGTCGGCAAGAACGAGAAGTTCGTTGACTTCGTCAAGGGTGTTGCCGCTACCGTGGCCGCCTGCAAGCCCGCTGATCTGGACGCTCTGATGGCCTGCAAGTATGCCGGCACCGAGATGACCGTCACCGAGCAGCAGCAGGAGATGGTTCTGGTCATCGGCGAGAACATCAAGGTCCGTCGCTTCTTCATCTTCGAGGAAGGCTTCTCTGTTCCCTACATCCACGCCGGCGGCAAGATCGGCGTCCTGGTGAACCTGGAGGTTTCCGAGGGCATCGACGCTACCGAGATCGGCAAGGACGTCGCCATGCAGATCGCCGCTCTGAACCCCCGTTTCTGGGACAAGAGCCAGGTGACCGAGGACGTTCTGGCTGAGGAGAAGAAGATCATGATGGTTCAGATGGCCAACGATCCCAAGATGGCCAACAAGCCCGAGCAGGTCCGCGAGAAGATCGTCATGGGCAAGCTGAACAAGTTCTACTCTGAGAACTGCCTGCTGCAGCAGGAGTTCGTCAAGGACAACCAGTTCACTGTTGAGAAGTACATTGCTTCCGCTGCCAAGGCTCTGGGCGGCACCGTCACCTTCAAGAGCGCTGTCCGCTTCGAGAAGGGCGAGGGCATCGAGAAGAAGCAGGAGAACTTCGCTGACGAGATCGCCAAGATGGTGAACGGCTGATTTCAGCCTGACAACTGATTCGAAAAGGCAGACGCTTTCGCGTCTGCCTTTTTTCTGTTTCGGTGGTTTTTCCTTGTATTTAGTGGCCGGAGATGGTATAATACTTCTATATATTGGGTTTTTATGACCTGATGAAGGAATTTTTGTTTGAGGTGGCACGGTTGGAGAATCCTGTATTCAAATTGGAAAAAGTAGTCCGCGCAAAAGCGGAGGAGGAAATGCAGGACTTTGAAGGACCCCTGGACCTGATTTTGTTCCTGCTGAGCAAAAACAAAATGGAGATCCAGGATATTTCCATCTCGCAGATCCTGGACCAGTACCTGGCCTGGCTGGAGGCCCGCCAGAAGCTGGATCTGGAGGTCGCCAGCGAGTTCATCGCCATGGCGTCCCACCTGATGTTCATCAAGACCCGCATGCTGCTCTCCATCGAGGATGAGGAGGCCCAGAGCGAAATGGACGCCCTGATCCAGTCTCTGGAGGAGCGCAAGCGCAACGAAAACTACGTCCGCATCAAGACGCTGGCCACCCGGCTGGGGCCCATGAGCGAGTTTGGACGCAATATCATCACCCGCAATCCCGAGCCTATGGAGCGGGGCAAAATCTATGAATACGACCACGAGAAGAGCGATCTGGTGCTGGCTATGGCGGAGATCCGCAGCCGCGCGGAGCGTGCCCTGCCGCCCCCCAGAACCGCCTTCCAGAACATCGTGCAGCATGAGCCGTATCCGGTGGAGAGCAAGGCACGGGAGATTCTGCAGCGGCTGAAGGAGCAGGGCATCACCCGGTTCCGCCTGCTGTTCCGCGGCAACCGCAGCCGCAGCGAGGTGGTGGCCACGTTCCTGGCTGTGCTGGAGCTGTGCCGCGCCCGCGTGCTGCATCTGGCCGGCTCTGAGACGGACTGCACTGTTCGTCAGGAGGGCGAGCTGCCTGACGAGCTGCATTTTTGATACGATTACGGTTTAAGGAGAAATCACCTTGGAAATCATGGAGATGAAAGAAATCGAATCCGCCATTGAGGGCATCCTCTTTGCCGCCGGTGAGCCGGTGCATGTGGATCGCATCTGCGTGGCGCTGGAGCTGGACCGTCCTACGGCGGAGCGGGTGCTGCAGAAGCTGATGGACTATTATTCCTACGAGCGCCGGGGCATCCGCATGCTCCGCATTGAGGACAGCTGGCAGCTGTGCTCCGCGCCGGACTACGCGGACATCATCCGCAAGGCCTTTGAGATCCGCAAGCCCGCCAAGCTCAGCCAGCCCGCGCTGGAGGTGCTGACCATCATCGCCTATTATCAGCCCACCACCCGCGCCTTTGTAGACCAGATCCGCGGCGTGGACAGCTCCTATACCATGGGATTGCTGCAGGAGCGCAAGCTCATTGAGGAGTGCGGCCGTCTGCAGGTGCCGGGCCGCCCCCACCTGTACCGCACCACCAAGCAGTTCCTGCGGGCCTTCCATTTAAGCTCGCTGGAGGATCTGCCGGAGATGCCCGATCTGGGCGGCGACGGCCAGATGCGGCTGGGTGACGACGGCCGGATCGTGGATCCCACGGAGGAACTGGAGATCAGCGGCGCCGATACCCCGGAGAACGCCGATTTCCCCAACCCTCAGGACGCTGAATAAAATCCGCCGGCACGCGGCAGGGAGGTGATGTGGTTTGCGCTGGCTTTGGATCATACTGGGCATCATTGCCGTATTCTGGCTGATCGGCCGGATCCGTGTGGGCGCCCACGTCACATTACAGGCCAATTCGCCCACGGTACGGGTGAAGATCGGTCCCTTTGGTATTCAGGTCTTCCCGGCGAAGCCGAAAAAGGACAAACCACCAAAGGAAAAGAAACCAAAAAAGAAGAAAAAATCCGCTAAAAAGGGTGAAACGGCAGCTTCCGGCGACAAAAAGCCCGCAAAAGCGAAGCCGAAGATCACGCTGGACGATGTCAAATCCGCGTTCAACGCCCTGTGGCCGCCTTTAAAACGGGCGTTGGGCCGCACACGGCGCAGCATCCGGATCCACCCGCTGGATCTCTCCGTGACCGCAGGCGGCGCCCAGGATCCCGCAAAGGCGGCGGAGCTGTATGGCTATCTGCACATGGGTGTCTGGACGGGTATGCCGGTGCTGGAGCAGCTGCTGGTCATCCCGGATCCCCATATCCATATCGGTATCGACTTTGACGGGGCCACCCGTGTGGATGGTGAGGCGGGTATTTCCATCCGCATTGGCACGATTTTCACCGTAGCCTTTGGAATCGGTATCCCGGCCGTGAAATGGTATCTGAACTTTACAAAGAAACAAAAGCAGCAGGCACAAGCTCCCACGGAAGGAGAGACGAAGCCCACCGAACCTGCCGCATGAGAAAGGAAGAATGAGTATGGAGAAGAAGCATCCTCTCAATGATCTGATGAGCACCACCATCGACAAGATCAACCAGATGGTCGACACCAACACCATCGTCGGCCAGCCCATCACTACGCCGGACGGTGTGACCCTGATCCCCATTTCCAAGGTCAGCTTCGGCTTCGGCAGCGGCGGCGGTGACTACGGCAAAACCACTCCCAAGGAGAACTTCGGCGGCGGCAGCGCAGCCGGCGTGAAGATCGATCCCGTGGCTTTTATCGTCATCAAGGACGGCATCACCCGCATCCTGCCGGTGGCTGTGCCTCCCACCTCCACCATGGAGCGCATCGTGGAGAAGGTTCCCGAAATCATGGATAAGGTGGAAAAACGTTTCGACAAGAAACAGGAAAAAGACCCCCAGTAAACCGGGCATACTATCATCACTTCGTTTGATTTGAGGTGATGGAGCCATGCAGCGTCAGGTAAAGCGGTGTCTCGGCTGTTTGTTGACCACATTTATGATGTTCAGTAGTTTTCCTTGTCAGTCCTTGGCTGTCAGAACTTCCGCTACATCTGCCATCTTAATGGATGCGGACAGCGGGCGGGTGCTGTATGAGCAGAACGCAGACGCTGAAATGCTGATTGCCAGCACCACCAAGATCCTGACCGCTCTGATCGCCATTGAGTCCTGCAGCCTGTCCGATACGGTCACTGTCAGCCGGAACGCGGCGGGAACGGAGGGCTCCGCCATGTATCTGAAGGCGGGAGAGAAGCTGCCGCTGGAGACGCTGCTGTACGGTGTGATGCTCTGCTCCGGAAACGACGCCGCTGTGGCGGTGGCGGAGCATGTGGCAGGCAGCTGCGAGAAGTTTGCGGATCGCATGAATGCGCGGGCGGCGGAGCTGGGGATGGAGAACTCCTCCTTTGCCAATCCCAACGGACTGGATCACGAGCGGCACTATTCCACCGCCCGGGACATGGCCCGCCTGGCCTGCGCCGCCATGGAGAACAAGACGCTCATGCGCATCGCCTCCACCAAGAGTATTACCATCAGCGGACGCACCATGACCAACCATAACAAATTGCTGAATTGGCAGGAGGGCTGTCTGGGTCTGAAAACCGGCTATACCCGTGCCGCCGGCCGCACGCTGGTCAGCTGCGCGGAGCGAAACGGCCAGCGGCTGGTGGCGGTCACGCTGCAGGACGGCAACGACTGGGCCGACCATCAGGCTCTGTACGAATACGGTTTTTCCCAGTGGTCGCTGCACACCTGTGCCCGAAAAGGCGAAACGGTCAGCCACGAGACCGTGGCCAACGGCCACCTGCGCCGTGTACCGCTGGTGGCTGCGGATACCGTCCGCTTTCCTCTGGGGCAGGAGGAGCGGATGGAAACGGAGATCCGCCTGGATCGCCCGTTGATCGCGCCTCTCACCGCCGGTGAAGCGGTGGGTGAGGCTGTTTTTTCCCTGAACGGCAGGGAAGTGGGCCGCACAGCGCTGCTGGCCGGCACGGATATTCTGCCCCGATTGAACGAAGCCATCGAAACACTGAAAACCGGCTTGCCGGGATAAGGACGACATATGGAAGAACGACTGCAAAAACTGCTTTCCGCGGCGGGCGTCTGCTCCCGCCGGGCATCGGAGAGCTACATCAACGCCGGACGGGTCACCATCAACGGCGTTCCCGCCGTGCTGGGCCAGAAGGCTGACCCGGAAAAGGATGATATCCGAGTGGACGGAAAGCCCATCGTAGAGCGTGCCAGGCCGGTGTATATCATGCTGAACAAGCCCCGGGGCTATGTGACCACCCTTTCCGACGAGCAGGGCCGCCCCACTGTGGCGGAGCTTGTGGCGGACGTGGGGGAGCGTGTCTACCCCGTGGGCCGGCTGGATCTGGACTCCGAGGGATTGCTGCTGCTGACCAACGACGGCGCCCTGACCCAGCATCTGCTGCACCCCAGCCACGAGGTCTCCAAGCTGTATCATGTGACGGTGGCCGGCCCGGTGGCAGGCGCCGCAAAAAAGCTGGCAGCCATCCGGGATCTGCGGGGCGAACCCATCCGGCCCGCCCAGGTGCGGGTGCTGTGGGAGGGCGAAAAGACGGCGGAATACGCCATCGTGATCCACGAGGGCAAAAACCGCCAGATCCGACGTATGTGCGCCCGCTGCGATCTGAAGGTCAAGCGGCTCCGCCGCATGAAGGAGCACACGCTGGAGCTGGGCGATCTGGCTCTTGGCACCTGGCGGCACCTGACCGACGCGGAGGTCGCTGCGCTGAAACATCCATAACGCCTTCAAAATAGCCGCTCCGCGCGGCTATTTTTGCGTCTGGATAGAAATGTTTTTGCAAGAAATGAAAGAAAACTTGCAAAAAGCTTTGAATTGTTCTCGATTTGTGATACAATACGGCAGGATAAAAAAGAACACTGCCGCCAGCGCGGCAGGATGGGGGGAATTACCCATGGCAAAAAATATCTTACATACCATTGAAATCAATATGTCCGGCTTTTCCAAGGGTCAGAAGCGTATCGCCCATTATATCCTGGAAAACTACGACAAGGCGGCCTTTATGACGGCCAGCAAGCTGGGTAAGCTGGTGGGCGTCAGCGAATCCACCGTGGTGCGCTTTGCCGCGGAGCTGGGCTATGATGGTTATCCCAATATGCAGCGGGCGCTGCAGGAGATGATCCGCAGCCGTCTGACCTCCACACAGCGGATTCAGGCGGCAGGCGACCAGTTTTCCGGCCAGAACGTGCTGACCGCTGTGGTCCAGTCCGATATCGAGAAGCTGCGCCTCATGGCCTCCCGGGCAGACCGGGGCGAGTTTGAGCAGGTGGTTGACAAGATCATGGCCGCCAAGCACATCTACATTCTGGGTGTGCGCTCCTCGTCCTTTGTGGCCGGCTATCTGCATTTCTACATGCACCTGCTGTTTGAAAACGTCACTCTGGTGCAGACCAGCGCCGCAGGCGAGATTTTTGAGCAGCTGTTCCGCATCGGCCCTGATGACGTGATCATCGCCATCAGCTTCCCTCGTTATTCCCAGATCACCGTCAACACGGTGAAATTTGCCCAGGACCGCGGCGCCAGCATCATTGCCGTCACGGACAACGAGCTGTCTCCCGTCAGCCAGATGGCGGATGCAGCCCTCCTGGCTCCCTGTGAGATGCTGTCCTTCGTGGACTCCATGGTGGCGCCCCTGTCTTTGATGAACGCGCTGCTGATCGCGCTGGCCTCCCGGATGGGGACTGACGCATCCAAGACTTTTGCCGAATTGGAGGATATCTGGAACGCCTACGGCGTGTTCGGAAAGATGGACGATGAATAAACGAAGAATCGTAGTGGTGGGCGGCGGCGCCGCCGGAATGATGGCCGCTATCTGCGCCGCGGAACAGGGGGGAAGCGTCACCCTGCTGGAGCCCAATGAGCGGCTGGGCAAAAAGCTGAATATCACCGGCAAGGGGCGCTGCAACGTCACCAACAACGCCGACCTGCAGACCCTGATGGCCAACGTGCCCAAGAACGGAAAATTCCTGTACAGCGCCTTCTCCCGCTTTGACGGGCGGGACGCCATGGCGTTTTTCGAGAAGCTGGGTGTGCCTCTGAAGACCGAGCGGGGCAACCGGGTGTTCCCGGTGTCTGACCGTTCCTTCGACATCAGCGGCGCGCTGGAGCGCCGGCTGCGGCAGCTGAAAGTCACTATGGTCCGTGACCGGGCCGTGTCTCTGGACATTCAGGAGGGCGTCGCCTGCGGCGTGGCAGGCGAGAAGGGCGCATATCCCGCCGACGCCGTGATCCTGGCCACCGGCGGCGTGTCCTATCCCGCCACCGGCTCCACCGGTGAGGGCCACCGCATGGCGGAGGCCGCCGGACACACCGTAACGCCCCTGCAGGGCTCTCTGGTGCCTCTGCGGGAGAAGGGCAATACCTGCGCCGCCATGCAGGGTCTGAGCCTGCGGAACGTGCAACTGACGGTGTTTGAGAACAACAAAAAGATCTACACGGACTTCGGCGAAATGCTGTTCACCCACTTTGGCGTCAGCGGCCCGCTGATCCTGTCCGCCTCCGCCCACATGCGGCGGTTTGAGAAGAAGGAGTACCGGCTGGAGATCGACCTGAAGCCGGCGCTGGAGGAGGGACAGCTGGACAAGCGCATCCTCTCCGACTTTGAGAAATACTGCAACCACGATTTCTGTAACGCGCTGAACGACCTGCTGCCCCAGAAGATGGTTCCGGAGATGATCCGGGCCTCCGGCATCGATCCCCACTGCAAGGTGAACGCCATCACCCGTGAGCAGCGCCGCGTTCTGGTGCAGCTGTTCAAGCACTGGCCCATCGAGATCGCAGGTCTCCGCCCCGTGACGGACGCCATCATCACCTCCGGCGGCGTCAAGGTGTCCGAGATCAATCCTACCACAATGGAATCAAAGGTTGTAAAGGGATTGTACTTCGCAGGAGAACTCATCGATGTGGACGCCTATACCGGCGGTTTCAACCTGCAGATCGCCTGGGCCACCGGCCGGGCAGCCGGCATTTCCGCCGCAGAAAACGAAGAATAACAGGAGAATGACCTATGAAAACCATCAGCATCGCCATTGACGGCCCCTCCGGTGCAGGTAAGAGCACCCTGGCCCGGAGCATCGCTGCCAAGTTGGAATATTTATATGTGGACACCGGCGCCATCTACCGCACCATCGGCCTGTATGCGCTGGAGCATGGTGTTGACCCCAAGGACGAGGCTGCCGTTACCGCCTGCCTGCCCGACATTCAGGTGGGTCTGGAGTACGGCGACGACGGCCTGCAGCACATGCTGCTCAACGGCCGTGACGTGACCAAGGAGATCCGTCTGCCGGACGTGTCTCTCTACGCCTCCGCCGTGTCTGCCCATCCGCCCGTGCGTGCCTTCCTGCTGGAGATGCAGCGGAAGCTGGCCCGGGAAAACAACGTCATCATGGACGGCCGTGACATCGGCACCGTGGTGCTGCCGGACGCGGACGTGAAGGTGTTCCTCACCGCCAGCGCTCCCGAACGTGCCCGCCGCCGCTGTCTGGAGCTGGAGCAGCGGGGTACCCCTCAGCCCTTTGAGAAGGTTCTGGCGGAGATCGAGGAGCGGGATTACAATGACTCCCACCGTGCCACGGCCCCTCTGCGTCAGGCGGAGGACGCCGTTTTGCTGGATACCACGGAGCTGGACTTCGCCCAGAGCGAGGCAGCCATGATGAAGCTGATCGGAGAGCGCGTATGAACAAGTTTCATTGGATCGTCCGGGCGGTGCTCCGCCCGGTGCTGCACCCGTTCCTGCCGCTGGAGGTGAAGGGCGTGGAGAATCTGCCCCGTGAGGGCGCCATGATCTGCCCCAATCACTGCAGCAACTGGGATCCGATCTTTGTGTTTATCTCCATGCCCAAGGATTATAATGTCCGCACCATGGCCAAAGAGTCCCTGTTCCACGTTCCCGTGCTGGGCTGGGTCGTTAAAAAGCTGGGCGGCTTCCCGGTGGCCCGGGGCGATTCTGACATCCAGGCCATCAAGACCGCTATCCAGACCCTGAAAAACGGCGAAAATCTGATGCTGTTCCCCGAAGGCAAGCGGGTGAAGGCGGAGGGTGAGGTGGCCGCCAAGGGCGGCGCCGCCATGATCGCCATTCGCACCGGCGCCACACTGGTGCCTGTGTATGTGGAGCAGGAGAAACGGCTGTTCCACCGCCACCGCGTCATCTTCGGCGAGCCCTACAAGCCCACCTTCACCGGCCGCAGAGGCACCTCAGAAGAGGTGCAGGCCATTGCGGACGATCTGCTCCGCCGGGCCTATGACTTAGGCAGGGAGGGATGACGGATGTCCAATGTGATCCTGGCTGAGAGCGCCGGCTTCTGCTACGGCGTGAAGCGTGCCGTGGAGCTGGCTCAGAAGACGGCGGGGGAGTGCGACCACTGCTGGATGCTGGGCGACCTCATTCACAATACCCATGTGGTGGAGGATCTGGCCAGCCGGGGTATCCGCAAGACGGAAGATCCCGCCGCGCTGAAGGCAGGGGACACGGTGGTCATCCGCTCCCACGGCGAGCTGAAGAGCGTGCTGGACAGTCTGGCGGAGCAGAGCGTCAACTGCGTCAACGCCACCTGTCCCAACGTCATGCGCATTCAAAAATTGGTGGCTGAAGCAGAGCAGGAGGGACGTCAGGCGGTTATCATCGGTGAGCCGCACCATCCGGAAGTGGTGGGTGTGGCCAGCTGGTGCCGCAATGCGCTGATTTTCGACGGCCCTGACGCAGTACAGATGTGGCTTGACGAAGATCCGAAAAACCGCGAAATCCCTGTGACCGTGGTATCTCAGACCACCTGCATCAGAAAACTTTTTGAAACTTCTTGGAAAATTCTAAAAAAAGAGTGTACAAACGTAAAAATATTTGATACAATATGCCTTGCTACGCATAAGCGTCAAACGGAAGCGGCGGAAATCGCCGGGAAAGTTGACGTGATGGTTGTGGTGGGAGACCGTAAGAGTGCCAACACAAAACATTTGACGGAAATTTGCATGAAGAGATGCCCCCACGTGCTTCAGATCGAAAGCGCGGACGAGCTCTCGCCGGACGTTTTCACCGAATGCTCTGTTGCTGGTCTCACGGGCGGCGCCTCCACACCAGCTGGCATTATTAAGGAGGTATATGCAACGATGAGCGAAGAAATCAAAGTGGCCGAGGGCATGGAGTCCTTCGAGGAATTACTGAATCAGTCTTTTAAAACTTTAAATACAGGAGAGAAGGTCACCGGTACCGTTCTGGCCATCAACCCCACTGAGGTTCTGGTCGATGTTGGTGCTAAGCAGTATGCTTACATCAAGATGAGCGAACTGACCGACGACCCCACTGCTAAGCCCGAGGACATCGTGAAGGTCGGCGACGAGATCGAGACCTACATCGTCCGCGTCAACGACGTTGAGGGTTATGCTGAGCTGTCCAAGAAGCGTCTGGATGCTGTCAAGGTTTGGGAGAACATCGAGACTGCTGTTGAAGAGAAGACCGTGCTGGAAGGCACTGTCACCGAGGAGAACAAGGGCGGTATCGTGGTGTCCGTTAAGGGCGTCCGCGTGTTCGTTCCCGCTTCTCAGAGCGGTATGCCCCGCGGCGCTGACCTGTCCGAGATGAAGGGCCAGAAGGTTCAGCTGCGCATCACCGAGGTTAACCGTGCCCGCCGCCGTGTTGTCGGCTCCATCCGCTCTGTCGCTGACGAGGCTCGCAAGGCCGCTCAGGAGGCAGTTTGGGGCAGCATCGAGGTCGGCAAGCACTACACCGGCACTGTGAAGTCCATGACTTCCTACGGTGTGTTCGTTGACATCGGCGGCGTTGACGGCATGGTACATATTTCCGAGCTGTCCTGGAGCCGCATCAAGACTCCCGCTGAGGTCTGCAAGGTTGGCGACACCCTGGATGTGTACGTCATCTCCTTCGACGCTGAGAAGCGCAAGATCTCTCTGGGCTGCAAGGATCATGCTACCAATCCCTGGGAGATGTTCCTGAACCAGTACAGCGTTGGCGACGTGGCCTCTGTCCGCATCGTCAAGCTGATGACCTTCGGCGCTTTCGCTGAGGTCGTCCCCGGTGTTGACGGTCTGATCCACATCTCTCAGATCGCTGACCGCCGCATCGAGAAGCCCGAGGACGTTCTGTCCGAGGGTCAGGTCGTTGAGGCCAAGATCACTGCTGTCGACGAGGAGAAGAAGAAGATCTCCCTGTCCATCCGTGCTCTGCTGGCTCCCGCTGCTGAGGAAGTCGTCGAGGACGCTGAGTAATCAAACAGCCAATCAGAGACAGGTCCGAAAGGGCCTGTCTCTTTTTTGTCCGCTGCGGTTCGGGCAGACGGGGGAGGAGACAGATGAGGGATTCTCTTTACGTAAAAGTTTTGTGATTTTTTTCACGTTTTCCGTTGCATTGGTGAAGCATGTGTGTTATACTCTTGACAAAGTGCGAAATAATGAATTTTAGATAACACATACAACAACTAGGAGGAAGTTTCATGAACTATCAGGAAATGTATCAGCAGAAGCTCACCACCGCAGAAGAGGCTGTCAAGGTCGTCAAGTCCGGTGACTGGGTGGACTATGGCTGGTGCGGCAACCATCCCATCGCTCTGGATAAGGCTCTGGCCGCCCGCAAGGACGAGCTGTACGACGTGAAGCTGCGCGGCGGCGTCACCATGTGGATGCCCGAGGTCTGCAAGGCTCCCGACGCGGCTGACCACTTCACCTGGCATTCCTGGCACTGCACCGGCGTTGACCGTAAGATCATCGGCTCCGGCGTCGGCTATTTCAGCCCCATGCGCTATTCCGAGCTGAACCGTTTCTATCGTGAGAACGTCACCGTTGACGTGGCTATGATCCAGGTCACTCCCATGGACGCCCACGGCAACTTCAACTTCGCTCTGAACGCCTCTCACCTGGGCGATATGCTGGACACCGCCAAGCACATCATCGTCGAGGTCAACGAGAACATGCCTTGGGTCTATGGCCTGACCGGCACCGAGATCAACATCAAGGACGTTGACGCTGTTGTTCTGGGTGACAACCCCGCTCTGGCTCAGCTGGCCGGCGGCGGCGCTCCCACCGATGTGGACATCGCTGTTGCCAACCTGGTCGTGCCCGAGATCCCCAACGGCGCCTGCCTGCAGCTGGGTATCGGCGGCATGCCCAACACCATCGGCTCCATGATCGCTCAGTCCGATCTGAAGGATCTGTCTGTTCATACCGAGATGTATGTGGACGGCTTCGTGGATATGGCTCTGGCCGGCAAGATCACCGGTAAGTACAAGAACGTGGATAAGGGCCGCCAGGTCTACGCCTTCGCAGCCGGCACCCAGAAGCTGTACGACTATATCAACCGCAACCCCGACGTCATGGCCGCTCCCGTTGAGTACACCAACGATGTCCGTGTCATCGCCGAGATCGACAACTTCATCTCCATCAACAACGCCGTCAACATGGACCTGTTCGGCCAGGTCAACGCCGAGTCCGCCGGCATCAAGCACATCTCCGGTACCGGCGGCCAGCTGGACTTCTGCATGGGCGCCTACCTGTCCAAGGGCGGCAAGAGCTTCATCTGCATGTCCTCTGCCATGACCGACAAGAACGGCAACCTGCAGAGCCGCATCGTTCCCACCCTGAGCAACGGCTCCATCGTCACCGATCCCCGCTCCTGCGCTCACTATATCGTCACCGAGTACGGTATGGTGAACCTGAAGGGTCTGTCCACCTGGGAGCGCACCGCTCAGCTGATCGAGATCGCTCATCCCCAGTTCCGCGAGCAGCTGATCGCCGACGCCGAGAAGATGCACATCTGGCGTCGTTCCAACAAGAGATAAGTTTTTCCCGTTTATCCGCCGGCGGAGCAGCTGCTCCGCCGGTTCTTTTTTTCATAATTCTCTATCATTTTCACCAAAAAACTCCTTGAAAAATACATATTAACTGGATATAATGAAAATTGAGTAAAAATTTGTTCACAGCAGAGGAGACAGAGAGAGCGGTTGCCCGCCACCGCGCGGACGGGAAAGGGAAGGGAATACATGTTCAGTATCGGAGATCTGGTCGTGCATCCCATGCACGGCGCAGGTATGATTGAAGGGATCGTCAGAGAGAAGATCGCAGGCGTCGCACAGGATTACTATGTCTTCAAGATGCCTGTCGGCGGTCTGCTGCTGAAGATCCCCGTAGCCAACAGCGAGACCATCGGTATTCGTACCATCATGTCGCAGGCGGATGCAGAACAGCTGCTGGCCGCCATTCCCGGAATGGAAGTCGAAACAAACGCCAACTGGAACAAGCGCTACCGGGAAAACATGGCCCGCATGAAGAGCGGAGACCTGTACGAGGTGGCGCGTGTCATCAAGGCCCTCATGCATCGGGAGAAGCAGAGAGGCCTTTCCAACGGTGAACGAAAAATGCTTCACAACGCCCGCCAGATCTTGATTTCCGAGGTTGTCATGGCGGAAAACGCTGATTACGCGGAGCTGGAAAAGCGTGTAGACGCAGCCATGCTCCGGACTCCCGAGGCAAAATCCGATTGAGAGGAAAGACACGCATGTTTCCTTTTTTCAAGAAGCTGAAAACCCCTGTACGGAAGCGTTGCACCGCGCTGGTTGCCGCTGCCGGCAGTTCCAACCGCATGGGCGGCGTCAACAAGCTGCTGGAGCCGCTGGATGGTGTTCCCGTTCTGGCCCGCACGCTGCAGGCCCTTGAGCGTGCCGGCCGTGTGGACGAGATCATCGTGGCCACCCGGGAGGAGGATTTGGCTGAGATCGCCCATCTGTGCCATACATACGGCATTTCCAAATGCAAAAAAGTCATCCGCGGCGGTGAGAGCCGCGCCCACTCCGTCATGCTGGCCGCACTGGAGGCCGGAACGGAGACGGAGCTGCTGGCTGTGCAGGACGGTGCCCGTCCCCTGGTGACGCCGGAGCTGATCGACGATGTGATCGCCGCCGCATCCCGCAGCGGTGCGGCAGCGCCTGCCGTTCCTGTGAAAGACACCATCAAGCGCGTCCGGGAGGACGGCTCTGTGGCCGCCACCGTGGAGCGAAGCTCCCTGCGGGCCGTGCAGACGCCCCAGGTCTTCCAGGCCGACATACTGAAGGCCGCCCTGCAGTCTGTGTTTGAGCAGGGCCTCGAGGTGACGGACGACTGCTCCGCCGTGGAAAAGCTGGGCAAGACGGTCTATCTCATCGAGGGCGACGAGGCCAATCTGAAGATTACCACGCCCATGGATCTGATCCTGGCGGAGGCGATCCTGCGGGCCAGAGAGGAGCAGGCATGACGAATCTTCGCATTGGACACGGATATGACGTCCACCGTCTGGTGGAGGGCCGGAAGCTCATCATCGGCGGCGTGGACATCCCCTGGGAAAAGGGGCTGCTGGGCCATTCCGACGCGGACGTACTGGTCCATGCGGTCATGGACGCACTGACCGGCGCCGCCCGTCTGGGCGACATCGGCAAGCTGTTTCCCGACACCGATCCCGCCTACGCCGGCATCTCCAGCATCAAGCTGCTGGCCCATGTGGGCAAGCTGCTGGGGGAGAAGGGCTACGCCGTGGTCAACATCGACTGCGTGCTGCTGGCACAGGCTCCGAAGGTCGGCCCCTACCGGGCGCAGATGGCCCGGAACATGGCGGCCGCCCTCGGCATCGACACGGAGCAGATCAACGTAAAGGCCACCACAGAGGAGGGCCTCGGCTTTACCGGCGACGGCTCCGGCATGGCGGCCCACGCGGTGGTGCTGCTGGAAAAACTGAATGGCTGACACGAAAAGGACACGGTTTTGCGTGTCCTTTTTTTCACGCTTTTTGTTCCCGTGCATAGGATAGCAGGGAGAGGAGGCGTGTACGTGGAACATTATCTGATCATAGCCCGCTCGGTGACCCACGCCCAGCGCATGCAGAAGCTGCTGGGCCGCAGCGGGATCCGCAGCGGGATCTTCCGCGCCCCCAGAGAGCTGACCGATCTGGGCTGCGCCTATGCGGTGCAGATCCAGCGGCCCGACCTGACGCAGGCATTGATGCTCCTGCACCGGGAGCGTCTGGAGCCGGTGCAGATCTATCTGGAGCAGAAGGGATTTTACCGGGAGGTGTCACCGTGATCTATTTTGACAGCGCAGCAACCACATTCCAGAAGCCGCCGGCGGTCGCATCCGCCATGATGACGGCACTGCACACTATGAGCTCGCCGGGACGAGGCGGCTACGGCGCCGCCATGCGGGCGGCAGAGACGGCGTTTGCCTGCCGCAGTGAGGCGGCGGAGCTGTTCCATCTGGACAATCCGGAGCAGGTGGTATTCACCATGAATGCCACCCACGCCCTGAACATCGCCATCAAGAGCCTTGTTCCGGAGGGCGGCAGCGTGGTGGTCTCCGGCTGGGAGCACAATGCCGTCACCCGTCCGCTGACGGCGCTGAAGGCAAATGTGTCCGTAGCAGAGGGACCCCTGTTCGACCGTGACGCGGCGGCCGAGGCCTTTGCGCGGGTGATCAAACCGGGGGTAGACGCCGTCATCTGCACCCATGTTTCCAACGTCTTCGGCTTCGTTCTGCCGGTGGAGGAGATCGCCGGTATCTGCCGGGAGCAGGGGGTGCCCCTCATCATCGACGCATCCCAGTCCGCTGGCATTTTACCGCTGGATATGCAGGCACTTTCGGCTGATTTCGTCGCGATGCCGGGACATAAGGGACTGTATGGCCCACAGGGGACAGGACTGCTTCTGTGCGGTGGCCGCGAGACAAAACCGCTGCTGGAAGGGGGGACGGGAAGCATCTCCGTTCAGCAGGAGATGCCGGACTTCCTGCCGGACCGGCTGGAGGCCGGCACCCATAATATCCCCGGTATCGCGGGCCTGCTGGAGGGAATCCGTTTTGTCCGCCAACAGGGGACAGATCGGATTTGCGGCCACGAGCGATTGCTGGCGCAGATGGCGGCGGAGGGCCTGCGGGAATTGCCTGGCGTCCGGGTATTTGCCCGGCCTGATCTGGCCGATCAGGCCGGCGTGGTGTCCTTCACCGTGGAGGGAAAAGACGTGGAGGAGGTCGGCCGGATGCTGGGCGAGCGGGACATCGCTGTCCGTGCGGGGACTCACTGCGCGCCTCTGGCACACCGCAGCGCGGGCACCCTGGAGAGCGGTACGGTGCGCCTGAGTTTCTCCGCTTGGAACACGCCGGCCGAAATCCTGCAGTTCTTGAGCGCCATGGAGGAAATCGTTTACTAATTTTCTGAACAGACCGTTAATTTTCATGCGGTTCACCTTGCAATCCAATGGCATATTTTATATAATCTAAGTATTCATGGCCTGAAGGAGATGAGTCTGTCTCAATGGAAGTTAAATTTGCGGAGCTGCCCGCTGTGATCGGTCGATATCTGCTGCTGATCGAGCTGACGGATCTGTTGGATATCGTCATTATGTCGTTCGTGATGTACAAGGTTTTCATGTACGTCAAAAGTACAAAAGTGGCCAGCCTGCTGAAGGGCCTGCTGGTCTTTTTCGCTGTGCTCATGTTCTCCTATGTCTTCAGACTGAACAGCATCAATTTCCTCATGAGCAAGATGGTGGAATGGGGCGTTCTGGCTCTGATCATTCTGTTCCAGCCGGAGCTTCGCCGGCTGCTGGAGGAGATGGGCAGCAAGCGCTTCATCTCGTTCTTCTCCACTCAGGAGACGCCTGTCAACGCGGTGGAACAGGCCATCGGCCAGACGGTCGTGGCCTGCACCGAGATGTCCCAGTCCCGTACCGGCGCCCTCATCGTGTTCGAGCGTGAAATGCGGCTGGACGACATGATCCGCAGCGGCACCGTGCTGGACGCCTCTGTGACCTCCGAGCTGTTCAAGAACATCTTCTTCGTCAAGGCCCCCATGCACGACGGCGCCGTCATCGTCCGCCGTGGCCGGATCCAGGGCGCCGGCTGCATGCTGCCCCTGAGCAAGAACGTGAACCTGTCCCGCGATCTGGGCATGCGCCACCGCGCCGGCATCGGCATGAGCGAAAACTCCGACGCCGTGGTGGTCATCGTGTCTGAGGAGAGCGGTTCCATCTCCGTCGCCATCGGCGGCATGCTCAAGCGCCATCTGAAGCCCGAAACGCTGGAAAACCTCCTGCGGAACGAACTGCTTCCGCGGGAGTCCGACGAGGAGGACAAGCCGAAGCTCTCTTTCAATACGCTGCTTGGCATGCTGACATCCAAAAAGAACGGAGGCGGCATCGATGAAGAATAATGAAAGTACCCGCAAGTCCGTTTACATCGCCATGGCCGTCGTTGTGGCGATCCTGATCTGGATCTTCGTGGATATCACTGCCAATCCCGACGGTACCGCCCGGATCGTGACCAAGGAATTCAAGGGCATCCCCATCGAGTATGTGGGCGAGGATCCCGTTCTGGCTGGCCGCGGTCTGATGCTGCTGCCGGAGGGCACGGACACCACTGTGGATGTGGTGCTGGAGGGCACCCGCTGGAATCTGGCCAAGGTGGAGCGCGAAAATATCATCATTCAGGCGGATCTGGGTTCCATCACCACCACCGGTGTACAGACCGTATCCAACCGTCAGAGCTTCACCCCCCGCACCCTGTCCCAGCAGATCACCGTCAAGTCTTTGAGCAATTACACGCCCACGGTCAACATCGGCAACCTCTACAGCAAGAGCGTGGACGTCCATTACGACGTCATCGGCAACGTGGCTGAGGGCTATTATGCCGGCGAACTCCAGCTGTCTCATGACCGCATCGAGATCCGCGGCCAGAAGGAGGCCCTGCAGGATGTGCGCTACGCCAAGGTGACGCTGGACATCGGCACCGACGCGATGTCCTCTGTGTCCGACACCCTCACATATCAGTTCTTTGACCGGAAGGGCATGCTGCTGGACAGCGATAATATCCATTCCGACATCGAGACAATCGATGTGAATTTGCCGGTGAATGTCACCAAAGAGCTGGAGCTGACCATGAACTTCCAGGAAGCTCCCGGCGCCAAGCTGGAAAACGTGAACATCCACATCAATCCCAGCAAGATCACCGTCACCGGTGACGCTGACAAGCTGCGCAACATCAACAAGCTGGTGCTGGCGGATTTCGATCTGCTGACGCTGAACAGCGACACCATCTACAACTACGTCATCCCCATCCCCGAGGGCTGCGAGAATCTCAGCAACGTAAATCAGGCGTCTCTGCAGCTGTCCTTCAAGGATATGCTCTCCACCGAGTTGAGCACCAACCGCATCCGGTATGACAACCTGATGACAGAGGGCAAGTATGTGGAGCTGCTGACCACGGATATGACCGTCCACATCTTCGGCACCACCGCAGACGTGGAGAAGATCACCGGCGAGGACATCATGGTGGTGGCCGACCTGACTGACTTCAACAACGCCGTTGGCAGCTACACCGTTCCCGCCAAGATCCTCATCGACACCGACGGCGACATCGGCATCACCGGTTCC
This sequence comes from Oscillibacter sp., assembly GCA_017482345.1. Lineage (GTDB taxonomy): Bacteria > Bacillota > Clostridia > Oscillospirales > Oscillospiraceae > Oscillibacter. The sequence goes on from JAFUNB010000023.1 coordinate 24,625, forward strand.
TATCAGGTCCGCCTGAACATCAGCGAGCATCCTCACGAGGAGACGCCCGGCGAGGCGGGCGAGGAGCCGACCGACGCTCCCGAAGATGAGGAGCAGCCCGTTGAACAGCAATAATCCTACAGGAGTATCGAAATGACCCAAATCGCAACTGTTGAACGCATTTTGAATCACGATTACGCGGAAATTTCCGTTCCCAGAAAGGCCGCCTGCGGCCACGACTGCGAGGAGTGCGCCGGCTGCGGCGTCTCCGGCTCCGCCGTCCACGCCCGGGCTGCCAACCCCATCGGCGCTCTGCCCGGCCAGAAGGTCGTGGTGGAGAGCGACAGCAAGAAGATGCTGAACGTCATCATGATGGTGTATCTCACCCCCGTGGTGCTGTTCCTGGCCGGCTATCTGATCATGCTGGCTCTGGGCGCCAGCACCGCCATCCAGTACACCGTGGCCATCATCGGCTTTGTCATCAGCATTGCCCTGGCCATCCGATATGACCGCAAGCTGCGGGAGCGGGGCGGCATCAATTTCCGCATCGTGCGGCTGTTCTGATGTTCGGCTATGTTCGTCCGCCCATGGACCTTTTGAGCGAGGCGGAGAAGAATCGGTTCCAGCGGGCCTACTGCGGACTGTGCCACGCGCTGGGTGAGCGCTACGGGCTCGCTGCCCGCTTCATCCTCAATTACGATTTCACCTATCTGGCCATTCTCCTATCCGATGGAGCGGAAGGGGAGACGTACAGCGCCCGCTGTCCCGTCAGTCCCGTAAAAAAACGGGACTACGCCCGACCGGACGCTGCCGCCGCTCTGGCGGCGGACGAGAGCGTCATCCTGGCCTACTGGCAGGCCCGGGACGGCGTGGCCGACCACGACTGGCTCCACGGTCTGAAATACCGGGGCGTATCCAAGGTGCTGGAGCCGGCCTACCGGAAAGCAGCCGCCCTGAGGCCCGATTTTGACGAGGTGGTTCGCCGTCAGCTGGCAGAGTTGAGCCGGCTGGAGGACGAGCAGTGCGACTCCATGGACCGGGCGGCGGACGCCTTCGCCGTTCTGCTGGAGCGCAGCGCCGACGGCGTGGAGGACCCTGTCCGCCGGCGGATCCTGGGCCAAATGCTGTATCATCTGGGCCGCTGGGTCTATCTGATGGACGCGGCGGACGATTTGAAAAAAGACGCGGAAAGCGGCAATTATAACCCTGTGGCCCTGCGGTTCCGGCTGGAGGACGGCCGGTGGACGCCGGAGAGCCGCAGCGAATTTGCCCAGTCCGTAGACCATTCCATCCGCATGATCGCCACGGCCTATGAGCTGTGGAATTTCGGCTGCTGGAAACCCATTCTGGAGGCCACCATTTACAGCGGATTGTTCCAGGTGGGAAAAGCCGTTCTGGACGGCACGTTCCGGCGAAAGGTCCGGGGCCTGGAGAGAACAAACAAGAAGGCTGAGGAGACAACATGAACGATCCTTATCAGATCCTGGGTGTGTCTGAGACCGCCACAGACGACGAAATCAAAAAGGCATATCGGGATCTGGCCCGAAAGTATCATCCGGATCACTACCACGACAATCCTCTGGCAGACCTTGCCCAGGAGAAGATGAAGGAGATCAACGCCGCCTATGAGCAGATCCAGCGGGATCGCAGCGGCCGGGGCAGCAGCTCCTCTGCGTCCTCCTACGGCTACGGCGGCGGATACCGGCAGCAGTACAGCAGCCAGTCCTCCACCGGCAGCTCCGTGCTGCAGCAGGTCCGCCTGGCCATCAACGCCGGCAATCTCAGCCGCGCTGAGGCTCTGCTGGCCAATTACGACGACCACAACGCCGAGTGGAACTTCCTCAAGGGTGCCATCTGCTATCGCAGAGGCTGGATGGATGAAGCCAAGCGCTACTACCAGACCGCCTGCCAGATGGATCCCAACAACGGGGAATACCGCTCTGCTTTGGAGTATATGGAAAACGCAAACCAGACTACCTATCATCCCGGCGGCTTTACGTTCAGTACGGAGCTCTGCGGCGGCAACCCCTGCCTGACTCTGTGCTGTCTGTACAGCCTCTGTAACGGCGGCGGATTCTATTTCTGCTGCTGATGTGACAAAAGAGAGGGAGAATCACAAATGATCAAGAGTATGACCGGCTATGGCCGTGCCCGCATGGAGCTGAACAAGCGGGATATCACAGTGGAGGTCCGCAGCGTCAACAACCGCTATCTGGACTGCACGGTGAAGATGCCCCGCATGTATATCTTCGCCGAGGAGGCCATCAAGGGCCGTGTGCAGAAGGCCATTTCCCGCGGCAAGGTGGACGTGTTCATCAGCGTGGACGCCTCCGCCGCAGACGTGGCAAAGGTCACCGTCAACCAGGAGCTGGCCGCCAGCTATGCCGCCGCCATGAACGAGCTGGCCGGCGTGTGCGGCATGCAGGAGTACCGGGTGACCCCTGAGACCCTGTCCCGGTTCCCGGACGTGCTGACCGTCACCAAGGCGGACGAGGATCTGGAGACCGTCAGCGCCGACCTGTGCACCGTGCTGGACGAGGCACTGGCCGCCTACAACGCCATGCGCGCCACCGAGGGCGCCAAGCTTGCGGAGGACATCGCCAGCCGCCTGACCAGCATTGAGAACTACACCAGCCAGGTGGAGGCCCGCTCTCCCGAGACCGTGGCCGAGTACCGCGCCAAGCTGACAGCCCGTATGCAGGAGGTGCTGCAGAGCACCTCCATCGACGCCCAGCGCATCCTCACCGAGGCTGCCATCTACGCCGATAAGGTGGCCGTGGACGAGGAGACCGTCCGGCTGCGCAGCCATGTGGCCCAGCTGCGGACCATGCTGCTCTCCGACGAGCCTATGGGCCGCAAGATGGACTTCCTCATTCAGGAGGTCAACCGCGAATCCAACACCATCGGCTCCAAGTGCAACGACGTTGCCATTGCTCAGGTGGTCGTGGGACTGAAGGGCGAAGTGGAGAAGATGCGCGAGCAGGTCCAGAACATCGAGTAAGGAGCCGCCTATGAAGCTCATCAACATCGGTTTTGGCAACATGGTTTCCGAGGAACGTCTGGTGGCCATCGTCAGCCCCGACTCCGCCCCCATCAAACGAATGGTGCAGGAGACGAGAGAGCGCGGCATGCTCATCGACGCCACCTACGGCCGCAAAACGGCCTCCATCTTCATCATGGACAGCGACCATGTCATTCTCTCGGCGCTGCCGCCTGAGAAATTCGCACCCCGTACACAGACAGAACTGACGGAAGAGAAGGATTGACCAAATGGCAAAGGGAAAGACTTTCATTATCACCGGCCCCTCCGGCGTCGGTAAGAGTACCATCCTCCACGCGCTGATGGAGAAGCGGAAGAATCTGTATTTCTCCGTTTCCGCCACCACCCGTGATCCCCGCCCCGGTGAGGAGGACGGCGTGCACTACCACTTCCTGAACGTGGACACCTTCAAGGAGTGGATCGCCAGAGACGAGTTCCTGGAGCACGCCGAATTCGTTGGCAACTACTACGGCACCCCCAAGCGCTACGTGGACGAGGCCATGGACCGTGGCGAAGACGTCATTCTGGACATCGAGGTCCAGGGCGCCATGCAGATCTCCGAGAAGCGTCCGGAGGTCGTCCGAATTTTCATCGCTCCTCCCAGCTGGGAAGAGCTGGAGCGCCGCCTGACCGGCCGCGGCACCGACAGTCCCGAAAAGATCCGGAAGCGGCTGCAGCGTGCCCGTGAGGACGCCGCCACCGCCCGCGTTTACGATTATTTCATCATCAATGATACGGTAGAACACGCCGTATATGAGCTGGACTCCGTCATGACCGCCGAGCACTGCAGAAGCGCAGAGCGCGCCGACCAGATCCAGAGTTAATTTACCCCCCGCAAATTCAAAAAACGACAAAAAAATCAGCCGAAATCAGGCAGAATGGAAGTAGATTATTATGATGCTGTATCCCGCTATGAACAAACTGACCTCTTACGTCCCCAACCGCTACATGCTGGTGAACGTGGTTGCACGCCGCGCCCGCCAGATCGCCGAGGCCGCTGAGGAGACCGGCGAGCACCTGACCGAGAAGCCCGTGACCCTGGCCATCAACGAGGTCGCAGAGGGCAAGCTGGACGCCACCCACATGAACGTGGTGGCTGAGATCTGAACCGAAACACAACACCAAGATGGGAGGGGCGAGGCATGGAGACCGCTGTGATCGTAAAAGTCGCGGTCAGCGCCGCGCCCTATTCCATTGATAAGCCCTATGACTATCTGGTGCCGGAGCAGCTGCTGGATGCGGCCGTGCCCGGCGTGCGGGTGACCGTGCCCTTCGGCCGCGGCAACCGCACCAGCGAGGGCGTCATTCTGGCCAGGGGAGAGGGGGAGAAAACGCCCCGTCTGAAGCCTCTGGAGGCCGTTTTGGACCAGTCTCCCATGCTGGACGAGGATGGTATCGCGTTGGCGCTGTGGATGCGCCAGAGGTATTTCTGCACCATGTTTGACGCCATCAAGACCATACTGCCGGCGGGCCTGTGGTATCGCCTGCAGGAGAATTGGTTCCTGGCCGACGGTCTGGACCGTCCCGCCGCGGACGAGCTGTGCAGCCGCATCCGCCGCTCTCCGGCGGTGCTGGACGTGCTGTTCGCCTCCGGCGGCAAAGCCGCATTAGACGCGCTGCAGGACGCCTGCGGCGCGGAGGTATCTGTCACCCTGCGGGCCATGGAAAAAGCCGGCGCGGTGCGCTGTGAGACAGCGGCCCGGCGGCAGATTTCCGACAAGAACCGCCGCATGGCGGAGCTGGCAATCAGCGCGGAGGACGCGCTGGCCATCGTGGAGCCCAAGCGGCGCAGCGCCCCAGTACGCTATGAAGCAGTGCGTCTGCTGGCAGCCACAGGAAGGGCCTCCGCAGCCGACGTGTGCTATTTTACCGGAGCCACCATGCAGACCCTGCGGGGTCTGGAAAAGTCCGGCCTGCTCCGTCTGACGGAGGAGGAGGCCCTGCGCATCCCGGCAGAGGAGACCGTGGAGCCGGGGGCGCCCATCGTATTGAACGAAGAACAGCAGGCGGCCTTTGACGGCATCCTGTCTCACATTACGTCCGGTAAAGCCGAAGCGGCATTGCTGCACGGCGTCACCGGCAGCGGAAAGACCCAGATTTACCTCCGCCTGGTGCAGGAGGTTCTGGAACAGGGGAAGACGGCCATGGTGCTGGTGCCGGAGATCGTTCTGACTCCCCAAATGATGCGCAAATTCAAGTCCTACTTCGGCAGTCAAGTGGCAATGCTTCACAGCTCACTGCGGATGACGGAACGATATGACCAGTGGAAACGCATCCGCCGGGGCGACGTAAACGTGGTGCTGGGCACCCGTTCCGCCGTATTTGCCCCGCTGAAAAACTTAGGACTCATCGTATTGGACGAGGAGCAGGAGGGAAGCTATCAGTCGGAGAACCCGCCCCGCTACCACGCCCGGGACATTGCCAAATTCCTGTGCGCCAGACAGGGAGCCACGCTGCTCCTGGGGTCGGCCACACCCACGGTGGAGACCGCCTGGGCGGCACGGGAGGGCGCCTATCACCACTATCTCCTGCGCAAGCGTTACAACGACCACAGCCTGCCCAAGGTCACCATTGCCGACCTGCGGCAGGAGATCCGAAACGGTAATCCCGGCCTCATCAGCGCCCAGCTGAGAGCCGAGCTGGAGGAAAACCTCCGCAGGGGGGAGCAGAGCATTTTGTTCCTCAACCGCCGGGGCAACAGCCGCATGCTGCTGTGCGGCGAGTGCGGCCACGTGCCGGAGTGTCCCCGCTGCAGCGTGGCGCTGACGTATCACTCCGCCAACGGCCGGCTCATGTGCCACTACTGCGGCCATTCCCAGCGTGCGCCGGAGCGCTGCCCCGAGTGCGGCGGCCTTATGAAGCACGTTGGCACCGGAACCCAGAAGGTGGAGGAGGAGCTGCGGGAGCTGTTCCCCGGCGTTGGAATCCTGCGCATGGACGCGGATACCGCCTCCGGCAACCACGAAAAGATCCTCGCGCAATTTGAAAACGAAAAAATTCCCATCCTGCTGGGCACCCAGATGGTGGCCAAGGGATTGGATTTCGAACATGTGACGCTGGTGGGCGTTTTGTCCGCCGATATCGCCCTGTATGTGGACAACTATCGGGCCGCTGAGCGGACGTTCAGTCTGCTGACGCAGGTGGTTGGTCGCGCCGGCCGGGGAAGCCGGCAGGGAAGAGCCGTCATCCAGACATATACCCCCCATCACGACGTAATTCAGGCTGCTGCCAGCCAGGATTACGATAGCTTTTATGAAAGCGAGATCCGCATGCGCCGTCTGCGCCACTGCCCGCCCTTTGCCGATCTGTTCACCTTCACGGTGTCCGGAACGGAGGAGGCCAGCGTGCTGCGTGCCGCCGCAGGCGTCCGGGAGCAGCTGCGGCAGCTCTTTGACCAATTGGAGGTGCTGGGCCCGGCCCCCGCACCGGTGCTGAAGATGAACAACCGCTTCCGCTACCGGATTTTGCTGGTGGGCAAGAACGACAAACCCACCCGTGACGCCGTCAGCTGGGTGCTGAAGGAATTTGCGGGAAATCGGGAACATCGAGGACTGAATATTTTTGTAGACTGCAATACTATGGAGTGAGCAGTCGGAAAGGACGATATATTATGGCACTGCGCAACATCGTGGAACAGGGCGATCCCTGCCTGGAGAAGGTCTGCCGCCCCGTCACCGAATTCAACCGCCGTCTGCACATCCTGCTGGACGACATGCTGGACACGCTGGTGGAGTCCAACGGCGCCGGTCTGGCCGCACCCCAGGTGGGCGTGCTGCGCCGGGTGTGCATCGTCATGGACGATGACACCGAGGAATATCTGGAGCTGATCAACCCCGAGATCATTGCCACAAGCGGCGAGCAGACCGGTCTTGAGGGCTGCCTGAGCGTGCCCGGCAAGTGGGGCATCGTGACCCGCCCCAACGTGGTGCGCGTCCGCGCTCAGGACCGTGACGGCAACTGGTTCGAGGCCGAGGGCGAGGAGCTGATGGCCCGTGCCTTCTGCCACGAGATCGAGCATCTGGACGGCCACCTGTATACCGAGCACATCGACCACTTCCTGACCGAGGACGAGCTGCGCGCTTATCTGGAGGCTGAGGAGGCGGCTGCCGAGGCCGCCATGGAAGCCGCCGAGGGTGAGGTGTAAACCATGCGGATCCTGTTTATGGGTACGCCGGACTTTGCCGTGGCGTCTCTCAAGCGCCTGGTGGAGGACGGCCACGAGATCTGCGGCGTGTTCACCCAGCCGGACAAGCCGAAGAACAGAGGGCACAAAATGCAGTTCCCGCCCGTCAAAGAATATGCGCTGGAGCAGGGCCTGACCGTGTATCAGCCTCTGAAGATGCGGGACGGCGAGGCCTTTTCCATCGTGCAGGAGCTGAATCCTGAGCTGATCGTGGTGGCTGCCTACGGCAAGATCCTGCCGGAGGACATCCTGAACTATCCCAAGTACGGCTCCATCAACGTCCATTCCTCTCTGCTGCCCAAGTATCGCGGCGCCGCCCCCATCAACTGGGCCATTCTCAATGACGAGAAGGAGACCGGCGTATCCATCATGTATATGGTGAAGGAGCTGGACGCCGGCGATGTGCTGCACGTTTTGAAGACCGAGATCGGCGCGGAGGAGGATCTGCCCTCCCTGTGGAGTAGACTCTCTGACCTGGGCGCCCAGGCGCTGGCGGAGACCCTGCCCATGCTGGAGGACGGCACCGCCGTCCGCACCCCCCAGGACGAGAGCCAGGTGACCTACGCCTCCATGCTGTCCCGGGAAATGTCTCCCATCGACTGGAATAAACCTGCCCGTGCCATCGACTGCCAGGTGCGCGGCCTGATCCCCTGGCCCTGCGCCACGGCTGAGATCGCTGGCACCCGCTTCAAGGTCTACCGCACCGCTCCCGGTCAGGCCACCGACAAGGCCCCCGGTACCGTGCTCTCCGCCGGCAAGAAGGGAATTGAGGTTGCCTGCGGCAACGGCGAGAGCCTGTATATCACCGAGCTGCAGGCGGAGGGCGGCAAGCGCATGGCCGCTTCTGCCTATCTTCTTGGACACCCTATCGAGGTGTAAGAAAGGATATTCATGCCCTATTCCAACGATTACGCCACATTTCTGGCCAATAATCTGTATGCCATCCTGCTGATCCCCGTGATGCTGCTGTCCCTCTGGGCGCAGGCACAGGTCAGCGGCAATTTCAAGCGCTACAGCGCCGTCACCAACCGCCGCAGACTCACCGGCGCACAGGCGGCGGAGGCTGTGCTGCGCTCCCACGGGGTCTATGATGTTGCCATCCGCCATGTGCGGGGCAATCTCACCGACCACTACAACCCCAGGGACAACACCATCTATCTCTCCGACGGCGTGTACAATTCTCCCACCATCGCCGCCGTGGGCGTCGCGGCCCACGAGGCCGGCCACGCCGTGCAGTACGCTGTGGGCTACGCCCCCATCCGCCTGCGTCAGGCCATCGTGCCTCTGACCCAGTTCGGCTCCAAATTCTCCTTCATTCTGCTGCTGATCGGCATGCTGCTTTACAGCCAGAGCCTGTTTTTCATCGGCATCGTACTGTTCTCCCTGACCACCATCTTCCAGCTGGTCACCCTGCCGGTGGAGTTCAACGCCTCCGCCCGGGCCATCGAGCCCATTGAGTCCGAGTATCTGCTGGAGGGCGAGGAGATTCAGGGCGCAAAGAAGGTCCTGCGGGCCGCCGCGCTGACCTATGTGGCCGCGCTGCTGATGTCTGCGCTGCAGCTGCTGCGCTATATCCTGATTTTCGTCGGCCGCAGCGGCCGCAGAGGAGGAGGACGCGAATGAGCAACGCAAGAGAGACCGCGCTGCGGGTGCTGGTCAGCTGCCGCACCAACGGCGCCTGGGCGGACGCCGCCCTGAAGGCACAGCTCCAGCGTGACGGCGTCTCCGGCGCCGACGCGGCCCTGTGCAGCCGCATTGTCTACGGCGTTATGCAGAACCAGCTGCTGCTGGATCATTACCTGGGCGCTTTCTGCACCCAGCGCCTGGACCATCTGCAGCCGCCTCTGGCGGAGATCCTGCGGGTGGGCGCCTATCAGATCCTGTATCTGGACAAGGTGCCTGACCACGCCGCCGTCAGCGAATCCGTGAATCTGGCCAAGCGCTTCAAGCGCGGCCAGGCGGCGGGACTGGTGAACGCCGTCCTGCGCAAGCTGTCTCAAAACAAGAACAATCTGCCGGAAATCCCTGCACGGGACGAGATCCGGTATCTCTCCGTCCGCTACAGCCACCCCCGCTGGCTGGTGAAAAAGCTCCTGCCCATTTTGGGCAGGGAGGAGCTGGAGCGATTCCTGATCGCCAACAACTCCGTGGCGCCTCTGACCATCCAGATGAACCCCCTGAAGACCACGGAGGATGCTCTAACCGCAAAGCTGGAGGCCGAAGGCGTTTCCGTCAAGCGCCACAGCTGGGTCCCCGGCTGTCTGGAGCTGACCGGCACCGGCGATCTGACAGGTCTGGAGGCCTTCCGGACCGGTGATTTCATGGTGCAGGATCCCGCAGCCAGCCTGGTGTCCCTGTTCGCAGGTATCCAGCCGGGCCAGCGTGTGCTGGACGTGTGCGCCGCCCCCGGCGGCAAGTCCTTCGGCGCCGCCTTCGCCATGGAAAACAGGGGAGAAGTCCTCTCCTGCGACCTGCACGAGAACAAGCTGGTCCGTATTCAGGAGAGCGCGGCGCGTCTGGGCGTCACCTGCATCGAAACTGCCGCCGCTGACGGCAGCAAGTTCCGCCCCGAGTGGGAGGGCAAGTTCGATACCGTTCTGGTGGACGCCCCCTGTTCCGGCCTTGGCATCATCCGCAAGAAGCCGGATGTGCGCTATAAAAAGGCGGACGACCTGTTCGCCCTGCCTGTGATCCAGAGCGGTATTCTGGAAAACGCCGCCCGCTATGTGGCGCCCGGCGGCACGCTGGTCTATTCCACCTGCACCGTCCTGCCCGAGGAAAACGAGCAGGTCAGCGACGCCTTCCTGGCGGAGCACCCGGAATTTGTCCGGGAGGCTGTGGTTTTGCCCCAGCCTGTGGGCAAGACGGACGGCCAGCTGACCCTGTGGCCCCAGCGCCACGACACGGACGGCTTTTACATCTGCCGCATGAAGCGGCGCACATGAGAGGAACCCTATGATCGATTTGAAATCCCTGTCTCTGCAGGAAATGACAGATCTCTTAAAATCCATAGGCCAGCCTGCCTTCCGGGGCAAGCAGGTGTTTACCTGGCTCCACAAGGGCGCCCGCTCCTTTGACGAGATGAGCAATCTCCCCAAGGTGCTGCGGGACCGTCTGGCTGCTGAGTGCATTTTGCACGTGCCCCAGGTGGCCCGGAAGCAGGAGTCCAAGCTGGACGGCACCATCAAGTACTTATGGGAGCTGGCAGACGGCAACTGCATCGAGTCCGTGCTGATGCGCTATCACCACGGAAACACCGTCTGCATCTCCTCGCAGGTGGGCTGCCGCATGGGCTGCACCTTCTGCGCCTCCACAATCGCTGGCAAGGTTCGAGACTTGACACCTGCTGAAATGCTTGACCAGGTGCTGTTTACCCAGCTGGATTCCGGGCTGGAGATCTCCAACATCGTCCTCATGGGCATCGGCGAGCCGATGGACAATCTGGACAATGTGCTGAAGTTCCTGGAGCTGGTGAACCATCCGGACGGCATGAACATTGGCATGCGCCATATCTCTCTGTCCACCTGCGGCGTCATCCCCGGCATCAAGCGGCTCAGCGAGCTGGGGCTGCAGCTTACCCTGTCCGTGTCCCTGCATGCGCCGGACGATGAGACCCGCACCCGCATCATGCCGGTGAACCGGGCCTATCATGTGGACGACCTGTTCGCCGCCTGCCATGAATATTTCCGCAAGACCGGCCGCCGGATCTCCTTCGAGTATTCCATGATCGACGGCGTCAACGACAACGACTGGCAGGCCGACCTGATGGCCAAGCGGCTGAAGGGCATGCCCGGCCACATCAATCTCATTCCGCTCAACGACGTTGTGGAAAGCCCCTTCAAGCCTTCCAAGCGTATTTCCGCCTTCCAGAAGCGGCTGGAGTCCCATGGCCTGACGGCCACGGTCCGCCGGACTCTGGGCAGCGACATCGACGCCTCCTGCGGCCAACTGCGCCGCAAAGCCATGGAGGAGAAAGGGGAGACCTGCCGATGATGGAGATCTGGTCCATGACGGATGTGGGCCTGGTCCGCAAGGAAAACCAGGACGCATTCGCCACGATGCAGCATGAAGCAAGCGGCCGCACCATCGGCGTGGTCTGCGACGGTATGGGCGGCGCCGCCGGCGGCCAGGTGGCCAGCCGGCTGGCCATTGACGTCTACATTCAGGAAGTCACCGCCCATCTGCAGCCGGATATGACGCCGGAGCAGCTGCGGGAAGTGTCCTCCTACGCCGTTTCCGTGGCCAATCGCGCCATCTGGGAGGCAGCGGAGTCCAATCCCGACTACCGGGGCATGGGCACTACCCTTGTCTCCGCCATCAGCTACGAGGGCGGCGTGGTGGTCACCAACGTGGGTGACAGCCGCGCCTACCACATCACGTCCTCCGGCATCACCCGCATCACCCGGGATCACTCTCTGGTGGAGCGCATGGTGGAGCGGGGCGACATCACGGAGGAGGAGGCACGCCGCCACCCCAACCGCAATCTCATCACCCGCGCTCTGGGCCCCGATATGTCCGCCCTCAGCGACGGTTACATCCATCCCATGGCCTCCGGCGAATTCCTGCTGCTGTGTTCCGACGGTCTTGTTGACACCGTCACTGATCAGGAAATGCTGTTTGAGGTCATTCACGGCGGCGAGCTGTCCACCTGCATGGACCGCCTGCTGGCCATTGCAAAATCACACGGCGCATCGGACAATGTGACCGCCGTGCTGATGCAGAAACGATGAAAGGAGGGGAGACTATGGATCAGTACATCGGAAAAATGCTGGACAACCGCTATGAGATCCTGGAACGGATCGGCATCGGCGGTATGGCCAACGTCTATAAAGCAAAATGTCACCGGCTGAACCGTCTGGTGGCCATTAAGATCCTGAAAAACGACTTCGTGCAGAACGAAGAGTTCCGCCGCCGTTTTAACGCGGAATCTCAGGCTGTCGCGCAGCTGTCTCACCCCAACATCGTGTCCGTTTACGATGTGTCCCGCGGGGGAGACATTGAGTATATCGTCATGGAGCTCATCGACGGTATCACCCTGAAGCAGTACATGGAAAAGCGGGGCCAGCTGAACTGGCGTGAGGCTCTGCATTTCATCACCCAGATCATGCGTGGCCTGAGCCACGCCCACAGCCGCGGCATCATCCACCGGGATATCAAGCCCCAGAACGTCATGGTCCTGCGGGACGGCAGCGTCCGCGTCACCGATTTCGGCATCGCGTGCCTGGAAAATTCCGCCCAGACCTTGACCCAGGAGGCTCTCGGCTCCGTGCATTACATCTCTCCCGAGCAGGCGAGAGGCGACCGCACCGACGCCCGCAGCGACGTGTATTCTGCTGGTGTAGTGCTCTATGAGATGCTGACCAGCCGCCTGCCCTTCGAGGGTGATTCCGCTGTGTCCGTGGCCATCCAGCACCTCAGCTCCATCCCTCTGGCGCCCCGGGAGATCAACAAGGATATCCCCGAGGCACTGGAGCTGATCTGCATGAAGGCCATGACCTCCGATATCAACAAGCGCTATGCCTCCGCTGAGGCTATGATCGCGGATCTGGAGTCCTTCCGGAAGAATCCCGACGTGGATCTGGAATTTGAGCTGGCGGATCTGCACCAGCCTGAGGTGGACGAGCCCACCCGGCCTCTGTCTCCCGGCGCCGTTCAGGCCGCACTGGAGAAAAACCCGCCCCGCCGCACCGCCCAGCCTCCTGTGCGCGAGCGGGAGCGCCACGCCGACTATGATGAGGACGACGCACCCGCATCCTCCGGCCTGAAAAAGGGTCTTCTGATCACAGCGGTGGCTCTGGCGGCCATTTTGCTGGTGGTCATGCTGTTCAAGACCATCCTCGGCTCCTTCGGCACGGAGCCTCCCACGGAGTATATTGTCCCCAGCGTGGTGGGCAAGACCATTGAGGAGGCCCAGGAGATGCCGGAGGTGAAGGACATCTTCACCATCACGAAAAAATCCTCCGAGTTCAGCAGCGAGTACCCCGAAGGCGTCATCATCCGCCAGACGCCTGAAAAGGACAGCATCCGTAAAGGCGACGGACTTAACATCGAAGTCGTCGTCAGCATGGGCGAGAACACCGGCGAGATGATCCATCTGGAAAATGTGGAGCTGCAGGAGGCCAAGGTCCGCATCCAGGCCCTGGCCCGGGACTCTGGTCTGAAGCTGAACATCAATGACTCCGTGGAGTTCCAGGAGTTCAGCGAGACCATCACCTCCGGCTACGTCATCCGCACGGAGCCCGCCGTGGGCGCGACGCTGAAGGACGGCGACACCATCAAGCTGTATGTCAGTAAGGGCCCCGAATTCGCGCCCGTCATGGTGCCCAAGTTCGTGGGCATGGATATCAAGCTGGCTCTGGAGCAGCTGAAGGTCCTGAAGCTGACCTGCACGGAGGCAGACATCATCCCCGCAGACAGCGAGGAGCCTGCCGGTATCATTCTGGAGCAGAGCATTGAGCCCTCCACCGAGGTAAAATCCGGCGATACCATTCGTTTCTGGGTCAGCACCGGCGTGCCCAAAATCACCATCACCGAGAGCTATGAGCTGCCGCAGGACGGCCGCGAGTTCGTGAAGCTGGAAGTCTTTGTGGGCAGCAGCACAACCCCTCAGTACAGCAAGCAGGTCAGCTGCGATCTGGACGGCGGCGTGGTGAACGTGCCTCTGACCGCCGCAGGCATGCAGCGGGTGCAGGTGTATTTTGACGACGTTCTGTTTGCGGAATACGAGCTGCAGTTTAGTTGAGTATGAGTACTGGAAGAATCAAAAAAGCCCTCAGCGGCTTCTATTATGTGGACACCGGCACAGAGCTTCTAACCTGCCGCGCCCGGGGAAAGTTCCGCAAGGACGGCATTTCCCCGCTGGTGGGCGACTGGGTTGAGGTGCGTGACCTGGGCGGCGGCGAGGGCTTTCTGGAAAAGATCCTGCCCCGCAGAAACGCCTTTGCCCGGCCTGCCGTGGCCAACATCGACCAGCTGGTGGTCATCGCCTCCGGCGCCATTCCCAAGACGGACCCCTTCCTGATCGACCGCGTGGCCGCCATCGCGGCGCTGAAGGACTGCGATCTGATCCTGCTGCTGAACAAGAGCGACCTGGATCCGGCAGACGAGCTGTACAACATCTATACCACCGCCGGCTTCACCACCCTCCGCGTCAGCGCGGAGACAGGGGAGGGTCTGGAAGACCTGAAGCCCCTCATCAGCGGCAAGCTCTCCGCCTTCACCGGCAACTCCGGCGTGGGCAAGAGCAGTATCCTGAATGCGCTGGATCCGGAGTTCAACATTCAGGTGGGCGAGATCAGCGAGGCTCTTGGCCGCGGCCGCCACACCACCCGCCATGTGGAGCTGTTCCATCTGGCCTGCGGCGCGGATGTGGTGGATTCCCCCGGCTTCTCCTCCTTTGAGACGGACGAGCTGAATCTGGAGCTGAAGCGGCGTCTGCCGGAGACGTTCCGGGAGTTCGCCCCTTATCTGGACGACTGCCGGTTCGTCGGCTGCAGCCACACGAAGGAAAAGGGCTGCGCCGTGCTGGACGCGCTGAAGGACGGCAAGATCCAGAAATGCCGCCACACCAGCTATCTGCGCCTGTACGAGGAGTTAAAACCCCTGCAGGAGTGGCAGGAGAAAAAGAGATAATCGCCTCAGGGCCCGCCGCAGCACTTGCGGCGGGCCTTTTTCTGCGCACTTTGGACGACCTTCGCCGCTATACTGGTAGCAGGAAGGGAGGCGGGCATATGCATCGTGGGTTTCATAACGGAGGCAGCTGCTGGCTGCTGGGCTTCTGCGGCATCGCGCTGGGCTCGGGTATTCTGATCGCGGCTATTTTCCCTGTGGGCGCGCTGCTATTTCTGGTGGCGTTTTTGCTGATCGCGTGCGGGCTTGCCTGCTGCCGGCGGTAGAGGAAAGGAGTCATCGTATGAACATCGTTGTCTGGAAATCCCCTAAGGCCCTGCGGGGCATTCTGCGCAGACTGTTTCGTGTCAGATGAATAACCCATCCGGTCCGGTCATACAGTAGATCAGAATACCATTGCTGAACGGCCGGAAAGGATGGACCGAACATGGAACTGGAATTAAAAAAGCATCAGTTTGATACATACGAACAGGGCGCGGATCTCACACTGGCCCACGAGGAGACGGCGGAGACCATTGTGCCGGACTACTGCCCGGACATCGCCCGCATCATCGCCACGGAGGGGAGCGTCTGTATCCACAGCCGTGATCTGCGGGAGGGGAGAGGCACCGTAAGCGGAACGGTACGGGTGACGGTGCTGTATGTGCCGGAAGGGGAGAGCGGCATCCGCACCCTGGGCTTCTCCATGCCCTTCACGGCGGAGAGTGAGGGACGCTTGCTGTCAGACTGCGCCTGCTTCACCGTTTTCACGGAGACGGAATCGCTGGACACCCGGATGCTGAACCCCCGCAAGGTCTTTACTCACTGCAGGCTGGCGCTGCACCTGACAGGCTATCGCCGTGTCCGGCTTTCCGTCTGCTCCGATGCGGAGGCCGCGCCGGAGCTGCGGGTCGAAAAGCGGCAGGAGCAGCAGACGGCCGTTCTGCTGACCCAGATCGCCGAAAAGGACTTTACCTTCACCGAGGACATGAGCCTGCCCTCCAACCGTCCCGGCGCGGCGGAGATCCTCAGCAGCCACATCACCGGCACTGTGACCGAGTGTAAGGTCGTGGGCAGCAAGCTGATCTTCAAGGGGATGTTCGCCGTCAGCATCCTGTACCGGACGCAGGAGCAGACCTGCGGCTTCCAGTGCCGGGAGCTGCCGTTCTCCCAGATCATGGAGACGGACGGCGTTTCCGAGGGCGCATCCGCCCGGGTGCAGCTGCAGCTGACCGGCTCCGACATCCAGATCGACGGAGGCGATCCGGAGGGACGGGATCTGGCTGTGACGCTGTACGTTCACGCCACGGCGCTGCTGCGCCAGCAGCAGGAGCTGACCCTGCTCCACGACCTGTATTCCACTCAGCATGACCTGACCTATGACGCGGAGCCCATGACGTTTACCGCCTTCCACGATGTTCAAAGCCGCCGTCAGGCCGTGCGGGAGGTGCTGGAGATTGGGGTGGAGGCGGACTCCATTCTCTCCGTACAGGCGCTCTGCGGGCCGGTTTCCGCGTCCGCCGAAGGCGGCGGGACGGTGCTGCGCTCTTTCGTCACCGTCCGCGCCCTGTATCTGGACGAGGGCGGGACGCCGCTGCTGGCGGAGCGGACGGTGGAGGTATCCTGTCCGGCGGAGGTTTCCCCGGAACGGCGGGTCAGCGCCCGGGCCGTCTGCGCCGGTGAGATCCAGTCCGCCCTGACCGACCGTGGCATCGAGGTGCGTTTCGGCGTGGACTTCCAGATGGAGGAGAGCTGTCAGAGCAAAAAGCTCTGCATCAGCGCCGTCCGCATGGACACGGAGACTACCAAGGACAGCACCGGCGCGCCGTCTCTGGTGCTGCGGCAGTTCGGCAGAGAGGGGAGCCTCTGGGATCTGGCAAAACGGTACAACACCACCATCAGCGCCATTTTGAGCGCCAATCAACTGGAGCATGAGTCCGATGTGCCGGCTGAAAAGCTGCTCCTGATCCCGCGAAAACGGGCATAACACGCAAAAAAACATCCCCCGACGAACTTTCCGTCGGGGGATGTATCCTTTTGTTTACTTTTCGGCGTAGCGGGCCAGGAACTGGCGGGTGCGTTCCTCCTTCGGATGGTCGATGACCTCTCTGGGGTCGCCCTGCTCCACGATGAAGCCGTCGTCCATGAAGATAACCTGATCCGCCACGTCCCGGGCGAAAGCCATCTCATGGGTGACGATGATCATGGTGGTGCGCTGATCCGCCAGATTACGGATGACCTTCAGTACCTCGCCGGTCAGCTCCGGGTCCAGGGCGGAGGTGGGCTCATCGAAGCAGAGGATATCGGGGTGGAGGGCCAGTGCGCGGGCGATGGCCACGCGCTGCTGCTGTCCGCCGGAGAGTTGGTGGGGGTAATGGTTGGCACGGTCCGCCAACCCCATCTGGTCCAGCAGCTCCCGTCCGGCCTTGAGAATGGATTCATGGCTCTCGCCGCCGTGTTCCTTTGCCATCAGCTCCCGGGCCAGCGTCACGTTCTGCAGGGCCGTGTACTGGGGGAACAGGTTGAAGTTCTGGAACACGAGGCCGAAGTGCAGCCGCTTTTTCCGGATCTCCCGCTCGCTCTGAGTGGTGGGATCCGCCGCGTCGAAAATGACCTTGCCGCCGACGGAAATGGTGCCGTGGTCTGGTCTTTCCAGGAAATTCAGGCACCGCAGCAGGGTGGTCTTGCCGCTGCCGGAGGAGCCGATGATGGACAGAGCCTGTCCCTGCTCCAGGGAGAAGCTGATGTCCTTGAGCACCTGGGTGGCGCCGAAATGCTTTTCAATGTGGTTGACTTCCAGAATCGCCATATCCGGCACCTCCTTATCTGAAATAGTCCAGCTTCTTCTCCAGCCGGCCGAACAGAATGGTCAGCAGGCCGTTAAAGACAAGATAAAACACACCCGTGTAGAACAGGGGCCAGATCAAACCCTTTTTGATGAAGGATTCGCCCATCCAGATGATCTCGTACACGGCGATGACGCGCACCAGCGCCGTATCCTTTACCAGTGTGATGAATTCGTTGCCCATGGGGGGCACGATGCGTTTGATGACCTGCAGCAGGGTGACCTTGAAGAAGATCTGACTGCGGGTCATGCCCAGCACCTCGCCTGCCTCATACTGGCCCCGGGGAATGGACTGGATGCCGCCGCGGTAGATCTCAGAAAAATAGCAGGCGTAGTTGATGACAAACGTCAGCAGGGCGGCGGTGAAGCGGGGCAGCAGCGGCAGGCCGAACATGAGGCCGGGGCCGTAATAGACGATCAAAATCTGCAGCAGCAGGGGAGAGCCACGGACGATCCAGACCACCGTCTGCGTCAGCCATCGCAAGGGTGTGAAGCGGCTCATGGAGCCGAAGCTGATGATGAGACCCAACGGCAGGGCGAAGATCAGCGTCAGCACGAAGAGCTTCATGGTGCCGCCGAAGCCCTCCAGCAAAGTCAATGTAACATCCCAGAACATAACGTCTTTCCTCTCTCTGACCATGGCAGAGCAGAGGACCGCCAAACGGCCCTCTGCCCGCAGTTTCTGTTTTGAATTTACTTGGCGATGATGGACTCCTGCACGCCGTAGGTGGTGGCAACTTCCATCACGGTGCCGTCCTTATAGGCATCCTTCCAGAATGCGTTGAAGGAATCCACCAGATCAGAGCCAACGCGGAAGCCCACGCCGTACTCCTCGCTGTTGAGCTGGACGGTGTAGGTCAGCTCGGGATAGCTGGTGCCTTCGCCGATCATGGCGCCGGCCATCAGCAGGTCGATGACGCAGGCGTCGGAAGCGCCGGCGGCAACTTCCATCAGGGCGTTGGCCTGGGTCTGCAGGGCGGTGTACTCAAGGCCCAGAGCATCCAGCTGCTCGGCGCCGGCAGAACCGTTCTCAACGGCGAAGCTCAGCTCGCTCAAGCTCTCTGCGGTCTGATACTGGTCTGCGACGGCGGAGTTGACCACGACTACCTGGCCGTTGTTGCAGTAGGCCTCAGAGGTGCCCATCAGCTTCATGACTTCCTCGGTGAGGGTCATGCCGTTCCAGACCGCGTCAATGGCCTTGGTCTCCAGCTCCATGGCCTTGTTGTCCCAGTTGATCTCAATGAACTCCACGTCCACACCCAGATACTCGGCAAACAGCTTGGCCATGTCAGCGTCAAAGCCGATCCACTCGTCGCTGCCCTCTTCCTTGTAATCCATGGGAGCGAAATCCGTGATACCAACAACGATCTTGCCGTTGGCCTTCACATAGGCGGTGTCGCTGTCAGCGGCGGGTTCTTCTTTCTTGGCGCCGCAGGCGGCCAGAGACAGGATCATCATACCGGCCAGCAGCAATGCAAACAACTTCTTCATAACAGTTCCTCCAATACTTGAACGGAAATTCCATTCGTTAATTCGTTACCAGTTTACCATGCTAAATTTTCCCTGTAAACACTGAAAGCGACGAAAGACTTCCGAAATATTCCAAACGGTTTTGTGCATCTCAACCAAAGACAACTTTGAGCGCATACTTTTTCAGTGGTGGACATAGATTGGAGTATCATTATGGAGCGGAAAAAGGATGGGATGCTATGAATACCAGTATCTATCAAAATATTGCCACCCGCACCGCCGGAGACATCTACATCGGTGTGGTTGGCCCTGTGCGGACGGGAAAGTCCACGTTTATCAAGCGTTTTCTGGAGACACAGGTGATCCCCAATATCGAAAACGTCTACCGCCGGGAGCGGGCCCGGGATGAGCTGCCCCAGAGCGGCTCCGGCCGCACCATCATGACGGCGGAGCCAAAGTTTGTGCCGGAGGAGGCCGCCCAGATCTCCCTGGCGGACGGCGGCATGTTCTCCGTGCGGCTGGTGGACTGCGTGGGGTACATGGTGCGCAGCGCCATCGGCCAGTTTGAGGAGGACGCGCCCCGCATGGTGACCACCCCATGGTTCGACCACGAGATCCCCATGACGGAGGCAGCGGAGATTGGCACCCGCAAGGTCATCGCCGAGCACTCCACCATTGGCATCGTCATCACCACCGACGGCAGCGTGGCGGATATTCCCCGGGAGGATTATCTGGAGGCGGAGGAGCGGGTCATCCGGGAGCTGCAGGAGCTGGGGAAGCCCTTCATTGTGCTGCTGAACTCCCAGGATCCCAAAAGCGAGCGGGCCGCCGCCATCAGCCGGGACATCGCCTCCCGCTACGGAGTCAACTGCGTGGCGGTCAACTGTCTGGAGCTGAGCGAGGAGGCCGTTACGGACATTTTAAAGGCCGTCCTGTATGAGTTCCCCATGCAGGAGCTGGATCTCTATCTGCCGCCCTGGGTGGACGCCCTGCCGGACGAACACCCCATCAAGGCGGGACTGTACGAGGCCATCCGCCATGAGACGGGCGCCTTGCGCCACATCCGGCAGGTGGAGCAGGTCATCGCCGCCTTGGGGGGGAGCGAGCACATCAGCGAGGCCGGCGTCACGTCCATTGATCTTGGCACCGGTGTGGCGGCCGCCCGGCTGCGGCTGCCCCGGGCGCTGTTCTACAAGACCCTCTCGGAGCAGTCCGGCTTCCAGATCGGGGATGACGGTGACCTCATGAGCCTGCTGACCCATCTGGCGGGGGTGAAAAACGAGTACGACAAGGTGTCCCGGGCATTGACTGACGTGCGGGAGACCGGCTACGGCATCGTGGTGCCGGGCATCGACGAGCTGAAGCTGGAGGAGCCGGAGATCATGAAGCAGGGAGGACGGTACGGCGTGCGGCTGAAGGCCAGCGCCCCCAGCATCCACATGATCCGGGCAGACATCGAAACCGCCGTTTCGCCCATCGTGGGCAACGAAAAGCAGTCCGAGGACATGGTGAACTACCTGCTGCAGGAGTTTGAGGGGGACACCAGCAAGATCTGGCAGTCCAACATCTTTGGCCGCAGCTTCCACGAGCTGGTGAATGAAGATTTGCAGACGAAGCTGAAGCGGATGCCGGAGGACGCCCGGAAAAAGCTGCAGGAGACCCTGACCCGCATCATCAACGAGGGCAGCGGCGGTCTCATCTGCATCATTCTGTAAAAAGGAAACGCCAGACGCTGAGCGTCTGGCTTTCTGTCGTTACAGGGCAGTTCCCTTTGTGGGCACGAACATGCCGGTCATATCCGTCTCCTCCAGCTCCAGCAGCTGCTTTTTGATGTGGACGCCGCCGGCATAGCCGGTGAGGCTGCCGCTGCTGCCCACCACACGGTGACAGGGGATGATAATGGAGATGGGGTTGTGGCCCACGGCGCCGCCCACCGCCTGTGCCGCGGCGGCAATGCCGTTTGCCCTCAGGGTCTTGGCGATGTCGCCGTAGGTGACGGTTTTACCGTAGGGGATGGCCAGCAGCTGCTTCCAGACCTCCTGACGGAACTGGCTGCCCTTGGGGGCCAGCGGCGGCAGGGCAGGGAGGGGCTGCTTTGCGAAATAGGCCTCCAGCCAGGCCTTCGCCTGCCGGAATACCGGCAGGTCGGGCTGCTCGGTCAGTTCTTCGTCAATGGTGGCGGCAAAGTATTTCTGGCCCTCGATCCACAGGCCCACAATGTTCTCGCCATCAGAGGCAAGGTGCAGCAGGCCCACAGGGGAAGGCATCTTCATCAAGTACATCATTTCTTATTTGCTCCTTTCTTTTTGGGGGCAGCCGGGTCCGTCAGCTCCGGCAGGGCGCCGCCGGCGATGGCCCAGAGATACAGGCTGGCCGTGGTGCCGTAGGGGGAGTAGCGTTTGCAGTAGCGGGTGAAGGAGGCCTTGTCGATCTCCTTTTTGCGGTACAGCATCCGCATGCCCCGCAGGATGGCCAGATCGCCGTAGCTGACCACGTCCGGCCGCTGCATACAGAAGATCATCAGCATCTCCGCCGTCCACGGACCGATGCCCCGCAGCGAGGAAAGGGTTGTTTTCACGGTCTCGTCGTCCATGTCATTCAGCGCGTCTACATCGAATTCCCCGTCCCGCACCTTGCGGGCGAAGTCCAGAATATAATCCGCCTTCCGAAACGTCATGCCCAGGGCCTGCAACTCCTCCTGCGTTTTGGCGCATACGTTTTCCGCCGTCACCTCGCCCACGGCCTCCCGGAACCGGTTCCACACCGTCCGCTGGGCGGCGGTGGAGATCTGCTGGCCGATGATGTGGTGGATGACGGAGGCAAAGAGGCCGCTCTCTGTCTCGCGGCTCACATGGCCGATGCGGTCAATGGCGGCGGAAAGCTTCGCGTCACGTTTTCGCAGGTGAGCCAGCTCCGTTTCGCCGTAGATAAATTCCATGGGGCGGTTTCCTTTCCGGTTATATTTTTATATATTATAGCAGAACAAATGTACGATTTCAATAGATAGGCATAAAACTTCACCGGTTTCCGCCCCTTGCAAGGCCATCAAAGACATGGTACCATAGAATTAAGAAATTATGAGATTACGAAAGGGGAGAGACCCTGTGCTTCTGGCAATTGACGTAGGCAACTCCAATACCTCCATCGGCCTCTTCGACGACAACAAGAATCTGCAGTTTCTGGCTTCTCTGGATACGGACAGCCGCAAGACCGCAGATCAGATCAGCGTGGATCTGATGAATCTGTTCACTTTGTACGGCTTCCACTACAAGGACGTTACAGGCGCCATTCTGTGCAGCGTGGTGCCGCCGCTGAACTTCATGATGCAGAAGGCGCTGACCCGTCTGCTGGGCAAGCCGCCCATGGTGGTTGGCCCCGGCGTCAAGACCGGATTGAACATCCGTCTGACCAACCAGACTCAGGTGGGCGCGGACATCGTGGCGGACGCCGTTTCCGCCCTGGAAAAATTCCCGGCTCCCATCATCACCATCGACATGGGCACCGCCACCACCATCGGCGTCATCTCCGAGGGACGCAATTACGAGGGCGGATTGCTGCTGCCGGGCGTCAACGTGTCTCTGGAGGCCCTGAGCCGCCGCGCGGCCCAGCTGCCGGACATCTCTTTGCAGCACCCCAAGTCCCTCATCGGCAAGAACACCGAGGACTGCATGCGCTCCGGCATCGTGTACGGCACCGCCGGCATGCTGGACGGCGTTATCGACCGCATCCGGCAGGAATTCCCCGGCAAGGAGGTCACCGTAGTGGCCACCGGCGGCAACGCCCCCGTCATCGTCCGCTACTGCCGCAACAAGATCATCTACGACAAATATCTGCTGATGGAGGGCCTTTGGACCATCTATCAGAAGAACAAATAACCAAGGAGAATCGACCCCATGACTCAAATTTACGGCACCTTCGGCCCCGCCTGCAGCAAACAGGAGACGCTGGAGGCCTTGTTCCGCAACGGTCTGACCGGTATGCGGCTGAACCTGTCCCATGTGAACCTTGCCGACAGTGCTGAGATGATTAGCGCCTATCACGCCGCTGCAAAGGTCGCCGGCGTAGAAAATCCCCAGCTGGTCATCGACACCCAGGGCCCGGAGCTGCGTCTGGGCGCGCTGGAGACAGCTGTGACGCTGGAAAACGGCGGGGAAGTGACCCTGGGCGAGGGAGGACTCCCCATCCCCAGCGTCGTGCTTCCAGAGCTGGAGGAGGGAAGTGAGGTCCTGCTGGACGACGGCAAGATCTCCCTGACCGTGACGGCGGTACACGGCAATTCCGCAACGGCTGCGGTGCAGCGGGGCGGCGTGCTCACCGGCCGCAAGAGCGTGAAGCTGCCGGGTAAGACGCTGCGTCTGCCAGTTCTGACGGAGCGGGATCTGCAGAACATCCGCCATGCAGCGGAGTTCGGCGTCACCGGTCTGCTGCAGCCCTTCGTCCACAGCGGCGAGGAACTGAAAGAACTGAAAGCCATTCTGGCGGAAAACGGCGCGGGACATGTGCAGGTGTTCGCCAAGATCGAGACCCTGGAGGGCTTCGCCAATCTGGCGTCCATCCTGCCGGAGGCGGACGTGATCGTCATCGCCCGCGGCGACCTGGGCAACGACATGCCCCTGTGGCAGCTGCCTGCCGTGCAGAAGGACATTGCCGCCGCCTGCCGCAAGGCAGGGAAGCCCTTCATCGTGGTGACCCAGATGCTGGCCTCCATGGAGCACTCCGCGGTGCCCACCCGGGCGGAGGTATCCGATATCTTCAACGCCGTGGTGGACGGCGCATGGGGCGTCATGGTGACGGGCGAGACCGCTGTAGGCCTGTATCCGGCGGAGGTCATCCGCTATCTGACCAATACCGCAAATGAGGCCCGCTGCTGGTTGGAGAGATAAACGAGGAGGGAATTGGCGATGTTCAAGTTTTTTGCACGCAAACAAATGGAAAAACAAATTGCCGCTGCAAAAGAATCCCAACAGAAAGCAAGTCTGGATAAGGCCTGCGCCGATGGTCTGAAAAGCATGACCCCTGAGGAACTGGATAAAGCGGCTGAGTATGCCTACAAACAGCAGCAGTTCACAAAAGCCAGGGAGCTACTGGAAGAATTGCGGAAACGTGACCCATTGGACCATGACCCCAAGTTTTCACTGTGGTACTTGACGGATATCTGTTTTTGGGAAAGAGGCGGTCTCCCCGCTGACATGGAGACCGCATCAAAGACGGCTGTCCGGTTAGTCAATACAGGAACAGACGGTGCGTTCTATCGTTACGTTTTAGGCTATGTAGATAAAATTGGAAGATCGCGTACGGAATTACCCATACCGACAGGCAAAGTATTCAAACCCAACTTTGAACTGCTGGAAAAGCGAGTCGACATCCTTTTCAAAGCGGCTAAAGAGCATTACGAAGCTGCGAAGAAGGAGGGCTCTAAAATCCTTCAGCCCAGCTATCAATCCATCATATATATGGAGGAGATTTGGAACCTGCGCCGGGTCGGGTATGACAAGATCGAGCATACGCCGGAGAACATTCTTTCTTTTTTTCAGGAGCTTGCGGATAAAGGCGATCCCACAGGTCAATTCTGGCTGTATCAGTGCTATTATAACCATCTATTCAAGGAAGATGAATCGCGGGAGCTTAGAAACAAAAGCTACGAGCTTGCTAAATTCGCTGGTCTGCAGGGTTACCCCGCGGCTCTCTATACGAAGCGTTCCGAGTATCCTTTACCTGGCTCTATGAGCTATTCTTATGACGAAAAATTAGATGCTTACATACTCAGAGACAAGCTGTTAGCGAAGCTTGATGAATACATAAACGAAGCGAATACAGATGATCCCTTGCTGTCAATTGATGATTTTTTCAACCAGAAAAACGCTCAGCAAACCGCTCAAAAAGAAGCGGCGGCTCGGGCTGCCAAAGCAGCCGGATTGTACCAGCAGGCTGTTATGGCCTATGCCATTGGCCAGCAGGAGCAAGCCCTTGCCGATATGGCACAGGCAGCGGAGTTGGGCCACGATGGTGCGTACCTCTGGCTGGTGGGCCGCGCCGCCGAGCAGGGCAGTGCCCAGGCCCAGTATCAGATGGGCGAATACAGCCTGACCGGTACCGCGTCCACGCCGAAAAACGTCACCGCCGCCTTCGAGTGGCTGGCGAAAGCCGCCAGCGGCGGCGTGGCGGACGCGTTCTGGCGGCTGGGTGAGCTTTACCAGCACGGCGCCGACGGCTTTGCCGCCAACAAGGAGATGGCTGTCTCCATGTACCAAAAGGCGGCGGAGGGCGAAAGTCTGCCCGGTATGCTGGCCTATGGCGGTTTCTGTAACCCCGCTGAGGCCAAGGCCCTGTACCGCAGGGTGGTGAATACCGGGCGCACCGATCTGGCCGCCCGCTCCTACATCATGGAGGGCTGGCGCAAGCTGGCCATCGTGGACCCGGAGGACTTTGGCGCCTCACTGGAAGGCGCTGCGCACTTTACGCTGCTCTATTTCGACCCCGACAAGAACCTTGGCTACACCGATAAAAAGCCCGCGGATGCGGTAAAGACTGCTTTGAGTGGAGATTCTAAAACGGCTTACAGCTTGGGAAATACACTGACAAGCGATAAGTTTTCCGGTGACATTGCGGATCATAAAGAAATCGGCCGGGTCTGGTATCAATTGACAGCAAATTACTATATCGCCCAGGTAGGCAAGGGCGACCCGGACGCCTGTAGAAACCTGTTCTATATTTACCATGATGAGCTGCGCGATGATTCCCTCGCCAGACAATGGGGTATCAGAGCGCTTCTCTCCGGCGACGTCGAAATGTATTATGTCGCTGCAATGAATCCCAAGGTATTCGACCTGAGTGAGGCGCAGGTCATTGAGTACTTGTGCATCGCCGCGGCAAACGGTGATGAGGGCGCCCGAAACGAGCTGGAATATCGGC
This sequence comes from Oscillibacter sp., assembly GCA_017482345.1. Classification (GTDB taxonomy): domain Bacteria; phylum Bacillota; class Clostridia; order Oscillospirales; family Oscillospiraceae; genus Oscillibacter. The sequence goes on from JAFUNB010000023.1 coordinate 50,662, forward strand.
AGCGGCAGGCCCAGTGGGAGGCCAACCGCCAGCGCTGGGTGGAGCAAGTACGCCGGGAGCAGGCCGCAGCCCGGGAGAGGGAAGTGGACGAGGCCATCGCTGCCAAGCTGGACAGCGCGGAGCGGCTGGTCAATACCCTGGCCTACGGCGAAATGTTCACCGACGAGGAGCGCGCCCTCATGGGCAAGGTCTCCCAGATGGACGCCATCCGAAGCGCCTCTCTGCGGGACGACATCATCCGGGAAATGAAGAAAAAACTCAACTGAACCCATAAAAATATCCCCGCCACGGTTGTGGCGGGGATATTTTCATGAGTGATTCTTACTTTGCCAGAACCTTCTTCAGCTTGGCGAAGCGGGGCAGGGAGTCGACCTTGGGCAGCTTGGGCTCGCCCTGGATCAGAGGCAGAGCGTAGTCGATGAACTCCTTGGTGACGTTGTTGTGCTCGGGGGTGATCCACTCCAGAGGAACCTTGTTCTCGGTGTTGGCAACGTCGGTCAGGCCCAGCAGCTTCGTCTTGCAGACGTACTTGCCGTCCACATACTCGCGCTCGAAGCCGACCATCTTGTCGGTGATACCGGCCACGGCGTTCTCCACGGCGGCCTTACCGGACATGTAGGACTCCTCGATATCGGTCTCGGAGGCCAGGTGAGCGGCGCAGCGCTGCAGCAGGCTCAGCTCGATGCCGCGGACCTTGGCGCCGGTCTTGGACTTGACAACCTCAGCCAGCATAGAGGCCAGGCCGCCCAGCTGAGCGTGGCCGAAGCCGTCGGTGGCAGAGGTCTTGGCCTCGGAGACGAAGGAGCCGTCAGCATAGTGGATGCCCTCGGAAACGGCGACCATGCAGTTGCCCTTCTCCTTGTAGATGCGCTCCACGTCGGCCAGGAACTTGTCCATGTCGAAATCGACCTCGGGCAGGTAGACCAGGTCGGGGCCAGCGCCGTAAGCGGAAGCCAGAGCGGCAGCGCCGGCCAGCCAGCCAGCGTGACGGCCCATGATCTCGATGATGCAGACCATGCCGGTGTCATAGACGCGGGCGTCCTGATAGACTTCCATGCAGGAAGTGGCGATATACTTGGCAGCAGAGGCGAAGCCGGGGCAGTGATCAGTGCCGTACAGGTCGTTGTCGATGGTCTTGGGCACGCCCATCACGCGGCACTCATAGCCGACCTTCTGCATGTACTTGGAGATCTTGTTGCAGGTATCCATGGAGTCGTTGCCGCCGTTGTAGAAGAAGTAACGGACGTCGTACTTCTTGAAGATCTCCAGGATGCGCTTGTAGTCGGTATCGTCCACATCGGGATCAGCCATCTTGTAACGGCAGGAGCCCAGAGCGGAAGAGGGAGTGTACTTCAGCAGTTCCAGCTCGGCGGGATCCTCCTCGGCCATGTCAAACAGACGGTCGTTCAGGACACCCTTGATGCCGTGCTCGGCACCCAGAACGCGGGTGATGTTGGGGTTCTTCAGGGCGGTGTCGATGACACCATAGACGCTGGAGTTAATAACAGAAGTAGGGCCGCCGGACTGGCCCACGATGATTGCACCTTTCAGCTCGCTCATGAGAATATAATCCTCCTCAAAATTTGGTACGTTTATCATATCATTCAAAAAAAGAATTGTAAATACTTGCAATTTAAATATTCTGTGATATCATCAAAGAAGAAAATCGTTTTCGTCCGCCTGAAACGCGGAATTCGCCATTCCTTAACAAATGTTAACGGGAGCGGCGGCCAAAAGCGGCCAGGCAGCGCAAACAAATTTAAACAGGAGATGATAATTATGGCACTCGTTACTACTACCGAGATGTTTAAGAAGGCTTATGACGGCGGTTACGCCATCGGCGCTTTCAACGTCAACAACATGGAGATCGTTCAGGGCATCACTGAGGCTGCCAAGGAAGTCAACGCTCCCCTGATCCTGCAGGTTTCCAAGGGCGCCCGTGCCTATGCCAACCATACCTACCTGATCAAGCTGGTTGAGGCTGCCGTCATCGAGACCGGTCTGCCCATCGCTCTGCATCTGGACCACGGCGACAGCTTCGAGACCTGCAAGAGCTGCATCGACGGCGGTTTCTCTTCCGTCATGATCGACGCTTCTTCTCATTCCTTCGAGGAGAACATCGAGATCACCAAGAAGGTCGTTGAGTATGCTCACGATCACGGCGTCGTCGTCGAGGCTGAGCTGGGCTCTCTGGCCGGCATCGAGGATGAGGTCAACGTCTCTGCCGAGGCCGCTTCCTACACCCGTCCCGAGGAGGTCGAGGAGTTCGTGACCCGCACCGGCTGCGATTCTCTGGCCATCGCCATCGGCACCAGCCACGGCGCTTACAAGTTCACTCCCGAGCAGTGCACCGTCAACGAGCAGGGCATCCTGGTTCCTCCCGCTCTGCGCTTCGACGTTCTGGAAGAAGTCACCAAGCGTCTGCCCGGCTTCCCCATCGTTCTGCACGGTTC
>JAFUNB010000009.1 GCA_017482345.1 Oscillibacter sp.
AAGGTGACACAGCGGTCCAGAAAGCTCTGCATGTCCGTCAGCCCCTCCACCGCCTCCGGCTTCAGGCTCAGCCAGAAGGCTCCCATCCGCTCCAGAATGGCGTCGCCGCCGAAGCCGTCCACCACCCAGACCCGCGCCCGCTTTCCGCCGATCCGCAGATCCCGGCTCACCATATCGCAGCTGCGGCCCACACCCAGCGTCCGGTCGAACCACTGCACATTTTCCTGATAGTTGTTTCCGATCTGTTCCATGCTCCACCTCCGGCAATACTGTCAGTTTGTCCCGTTCCGGCACTGCTATTCCCGGGATTGGCAGTTGCGCCGGCGGCCGCTTTGCGGTACACTGGAAAAAACGCCGCCGGGAGGAACCGCCATGAAACCGAAATTCTGCGCCTGCATCGAAACGCTGTATACGGACTTGCCCTTCCTGGACCGCTTCCGCGCCGCAGCCAGGGACGGCTTTGATGCCGTGGAGTTCTGGAGCTGGACGGACAAGGATCTGCCCGCCGTAAAGGCCGCCGCGGAGGCGGCGGGCATCGCCATCGCCGGCTTCAACGGCGACGCGGAGCTGTCCATGATCGACCCCGCCCAGCAGGCGGACTATCTGGCCTTCCTGCGCCGCAGCGCCGAGGCCGCCAAAGCCGTGGGCGCCAGAGCTCTCACCATCCACTCCAACGGTTTGGGCGAGGGCGGCGTGGTGGTCAACGCCTACGAGGAGCTGTCCCACACCGTGAAGCTGTGCACCATGTTTGACACCCTCCGCCAGTGCGCCGCCATCGCCGAGCAGGCGGGCGTGGCCATGAATCTGGAGGCCCTGAACATCACCACCGACCACGCGGGCAACTTCCTCCAGACCACGCAGATGGCGGCGGAGCTGACCCGGATGGTGGGCTCTCCCCTGCTGAAGATCCTCTACGACGCTTATCACATGCAGCTCAACGAGGGCAGCCTGTGCGACAATCTCCGCGCCTACGCCGACCAGCTGGGCCACGTCCATATCGCGGACGCCCCCGGCCGCCACGAGCCGGGCACCGGCGAGATCAACTACGCCTCGGTTTTCGCCTGTCTGGAGGAGATCGGCTACACGGGCCTTGTGGGCTGCGAGCTGTTTCCCAAAACCACCACAGCCGAGGCAGTGCGGGCCATTCTGAACACATGAGAAAAGCGGACTTTGGAACATTCCAAAGTCCGCTTTCTTGTTTCGGTGTTACAGCAGCAGCTGGCCGTTGATGACCAGGCGGAACTTCAATCCCAGATGCTCCGCCGCCTTGCGGCACAGCAGCATCCGCTGCATGAAGATCTCGAAGTAGTCCATGATGGAGCTGTATTCCGTGTCGACGGTCAGCTCCAGCTTGATCTCCGTGCGGTCCTCGCTGATCTCCAGCCGGGAATGAGTGACGGAGTAGTTGACCCGGTCATGGATATCGAAGGTGGATTTGTCCTGATTGCGGACACGGCTGCGGCGCACGTCCGCCTTGTCCGCCAGGATCAGCGCCGCCGCCACGGCGTTCACCGGCTGGCCGGTGCCCTCGTCGTGGTTGCCGATGGCGGTGATGATGGTGGCGATCTCCTCGGGGTCGCAGTCCATGTGGTCCAGCAGGCGGAAGGCCATGATGGCGCCGGACTGGGAGTGCTCCACCCGGTTCACCACGTTGCCGATGTCGTGGAGATAGGCGGCGATCTTGCCCACCTCCACCGTCCGCTCCGGATAGTTCATCGTCTTCAAAATATAGCCGGCGGTCTCCGCCACATGGGTCACATGGCCGAAGCTGTGCTCCGTGTAGCCAAGCGCCACAAGAGACTCGTCCGCCCGCTGGATGTAGGTGCGGATAACCACGTTGTTCTTGACGTCCTGAAAGGTCAGCATAAGCGCTCCTCCTGTGATCGGGTTTTTCCTTCTGTCTACCAGTATACCCGTTTTTTCCAACCTCCGCAACGGATAAATCCCCACAGAAAAAACCGGGAAGCAGCGTCGCTTCCCGGTTTTCTTCACAGCAAAATGACCGCGCTCTCGCAGGACGCCAGCGTCAGGGCCGTTCCCGCGGGCAGCTCCTCCCTGCCCAGGTTGCTCAGCAGCAGCTCCCTGGCGGGGGCGGGCAGCGTCACGGTGCGGGCCTCCGGGCCGTAGTTACCGGCCACCAGAATGGTATGGGCCTCGTCCCGGCGGAGATAGGCCAGAATGTCCGGCTCCGTCTCCCACACCGGCTCGAAGGCGCCGTAGGTGAAGGTCTCACCGTAGACAGCAGACTTGCGCAGGGCCACCAGACGGCGGTAGTGGTTCAGCACGGAGTCCTCCCGGCCCTCCTGCTCCGCCACGTTGATCGTTGTATAATTGGGATTCACCGCCAGCCACGGCTGGCCGGTGGTGAAGCCGCCGTGGGGGGCGTCAGACCACTGCACGGGGGTGCGGGCGTTGTCCCGGCTGTTGACATAGCAGGCCTCCAGCGCCTGCTCCACGGTGCAGCCGGCGTCCAGCGCCACCTGATACTGGTCCTTCGTGTTGATGTCGTCGTACTGGCTGATGTCCGTCCGGCGGCAGTTGGTCATGCCGATCTCCTGGCCCTGGAAGATGAACGGGATGCCCCGCAGCAGCAGGGACGTGGTGCCCAGCATTTTGGCGCCGGCCTCGTTCTGGGCATGGGACGGCAGATAGCGGCTGACGCCCCGGGGCTCGTCGTGGTTTTCAATAATATTGGCCCAGAAGCCCACGTTCTCCACCTTTTTCTGGGCGGCGAACAGTGTCCGGCGCCAGTCCTCGAAGCGGAGGGGCTTGCTGTCATACCAGCCGTTTTCGCCGAAGGTCAGCTCATGGGCGCTGAAATCGAACATGGTGGAGAAGTGGCCCTCGTCGCCGATGAATTCCGCCAGCTCGTTCTCCTTCATATTGAACACCTCGCCCACGGTGAAGGCGTCGTGTTTGGCGAAGGTCTCCCGCTTCAGCTCCTGCAGGAAGCCGCCCACGCCCTTCGCCGCCTCCACCATCTTCGTGCAGGAGGCGAGGCCGTCGGGGCCGTCCACCGGGTAGTCGGGGAAGCCGGGCACCTTTTTGATGTTGATGATGGCGTCGATGCGGAAGCCGGCCAGCCCCTTTTCCAGCCACCAGTTCACCATATTGTAGATCTTCTGCCGCACCACCGGGTTCTCCCAGTTGAGATCCGGCTGCTCCTTAGCAAACATATGCAGGTAGTACAGCTCCGTGCCTGGCACCGGTTCCCAGGTGCTGCCGCCGAAGTAGCCCCGGTAGTTGCTGGGAGGGCCTCCGTCCCGGCCGGGCAGGAAGTAAAACCGCTCCGCATACTCGCCGTGCGGGTCCGCCAGCGCCTTTTGAAACCAATCGTGCTGGTCGGAGCAGTGGTTCACCACCAGGTCCATGATGATGTGCATGCCCCGCTTCTTCGTCTCGGCCAGCAGCCGGTCAAACTCCTCCATGGTGCCGAACTCCTCGGCGATGGCGTAGTAATCGGCGATGTCATAGCCCTGATCCACGAAGGGGGACTTATAGATGGGTGACAGCCACAGGATGTCCACGCCCAGCGCCTGCAGATAGTCCAGCTTGCTGAGGATACCCTGCAGATCGCCGATGCCGTCGCCGTTGGCGTCGCAGAAGCTCTTGGGCCAGATCTGATAGGCCACCTTGCCGTTCCACCAGTTCTTTTTCATGTTCCTTCCTTCTTTCCAAAAAAACGGCGCGTGGCGAGATCCGCCGCGCGCCGTTTGCAGGTTCTTCGTCGTTTGACAGTATAGCGGTTCCTCCGCCAAAAATCAATCCATTCCGCTTACAGAAGCAGCAGGGTCAGCAAACCGTAGATGGCCACCACATCCACCAGCAGCAGGAGGATCATGGGGATGTAGGTGCGGTAGCGCTCCCCAATGGTGCAGCCGCACTCCTGATCGCTGAGGATCTGGCACATATGGAGGGGGGAGAACACATAGCCGATGTAGCTCCAGCAGAACACATAGAACATATTCACCAGCAGCGGCATACCGCCCCCGGAGACCGACACGATGATGGGCGCCAGAATACCCAGAGACGTATACATCAGGCCGCTGGCCAGACCGAACAGTACAGCCGCCAGCGCAATGACCGCCATGAACACCACTTCGGAGCCGTTGGTCAGCAGCTGATAGACCAACTGCTGCAGCTCCGCCATGTTTTTGATGACGTTCTGGAAAAAGTAGATGCCCACGATCATAATGGTCAGCTTCAAATTATAGGAAGCGGCCAGGTTTTTCAGGAAATCCTTTCTGTCGCACAGCAGGTACACCACCAGCACGCCGACAGGCACCGCCAGCGTATAGTGCAGGCCGAAGACCAGCTTCAGCGCCACGACCACCCAGATGGGGGAGATCATCAGGAAGAACACGCCCAGCTGTCTGGCCCGCTCCGCGGCGGGCACCCGGGGCAGCTGGATCTCCTTGCTCTTCCGCAGGAAAAACACATAGTTGCCCAGCAGCATGACGGCCGTAAAGGCGATGGTGGTCAGCAGAAACAGCGGCAGATTCAGCTGCGGGGCAAGGCCGGTCACGATGAGCACGCTGGTGGAAAACGGCGCGCACATCATAAACACATGACGGCAGATGACGTTGGTATTGGCCCGCTGGCTGCGGGTCAGTCCCATATCGCTGCCCAGATTGTTGCAGAAGGGGGCGGACAGCGCCGCGCCGCCGGGCACCTGCAGCATACCGATGACGCTGGGCAGCAGCATGATGATGAGTCTCGGGCGGGGCAAAATGGCCTTCAGCGCCTCCTCGGCCCGCTTGAACAGGCCGTAGCGGGTCATCAGCGCGCCCATGGTGGCGATCTCAATGATGATCAGCACGGAGGAGAGATTGCTCCACTCCGTAAACACCTGCAGGAAGGACTGGAGCACCGTCATCAGCGGCAGCCGCCCCAAAATGCCCGCGGCCGCGGCCGCTATGATCAGCGCCCAGCCGTTGGGCACCTTGCATTTGAGCAAAATCGGGATCAAAATCAGTGCGAACAGCACAGCAGCTACCTGAAACATAGTTGTTCTCCTTCTCTTATTGCTTTCCAAGGGCGCGCATGGTCTCACCCAGGCTCTCCTGTTTCAGTCCCTTCGGAGACAGCTTGGCCAGGCGGAATGTAAATTCGATGAACGTTCCCGCCCCCACCATAGGGATGATGGTGCCGATGCCCACCTGCCCTCCCAGGAGCCAGCCAACAACGCAAACCACGGCGTCCAGACAGACACGGCAGAAGCCGGCCGTCCGGCCGGTCTTGCGGGCCAGCGCCACCATCAGAGAATCCCGCGGGCCGGAGCCAAGCTCCTCCCGCATATACACCAATGTACTCAGCGCCAGCACTTCCACGCCTGCAAACATCATGAGAATACCACCAAAAATCGTTTTCTGCAAGGGGATCAGGTCAAACCAGAGGATCAAATCGATGATAGGGCCGGGGATGAACACGGAAAATACGGAGCCAAAACCGATGCGCTCGCCCAGAAGCATCGCCGTGGAAATGACCGCCACATTGATCAGAACATCGATGGTGCCAAAGCTCATACCCGTCACGTTGGTCAGTCCCTGCTTCAGGACATTCCACGGAGAAACACCGATATTGGCCTGCAGCATCATCACGATGCTGACCGCGCACAGGATCTGGCCGGTCATCGCGCTGTGGAAAAAGCGCTTGATATACGGGCGTTTTCCGGATCGTTTCACCATAGACCCCTCCAAAGTTACAGGCTCACTCGTTCAGATAGATATACTGCACCCGCTGCCGCACGCTGCAGGTGATAGAGCTGGGGCCGGAGTCCAGCGGCTTATACAGCCACTCGCAGGGAACGCCCTCCTCCCCGCCGCCCAGCAGGATCACTTCGTCGCCCTCCCGGATATCCGGGAAGTCCGTCACGTCCACCATGAACATATCCATGCACACACGGCCCACCACCGGGCACACATGGCCGCGGATGCGGACCTTGCCCCGGTTGGTCAGCTGGCGGAAGTAGCCGTCGGCGTCGCCGGCGGAGATGACCGCCAGCGTCATATCCCGCTCGGCCACGGCCAGCCGGTTGTAGCTGACGGACGTGCCCTCCGGCGCGGGACGCAGCATGGCCACCCGGGCCTTCCACGTCATGACCGGCCGGAACGGTACCGGACGCCGCTTCACCGTCTCCGGCAGCAGACCGTACAGCACCGTGCCCGTGCGGCACATGTCCAGCGCGTACTCCGGGGAGTTTACCGTGGACGCGGAGTTGCAGCAGTGCCGCAGTCCGGGGTCAATGCCCCGCTCCCGTAGTCCCTCGCACACCGCCATAAACCGCCGGAACTGCTGTTCCGTATAGGCGTCGTCCTCCTCTCCCCGCAGATAGGAGCTGGAGAAGTGGGTGAAAATGCCGGTCACGCGCAGATGCTCGTTCCGATAGGCGGCCTCCGCCGCCTCCATGGTCTGCTCAAAATCAGGGCCGTAGGCCAGATAGCCGATGCGGGTCATGCCGGAATCCACCTTCAGGTGGCAGGGCACCACCACGCCGGCCTCTGCGGCGCATTTGGCCAGCGCCTCCGCGTAGGACGGCGAGATCAGTGCCTGGGTGATGCGCTTCTCCGCCAGAACGGGAGCCGCCTCCGCCGGCGTGGGGCCCAGGATCAGGATCTCCTGCCGGATGCCCGCCTCCCGCAGCTCCAGCGCCTCCGACAGGCAGGCAACGCCCATCCAGTCCTCCGGAAAGGCCTCCGCCAGCGCTCTGGCCACCGGCAGGGCGCCGTGGCCGTAGGCGTTGGCCTTCAGAATATTCATGAGGCGGCCGCCCTCGGGCAGAAGGCGGTGCAGCTGGGCACAGTTATCTCTCAGCGCCGCCAGGTCGATCTCCGCCCAGCAGCGGCTTGTTGTCAAATTCATGTTCTTCCTCCTCTCGTTGAACCAGGGGGAATGTGAAAAAAAGGACACTGCCGGCCAACCAAATCGGGTGGCCGGCAGTCGTTCCTAAGGGGAATAGAAAAGTTTTTAAGAAAAAACCGTTTGAACTGTCAGATGATTTACTTGTTCAGAGCGATAACTTCCTGGTTCTCGTCGTACATGGGGATGCCTTCCTTCTCTTCCTTGGTGCGGCCCAGACCGAACTGGATGGTGACGATGGAGACCACAGCCAGGATCATGCAGTAGAAGTTGGCGCCCATGATGGGGAAGGGATTCAGGCCGGTCAGGGTCATGCACAGCAGGACCTGGCCGCCGTGGGGGATGAAGCCCTGGACAACGCAGGAGAAGATATCCAGCAGAGAGGCCATACGCTTGGGAGCGATGTTGTGCTCGGCAGCCATGGGGCGAACCAGAGGAGCAGACATCAGAATGGCGATGGTGTTGTTGGCCAGGCACAGGTCGAACACGGAGACCATTGCAGCGGTCATGTACTCGGCGCCCTTGCGGCTCTTGACCTGAGAAGTCATCTTGCCGACCATCCAGTCGACACCGCCCAGCTCCTCGGCGATCTTGCCGCAGCCGCGCATCAGGATGGACACCATAGAGATCTCATACATACCGGCCATACCGTTGGTAACGGACTGAGCAAACTGGATGACCGTAAACTCGGGAACCACGACCAGGCCGATCACACCGGCCACGATGATGCCGCCCAGCAGCAGGATGAACACGTTGACGCCGGTCAGAGCGAAGATCAGAACGAACAGGTAGGGAACAGACAGGATGACCTGATAGGGGAAGTCGCCGGTCAGAGGAGCACTGTCACTGACCACGGTGAACACGATGATGGCCAGAATGGCAGACACAGCGGCGATGGCGCCGTTCATCTTGAACTTGTCGCGCATCTCGCAGCCGCAGCCGCGGGTGGCAGCGATGGTGGTATCGGAAATAACGGACAGGTTGTCGCCGAACATAGCGCCGCCCAGAACTGCGCCGATGGCGAAGGCCATGTTCAGACCGGCGCCCTCAGCCACGGTGACGGCGATGGGGCCGATGGCGGAAATGGTACCCATGGAGGTACCCATTGCGGTGGCGATAAATGCGGAGATCAGGAAAATACCAGCCAGCAGGAACTGGGGGGGAACCAGAGACAGACCCAGGTTGGCGGTGGAAACACGGGCGCCGATGTCGGTACAAACCTGAGAGAAGGCACCGGAGAGCAGGAACACGCCCACCATGATCATGGTACCGTCGTTGGCCATGCCCTTACAGAAGGTATCCATCCGGTATTCCATGCTGCGCTCCTTGCCGCCCATACACATAACGACCAGCAGAGCAACGACCAGGCCGAAGACACGGGGGATCTGCTTGAAGGACTGAGCGCCGTAGCCCAGGGCAGTGAACATCAGGCCGCTGCCCAGGTAGACGATCAGGAATGCAAGCAGGGGCGCAAAACCTAACCAGCCATAGTTCTTCTTGTTATTGTTTGACATAAATGTTTTTCCTCCCTCTATTTATTTCCGCAGTGCATCTATAGGTGCATCTCTCCTTTTTTGTTTCCTGTCCGGGAACCGCCTGTCATCAGAGCGGTTCCCCGGCAGGCGCAAATCAGAAAAGGAGAAACGGCTGGGATTCAACGGGGGATCAGATGGCGGCGAATGCGCGCTCGAAGTCAGCGATCAGGTCCTTGGCAGACTCCAGGCCAACAGACAGGCGGACCAGACCGTCGGTGATGCCGGCAGCCAGACGGGCCTCGGGAGCCACACCGGCGTGGGTCATGCTGGCAGGATGCTCGATCAGGGTATCGGGGTCGCCCAGGGACACGGCGATAGCGGGGATGGTCAGGTTGTTCAGCAGCTTCTTGCCGGCCTCGAAGCTGCTCAGGCCCTTCACGTCGTCGTTCAGCTCGAAGCTAACCATGCCGCCGAACATACCGTTCTCCATCTGCTTGCAGGCCAGCTCGTGGCTGGGATCGCTCTCCAGACCGGGATAGTACACGGTCTTGACATAGGGGTTGGCCTGCAGGTACTTGGCGATCTCCATGGCGTTGGCGCAGTGCTTCTCCATACGGACAGCCAGCGTCTTCATGCCGCGCAGCACCAGATAGCTGTTGAAGGGAGAGGGCGGGCAGCCGTTGATCTTGGTCATGCAGTTGGCACGGATCACGCCCATATCGGCGGCGGAACCGACCACAACACCGCCCAGAGCGTCGCCATGGCCGTTGATGTACTTGGTAATGGAGTGCAGAACGATGTCAGCGCCCAGCTTCAGAACGTGCTGAATGGGAGGAGGAGCGAAGGTAGCGTCCACCACCACACGGATATCGGGACCGACGGCGGCCTTGACGGCGGCCACGTCGGTGACCTTGATCATGGGGTTGTTGGGCGTCTCAAAGTAGACGATCTTGGTGTTGGGACGGATGGCAGCCTTCAGAGCCTCGATATTGGCAGTATCCACGCGGGAGACCTCGATGCCCAGAGGAGGCAGGTTGCTCTCCGCCACGAAGTTGGTGCCGCCGTAAACGGAGTCGTCGAAAATGATGTGGTCGCCGGTCTTCAGGAAGGCCAGCATCACAGAACCGACAGCGCCCATACCGGAAGCCGTGGCGACGGCGTCCTCGCCGCCCTCCATGGCTGCGCACTTCAGCTCGAAGGCGCGGGTGGTGGGGTTGCCGCTGCGGGAATACACGGGATGATAACCGGGGATCTGCTTGGCGAACTTGGCCGCGCCCTCTTCCACGGTGTCAAAGCAGAAGGTAGAGGTCTGATAGATCGGGGTTGCCAGAGCGCCGTATGCGGGATCGTGTTCCTGGCCTGCATGGACGATCAAAGTTTCAAAATCCACATTGCTGAAATCAATCTTGCTCATATTTACCTCCCAAATTAATATAACATCAGATGTCTTATGTCCTGTTTCTTAAATTTTATGGCGGAATCCGCTGTTTGTCAATCTCGCAAAAACCGCCAAGATGCGCATTTGCCTTTTGTATAAAAAATACATTTTTGGTTCAGACGGTGTTAAATCACCGGGCCCATGCACCAGATATCCATGGATTTGCTGTAATAAATGCTCTCGCCCTTGCACTGTTCACCGGACAGGGAGCGCACCACCTTGGCATACAGCTCCTCGCCGACCTCCTCAATGCTCTTCTCACCCAGAATGATCCGGCCGGCGTTGAGATCCATATCGTCGGACATGCGTTCATAGGTGTTGGGGTTGCCGCAGATCTTGATGACCGGCAGGATGGGGAAGCCCTGGGGCGCGCCGCGGCCGGTGGAGAAGGTGATGCACTGGGCGCCGCTGGCGGCCATGCCGGTCAGGATCTCGATCTCACGACCCGGGGTATCCTTGATCCAGAGGCCCTTGCCCCGGCTCATCTCCGGATACTCCAGCACGCCCTCGATGGTGCGGGAGCCGGACTTCATGATGGCGCCGAGGGATTTTTCCTCGATGGTGGTCAGGCCGCCCTCGATGTTGCCGGGCGTAGGCTGGCCCTTGCGCATATCGCAGCCCAGAGACTTGGCGCGGTTCTCCATCTCCTCCACCTTCTGAAGGATCTTCGCGCCCACCTCCGGCGTGCGGCCCCGGCGGGCCAGGATATGCTCGGCGCCGATGAACTCCGTCACCTCGCCGAAGATGACCGTGCCGCCCTGATCCACGATCTTGTCGGCCACATAGCCGATGGCGCAGTTGCTGGCAAGGCCGGAGGTGGCGTCGGAGCCGCCGCACTTGATGCCCATGATGAAATGGGTCAGATCAAAGGCCTTGCGCTGCATGCCGGAGATGGCCATAGACAGCCGCTGAGCCTTTTGGATACCGTCGGCGATGGCCTTGGCCGTGCCGCCGATTTCCTGGATCCGCACGATGTTATAGGGTTTGCCGGTCTGCTCGATGGCTGCCAGCAGGCGGTCCACATCTGTGCCCTCGCAGCCCAGACTGACCACCAGCACGGCGCCGGCGTTGGGATGGCAGGCCAGGGAGATCAGGGTATCCGTCACCCGCTCCAGATCCGGCGGCAGCTGGCAGCAGCCCTGATGATGCAGCAGGGCGCGGCAGTTCATGACCTGGCCGCAGATGGCCTCCACCACTTCGTTGGCGCAGACGACGCTGGGGATCACCGCCACATAGTTGCGGGAACCGACCTTGCCGTCGGGCCGCTCATAGCCGTAAAACAGATCTGCCATACGCTCACTCCTTCCAGTCGCCGCGGGCGCGGGCGCTGTCCAGATTGTGGACATGCACATAGTCGCCCCGCTTGATGTCCATGGTCGCGATGCCGATGGACTCGCCGTACTTCAACACCGTTTCGCCTTTGGGAATATCCCGCAGCGCCAGCTTGTGGCCGTAGGGGATCTCCTCATGGACGCCGATGGGATCGATGCTGCCGTTTCGGGCCATGACCTCCACGGTGTCGCCGGCGTTCACCTCCGCAAAGATGGACGCCACATTGTCGATGGGCTGCACCTGCACAGCCAGTTTCCGTTCGCTCATATCCAACCTCCTTAACTTCTCACGATCACAGAGACGCCGTCCGGGATCACCGTCACCGACGCGTCCCTGCCCTTCAGCTCAAAGGCCTTTTCCAGCGCCTCGTCAAAGCTGGCAAACGCCAGGAAGCCCATGCTCTCCAGCTCCCGGAGATCCATGTGCTGGGTGACGATGATCACCGTGTACTGCAGCATGATCTTGGCGTACGTCTGGGCACACCACTGCTCCGGAATGGACTCCTTGGGTGGGATAGCCTCCACCGTCTCCTTGATCTTCTGAGCAGAGCCAAGCCGCATCAGCTTCTCGAAATTCGTGCCGCCGATGCCGTCGCACAGGGAGGCGCCCAGGATCAGCACCGCCCCCTCCGCCGCGCAGGCCGCCGCCGTGGAGACGCCCTTGGGGGTCTGATACAGGTTCTGATCCAGCGGATAGCCGCTGTTGGTGGTGATGACGATGTCAGACTGCACCTTGTCCACGCCGCACATATCGGAGACAAACGCGCAGCCCTTGGCGTGGGCCTCCACACAGTCGCCGGCAAAAGCCGCCACGATATGCTTCTCCGCGTCCATGGCCACGTTCAGAATGAACGCAAGGCCCACCTTCCGGGCCGCGTAGTCCATATCCTCGTGGATGGGGTTGCCCTTCAGCACGCCGGTGGCGGCGTAGGGACTGGCGATGGCCTTGGCGGAGTGGTTTTCATTGACGGTCTCCTGGGAGGCAATGCCCGGCAGGATGCTCTTGCGGCCGCCGCTGAAGCCGGCGAAGAAATGGGGCTCGATAAAGCCTTCCGACACGATGAGGTCGCTCTCCAGCGCCCGGTAGTTGATGCTCAGATCCGCGCCGGAGGGCAGCTTGCAGACGTAGCGCATTTCATCCGCCGCAAAGGCGTTGTGCACCACGATCCGCTCCTTCTCCACCAGCTCGGCGCCGAAGCGCTCCACCTGCTCCTGGTGGGTCATGGCCCGGTGCAGACCGGTGGCGATCATGATGGTGATCTCCGCGTCCGGCGCGCCGGCACGGATCTCCTCCAGCAGGATGGGCATTGTGATGCCGGAGGGCATGCTGCGGGTGTGGTCCGAGGTGATGACCATGATCTTGTTCTTGCCGGTCGCCAGCTCCCGGAGCTTCGGCGTGCCGATGGGCGCCGCCAGCGCATCCCGGACGATATCCGCCTCCGAACGGTCGCTTTTGAATTCCTCCGCCCGGTTGGTCAGCACATGACTGAGATTTGCGTCAGGCACATGCAGCGGCAGGGTTCCTTTGTGATAGGGAAGCTGAAATTCCATACATACCTCCTTCTGTGACCGAAGTCCATGTCCCGGCTGGTCAGCTACACCGCCAGCCGCAAATGTTTTTATTTTGTATTTTTAATACAATCATATCGATTTTGCTCCTGTAATGCAATTCACAAATGCGCTAAAATTTTGTGTGCTTTTTCATAAATCCATATAAAAATACCCGACAGACCGTGATCTGCCGGGCATTTCCCTGTTTTAAGCCATATTTTTCTGATTTGCCAGAATAAAGCGCACCTTTTCCTCGGCGCCTTCCAGATGGACACGCAGAGCGCGCTCGGCACCCTCCACGTCGCCGCTGAGCATGCAGTCGATGATCTCGATATGCCGCTGGGTAGACGTGATGTTATGCTCGTCCACCGACAGAGACAGCAGTCGTGCCGCCTGCAGGATACTGTAAACGCGGTCGGACAGCTCCGGCAGGAAGCGGTTGCCGGAAAAGCGGATGATGGCGCTGTGGAATTCCGTATCCAGGCGGACATACTCCTCCGCGTCGTAATCCGTATAGAAATACTCGAACTTGGCCCGCATTTCGATCATATAGCGGCGCTGTTCCGGCGTCATTTCCTTCGCGGCGATGCGGATGGCGTAGAGCTCCAGCAGAGAGCGGACCGCAAAGATATCCTTGGAGTTCTCCTCGGTCAGCGTTCTGACCACCAGGCCCTTTCCGGCGCCTGTCTCCAGCAGTCCGTCGTCCTTCAGGCTTTTCAGTGCCTCCCGCACCGGCGTGCGGCTGACCTTGAACATCTCGGCCAGATCGTTTTCCTGCAGCCGGGTCCCCTGGGGAAGCTGGCCGCTGATGATCAGCATTTTGATCCCCTCGTACACCTGCTCCCGAACGGATTTGATTTTTGGTATGTTCACACTCATATCAAAACTCCTGCACGATATAGTTAAGTATATTATATATGACAATCGGACCGGATTCAAGAAAATGGTTGTGAAATGCTGGCAAATATGCTAAAGTAAATATATATTCTTTTATTACAATGTCTGGGAGCGTGATTTCGTTTGCATTTGAGCCCCCTCCATTCTTCGCAGAAAAGTTTGTCCCGTCAGGTGATGGATTCCATTGAGCAGATGATCCGGGAGCAGCAGCTGGTGCCCGGCGACGTCCTCCCCACTGAAACGCAGATCGCGGAGGAGCTGCAGGTCAGCAAAAGCAGCGTGCGGGAAGCCGTTAAAATGCTGGAGGCACTGGGTATCGTGGAGATCCGCCGCGGCCTGTGCACCGTGATCAGTGCCAATACCGAGCAGGGCTACCTCAACGTCATGCTGTCCCAGCTGTATATCAACAGCGGCAGCAGCGAGGAGCTGCAGATTTTCCGCCGCACCATCGAGACCGCCTATACCTCTCTGGCCATCGACGTGGCCACCGAGGCAGATCTGAAGCTCATTGGTGAGGCACTGGAGACATTCAAAACCAAGGTTGCCGCCGGAGAGCAGAGCTCTGCTGACGATCTGGCCTTCCACAACAGTATCCTGCAGGCGACCCATAACGCCTTCCTCATCAGTCTCGGAACCGCCCTGAATGAGATGTTCCGGGAAACCATCGGTATTTCCATCGATGTGAATCCCGCCACCGCCGTGTCTGACCACGAAAAGATCTACACCGCCATCGTCAACCGGGATAAGGATGCCGCCACGGCCGCCATTGCCGCCAGTTCCCGGGAATGGGCCGCTGCGTTTCGCATCAAAGAAAGCCGCAATCCCTGAACACCGCCTGCGGGGAGCAAGCTCCCCGCAGATTTTTTTATTTTTTGCAGAAAACTTTTCCGCCGCCCATTGACAACGCCCTCACATCTGTTATACTTAAGACATCAGATGTCTTATGTCTAATATGATTCCATATTTTATTTCGTCATTTTGAGGAGGGTCCTTTCCATGGGTAAAGTATATTACGATCATGACGGCAATATCGAGGTCATTCAGGACAAGGTAGTCGCGATCATCGGTTACGGCAATCAGGGCCGCTCCCAGGCGCTGAATATGCGTGATTCCGGCGTCAAGAACATCATCGTCGGCAGTGTCCGCGACGAGTCCTGGAACACCGCCAACTCCGACGGCTTCCAGACCTATTCCATTGCCGAAGCCTCCAAGCAGGCTGATATCATTTTCCTGCTGCTGCCCGACGAAGTCGCTCCCGAGATCTACGAGCGCGACATCGCTCCCAACCTGCATCCCGGCGCAGCCCTGAACTTCGCCTCCGGCTACAACATCACCTACGGCTTCATCAAGCCCGCCGCTGATCTGGACGTCATCATGGTGGCTCCCCGCATGATCGGCAAGGGCGTGCGCGAGACCTATGAGAACGGCACTGGCTTCCCCACCTTCGTGGTCATCAACCAGGACGCCACCGGCCATGCCAAGGACATCGCCGTGGGTCTGGCCAAGGCTCTGGGCTCCACCAAGGCCGGCGCCATCGAGGTCACCTTCAACGACGAGACCTATCTGGACCTGATGAGCGAGCAGGCTATCTGGCCCCTGATCATGAACGTATTTGTGACCGCATTCGACTTCTTCATCGAAAAGGGTCTGCCCGCCGAGGCAATCCTGACCGAGATGTACATGTCCAAGGAACCCATGGTCATGCTGGAAAAGATGGCCGACATGGGCCTGTTCAAGCAGCTGCCTCTGCACAGCCGCACCAGCCAGTATGGCCAGATGTCCCGTTTCAAGATGGTGGACAACTCCTCCATGCGCAAGTTCATTGAAGAGCAGTATGAAAACATCGTCAACGGCGGCTTCGCCCAGGAGTGGGAGGCTGTCAAGGCCGACGGCCTGAAGAAGTTTGACGAGCTGCGCGCCGAGACCGAGTTGCTGCCCATCTCCGTGGTGGAGGCCGAGGTCCGCAAGAACCTCTCCGGCGGCAAGACCGAGTAAGTCCATAAACAACAAAAAAGTTCTCACATCTTTCGATGTGAGAACTTTTTTGTCTGTTTCAGCCCCGGATCTCCAGCGCGCGGGCCAGAGAACGGGTGGTCACGTTGTAAGCGCCGCGGGAGAGGAAGTAGCTGATGGCCTGTCCCTCGTTGACCGTCCAAACGGACACGCCGATGCCCTCCGCCGCCAGCAGCTGGATAAAGCGGCGGGTGACCAGGTTGTAGTTGACGTTCACCACGCGGACGTTGTTTTCCCTGCAGACGCGGCAGATGGTCTCCGCCGCCGTCAGCTCGAAGTTGGGAATGTCCCTGTAGTTGATATACAGGTCCTCCACATACTCCTCCAGGTTCAAAAACACCTCCACGCCCTCCAGCTCCGGACGGGACTTCATAATATCCACGGACACGGTGCCGGAATAGATGAGGCGGTCGGTGACGCCCAGCTCCGCCGCCAGCTGATAAACCGGCCACTCCAGGCCGGCGGGCTTCAGATCGCAGTTGATGCGCATTGCGGGATGCTGGGCCAGCAGGGCAAACACCTCCCGCAGGCGGGGGTATTCGCCGTTCAGCGTCTCGTCGTGAGTGATGATCAGCTCGCCGCTGACGGGATCCGCCTGGATGTCTACTTCCAGAGCGTCAGCCCGGCTCTCCAGCGCGTAGCGCACAAACTCCAGAGAGTTGTCCGGCCGCTTGTCGGCGCCGGAGTGGGCGGTGATCATAGTTGCTCGAGTCATGTTCATTTTCCTCCAGACACACGAAAACAAGGGAGGCTCTCGCCTCCCTTGTTTTAAGTTGCTTAGTGCTCCCAGTCCTTCTCTTTCAGGTTGGTGTAGATATACACCGCGGCGGAAACAGAGCAGATCAGGAACATGATGACCGACAGTGCGGCCGCACGCTCGTAGCGCAGGTACTTGTTGAACTGGTCAAACAGAGCGATACCCAGCATCTTGGGAGCGTTGCCACCCATCAGATAGGGGGTGGTGAAGGAGCCCACGTTGGACATGAAGACGAACGTGGAGGCCACGACCACGTCCTTATAGGACAGGGGCAGGATCATGGAAGTGAAGGTCTTCCACTTGGTTGCGCCCACGTCGCGGGCACCCTCGATGATGGAATCGGGGATGGCACCCAGGCCGGCCGTGATCATCAGTGCTGCGAAGGGGATGTTGAACCACAGGTTCATGGTGATCATACCGCTGGCATGATACATCATGCCCAGCTTCACATCCGCGCCGAACAGCAGGGAGATACGGTTGATGAGACCGGAGTCACGGATGATGGTGATCATCGCGTAAACGGCCACCAGGCTGGGAACGAAACGGGGGATCAGGTACAGGTTACCGATCAGCCGTGCGACGGGGGACTTCACGAAACGCAGATACAGAGCCAGCAGGTATGCCACCACAATGGCGATGGCCACCGTAGCAAAGCACACGAACATCGTGAAGAAGATATTCTTCAGCTGGTTGGGATCCGTGAAGAAATACAGATAGTTGTCGAACGTGAAACCGCCTGTCTCCGGGTCGGTGAAGCTCTTCTGGACGGCGGTAACGATCGGCCATGCGACGACCAGCATAACCACAAGGAATGCGGGCATAACGAGGGCATAGCCGAATGCCATTCTTTTCTTTTCTTTACTCATAACGCAATCAACCTCGGATACAGGAGATTTTTTAGAGGGGGAGGAGGATCCTCTCCTCCCCGCCCGCAGAGTTCAGGAAATTAGCCCAGGGTAGCGATCTCGTTATCCCAGCGCTCGTTGAAGGTGGTGGACAGGTCGCCGATGGACAGGATGCGGAAGTTGGAGACGTCCAGGGTCTGCAGATCCTCATAGCCGGTCATATCCATGTTGGCGGTATCGACCAGGGGGATAGCGGCCATCTGGGTCACCAGCAGGCTCTGAGCCTCCTCAGACAGCATGTAGTCGATGAAGGCCTTGGCACCCTCGGGGTTAGAGCCGATGGTGGGGATGGACAGGGACTGGACGGAGCCGGTGAAGGAGGGCTGGATGGTGGTGATCTTGATGGAATCGGGGATGGAGCCGGCAGCGCGCTGAGACAGGACCATGTCAGCCCAGTTGGGGCACATGTCGATCTCGCCCTGAGCCAGCAGATCCAGGGTGCCCTGGTTCTTGTTGGGATAGACGATGGAACCGCCGGACTGATACATGTAGGGGTGCAGCTCCTCCAGCAGAGCGAAGCCCTCGTCCCACTGCTCGGCCCACTTGGCATCAGCGGAGGTCATAGCGGCCTCGTCATCGATGAAGTTGTAAACAGAGGTACGGACGAAGGAGTCGCCGGCGCCGCCGGTGCCGGGGGTGTTGTAAGCGAAGCGGCCGGGATGCTCCTTGATCCAGGTCTTCAGCTCTTCATAGGTGGTGGGGACGTTGTCAACCTTGTCGGCGTTGTAGGCCAGGATGACGGTGGTGCCGCGGTAGGGCTGGCTGTACTCGGGAGAGACAGCGCACTTAGCCTCGACGGAAGCAGCGTTGGGGATCTCGGAAGCGTCGATCTTGTGGAAGGCCTCCTCGCCGACCAGAGCGATGATCTTGGACCAGTCGTCGCCGCTGAAGTCGACCAGGTCATAGTCGGTGTTGGTCTGGCCGGCCTTCTGGGCGGCAACGATCATATCGACCATGGTCTGGGTGCCGGTACCGGACAGCATGAAGTTCAGCTTGACTTCATAGGTATCCTGGCTGGCGTTGAACTTCTCGGTCAGGGTCTCGAAGATCTCACGAACGTTGTCGGAGCCGGTAGCCCACAGGTTGACTTCCTTGATGACCTCGGACTCACCGCCGCTCTGAGCAGGGGCCTCTTCCTTCTTGCCGCCGCAGGCAGCCAGGGACAGAACCATTGCCAGAGTCAGGAGCAGGGCAAATAACTTCTTCATTTCTTTTCCTCTTTTCTTCAAATTTTAAAAAACATGGTGCTTGGCAAACTTCAGATTCACCTTGTCACCAACGTTCACACCTTCAATGTCCTCGCGCTGAACGTAGCACTTGATGACGTTCTCGCCGCACTGGACGTTGGTCTCCACATAGTGGCCCAGCAGCATGATGGTACGGATGGTACCGGACATGTCGCAGGCTTCGCCGTCCTTCACCAGGAACACTTCCTCGGGACGGACAGCCATGGTGGAGCCGTCAGCCTGGGGAATGAAGTTCATCTCGCCGATGAAGGATGCCACATAGCGGCTTGCGGGGTTGTCGTAGATCTCGCTGGGGGTGCCCACCTGCTCGAACTTGCCCTTGTTCATGACAACGATGCGGTGGGACAGGGCCATGGCCTCTTCCTGGTCATGGGTAACGAAGACGATGGTGATACCCAGCTCGCTCTGGATCTTCTTCACCTCTTCGCGCATCTGCTGACGGATCTTGGCGTCCAGAGCGGAGAAGGGCTCATCCAGCAGCAGCACGGAGGGCTTCAGCAGCAGAGAACGGGCGATGGCAACACGCTGCTGCTGGCCGCCGGACAGCTGGCTGGGATACTTGGTCTCCATGCCGCTGATGCCGACCATCTCCAGATGACGCTTGATCTCGCGATCCATCTCGTCCTTGGGGGTCTTGCGCAGCTTCAGGCCGAAGGCCAGGTTTTCATAGACGGTCATGTGGGGCCAGAGGTTGTAGCTCTGGAACACCATGGCGGTGGGGCGCTTCTCGGGGGGCAGGTTCACGATGGACTTGCCGTCGATCTGGATGTCGCCGCTGGTGACGTCCAGGAAGCCGCCGATGGTACGCAGGATGGTGGACTTGCCGCAGCCGGAGGGGCCCAGCATGGTGACGATCTCACCTTCGTAGATGTCCAGGTCAATGTGCTCGACGCCGTCGCCGTTGTCGTACTTCTTGGTCATGTCCTTGATCTGCAGCTTGATGACGCGATCGGGGGCCGCAGACTTCACAGTTTCATTTGTCAGAATCTTTTCTTCCATGTCATTAACTCCCTTACACTCGATCATTTCATCTTGAAGCCGCCGGCGATAGCCTCGGGGCCGATGTATTTACGCATAGCGAAGATCATAACCACAGCGGGGATGATCAGCAGGATGGCGAACACGGCGCCCACCTGCACGGGGTAGTCCATGATAACGCCGAACATCTCGACGGGCATGGTCTTGATGCGGGCCAGGCCAACCAGCATGGTGCCCTGCGCCTCTTCCATGGAGCCCAGGAAGGTATACAGCGTTGCAACTGCGATACCGGGCATTGCCATGGGCAGGGTGACCTTGAAGAAGGTACGGATGGGACCGGCGCCCACGTCGCGGGCGGCCTCCTCCTGCTGACGGTGGACAGAGCGGAAAGCGGAGGACGGCAGCCAGACCATGAACATCATCGAATTGATCATATGGATGATGACGACGCCCAGCAGAGAGCCCATCAGGTTGTACTTATAGAACAGGATTGCGATGGAGGTGTAGATGCCCAGCTTGGGGAAGGCGTTGGTCAGCAGGAAGGACAGCATGAACACCTTGCGGCCGGGATACTTGAACCGGGCCAGAGAATATGCAGCCGGAATACACAGCAGCATGGAGGCGATGGTGGTGATGATGGCCACCACAAAGGACTGCACGATGGAGGACACCAGATTGTCCTGCTCAAAAACAAACTTCCACCACTTCAGACCCCACTCCTGCGGCAGAACCGCGGGGACCTCATATGTATTGGCGAAGGCCAGCATACACATATTCAGCATAGGGCCGTAGAAAAACAGAATAAAGACTGCCAGGATGATGAATTCCCAGAATTTCTGTTTTCCCACCGCGTGGTAGAAGCGCCGTGGATTCAGCATTTTAAACATTACTTCCCACCCTTTCGTTCCGTGTCGTGCTCAACCGAAAGTGGAGTTGGGCACAAAAGCAGCTTGCAAAGACAAAAAAATAGCCAAGCGCAACGAAAAATAATCCCACTATTCCCTTCATAGTGAAACACTTTAGGTCGCCTTGACTCTCATCTCTCAAGCAACGCTTATTAAGTTACTACGAATATACCACACCGGTCATTTTCTGGCAAGGTTAAATTTACGCAAAACGCATTTTCAACATTTTCGCCAGTTACTTCACATTGTTTTTGTTCGTTTTGCCCTTATCATTTTTTGAAGGCCCCCGTGCAAAACGCAAAAAACTGTGCTACAATAGCACTATTAAATTATGCATTCTGCCCTCTCTCATCCCCTTTTCAGGGCCAATCAGCAGAATGACTATCTAATATAGTATGGAGAAACCACTATGGCCAATCCGAATACGCTTGCCTTTCTGGACGCGCTGCAAGACGCTCCCGTGATCGCCGCGGTGAAATCCGACGAGGATCTCTCCCGTGCCATGACTTCAGACTGTGCGGCGATTTTCTTTTTGTACGGTACAATATTAAATATCGCCGCTCTGGTGAAGACCGCCAAGGACGGCGGCAAGATGGCGCTGGTCCACGTGGATCTGGTGGAGGGTCTGGCCGGCCGGGACATCGCCGTGGACTTCCTGGCGGAGAACACCCAGGCCGACGGTGTCATTTCCACCCGTCCCAATCTGATCCGCCGGGCCAAGGAGCTGAAGCTCATCTCCGTCCAGCGCTTCTTCCTGCTGGACTCCATCGCCTATGAAAACGTGCTGCGGCAAAGCTCCAACGCCGACGTGATCGACATTCTGCCGGGCACCATGCCCCGGGTCCTGGCCCGTCTGTCCTCCCAGCTGCGCCAGCCTCTCATCGCCAGCGGCCTGCTGGCGGACAAGCAGGACGTCATCAGCGCGCTGGGCGCCGGTGCCATCGCCGTGTCCACCACCAGCGAGTCCCTCTGGTTCGCGTAAACCAAAACAGCCGCGCCCCGCGGCTGTTTTCCGCATTTGCGCAAATCCAACAAAACGCCTTACTTTTTTTCGTATAAGTGCCAGTGGCCTTTTGCGGTTTTCCCTCTTGCCTTTTCTCGTGTCTCTGTGATATCATGAAGCCATAAATGAATATCTGCTTAGAGATATGAGTCAAAGCTAACATCGCCGTTTTTCAGACGGTTATTTTGCTTTGGCTTTTTTTATTTATGTAATGCAGATAGCGAAAGGAGTATTGCTATGTTTGACGTAACGATCATCGGCTGCGGTGTCATCGGTGCATCTGTCGCATACTCCCTCTCCAAGTACGACCTGAAGGTCCTGGTTCTGGAGCGGGAGAACGACGTTGCCATGGGTACCACCAAGGCCAACAGCGCCATCGTCCACGCCGGCTACGATCCCGAGCCCGGCACTCTGATGGCCAAGCTCAACGTTCGCGGCAGCGAAATGATGGAGGATCTGTGCAAGGAGCTCTCCGTAAAGTACAACCGCATCGGCTCCTTTGTGCTGGCCTTCGACGAGGAAAATCTGGCACATCTGCAGAAGCTGTACAACAACGGCGTGGAGAACGGCGTTCCCGGCATGAAGATGCTCTCCGCTGAGGAAGTCCATACTATGGAGCCCAACCTGGCCGACAATGTCTGCGGCGCTCTGTATGCTCCCTCCGCCGCCGTCATCGATCCCTGGGGCCTGTGCATTGCCGAGGCCGAGGTGGCCGTCCGCAACGGCGTGGAGCTGAAGCTCAACAGCGCCGTCACCGGCATGGAGGACAAGGGCGACCACGTCCTGCTGCACACCGCTTCCGGCGACTATGAGACCCGCTACATCATCAACTGCGCCGGCGGCTGGGCTCACGAGATGAGTGCCATGGTTGGCGCTCAGGAGTGGGAAGCCTTCCCCTCCCGCGGCGAGTACTATCTGCTGGACAAGTCCAGCGGTGACATCGTCAACCACGTCATCTTCCAGTGCCCCTCCGCCGTCGGCAAGGGCGTTCTGGTCGCCCCCACCGTCCACGGCAACCTGATCGTCGGCCCCAACGCCCAGAACGTTGCCACTCCCGGCGACAAGGCCACCTCTCTGGCCGGCCTGGACGAGGTCGCCCTGGTCAGCCGTAAGAGCGTGCCCGGCGTCGACCTGCGCCAGTCCATCCGGAACTTCGCCGGCGTCCGCGCCAACACCTCCGAGGCCGATTTCATCATCCGTCCCTCTGCCAACTGCGCACGCATGCTGCATGTGGCCGGCATCAAGTCCCCCGGCCTGTCCGCCGCTCCCGCCATCGGCGAGTACGCCGTGGAGAAGCTGGTGGAGATGGGCGTGGAGCTGACCGCCCGCGAGGGTTGGGACGGCAAGCGCGAGCAGATCCGCTTCAAGGAGCTGTCCATCGAGGAGAAGGCCGCCATGATCGCCAAGGATCCCCGCTACGGCCGCGTGATCTGCCGCTGCGAGACCATCACCGAGGGTGAGATCGTGGCCGCGATCCACTCCCCCATTACCCCCTGCTCTGTGGACGCCATCAAGCGCCGTGCCGGCGCCGGTATGGGCCGCTGCCAGGGCGGTTTCTGCGGCCCCCGCGTGCTGGACATCCTGTCCCGCGAGCTGGGCTGTGATCCCATGCAGATCCCGCAGGACGGTGCCGGCACCGAACTGCTCACCGGTGTGACCAAGGGAGGTAACAAGGCATGAAATATGATCTGGTAATTATCGGCGGTGGCCCTGCCGGCCTGTCTGCCGCAAACGCCGCCTGGGAAGACGGCTGCCGTTCCATCTGCATCGTGGAGCGTGACCGTGAGCTGGGTGGTATCCTGAACCAGTGCATCCACAACGGCTTCGGTCTGCATTTCTTCAAGGAAGAGCTGACCGGCCCCGAGTATGCCGGCCGCTTCGTGGAGATGCTGAAGAACACCGGCGTGGACGTCCGTCTGGACGCCATGGTCCTGGACGTGACTCCCGAGAAGGAAGTCCACATCGTCTCCTCCGCCTCCGGCTATGAGGTCCTGGAGGCCAAGGCCGTGGTTCTGGCCATGGGCTGCCGCGAGCGTACCCGCGGCGCCATCGCCATCCCCGGCACCCGCCCCGCCGGCGTGTTCACCGCCGGTACCGCCCAGCGTTACCTGAACATCGAGGGTTACATGGTGGGCAAGCGCGTCGTCATCCTGGGCTCCGGCGACATCGGCCTGATCATGGCCCGCCGTATGACTCTGGAAGGCGCCAAGGTTCTGGCCTGCGTGGAGGTCATGCCCTATTCCGGCGGCCTGACCCGCAACATCGTCCAGTGCCTGAACGACTTTGACATTCCCCTGTACCTGTCCCACACCATCACTGACATCCAGGGCAACGAGCGCGTGGAGCGCGTGGTGGTTTCCGAGGTCGGCCCCGACCGCCGTCCCATCCCCGGCACCGAGATGGTCTTCGACTGCGACACCGTGCTGCTGTCCGTCGGCCTGATCCCCGAGAACGAGCTGTCCCGCGCTGCCGGCATCGAGATGGATGCCCGTACCAACGGCCCCGTGGTCTTTGAGAACATGGAGACCTCCATCCCCGGCGTGTTCGCCTGCGGCAACGTGCTGCACGTCCACGATCTGGTGGACTTCGTCACCGCCGAGTCCGCCCGCGCCGGCAAGGCCGCCGCTGCCTACTGCGCCGGCGTCAGCCTGAAGAACGAGAACGTTCTGGACATCAAGAACGGCAACCTCGTTGGCTACACCGTTCCCCAGCACATCCACATGGACGCCGAGTTCAAGGCCGTGGACGTGTTCTTCCGCGTCCGCGCCATCTGCCACCAGAGCAAGATCGTCGTGAAGGACGAGAACGGCACTCAGATCGCCGCCTTCAGCCGTGAGCATCTGGCTCCCGGCGAGATGGAGAACATCAAGCTGCCTCGCGTGCTGCTGGACAAGGCCGTGGGCTCCATCACCGTTTCCATTGAGGAGGAGAAGTAACATGACCAACATCATTTGCATTACCTGCCCCAAGGGCTGCCATCTCAGTGTTGACGAGAACAACGATTACGCCGTCACCGGCAACGCCTGTCCCCGCGGCGAGGCCTACGGCAAGAACGAGCTGAAGAACCCCGTCCGCGTCGTCACCTCCACCGTCCGCGTGGAGGGCGCCGATATCCCCCGCCTGCCTGTGAAGACCGACCGTCCTCTGCCCAAGGGCAAGATGATGGAGTGCATGGCTCTGCTGGACACCATCACCGCTCAGGCTCCCATCAAGGTGGGCACCGTTCTGGCCGCCAACATTCTGGACACCGACGTGAACATCGTCGCCACCAAGACCCTGTAACACAGGAAGGAGCGCAACCTATGAAAAAGCCTCTGCTGTTTGCTCACCGCGGCTTCTCCGGCCGCTATCCCGAAAACAGTCCCATCGCCTTCCAGGCCGCTCTGGAAAAGACCGCCTCTGACGGCATCGAGAGCGACGTCCACATCACCAAGGACGGCAAGCTGGTCATCTTCCATGACGCCTCCGTGGAGCGCACCTCCAACGGCAAGGGCTTCATCAAGGACCACACCTTCGAGGAGATGCTGCAGCTGGACATCGGCTCCTGGATGTCTCCGGAGTTCGCCGGCCAGCACGTCTGGGACCTGGGTCAGCTGCTGGACTTCTGCAAGGAGTCTAAGCTGCTGCTGAATATGGAGCTGAAGAACTACGAGGTCTTTTATGAGGGCCTGGAGCAGATGGTCGCCGACGAGATCTGCAAGCGCCAGATGCAGGACCAGGTGTTCGTCTCCTCCTTCAACCACATCTCCATGCAGCAGTTCAAGAACCTCTGCCCGGAGATCGCCACCGGCCTGCTGTACGACAAGCCGTTCCTGGATATCGACCACTATATCCAGCGCTCCAACGCCGACAACATGCATCCCCGCTATATGCTGCTGCAGTATCAGCCCGAGCTGATGGATCTGTATCACGGCCGGGGCATGAAGGTCAACACCTGGACGGTCAACGAAGAGGCCGACATGCGTGACATGATCACCCGCGGCGTGGACTGCATCATCTCCAACTATCCCGATCTGCTGTGCCAGGTTGCGGACGAGATGTGCAAGTAATCTCACCTTTTACATCCGAAAAGGGGCACGATTGTCTGATCGCGCCCTTTTTCTCTACCCAATTTCGCCAAAACAGCCCATTTTTCTACAAATTTCGGGCAAAATCGGCATCAAAACAGAGTTCGAGGTGGTTCTATGACCGAGTTTTTTGAATACCTGCGGGAGCTGAATACCGCATCTGTTCTGCTCCGCCTGACCCTGTCCATGCTCTGCGGCGGCATGATCGGACTGGAGCGGGGCCGCAAACGCCGCCCCGCCGGCTTCCGCACCTATATGCTGGTGTGCCTGGGCGCCACGCTGACCATGCTGCTGGGCCAGTATGAGTATGTGATGCTCGCGGGCCCGTGGGCCTCCACCGCCGCCGAGATCGGCACCCGGGTGGACGTGTCCCGCTTCGGCGCGCAGGTCATCAACGGCATCGGTTTCCTGGGCGCCGGCACCATCATCGTCACCGGCCGTCAGGAGGTCAAGGGCCTGACCACCGCTGCCGCCCTGTGGGCCTCCGCCTGCATGGGTCTGGCCGTGGGCGCCGGCTTCTACGAGTGCGTGCTGCTGGGCTTCATCCTCATCTTCCTGTCCATCCGTGTGCTGCCCGCCATCGAGAGCATCATCGTGGAGAGTGCCCGGAACATCAACCTGTATGTGGAGTTCCGCTCCCTGGACGATGTGGGTGTCATCATCAACCGCATCAAGGCCCAGGGCGCTCAGATCTTTGAGGTGGACATTGACCGGGGCCGCGATGAGAATATGCGCCGCCCCAGCGCCGTGTTCAGCATCCGTCTGAGCCAGCGCCTGCCCCACACGAAGGTCATCGCCGCCATCTCCGGTCTGGAGGGCGTCTATACCATCGAGGAGATCTGACAGAAAGGAGTCACCCACATGTTATCTTTCTTTGACGGACTGCGGAATCTGTCCATGCTGTCTATTTCCGTGCGGATGATCCTGGCTGTCCTCTACGGCGGCGTCATCGGCGTGGAACGTGAATTCAAGCGCCGTCCCGCCGGCTTCCGCACCCATATCCTCATCTGCCTGGGCGCAGCCATGACCACGCTGACCAGCCAGTATCTGTACCTGCACATGCACTATTTCACCGATATGGCCCGTCTGGGCGCCCAGGTGGTGGCCGGTATCGGCTTCATCGGCGCCGGCACCATCATCGTTACCCGCCAGCAGCGGGTCAAGGGCCTGACCACGGCAGCCGGTCTGTGGACCGCGGCCATCGTGGGCCTGTGCCTGGGCGGCGGCTTCTATGAGGGCGCTCTGTTCGCCACCGCCCTCGTCCTGATCGCAGAGCTGCTGTTCTCCCGCCTGGAGTACCGCATGCTGGACCGCGCACCGGAGGTCAACCTGTATATGGAGTACCGGGACCGGGATACGCTGGAGGCGGTCCTGGTGCTGTTCCGGGAGCTGAACCTGAAGGTCCTGAACATGGAGATCACCCGCTCCACCGGCAGCGAGCACCACAACGCCTGCGCCATCTTCTCCCTGCGGCTGAACAAGAAATGCCGTCCGGAACAGCTTTTGTCGGCCCTGAACGGCACGGACGGCGTCCTGTCCGTGGAAGAGCTGTAAGCCGCAAAACGCGCTTAAAACGCTTAAAAACCCCTCTCGCGGCCATTCGCCGCAAGAGGGGTTTCTCCTTTATCCAGATGCAACAAAAAAACAACAGGACTTTTTCAAGTCCTGTTGTTTTTGGAGGTGACACCCGGATTTGAACCGGGGAATCAGGGTTTTGCAGACCCTTGCCTTACCACTTGGCTATGTCACCATCTGGGGTATTTATATTATATGCGACTTTTCGGAAAAAGTCTACATTTATTTTTGATTTCGATGCCCACACTTTCGTGTGGGCATCGAATCTGGAGCGGGCTACGAGGCTCGAACTCGCTACCTCCACCTTGGCAAGGTGGCGCTCTACCAGATGAGCTAAGCCCGCAAATGGTGCCCAGAGCCGGAATCGAACCAGCGACACGTGGATTTTCAGTCCACTGCTCTACCAACTGACCTATCTGGGCAAATCTTTCGCCGCACCGTAGGTGCGGTGGGGAATTTCAACCCCAAAAGGGACCCACGAGATGCAAATCCATCTCGTGGGAGATGGCGACCCGGAACGGGCTCGAACCGTCGACCTCTAGCGTGACAGGCTAGCGTTCTAACCAACTGAACTACCGGGCCATGTGAGTTTGGTGGGAACAACTGGACTCGAACCAGTGACCCCCTGCTTGTAAGGCAGGTGCTCTAACCAGCTGAGCTATGCTCCCGAGTTCGTCGTCATCGCCAGACGACAAAAGTTATTATACTCACGATGGCCCGGTATGTCAACACTTTTTTTACTTTTTTTTAACTTTTTTCTCCATGGCCTGCAGCAGCTCTTCCAGCTGCTCCCGGGAGAAATTCTGCACGTTGTCGCAGAACTGACAGCACAGCTCCGCGCTGCCCTGCTCGTCGATGAGACTTTTCAGCTGCTCGGGTCCGAGGCTGATCAGGGCGCGTTCCATGCGCTCCCGGCTGCAATAGCAGCGGTACTCGATGGGGCGCTTTTCCAGGATCTCCAGATCAAAGTCGCTCATGACGCGGCGGAGCAGAGACTCAGGGTCACTGTCCTCCTTCAGCAGCTCGGTCACAGGGCCGGCGGCGTAGATGCCGCCCTCCACCATGGTGATGACGTCCTCGCTGGCGCCGGGCAGCAGCTGGATCAAATAGCCGCCGGCGGTCAGAACGCTCTGATCCCGGTCCACCAGCACGCCCAGGCCGCAGGCCGTGGGGATCTGCTCGGACTCCACGAAATAGGCTGCCAGATCCTCGGCGATCTCGCCGCCCAGAAGACCCACGCTGCCCACATAGGGCTCCTTCATGTTCAGGTCGCGGATGACGGTCAGGGTGCCGTCCATGCCCACGGCGCTGCCCACATCCAGCTTTCCGTCGGCTCTCAGGGGGATATCCACGGCGGGGTTATCCACGGTACCCCGGACGTTGCCCTCGTTGTCAGAGACCGCCAGAATACGGCCCAGAGGGCCGTCGCCCTTGATCTGCAGGGTGACGCTGGCGCCCTCACCCTTCAGGGCGTTGCCCATCATGGAGGCGGCGGCCAGCGTGCGGCCCAGCGCGGCCGTGCCCACCGGCAGCGTGCGGTGGATCTGGCGTGCGTGCTCCGTCAGTTCACGGGTGGACACAGCCACCGCTTTTACGTAGCCATCCTTGCTGATGGCACGAACCAGTTGATCGCTCATGATAAATTGTTCTCCTCAAGTCTCAATGGGTTTTTCCGCCCGGATGATCCAGCGGTCCTCGTCCTGACGGGCCTTGCGGCTGGTCAGGTCGCCGCTGAAGCGGATGTTCACGAAGCCGGCCTCGGTCAGATAGCTTCTCAGCTGTTCCTCGCTCCAGGCCCGCTCCCGGTGCTCCTCGAACTCCCGGTCCCAGCTGCCGTCCTCGTTCAGGCTGAACAGATCCACCTGATAGGTACAGATCTGCCGCTTTTCCGAGAAGAAGGTCCGCCAGACGCAGAAGCTCCCCTCCGTCTCATCCATATACATCTGCCCGTCCATACGGCGCAGCTTATAGGGCGTGTTTACATCAAACACAAAGGCGCCGCCGGCCCTCAGCCAGCGGTGCACACGGCGGAAGGTCTCCCGAATGTCGGCCTCCCGGGTGAGATAGTTGATGGCGTCCACCGTGGAGATGACCGCGTCCACCGGCTCCACCAGCCGCAGCCGGGGCATGGACTGGCACAGAAACACCGGCGCGCGCTCCTCCAGCGGGGCAGCCTTGCAGGCCGCCTGGGTCAGCATCTCCTCCGACAGGTCGGTGGCGATGACGTCATAGCCCCGCTCTGCCAGCAGGCACGCGATGGTGCCGGTGCCGCAGCCCAAGTCCAGCACAGTCTGTACCGGGATGGCGCTTTTGCGGAAAGCGCGCTCCAGCCAGTCCGCCCGCTTCACATGCTCCGCGTCCAGCATCAGCTGGTCGTAGCTGCCGGCCAGAGCGTTATAGCTGCTCATTCCTTGTCTTCCTTCTGGCCCTTCATGCGGGCAAAGATCTTGTCATAAGCGCCGGTGCCGTAGCTCAGAGAGC
This sequence comes from Oscillibacter sp., assembly GCA_017482345.1. Taxonomy (GTDB): domain Bacteria; phylum Bacillota; class Clostridia; order Oscillospirales; family Oscillospiraceae; genus Oscillibacter. The sequence continues at coordinate 29,482 of JAFUNB010000009.1, forward strand.
GGTTCACGCGGCTGATGGTGGCGCTGGATGCGCCGGTACGCTCCAGGATCTCGTTATAGATCATGCCGTCATCCAGCAGGGAGGCCACTTCAAAGCGCTGTTCCATGGACCGCAGCTCAGAAACCGTACACAGATCCTGGAAAAACTCATAGCACTCCTGCTCGTCCTTCAGCATCAGGATCGCCTTATACAGCTGGTCGCTCTTTTCCTTCTTTCCGATCTTGACCATATCCGTATCCTTTCTATGATCACTACATATTTCATCCGCATACTGCAGACTCCATTGTATTTTAACACTCTATTTCGTGAAAGTAAATAGCATTTCGAAGAATATTTTTCGCACACTAAAGCGTGACATATCGGAACCAGCCTCCTGTCCCCGCCATATGCTGGTGCAGTACAGCGTTTGGCAGGAGGGAGCGGCGTCCATGAAACATCATCTCACACAGCTGCACATCGAGTCGTTCACCGCGGAGCGGGAGTGGACCGTGGACGAGATCCCCGTGCTCTCCGCCGCCCTCTCCCTGCCCCGTCCTGTGGACGAGGGGCGGGTGGCCGGCCGGATCCGCCGGTATTACCAGCTGCAGGGCCGCGCCTTTCTTCGCTACTGTGAGAGCTTCCTGCTGCCGGCCGCGGCGGCGGAATATCGTCTGGCGCTGGAGGCCAGCCGGCCCCTCCCTCACTTTCACGCAGAGCTGGGATACTATATTACATATAATAAGGACGGCTTTTTCAGCCTGTATACCCAGTCCCGGGAGCCGGCGCCCGGCGCGCCGCCGCTGCTGCAGCGGCGGGGCGACACCTGGGACCTCACCGCCGGCTATCCGGTGCCGCTGCAGAGCTTCTTCCCCCGGGGCAGCCGGTGGCGGCAGCGGCTGTGGGACACGGCGGCAGCGGAGATCCGGCGGCAGGAGGCCGCCGGCGTCGCCCGCTATCACGAGGGCTGGCAGCGGCTGCTGCGCCGCCGGTTCGATCCGGACCACTACTATCTGACCGAAAACGGTCTTTCCTTTTTCTACTCCATGTATGCCCTTGGCCCTGCGGCGGAGGGCATCCCCGTCTTCTCCCTGCCCTGCGGCGATCTGTTTTCCGGCCTGTCAGGACAGAAAAAGACCCCGGCGCCATAAACGCCGGGGTCTTTGGGAACCGATTTACTTGTGATCGTAGTGGACGTGCAGCAGCTCGTGGGTGCGGCCCTTCAGCATACCCTCCAGCATCTCCACAGCAATGGGGTTGCTCTCGGAGCGCTTGATGAGGGCGGTGCGGTCGGCCTCGTACAGGCCCTCGCCACGCTGACGCTTGACGGGGATCAGGCCGCGGGGCTGGCCTGCGCCGCCGACGCAGCCGGTCTTGCAGGTCATGACCTCGATCAGGTCATAATAGGCCTCGCCGGACTCGATGTCGGCCAGCAGCTTCTTGGCGTTCACCAGGCCGTGGACCACGGCGATGCGCAGCACGCGGTCGCCCACGGGCAGGCTCACCTCGCGGATGACGCCGGCGTCACGCAGGCCGGAGAACTGGATGGCCTGCATGGTGTTCTTGCTCTTGTCCTCCACAACGCGGCGGGCAACAGCCTCGGCCACGCCGCCGGTGGTGCCGAAGATCACGGCAGCGCCGGTGCCCATGCCGAAGGGCAGGTCGGGAGACTCGCCTTCCAGCTCGGTGAAGCGGATACCGGCCTCCTTGATCATGGTGATGATCTCCTGGGTGGTCAGGACCAGATCCACGTCGGGCTTGCCGTCATGCTGGAACTCCTCGCGCTTGGCCTCCATCTTCTTGGCGGTGCAGGGCATGATGGCGATGTGGTAGGTGGTCTTGCCGTCCTCGGCATCCTTGGCCTTGTACTGGTCCTTCAGGATGGCGCCAAACATCTCCATGGGAGACTTGCAGGTGGAGACATTCTTCAGATACTTGGGCTTCTCGTTCTCCAGGTACTTGATCCAGGCGGGGCAGCAGCTGGTGAACATGGGGAAGGGACCGCCGTTCTTCAGGCGGGCCAGGAACTCGGCAGACTCCTCCAGAACGGTCAGGTCAGCGCCGAAGTTGGTGTCATAGACCTCGTCGGCACCCATCATCTTCAGGGCAGCCACCAGCTTGTCCAGGCAGTTGACACCGGGCTCCAGGCCAAAGGCCTCGCCCACGGCCACGCGGACGGCGGGAGCGATCTGGAACACGACGCGGACGTCGGAAGCATACAGCTTCTGCCAGGCCTTGCCGATCTCATCACGGATGGTGATGGCGCCGGTGGGGCAGGCGGCGGCGCACTGGCCGCAGCTGATGCAGTTGGTCTGAGCCAGCTTTCTGTCGAATGCGGGCATAACCTGCAGATCGCTGCCGCGGTGGGCGAAGTTCAGAACGCCCATGCCCTGCATCTCCTCGCACACGCGGACGCAGTCGCCGCACAGAATGCACTTGTTGGGATCGCGGACGATGGCGGGAGAGGAGTGGTCCTTCTCATACTCGGGACGGGTATCGGGGAAGCGGACCTTGCGGACGCCGAACTGCAGCGCCAGCTCCTGCAGGTGGCACTTGCCGCTCTTCTCGCAGGTGGTGCAGTCGCGGCAGTGGGAGGCCAGCATCAGCTCCAGGATCATACGGCGGTGCTTCAGCAGCTTGGCCGTATTGGTGCGGATGACCATACCGTCACGGGGCTCCATGGAGCAGGAGGTATCGATCTTGCCGCGCTCGTCCTCGACGACGCACATACGGCAGGCGCCGAAGGTAGACAGCTCAGAATAATAGCAGAAAGTGGGCATGTCGATGCCGGCTTTCCGGATCACAGCCAGGACGTTCTTCTCACCGTCGAAGGGCACTCTCTGGCCGTCGATGTACATAATTCCCTTTGCCATGGATCAGCCCTCCTTTGCCGGCTCGATGGCGCCGAAGGGGCAGTTGCCCACGCAGGCGCCGCAGTTGATGCACTTTTCAGCGTCGATGGTATGGACCTGCTTCACGGCGCCGTTGATGGCCTCCATGGGGCAGTTCTTGCGGCACTTGCCGCAGCCCTTGCACTTATCGGCAACGATGGTGGGATGGGGCTTTTCCTTATTGCAGATGGGGCAGTGGTGATCGACCACGTGACGCAGATAGTCCTGACGGAAATGCTTCAGGGTGCTCTGCACGGGCTTGCAGGCGCTCTGGCCCAGGCCGCACAGGGCGGTGTTGGTGATGGTGTCTGCCAGCTCCTCCAGCAGATCCAGATCCTCCAGAGTACCCTTGTTGTCCACGATGCGGTTCAGGGTCTCCAGCATACGCTTGGTACCCTCACGGCAGGGCACGCACTTGCCGCAGGATTCCTTCTGGGTGAACTCCATGAAGAAGCGGGCGGTCTCCACCATGCAGGTGTCCTCGTCCATAACGACCAGGCCGCCGGAGCCGATCATGGCACCGATGCTCTTCAGAGAATCGAAGTCCAGAGGCAGGTTCAGGTGCTCCTCACTGCCGGTGGTGGCGCCGCCGGAGGGGCCGCCGATCTGGACGGCCTTGAACTTCTTGCCATTGGGGATGCCGCCGCCGATGTCGAAGACGACTTCCTTGATGGTGGTGCCCATGGGGACCTCGATGAGGCCGGTGTTCACCACGTTGCCGGTCAGGGCGAAGGCCTTGGTGCCGGGGCTCTTCTTGGTGCCGATGTTCTGATACCAGTCAACGCCCTTCAGAATGATCTGGGGAACGTTGGCGAAGGTCTCAACGTTGTTCAGTACGGTGGGCTTTGCCCACAGGCCCTTCTCGATGGTACGGGGAGGCTTGACGCGGGGCATACCGCGGTTGCCCTCGATGGAGGCGGTCAGAGCGGAGCCCTCGCCGCAGACGAAGGCGCCGGCGCCCTTGTTCACATGCATGTGGAAGCAGAACTTGGTGCCCATGATGTTGTCGCCCAGCAGACCGTACTGCTCCGCCTTGGCAATGGCGGTCTTCAGACGGTTGACAGCCAGAGGATACTCGGCGCGGACGTAGATATAGCCCTCGGAGGAACCGGCGGCCAGACCCGCGATCATCATGCCCTCCAGCACGCTGTGGGGGTTGCCCTCCATGATGGAGCGGTCCATGAATGCACCGGGGTCGCCCTCGTCGCCGTTGCAGACGATGTACTTCACATCGGACTTCTGCTTGCGGGCGCCGTCCCACTTGCGGCCGGCGGGGAAACCGCCGCCGCCGCGGCCGCGGAGGCCGGAATCGATGATGGTCTTGCAGATCTCCTCGTCGGTCATCTCAAACAGAGCCTTCTCAAAGGCAGCGTAGCCGCCCTTGGCGATGTACTCCTCGATGTCCTCGGCGTCGGAGGTGCCGCAGTTCTCCAGAACGACACGCTTCTGGCCCTTGTAGAAGGGGATGTCCTCCTGACGGGGGTAGGCCACGCCGTCCAGATGATACACCAGACGGTCGATGATCTCGCCGCCCAGGACGGTCTTTTCGATGATCTCGTGGCAGTCCTCAGGCTTGACGTGGATGTACAGGATGCCCATGGGCTCGATGTGGACCAGGGGGCCCATCTCGCAGAAGCCGTGGCAGCCGCTCATCTTCACATGGAGGCTCTTCTCCTCCTCGTTGTCGTGCTTCAGGCCGACATAAACGGGCAGGCCGCGCTCTTCGCACTCGGCCTTGATGTTCTCATAGATCTTCATGGAGCCGCCGGCGATACAGCCGGTACCGGCGCAGATCAGGACAGAGGGCACCTGCTCACTCTGCTTCAGGGCGTTTTTGGCGTTTGCCTGGAACACATGGAAGGTATCCCGGGTCAGTTTGGTCTTGATCATTCGGCGCTCTCCTCCTTTCGGATCTGCTCCAGCAGAGCCAGGGCGGCGTCAGGGGTCATCTTGGCGTGGACCTCACCGTCGATGGTCATGACGGGGGCCAAACCGCAGGCGCCCAGGCAGGCGACGGTCTCCAGGGTGAACAGCCCATCGTCAGAGGTCTTTTTCTTACCGGTCAGGTTCAGATAGTCACGGATGGCATCATAGATGGGGCCGGACTTGCGGACGTGGCAGGCGGTACCTGCGCAGACCTTGATGATGTGCTTGCCCTTGGCTTCCAGAGAGAAGTTCTCATAGAAGGTGGCAACACTGTAGACCTTGGCGGTGCTGACGCCCAGCTTTTCCGCCACCAGGGTCAGAGCTGCTTCGCTGAGGTAGTTGTACTCTGCCTGGATCTCCTGCAGGATGGCAATGAGATTGGACTGCTCACAATTGTAGCTGTCAATGATCTCGCTTGCCCGAGTCAGTGCATTGCTCATTGGCTTTTCTCCTTTTTTCTTTCTGCGTCCTTTGCGGACACTCAGTTCCCTTGCCGAAATATTATACAATATAACCTTATTCAGTGTCAAAAGCTTTCCGGTTTTTTGTACCGTTTCTTGTCAAAAATCATATATTTTTGCAAAAACAAGCATGACCGCCGCCCGGGGCTGCCGGACGGCGGTCATTTCCTGTATTTGGAATTTCAGTTTTTTGCACAGCGCGTTATTTCAGATTCTTGGAATCGCTGAAATACTTCTTCGTCTCTGCTGCCACAACGCCGGACAGGGCAAACAGGGCGATGAAGTTGGGGATAGCCATCAGGCCGTTGAAGGTATCGGCCAGATCCCACACCACGCTGAGGGGAGACACGCAGCCAACCACCACGATCATAACAAAGATGACCTGGAACACGCGGATCGCCTTGTCGCCGAACAGATACTGCACACAACGGGTGCCGTACAGGGACCAGCCCAGAACCGTGGAGAATGCAAACAGAGACAGGGCCACAGCCACAAACAGTGCCGCAAACTTTGCACCGAACACTGTTGCCAGCGCAGAAGTGATCAGTTCACTGCCGGGCTTGGTGCCAAAGCCGATATCCACGCCGCTGATGATGATGGTAATGGCCGTCAGACTGCAGATCACGATAGTATCAACAAACACTTCGAAAATGCCGTACAGACCCTGATGCACGGGGCCCTTGGTGTCAGCCGCCGCATGGGCGATGGCTGCGGAACCCAGGCCAGCCTCGTTGGAGAAGGCGCTGCGGCGCAGGCCCCAAACGATAGTCTCCTTCAGGATGATGCCGGTGGATGCGCCGAACATGGCGCGGGGAGTAAAGGCAGTGCTGAAGATCTTCACGAAAACGTCGCCCAGATTGCCGATATGGGAGAAGATCACGACCAGAGTGAACACGATGTAGAACGCGCTCATGAAGGGGACCAGCATCTCGTTGACAGCGCCGATACGCTTGATGCCGCCAATGAGGATGACTGCCACCAGAATGGCCATGAACACACCCATGACCCACTTCAGAGCCAGCTCCGTACCGGCGGAAACCTCAGTGAATGCAGAAACAGCGCCGATGACGGAACCGGTGATGCTGTTCACCTGGGACATATTGCCGATACCGAAGGATGCCAGAATGGCAAAGATGGCAAACAGAACCGCCAGCCACTTCCACTTCTTGCCCAAACCATTGGTGATGTAGTACATGGGGCCGCCGACCCAGTCGCCCTTGGAGTCGCGCTCGCGATACTTGATGGCCAGAACGATCTCAGCGTACTTGGTGCACATACCCACCAGAGCAGCCAGCCACAGCCAGAACACAGCGCCGTAGCCGCCCATGGCGATGGCCTGAGAGGTACCCACGATGTTGCCAGTACCGACCGTTGCGGAAAGGGCCGTGGCCACAGCCTGACGGGGCGTAACAGCACCGGCGCCGGCTTCCTGCTTCTGGAAGACCTTGCCGATGGTATTCTTCATGGCGTGACCGAAATGGGTGAACTGAACGCCACCGTTACGGACGGTCAGATAAGCGCCGCCGACGATCGCGAACGGCAAAAAGGTGTACATCCACGCGAACGTATTCAGCGGGCCGGACATAAACGCTACGATACTGTTTAAGAATTCCATAATTTTTTCCTCCTGAAAAATAAACGGAACAGCTGGCATGCCAGCTGCTCCAAAGAAGAAAACACAGATAGACGACAACAGCCGCACCGGGCTGCTCCCGCTTTCTCCACTCTGTCCTTTTACCTGAGAGATTCAGCGGCCGAAACCGCCTTGCACCTTCGGTACTCATTTCTGAGCTTCTCCAGAGCCACATCCATCTATAGTCCCCACCCGTAACCCGGGCGCCTGAGAGTGTTACTCCTTCGGCAGGCTTTCGCCGTTCCCCTACAGACTTCGTTTGCCGTTATTTATGTTGTGCTATTACCTTACCACTTCTGTATTTGTACTGTCAATTACGTTTTCTACAAATTGTCCGCTCTGCGCGCACCATTATTTTTGGTTTATGGACAAATTTACTGAAATTCCCAAAAGAACAGCGCCGCCTGCCATGCGGCGGGCGGCGCTGAGGGATCCTTAATAGAATTCCTTGATATAGTCCAGAACGTCCTGGCGGGTGCCCTGGAAGGGGCCGGGGGTCTCCATCTTCAAAGACACCAGAGCGGTGCAGTACTGCAGAGCCTCGGGAATGTCGGCGCGCTGACGCTCGGTGATATAGCCGGCGAAGGTGGTGTCGCCGCGGCCGGTGCGGCCGGACAGATTCCGGGCCTTGATGGGGCAGGTATAGATTTCCTTGCCGTCGTAGATCAGCACCTCGGTGTTGTGGGTAATCATGATCTCCTTGGCGCCCCAGCTGTACAGCAGCTTTGCAGCCTCGGCGCGGTCGGTGAGACCGGTGAGGATCTCCGCCTCGGCGGCGTCGGTCTTGAGGTAGTCGATATAAGGCAGGTACTCCTTCTTCTCCGCCCAGTCGTGGAAGGCCATGGTCTTGTCAGGCTCCACATGGCGCAGCAGGCACTGGACGTCCACGGCCACCTTGCCGTGCTTGGCGGCTTCCTTGAACAGCTCGCCGTCAAAGTCGCCGTACACAAGGCCGGCGAAGTGGTAGATCTTCGTGTCGATATCGGGCAGCTCCTCGAACTTGAAGCCGTCGCACACGCCCATGGAGGTGCAGGCGCGCTTCTCCTTGTCGGCGGTGAAATACTGGTTGCGGATGGAGCAGGTGGCGGCGGACTCGGCCCAGTACAGGTCGGCGCCGGAGGCAGCGAAGCGCTCCTCCACGTCGGCATCGGCGGGGTTCAGCTTGGTGAACAGGGCGGTTGCGTTGCCGCTCTTGGCAGCGGCGAAGCCGGAGGCCACCACGGCGCCGCCCAGCTCCTTGCGCTCGTTGCCCAGATAGTCAATGTTGTGGTCCAGAGACACGGGGCCAATGACCAGCACATCGTATGCCTTCTTCATATGTATCATATCCTCCTGTCAGTCGTTCAGATTTATCTCCAGTTGATTATTATACCGCACTCCCCGGAAGGAGTAAACAAAATCTCACAGCTCCTCCACGGAAAATACGCCGTCCACGGCGTTCATCCGGTGCAGCAGGCTCTCCACCTTGCACCGCTTGTTCAGCCGCAGGGAAAAGATGGCGCAGGCATTGTGGGTCTCGCTGCCGGTGGAGCGGGTGATCTCCATGCCCAGCACCTTCAGGTTCAGCTCCCGGAACAGCTTCAGCAGCTCCTCCAGGCACTCCTTATCCCGGTACTCCACATACAGGTTGATCTCCGGGGCGTTCTCCATCATGCGGTATTCCATCTTGGAGAACACCAGCTCCGCCAGGAGGATCAACGCCGTGGTCAGGATGCCGCCCTCGTAGAAGCCGCCGCCCAGAGAAAGACCCACGATGGCGGCCGCCCACAGGCCGGCCGCAGTGGTCAGGCCCTTGACCCGCTGCTTGCGGGTGACGATGATGGTGCCGGCGCCGATGAAGCCGATGCCCGCCACCACCTGGGCGCCCAGACGGGCCATATCGGTGTAGTAGTGCATATGCAAATACAGGTACTGGCTGGTCAGGGTGGTCATGGCGGCGCCCAAGCAGATGAGGATATGGGTGCGGAAACCGGCCGGACGGCGCTTGAATTCACGCTCCATGCCGATGAGACCACCGCACAGGGTGGCCAGCAGCATCCGCACGGTGACAGACAGCACGGTCACGTCCCGCAGGCCGTCAAACAGGGACAACATATCAGCGCCTCCTTTCAGATCTCTTCAATGGTGTAGACCGTCTCCAGCTCGGAGATGGACGTCAACACCGTGGTATGGGGCTGACCTTTCTGCAGGCGGATAGTCAGCACCGCGCTGGGGTGACCGAACCGGTTTTCATGTCCCCGGTCGATATCCACCTCAAAGATCTGGATACCCAAAAACTTGATCCGGTTGATGATGGCGCCCACGTCGTCCAGCGTCTGGAACTCCACATAGATGTTCATGTTTCGGGCGCTTTCCACGATGGCCACCTCGATGGCCGGCAGGACGCGGATGGCCAGGAAGATCAGCGCAAAGCCCAGACCCACACACTCATAGAAGCCGGCGCCGATGGCAAGACCCATGCAGGCGGAGGCCCACAAACCGGCAGCAGTGGTCAAACCCTTGACCTCCTGACGGCCGGTGACGATGATGGTGCCTGCACCCAGGAAGCCGATGCCGTTGATGACCTGCGCGCCGAAGCGGGACACGTCAACCCGGGTGCCGATCTCAGCAGCGGTCTCTGCCCAGGGGCCGGTGAGCATCTGGTATTCATACTGACCCAACAGCATGGTCAGCGTGGCGCCCAGACACACCAGCATATAAGTACGGAAGCCGGCGGCGCGCCGCTTTCTGGCCCGCTCGAAGCCGATAAAGCCGCCAAACAGCATAGCCAGCGTCAGCCGCAGGAACACGGACAGAAAGCCCAACTCCCGCAGGCCGTCCAGAATCTCCAGCATGAAACCCCTCCCCTCAAATCACGAATTTTCACAAACAGATATTTCGAAAACGCTTGCGTTTACAAAAATTTACGATCAGCCACATTTTATTCTACTATATGTACCACCAGTGCAGTAAAATGTCAATTACTTTGTATGAGTCACGAAATTTTTTTGGCTATTTAGACAACCCTCTTAGCGGTTCTTTAGCAACTTTTTTCGCCGATTCCCGCTTATTCAGGCAAACGTTTGTCTTTGTCAAAATTCCCCGGGCCAAAGGGGCCCGGGGACCGTGATTCACACGCCAGCAATGTATGCCGCCGTCAGACCGCCATCGGCATCCACAGCGAATTCCAGCGCCTGATGGGGCGCTGCGCCGTCCACCCCGTCAGGGACGGGAGGACAGTCGGAAAAATACACGCGGCTGCCCCGTCGGGCGATCATCCGCAGGGTATCGGGATGGGCACTGTTGTACCGGCGGTCACTGGACGCACAGCACACCACCGCCCGGGGCTGCACCTTGTCCATCAGCGCTTCGTCAGCGCCGTCACGCTGGCCGTGGTGGCCCACCTTGAAGAGATCCGCACGCAGCTCTTCCGCAGAAATGTCGCCGTAGCCGACACCGTTGGTGTCGCCGGGCAGCAGCACCCGCAGGCCGCAGATCTCCAGACGCAGGATCAGGCTATAGTTGTTCAGGCTGCCATCCAAGGCAGACAGGAGCTTTGAAAATGTTTTCCGGTCTTTCTCAGCCATCAGGCCCTCAAAGCACGCCTGCAGCTCCTGCATCTGCTTCACAGAAGGAGCCAGTGCCTGGCATGTCACATTCGGGCAGAGCACACCGCAGTCGCCGGCTCCCAGACGGCGGATAACACCGCCGCGTTCGCGCACCAGCGCACACAGGATCTGATAGTCGTTGATGGCCTGGATAAACTTTCTCTGGGAGGCATTTTCCGCCAGAGAGAGCTCCAGCGGCCGCATATTCGACAAATCAAAGTCTGCAGGCAGCGTCTGCCACAGCTCCGCAGGCGGGCACAGCCGCGCCGCCTCCACCAGACCACAGATGTGGTCCTCGTGGATGTGGGTACAAACCATACAGTCAATATGGTCGATACCTTTCGCCTGCAGATACTCCGCCAGCGTAATCCGTCCGCCGGAGCGGTCCGCATACTCCTCCGCCTCGCCGCTGCCGCCGTCAATGACCATGACGAACACACCGCCGGGGCGTTTCGGTGCCGGACACTCCAGCACCATAGCCTCGCCGTAACCTACATTTACAAATGTCAGTTTCACATTCTCCATAGGCTACCTTTCCAAAGGTTTATTGAATGGCCCGCTTGATATACACGCTGGACAGGATCAGTACCATCAGCGTCATGACAATGGCGCCGGCAGAGCCGAAGCCGAACTCCATGTTGCGGATACCATAGTTATACAGATACTGCGTAATGGTGGAGGTGGTGCCGGCCGGACCGCCGCCAGTCAGGATATTGACCTTCTCGAACAGGCGGAACGTGTCGATGGTACGCAGCAGAGCGCACAGCGCCAGACCATTTTTGATATTGGGGATCGTCACATACCAGAACTGCTGGATCACACCGGCGCCGTCGATACGGGCAGCCTCATACTGGCTCTCCGATACAGACTGGAGGGATGCATACAGCAGCAGGAATACGAACGGGACGTTTTGCCAGATATCAATCAGCAAAACGGTTCCAAAGGCGGTCTTGGTATCCATAAACCAGTTGAACACCGGCAGTCCCAGCGTTTCAAACAGCTGGTTCACAATACCATAGTTAGAGGAAAGCATCATGCGCCAGCTCAGAGCGACCGTAACTGCGGGCAGCAGATAGGGCAGCAGAAGCAGGGTGCGCATAACTTTCTGACCACGCTTCAGACTATTGATAAAAACCGCGATGAACAGTCCGATCACCATTTCAAACACCACTGCCAGCAGGGTGAATTTCACGGTGTTCATGACCGCCTGGCGGAAATAGCCGTTTCCAAAGAGTTCGATGTAGTTTTCAAGCTGGATAAAGTCAGCAGCCTTGTGGGCATGCTTCAGATAATGATAATCCGTAAAGCTATAAAAGAAGGTAAACAGCAGCGGATACGCCGTCAGCACAAGCATGACGATCAGCGTAGGCGCCAGCATCAGTCTGGGGAACGCGCGCTCGCCCAGGTGGGGCTCCCTGGTGCGGTTTACTTTTAAAGCGGCTTGTTTCATTCTTGCCCTCTCGATCTGGGACGTATATCCCGAAGTTCTCTTCCAGTTAGTTTGGGTGATTCTCCCCGGCGCCGCGTTTTCCGCGGCGCCGGGGTGCGTATGTCAATTGTCCAAAGTGTTGCCGGTTTTGTCGCAGAAACGCTTAGCTCAGCAGATCCTCCAGAGCAGCCTGAGCATCGGCCAGACCGGTATCCATATCCTTCACGCCCTGGATGACAGCGTCCATCTCAGTGCCCAGGATGTTGGTGAACTCGGCCCACTCAGCGATGACGGGGCGATACACGCCGGTCTCCAGAGCGCCGCAGACCTGCTCCAGGTGGGGATACTTAGCCAGGACTTCCTCGTCCAGCAGGCTGGAATAACGGCAGGGAACGCCGCCCAGCTCGACAGACTCCTTCTGGACCTCGGGATCCATCAGATACTTCAGCAGTTCCAGAGTCAGCTCCTTGTTCTGGCTGTTCTCGCAGATACCGATGGTCCAAACGCCCTGCATGGAGGTCTTCTTGGCGGAATCGGCATCGTTCAGCTTGCCGGGCATAACGGTGTAGTCAGCAGCGCCGTCAGCAGTGGGAACATACCAGCCGGGCCAGCCCAGACCCAGAGCGGCGTTGCCGCCGTCGATGGCTGCCACGATGTCGTCCTTGTCCATGGTGTCGCCCAGCTTGTACAGCTCAATGTAGTTCTGGAAGGCAGCCTTGAACTCGTCAGTGGTAACGGTGGGCATGTTGTTTTCATCCACGACCCAGCCGCCGTAGGCCAGCAGGTGGGGGATGAAGTCAGAGACGATGTTGTCGCCAGAGCCGCCGCGGACCAGATAACCCATCTTACCGGCAGCGTTGGTCTTCTGAGCAATGTCCATCAGGTCTTCCATGGTGTCCACGTCCTCGATGGCGTAACCGGCGTCAGCCAGCAGCTGCTTGTTGTACAGCAGAACGGTCACGTTGCCGAAGTAGGGAGCCAGATAGGTGGAGCCGTCCACCTGGCCGATGGTAGCGGTTGCGGGGATGATGTCGTCGTCGATCTCATAGCCCATGTCGGACAGGTTGGCCAGAACGCCGTTCTCGGTGAACTCAGCCATCCAGGAGCCGTCGACCATGCACAGGTCGTACTCACCCTTGGGGTTGGGAGCATTCAGAGCGATCTTGGTGTGCAGATCGTCAAAGCTCAGGTCCAGGACCTCGCACTTGACATTGTGCTCAGCCTCGAAAGCGGGCAGAGCGGCCTTGATGACGTCACCATAGGTGCCGCCGCGCAGGATCAGAGTCAGCTTGGTGGGTTCTGCAGCAGGGGTCTCAGCAGGGGTCTCAGAGGGAGTCTCGGCAGGCTTCTCTTCCTTGCCGCCGCAGGCAGCCAGAGAGAGGACCATTGCCAGAGTCAGGATCAGTGCAAACAGCTTTTTCATTTCTTTTCCTCCTAATCTGAATTTGATATTTTTGCGTATATTTTTGTTACTCCTTGACAGCGCCACTTGACAAACCGGAGATCAAGTAGTTCTGCGCAAAGATCACAAACAGGGTAATGGGAATGACGGAAATCACGCCACCGGCGGCCACCAGGCCGAAGTTGGTCAGGTTATCCTCCGTGTTCAGAACGGCCAGTGCCAGAGGCACGGTGTAGTTGCTGGGAGACTGGACGAAGATGATGCTGTAGGTATACTCATTCCAGGCGTACATAAAGCTCAGCATGGCGATGGCGGCAATGCCGGGAGCCACTAACGGCAGCACGATCTTGCGGAACAGCTGCCATTCCGTAGCGCCGTCGATCCGTGCGGATTCTTCGATATCCACGGGAAGATCCTGGAAGAAGCTGATCATAAACCAAATGATCAGCGGGATATTGATGAGGATACAGGCCAGCACCACGGGGATCTTGGTGTACAGGATGCCCATCTTGGTAAACATGCTGTACAGGGGGATCGTGAACGCCACCGGAGGCAGAACACGCACCAGCAGCACCCAGTAGGTCAGCGGCTTTTTGATGCCCAGACGGAAACGGCTGCGGGCGATGATGTATGCAGCACACAGGCCGATCACCAGAGAAATGACCGTGGAGATCAGCGTGGTCTGCAGACTGTTCATAACAGCGATATCAAAGCCCTTTTCCGTAAACAGCTGGACAAAATGCTCCGTCGTCAGGGAATTGGGAATGATGGAGATATGACCCGTCATCTCACTGGTGGGCCGAATTGCCATGGCCACCAGCCAATAGATGGGGAACAGCGTCACCAGCAGCAATATCACGCAAACCACACCTTTTGCCACGGTGCTTCCCTTGAATTTCTTTTTCATTCGCACGCCTCCTTGCGCTCGTCAGAGGTTTCTGGTCCGGACCTCTTGAGTATATCGGTTCTTTTCGTTGCAAACTACCAGAGTTTGTTAAAATCCATGTAAAATCAGTTTTTACATTCAGGTGCTGCCCCGCACCTTCAACTCCACAGGCACCACGGTGACGGAGGGACAAGTCTCTCCTGCCAGCAGTGCCCGCAGGTGCTCCATACCCAATTCTCCCATGCGCTGGCAGTTGATGTGTACGCTGGTCAGCTCCGGCTCCAGCATGGTGCAGACGGCGGAATCGTCGAAGCCCACAACAGCCACATCCTCCGGCACCCGCAGTTTCAGCCGCCGCGCCGCCTTCATAACGCCGGCGGCAATCACATCGTTTGCGCCGAAAACTGCCGTGGGGCGGTTTTTCTGGCGCAGCAGCTCCTCCGCCGCCTGGGCCGCGCTCTCCACGTCGGCGTCGCACATCTTCACGTTCTGCGCGCTCACCTTCAGTCCGAACTCCTTGGTCACAGACAAAAACGCATTGTACCGCTCGCCCACGATGTAGGGAGAAAACCGGCCGGCCAGCATAGCAATGTTTTTGTGGCCCCGGCTTGCCAGATGCTCCACCACCAGGCGGACGCCGCCATATTCGTCGGAGAGGACATAGGGCACATCCACACCGGGCAGGCGGTTGTTGACCATGACCACAGCCGTGTTCCGGCTCTGGAACTCCGTCACCAGGTCCGCCGAGGCACTGCCGCCCAGGATCACACCCTCGATCTGGCGGCTCTGGGCTGTGTTGGGGGTCTGATTCCAGTCGCTGGCGGTGGAGATCACCAGCTGATAGTCGGAGCGGTTGCTCTCCTTCATAATGGACTCACAGATACTGGCGTAGAATTCATCCAGGATCGTGGCATCCTTCTTGCAGATGAGGAAAGCGATCTTGTCCGTCCGCTGACGGGCCATGGCCCGGGCGATGGCGTTGGGGTAGTAATGCAGCACCTCCGCTGCTTCAAATACCTTGCGGCGGGTGGATTCCCGCACCTTATCCGGGTCGGAAAATGCCCGGGATACCGTGGCTGTGGATACGCCAGACAGACGGGATACGTCATAAATCGTAGGGTTCAAAGGTTGTCTCCTTTCGTGTAAGCGGTTACAAAACCCAGAAACGAGACAAGCGCCACGGTTTCCCGCAACGCTTTCTAATGCCAAATTACCATTTAATTAACAAAAAAGCAACCCCGTTTTGGAAAATTGTACGATTCAAATAGTTTGGCCGGTGGGTTTTTGTGCATCTTATCCTTCGCATTGTAAGCGCTTACAATTTATTTTCATTATCATATCACAATTTTTCGGCGTTGACAACTGCTTTTTTCTCTCTTATACTGGCGATATTGCAACTTTATTGACGAAAGGGTTTGTTCGCTTGAAACAGAAATCCTCCCTGCTCCACCGCCTTTTCTCCCTTGCCGGCGACTCCTCTCCCCTCATGACCGCCGTGGGAAAGGCAATGCTGTTGGTGGTGCTGAATCTCTGCTGGCTGCTGTGCAGTTTGCCACTGGTCACCGTGGGAGCCGCCTCCACCGCACTGTACAGCATATTGCTGGAGCGTGGGGAGCACTCCTATCTCTCCGCCGTTCCCGCCTTTTTCCGCGCCTTCCGCCGGTGTTTTCGAACCGCCACCTGCCTGTGGCTGCCTTATCTGCTCACCGGCGCCGCCTTGCTGTTCGATTTCTCCCTCCTTCTGCAGCACGAAGCCGTCAACAACCCTCTGCTGCTGACGCCATTGCTGCTCTCCGCCGCCCTGTGGGGCATGACCCAGCTGTGGCTGCATCCCCTGCTGGCACTGAACAGCGAGCTTCGCCCCGTTTCCGCTCTGCGGGAATCCTTCCTCGCCGCCCTGCGGGAGCTTTGGCGCTCTTTGGCGGGTCTCGCGATCCTGGCTGTTCCGCTGGTAGTCTTCCTCCTATACGGCAAGCTGTTCGTCCAGCTGCTGCCCCTGTGGGTGTTGGCAGGGTCCTCCCTATCCGCCCGGCTGGCTCTCCTGCTGACAGAACCCGTATTAAAACCCTGAACACGCAAAAAACCTCCCGGATGCGATGCATCCGGGAGGTTTTGGTCTGTTTGGTTTTACTGGCCCACCATGATGTGGAGGATCTCCTCATCGGTACGGCGCATGCCCTCGCGGGCCAGACGGCCCACGTTGCCGATGGTGTTTTCAACACCCTTCTTGATGATGCCCTCGCCATCCAGGAACTGGCGCTTGCCGTGCATATACATGTGGTAGCCCATGAGGCCGGCGTCCACAGCGGCGGCGATCTTGGCCGCGCAGGAGGGCTTGGCGCCGTCGCAGATCATGCCGGAGCAGATGCCCAGCGCGTTGACGATGGTGTGGGCGATGACCTCGTAATCGCCGCCCTTCAGATAGGCGATACCGGCGGCGGCACCGCAGCCGGCGCTGACAGCGCCGCAGAAGGCGGACAGGCGGCCAATGCTGGTCTTCTGGTGGATGGTCACCAGGTCAGCCACCACCAGAGCGCGGATCAGCTGCTCCTCGGTGGCATTCATGTCGCGGGCGTACTCAATGACAGGCAGAGAGGTGGTCATGCCCTGGTTGCCGCTGCCGGAGACGATCACGACCGGCATTTCACAGCCGCTCATACGGGCGTCGGAACCGGCAGCTGCCGCGGCCTTGGCGCGGATGGCCACATCGTCGCCGTACACAGCGCGGATGGTCTTGCCCACTTCGGCGCCCCAGCCGCCCTTGAGACCCTCGGCGGAGATGGCGGTGTTATACTCCACCTGACGCAGGATCATCTCAGACACGTCGCTGATGTCCACGCAGTCGGCGAACTTGATGATCTCCTCCACGCTCAGCACGGAGCGGTCGCTCTGGTCGTTCTTGGGGGTGTCGCTGACCTCAGCCTGGAACAGGACCTCGTTATCCTTGCGCAGGCAGGTGACGTTGGTGTGGAAATCCATGATCTCGCAGCTGGCAGAGTGTCCGCCGCCGCTGACGGTGACACGGATGTAGAACACGCGGTCGCCCAGCGCGGGCTCCACGGTCATATCGCACTCCTTGAGGAAAGCGGCCATAGCGGCGATCTCCTCGGAAGTGACCTGAGAGAGAACCTCCAGATCCAGGTCTGCCTTGCCGGCCACGATACCGGCGGCGGTGGCAGCCTCGATGCCCTTCAGACCGCCGGTGTTGGGCACCGTGACAGCCTTGACGTTTTTGATGATGTTGCCGCTGACCTCCACATGGCAGGACAGGGGCTTGGCACCCAGTGCTTCCCGGGCCTTGGCTGCTGCCAGAGCGATGGCGATGGGTTCCGTGCAGCCCATGGCAGGGATCAATTCCTCCTTCAGGATCTGCACATAACAGTCATAGTTGGGCGTTTTCTCCATAGCTTAGTTCTCCTTTTTACTGCTTTTAAGCATTGCATTGCTTAATGGGTAAATTATAAGCCTATTCCCCTGTCAATTCAACCCCGGCCCATCAAATTTATCCTCAGCCCAGCACCACATCCAACAGCATCATCACCAGAAAACCAGCCATCACGCTGGCCGTGCCGGCGTGGGAGTGCTCGCCCAGCTGCGCCTCGGGGATCAGCTCCTCCACCACCACATAGATCATGGCTCCGGCGGCAAAGGCCAGGATCCAGGGCATGATACCGGTGATGCTGCCAGCCACCAGTACCGTCAGCAGGCCGAAAACCGGCTCCACGATGCCGCTGACCGCGCCGCAGAGGAAGGCCCGCTTCGCCGGAACGCCCTGGGACTTCATGGGCAGGGACACCGCCGCGCCCTCGGGGAAGTTCTGCAGGCCCATGCCGATGGCCAGCGCCAGCGCGCCCGCCAGTGCGCCGGGGGCCGGGTCGAGGGCTGCCACGGAGAAGGTCAGGCCCACGGCCATACCCTCCGGGATATTGTGCAGCGTCACCGCCAGAACGATCATAGTGGTGCGCTTCCAGTTGGCGTGCAGGCCCTCCGGCTCCTCGCTGCCGATGTGCAGATGGGGCAGCACGGCGTCCAGCGCCATGAGAAACAGCCCGCCCAGGGCAAAGCCGCCGCCCACCGGCAGCAGGATGTTCCCTCCGGCGGCTTCCGCCAGATCCATGGCGGGGATCAGCAGCGACCACACGGACGCGGCGATCATCACGCCGGCGGCAAAGCCCAGAAACACCTTCTGGGTGGTGTGGGACAGATCCTTTTTGAAGAAAAATACCATGGCGGCGCCGAGAATCGTGGCAAAGCAGGTAAAGCCCGTGCCCATCGCCGCGTACAGCAGCTCTCTCTGCAGCATAGAACGCCCTCCTTCCTGTTTCAGTTTGATTTTATAATATTAGAATATCCTGATATCGCAGATTCATCAGTTGCATTTATCACTTTTCAGAGGTTATTCTTTCTGTTCCAGCGGCTCGTAATGCTGGCAGGCCGGCGTAATGTTTCTCCGGGGCTTGATCCGCGGCTTGACGCAGTGCCCGATCCCGGCCAGGCTGTATCGTTTTCCCATTTTAACATAGTGCTTCCGAAAATGCTTGCAGTTTTCGCACATTGCTTGCATGGTCCTCACCTCCTAGCGTTATTATACACTAAATAGCACTATTTGCAACTAGTTGTTTTTATGATTTCAAAATTTTATACTAATTACAGTTAATTGCATAAGGTGGTGCATAATGATGGCAGAGCCTTTGTTGGTAAACCGAACCCGTTTCACCTCTTCTCTGAAAAACGAATTGATGGCCAGCTTCAACGATTTGGCGGCAGAGACCCGCATCCCCAAATCCCGCCTGATGGACGAGGCCATCGAGGACCTGCTGAAAAAGTACGAAAAAAAGAACGGCTGATTTTCAGCCGTTCTTTTTTGTTGCGTTGTAAATCAGAACTCAGCGTTGCCGACCGTACGGGGATGCAGCTCCACGTCGCGGATGTTGGACACGCCGGTGAGGTACATGACGATGCGCTCGAAGCCCAGGCCGTAGCCGGCGTGGCGGCAGGAGCCGTAGCGGCGCAGATCGCAGTACCACCAGTAATCCTCGGGGTTCATGCCCAGCTCCTGGATGCGGGCCTCCAGAATATCCAGACGCTCCTCACGCTGGCTGCCGCCGATGATCTCGCCGATGCCGGGCACCAGGCAGTCTGCCGCGGCGACGGTCTTTCCGTCGTCATTGAGGCGCATGTAGAAGGCCTTGATTTCGCGGGGATAATCGGTGACGAAGACAGGGCGCTTGTAGACCTGCTCGGTCAGATAGCGCTCGTGCTCGGTCTGCAGATCGGTGCCCCACTCCACCTTGTAGTCGAACTTGTCGTTGTTCTGCTTCAGGATCTCAACGGCCTCGGTGTAGGTGACGCGGCCGAAGTCGGAGTTTGCCACGTGCTCCAGACGGGCCTTCAGGCCCTTGTCCACGAAGGAGTTGAAGAAGTTGATCTCCTCGGGGCACTTCTCCAGAACGGTCTTGATGATATACTTGATCATATCCTCAGCCACGTCCATGTAGCCCTTCAGATCGCAGAAAGCCATCTCGGGCTCGATCATCCAGAACTCGGCGGCATGACGAGCGGTGTTGGAGTTCTCAGCGCGGAAGGTGGGACCGAAGGTATAGACGTTGCCGAATGCCATGGCAAAGTTCTCGGCGTTCAGCTGGCCGGAGACGGTCAGGCTGGCCTTCTTGCCGAAGAAGTCCTGGCTCCAGTCGATGCTGCCGTCCTCCAGACGGGGAGGATTGGCCATGTCCAGCGTGGTGACCTGGAACATCTCGCCGGCGCCCTCAGCGTCGCTGCCGGTGATGATGGGGGTGTTGATGTAGACAAAGCCGCGCTCCTGGAAGAAGCAGTGGATGGCGTGGGCAGCCACAGAGCGGACGCGGAAGGTGGCGGAGAACAGATTGGTTCTGGGGCGCAGGTGCTGGATGGTGCGCAGGAACTCAATGCTGTGGCGCTTCTTCTGCAGGGGATAGTCGGGAGTGGAGGTGCCCTCCACCTCAATGGAGGTGGCCTTCAGCTCCAGGGGCTGCTTGGCCTCGGGAGTCAGCACCACGGTGCCGGTGACGATCAGGGCCGCACCCACGTTCTGGGATGCGATCTCCTTATAATTCTCCAGTGCGCCGGCCTCCATAACGACCTGCAGATTCTTGAAGCAGGAGCCGTCGTTCAGCTCGATGAAGCCGAAGTTCTTCATGTCGCGGATGGTGCGGGCCCAGCCGCCCACCGTCACAGTCTGGCCGGAGAGAGTCTCGCTGTCGGCGAAAATCGCCGCAATTTTCGTGTAATCCATGTAAATTCACCCGTTTTCTTGTTTTTCGTGGGAAAGTTCGCACAATATTGAAGTATTGTATCTCATTTCCGGAGGTTTTACAAGGGGTAAGGCGTTTTTTATTGGCAGAATTGATGTTTTCTGCCGTTTTCGCCAAAAAACGGCCGCAAACGGAAAGCCGCTCCCCGGATTTGGGAAGCGGCTGATTTTTTATGAGATCATTTCAGAGCCGATCTGGTAGCCGCCCCACTCGCCCAGGGCGGACTGGACGCTGGTGCAGTTGCCGAAGAAATAGGCCCCCAGACTGCTGCGCCATTTCTGGGCGTCGAAGGCGATGGGCTTTAAGCTGTAGCTGCCCGTCACCGGCTTTTCCTGAATGGTGAAGTGGCAGCCGTTGTCCCAGTAGTAGAAATAGCCCGTAGGCTCGTCCGTGCCGGAGCCGGTGCTGCTCAGCGGCTCCGCCGCGATGTCGCCCCGCTCCACCAGCTCGTTCCAGGTGCCGCTGACCGCCTCCGCGCCGTGACGGCCGGCGAACAGATGGCTGACTGCGGCCCGCTCGCTCTCGCTGAGGCTGGTCTCGCTGAGATCCACGCCCACATAGTCCACACCGCTCTCATTGAGGCCCTTATCCACCTCCCACAGGTCCTCCAGCACCGTCAGATACAGGCCGGACAGATCGTCGAAGCCGTAGTCCAGCTCCTGGATCTCCGTGATGTCCACCAGTCTGCCGGGGTAGGTCTCCTGCACGGCTCCGCTCCACGTCACTTCCACCAGCTCGCCGCCGCGAAAGCCCCTGGCCCAGTCCTCCGGCAGGGTGAAGATCTCACCCGCGCCGCCATCCTGCTTCGCCAGCAGAAAGCCCTCCGCATCACCCACCACCCGGAAGATATCCATGGCTTTGGGCAGTTCCTCAGTCGGCTCCTCCGGCAGCTGCTCCGTGGGGGCGGCGGTCATGCTGCAGGCGGCCAGCAGGCAGACGCAGAGATAGAGTCCTAAAAACAACGACCATTTTTTCATGCCGATCAGCTCCTTTGCCTGTTCAGACGGATTCTTTCTCCGTCCGGTTCCTCCCTTGTACCATATTTTTCTTGAAATTTTCTGAAAACCGCCGCTCTTGTCAGCGTCTTTCTTTTCTGCTACACTGGTTCCGCCGGTGCCTCCGGTCATTTTTTCAGTTTCGAGGTCTTTCCTATGCGTTCTCTGTATCTGCCCACCGCCACCAATGATTTTGTCTTTTTCCTGGTCGGTTCTCCCTGGGCCCTGCTGGGTCTGTGGGTGCTGCTGGCCAGCATCGTCACCTTTTTTGTCTTTGGCATCGACAAGTGGAAGGCCAAACGGGGCGCCCGGCGCATCCGGGAGCGGACGCTGTTCCTGCTGGCCGCCATGGGCGGCAGCATCGGCGCACTGTTCGGCATGAAGGTCTGGCGCCACAAAACGCTGCACAAGTCCTTCCGCTTCGGCATCCCCGCCATTTTGATCCTGCAGATCGCGCTGGCGGCGGGTCTGTTCGTCTATTTCAACTTCATTCGGTAAAAAAGAGGAAGAAGCTGGTGCTTCTTCCTCTTTTTTTGCGTATACTTCGCCTTTTCCGGCGCAGACTAATTCCCGGCGAGAGCCATCATTTTTTCACGCAGGAGGAGTTACGCATGAACAACGTTCCCAACCAGAGCATCAAGTGTACCGTCAGCAACTGCACCCACCACTGCCAGGACAAGGACTACTGCAGCCTGAGCTCCATTCAGGTGGGTACCCACGAGGCCAACCCCACCGAGATCAAGTGCACCGACTGCGAGAGCTTCAAGCTGAAGTAAGGCGGGAGGGAGAAGTCTCCCTCTCTACATAAAAGGAGGTGGGCGCGTGGAAAAACGGTGGCCGGCCCGGCTGGCCGGCGGACTGGCGGGACTTGCCAACGGGTTGTTCGGCGGTGGCGGAGGCATGGTATTTCTGCCCATTCTGGCCCGATGGGGCGACCTTGACCAGCGTAAGCTGTACGCCACCTGCGTGGCGGTCATCTTTCCGGTGTGTCTGGTATCCGCCGCCGTGTATCTGCTGCGGGGCGGCGTGGCGCTGGCGGCGGCTCTCCCCTACCTCTGCGGCGGACTGGCCGGCGGCTTCTTAGGCGGAAAGCTGTACGGAAAAGTGCCCACAAAATGGCTGAAATGGCTGTTCGCCGTCTTTTTATTCTACGCGGGGGTGAAATATCTGCTGTGAACTTCCTCATACCCGCCCTGTGCGGCTTCGGCTGCGGCATCATCTCCGCCTGGGGCGTGGGCGGCGGGACGCTGCTGCTTCTGGTGATGACACTGGTGCTGGGCGTGGACCAGCGGACGGCCCAGGGCATCAATCTGTTGTTCTTCCTACCCACCGCCCTCTCCGCCCTTCTCTGCCACATCCGCAGCGGCTTTGTGGATAAACCCACGCTGAAGGCCGCCGCAGTGCCGGCGGTGCTGCTGGCCCTGGCCGGGGCCTGGGCCGCCACGGCGCTGGACGTGGAGCTTTTGCGAAAGCCCTTTGGCGTGTATCTGCTGCTGTCCGGCGTCAGCCTGCTGTGGCCGCAAAAAAAGTGACTGCCGCTCGGCAGTCACTTTTTGTTATTCCGTTGCCGCCTGATCCAGCACCAGCGTCAGCTCCACCAGCTCGCCGCCGCGCCAGACGGTCATGGGCATCTCGTCGCCCACATGGTACTGCTGGCGGGCCCGCAGCAGATCCCGGCTGGCGGTGATATCCAGCCCGCCGGCCTCCAGAATGAAGTCGCCCAGCAGGACGCCGGCCTTGTCAGCGGGAGAGCCGGGCACGATCTCCACGACCTCCACGCCCCACAGTCCGTCGCCCACTTCGTCGCCCACTTCCCAGACGCTGACGCCCAGCAGCGGCTCCGGCTGGATCTCGCCGTGGGTCAGCAGGTCGTTCACCAGGCGCCGGATGGAGCCGGAGGGAATGGCGAAGCCAAGGCCCTCGATATTGGAGTAGGAAGAGCTCATTTTGATGGTGTTAATACCCACCACCTGACCGTACTCATTGATGAGGGGGCCGCCGGAGTTGCCGGTGTTCAGGGCCGCGTTGGTCTGGATGAGGTTCATGGTGCGGCCGTCCACCTCCACATCACGGTTGATGGCGGAGACGATGCCGTCCGTCATGGTGCCCCGCAGCTCATAGCCCAGGGGGTTGCCGATGGCGTACACCTTGTCGCCCACCACCAGGGCTTCCGAGTCGCCGAACTCCGCCGCCGTCATGCCGGTCAGATCCGTTTTCAAAACGGCCAGATCGCTGTCGGCGTCGCCGGCCACATATTGGGCGGCGTAGCTGTGCTCGTTGTCCAGATAGATGGTGCAGTCGACGGTGCCCTCCAGGACATGGTAGTTGGTGAGGATGTAGCCGTCCTCCGTGAATACCACGCCGGTGCCGACGGAGGCCCACTCCTCATTTTCATGGGCCATGACCGTCACCACCGCCGGATTTACCCGGCGGTAGATCTCCTGGGCGGAGAGCGTTTCTCCGTGCTCCGTTTCCACACGGAGCTCCGCCCCCTGTCCGTAGGGGTACGTGGGGATCGTGATGTCCTGCGTCCGGCCGCTGTGGACCGGCTCGCCGGGGATATGCTCAAAGGGGTCCCGGGGGCCTCTGTGCTCCCGGCTCCAAAGCCAGGCGCCAAGGGCCACCGCCAAAATGAGGACGAACACCAGCAGGAAGATCCAAAGGCCCCTGCGGCCCATCCGGCGGCGTTTTTTCACCTCCGGCTCCGGCTGCCGGGGCGCAAGACGGGAAGGCAGAGGCCGTTCATAGACCTCCACCACCTCCCGGCATAAAGGCCGGCTGTATACCTCCACCACCTCAAAGGGGTGGCGTTCCTGCTTCTGCTCGTTCATGCAGTCCTCACTTCATGCGCAGGGAGAACGAAAACGCGGTGACACCGTTCTCGCTGGTCACATCGATTTTTTCCTTATGCTGCTCCAGAATGGTCTTGACGATATACAGGCCCAGACCCACGCCGTCCTTGTCCTCGCTGCGGGATTTGTCGCTCTTGTGGAAGCGCTCAAACAGCAGCGGCAGCTCCTCCGGCGAGATGGTGTCGCCGTGGTTGCGCACCGTCACACGGGCCTTGCCGTCGATGGTGCTGACGCCCAGATACAGGGCGGAGCCGGAGCGGGCGAACTTGGTGGCGTTCTCCAGCAGGTTATAGATGACCTGGGTGATGAGGTCGTTGTCGCCCAGCACGCGGATGGGCTCCTCGGGAATGTCGGCCTCCACGTCCAGATCACGGTCGGTGATCTTCTTCTCCATGGAGATCAGCACCCGGCGCATACTCTCGCACAGGTCGAAATAGTTGTTGTTTTTCAGGGGGTCGATGGCCTGCAGCTGACTCACGTCCAGCATGCGGCGCACCAGACGGGACAGGCGGCGGCTCTCGTCGGAGATGATCTGCAGATACTGCCGCTCCTTCTCCGGCGGGATGGTGCCGTCCAGAATACCGTCCGTGTAGCCGGCGATGGTGGTCATGGGGGTTTTCAGCTCGTGGGAGATGTTGGCAATGAACTCCCGCCGCTGCCGTTCGGACTCCTGCAGCGCCTCCGCCATGTCGTTGAAGGAGGCGGCCAGCTCGCCGATCTCGTCGTCCCGGCCGTAGTCGTACATGCGGATGTCAAAGTCGCCCTCCGCATAGCGGCGGGTGGCCTGGGCCATCTCGCGGATGGGCTGCACCTGACGCATGGTGAACACGGAGGAGGCCATGAAGGACACCATCAGGACCACCAGCGCCGTCATGAAGAACAAGCCGATGAAGCCCTGCCACATGGAGTCCAGGGAGGCGGAGGTGGACACGGCGTACACAACGCCTACCGCGCCGCCGGTGACGGCGTTCACCGCGGACACGCCCACCACAAAGCGCTTTTGCTCATACAATCCGCCCAGATCGTCCCGCCGGGAGGCCTCGCCCTCCCGCAGGATCTCCTCGGTCATATCCGCCGGCATGGTGACCACCTGACCGTCCAGACCTCTGTCCGTGGTCAGCAGCACATGGCCGTTGGTGTCGCAGATCATGAACTGCACGTCCGACACTGTGGCGGCGAAGGAGGCCAGCTGGCGGAAGTCCGGGTCGCTCTGCAGCTCCTCCAGCTCCAGGAAGCGGCCGTTTTCCAGATAGCTGACGGACAGCTGGCCCAGCACGCGGGCGCGGCTCTGGATCTCCTGCACCTTCTGCTCTCTGGCGTAGTTATAGCTCAGCGCGAAGAAGGACGCGCCCAGAAGGCTCAGCGTCAGCAGCACCATGCCCACCGTGATGATCAGCTGGCGCCAGTACAGACCCTGAAAGTGTGCCTGGAATCGCTTTTTCATGCCTTGGCGCCCTTCTCTGCGCCCAGCAGTTCAAACTTGTAGCCGACGCCCCAGACGGTTTTCAGCGCCCACTGGTCGGAGATGTTCTCCACCTTCTCGCGCAGACGCTTGATATGCACATCCACGGTGCGGCTGTCGCCGAAGTAGTCGAAGCCCCACACCTCGTCCAGCAGCTGGTTGCGGGTATAGACCCGGTTGGGGGTGGAGGCCAGATGGTACAGCAGCTCCAGCTCCTTGGGCGGCGTGTCGATCTTCTTGCCGTCCACGATCAGCTCGTAGGAGTCCAGATTGATGACCAGCTTGTCGAACGCCAGCTTCTTGGAGGTGTCGTTGGGAATCTCCGTCCGGCGCAGCACGGCGTTGATGCGGGCGATGAGCTCCTTCATCTCGAAGGGCTTGACGATGTAGTCGTCAGCGCCCATCTCCAGACCCTGGATGCGGTCGAACACCTCGCTCTTGGCGGTCAGCATGATGATGGGCACCTTGGAGGTCTCGCGGATCTTGGCGCAGACGGCCCAGCCGTCCATCACCGGCAGCATGATATCCAGCAGGATCAGATCCGGCTCCTGCTTCTGAAATTCCTCGACCGCGCGCCCGCCGTCAGCGGCCGCACGCACATCGAAGCCCTCTTTTACCAGATACATCTGGATCAGTTCCGAGATATTCCGATCGTCTTCTACCACCAGAATATTACGAGCCATGATGCTCCCTCCTCGTGTGTTGTGGAATATGTTTCTATGATCTCAATTCATATTATAGTCATTCTGCAGGCAGGGTGTTGAATTTTCTGTGAATTCCCCGTTTACGCCACGGTTTCCACCAGCGCCACGCAGGCGTCCTCCGCCTGATAGGCCGCCGTCAGGAAGGCATTCAGGCCCACAGAGCTGACGTTTTCCCCCAGCCACACGGAGATATCGCCCCGCTGGGAGGAGATCTTCTGCAGCAGCGCAGACGCGTTTCCGGAGGACAGCAGTCCCTGATTCTTATAATCCATACCCGGCTGCAGGCACACATAGCCCGCCAGCGTCAGCTCCTCCAGCGCCTGCGGCTCGGCATTTTCCGCCCAGATCAGGCGGGTCATGCCGCAGGTAGCCCGGTACAGAGCCACGTTGCCCTGCACCACCTGGTCCAGCAGCGGGGTCTCCAGGCTGCCGTCCACGCAGATGCCCACGGACTGGCCCATGGCGGTCATCCGCCGCAGCAATCCGCCCTCCGTCCGCAGGAATTCCTCCGTGCAGAAAAAGGCGCCCTGGCTGCGCTGCCGGTCCAGAATGTCCAGCAGGCCGGTGACGTGCAGCGGCTCCGCCGCCCGGAAATTCAGATAGATGCGTTTCCCCGCAAAGACCTCGCCGCCCTCCGGTGCGTTGGGCAGCTGGGACTGGGCCTGATTCTTCAGGTAATCCTCGTAGCGGTCCTGCATGGTATAGGAGGCGGCGTCGGCGAACATGGCGTCGTTCAGCGGACTTTCCTTCGGCGTCCGCAGGCGCACCAGATGGCCGCCCTCCACGCCGATGACCGAATAGGTCAGGTCAAAATATTCCGCCACCAGCGCCGCGGGCACGAACACCTCGCTGCCCCGCTTGATGGCCGGGCGGTTGGCGTACAGGGTGCCCAGACGATCCTGAGTCTGGCCGGTGGCCAGATCGAAGACCAGCGACTTGTTGGACTTGCCCACCGCGTACAGCGCCGCGATCTGCTTGGAGCTGTTGTAGGTGTAGGACACGCCGATGCTCTCGCGCAGGTAGCCGGTGAACACGGAGCCGGAGATATAGAGGAAGCCGCCGGACCAGAAGGGCATGGTGGCGTCGGTCAGGGGCATGATATTGTCGTTGATGGCGGTGAAATACACGCTCTTGGCCGCCTTCGCGCCGGTGGGCGGCACCGTCTGCACCAGCATCAGCACTGCCAGCACCACGGCCGCCAGCTTCGTTTTCCACTTCATGGGCCAGCCTCCTCTCTTGGTTGTTGGAATAGGTTATTTTATCATGGTTTCCGTCAGTTTGTAAAGCTGTTCAGCCCCCGCCACGGCCCGATGGTGACGCCGGTGTAGTAGTGGGTCAGGATCTCCCGCCAGTCTTTCCCTGCCGCCGCCATGGCGTTGGCGCCGTACTGGCTCATGCCCACGCCGTGGCCGTAGCCGGTGACGAAGAACACCACTGTGTCCTCCTCCGCCTCCCAGGTAAAGCAGGCGGAGCGCAGGCCCAGGGCTGTCCGTACGTCGGCGCCCTTCACTTTCACGCCGCCCACCTCCACAGTGCGCACACTGCCGGCCTCGTCCACATCCGCGCGGCGCAGCCAGTCCTTCGCAGGGCCGGACAGCTCCGCCTCCGGAAAGGCCGCCAGCAGCGTTTCCCGCAGCGCCTTTGTGGAAAACTCCACCCGGCTGTAATAGTCCGGCGCCGCGCTCTCCCCCTCCGGGGAGGCCACCGCCTGCAGGTACGGCAGATCGTTCTGCCACACCTCGCCCGCCGGGCGGGTCTGGCCGGCGGAGGCCGCGTGGAACACCGCCAGCACCGGCTCGTCCTCCCACAGGATCAGCTGGCCGTCCGTCTCCCGGACGGCGGCGGCGATCTTCTGCTCATACTCCGCCGCCTGCTTGCCCCAGCCGCGCCAAGCGGCCTCCTTGTCCACATAAGCCTGGCAGCAGGTGTGGTCCGTGCAGACGTGGGCGGTATCGCCGTGGTTCCCACCGCCGGATAGCTTGTACATGGTATAGGTACGGGCCGCGGCGGCCTGGGCCTTCAGGGCCTCCGGCTCAAAGGAGGCGGGCATCTCCGCCCGCACCACGCCCAGCAGATACTCGCCCAGCGTCATCTCCGTGACGGTCTCCCCGTCCAGCACCCGCAGCAGGATGCTGCCGTCCGTCTCGCCGGGGACAAAGGGCTCGTCCCCGCTCTCGTCTACCGTCTCAACCCGGGCAAACAGCTCCTCCCGGAAGGGCACGATCACCGCCAGCGGCAGCAGAAACAACAGCAGCATCAGCACCGCGGACGCCGCGGCGCTCTGCCGGACCTGTTTTTTTCGTCCCATGACGTACCTCCTCCCTTCCGCGGCCCATGGCCGCTTTTTCCACTGTATGTCCTATTGGGGCGAAACATGCCCGCAGTCGCCGTGGACAAATGTTCTGCTCCGTGATATACTGATTGGGTATTGTTTGATCGCTTTTTGAAAGGATCTCTCCTATGAAAAGAAAGTTTCTGTTCCCCGCGCTGGCCTTCGCCGGCGGCGGGTTCACCTATATCTTGCGGCTGATGCAGAATCTCACCGGCTTCGAGGCCGACACTGGCCTTCCTGTGGCCGGCAACCTGTGGAGCATGCTGCTGCCGGCGGCTCTGGCGCTGGTGCTGGCGGCAGCACTGCTGCTGGCCCACCGCGCACCCGTCTGCAAATGGGCGCCCAGCGGCTTTGAGGCCTCGTTCTCCTCCTCCAGCACCGGCTTTCTCATGCTGCTGACGGCAGGCGTCTTCCTGCTGGGCATCTCCGGTCTTCTGCAGCTGGCCATGAATCTGGGCCTGCTGCCCGACGCCGTGGTGCTGACCGCCTCCGGTCTCAGCGCCCGCTCCGTGTCCACCGGTTCCAGCGGACTGATCGAGGGCGCGCTGACGCTGCTGACCGCCGGCTGCCTGTTTTCCACGCTCCCCGCCTGCCGCCGCTCCGGCAGCCGCGAGGCCGGCCGAAGCGCCGCGCCCGCCGCCAGTGTGAACGGCCTGCTTCTGGTGCTGCCCGTCATCGCAATGGTGGTGCGGCTGGTGCTGCGCTACCGGCAGGATTCTGTAAACCCCACGCTGATCGCCTATTACATTCCGCTGCTGGCGCTGGTGCTGGTGACCATGGCCCTGTATCTGCTGGCCGGCTTCGCCTTTCAGTCCGGAAACAGCCGCACCTTCCTGCTGTGCGCCATGGCCGCCGTCGTGCTGTGCATCACCGCTCTGGCGGACGACCAGCCCCTCTACAGCTCCCTGTTCCACGCCGGCTTCTCGCTGACTCTCTCCGGCTATCTGTGCCTGCACGTCAGCCGTCTCCGTATGATTTGACAGTTTACCACAAGACCCCTGCCGAAAAAAGAGCTTTCGGCAGGGGTCCCGTTTTTATGGATGGACGAGAACAGGGCCAGCCTGCGGGCTGGCCCTGTTCCCTATAGTTTGGAAGATTGGATGAAAAGAAGTTTTGTCTCTTGCAATTATTAAGATACAGGAGAGTTGTTAACCAAACCAGCAGGAATTGTTACAAAAGTTTTAAATCTCCAACATTTCTTCGCTAAATTTTTATGTCAACCTTTCTTTTCCCGCAGTCCGGCGAAAAAATCCGCCAGCACCCGGCGGCATTCCTCCGCCAGGATACCCCCCACCAGGGCGGGCCGGTTGGGGAAGGATTCCATGAACAGATTGGTCACGCCGCCGCAGGCGCCCATGGCCTCGTCCCGGGCGCCGTACCACACCCGGCGGATGCGGGCGTTCAGGATCGCGCCGGCACACATGGGGCAGGGCTCCAGCGTCACATACAGCTCGCAGTCGTCCAGCCGCCAGGAGCCGAGGGTCTCATTGGCCTGGGCGATGGCCTCCATCTCCGCGTGGGAGGCGGTGGACTGCTTCTCCTCCCGGCGGTTGCGGCCCCGGCCCACGATCTCGCCCTCCCGGACGATGACGCATCCCACCGGCACCTCGCCGGCGGCAGCGGCCTCGGCCGCCAGCGCCAGGGCCTCTCTCATATATCGTTCCCGCTCCACTGTCATGGGTTTTTCTCCTTTCGGAATGAAATCTGGCATATTTGTCCAAACTCTCCATAGAAATGGAATCAGGAGGACGCTGCCATGAAAACTGCTTTCTTTATGAAAAAAACGGAACCGGACCGGGAGCTGCTGCTCCTGAAGTCCGAGCTGCTCACGGCCCAGAATGAGCTGGCCTTTGCCTACCGCCAGTTCAACGAGGCACTGGCCCCGGAGCTGGTGGAGTGCTGCGTGTATCAGATCAGCGCCGCCAAGGCCCGCTGCAACTATCTCATCCGCGCCATCAAGGAACACGCTCCCGGGGAGGACGTCACATGGACATAAACCAGACGGCACTGGCCGTCCTCATCGGGCTGTTTCTCTTTGCCTCTCTGGTGCGGATCTTCAGCGCGCCGCTGCGGCTGGCGCTGCGGCTTCTGCTCCATACGCTGCTGGGATTTTTGGCCCTGTGGCTGGTGCAGAAAACCGCCGGAATCACCGGTTTTTCTCTGGGTTTGAACCTCTGGAATGCCCTGGTCATTGGCTGTCTGGGGGTGCCCGGACTGGGCCTTTTACTGCTGGTGCAGTGGGTGTTGTGAGTACATATGTGCGTGCCGGGCGGAGGGGTAAAACCCTCCGTTTTTCGGTTTTAAAAGTCGCATTTGAGATTTCAAGAGAAAAAACGAGATAATCGAAGAAAAAACGAGCTTTCCAAATAGTAAATTAAATTGGTGTTGACACTTTTTGTACCCTGTGTTATAACTAGTCTTGCTCCGATTTTAACCCGGAGCTCTTGATTTGTAAAGCAATGCAAATATATATGTACGGAGGAAACACCATGTCCACTTTTATGGCAAACAATGCCAACATCGAGCGTAAGTGGTACATCCTGGACGCTGCCGGTAAGCCCCTGGGCAAGACCGCTGTCCGGGCTGCTGACCTGCTGCGCGGCAAGACCAAGCCCACCTACACTCCCAACGCTGACTGCGGCGACAACGTGATCATCATCAACGCTGGCAAGGCAGTTCTGACCGGCAAGAAGGCCGAGCAGAAGTTCTATCGTCACCACTCCGGTTGGGTTGGCGGTCTGAAGGAGACCCCCTACCGCATCCTGATGCAGGAGAAGCCCGAGCTGGCCATGCAGGTGGCTGTTAAGGGCATGATGCCCAAGAACACCCTGGGCAAGAATTCTCTGAAGCGCCTGCACATCTATGCTGACGCCAACTATGAGCAGCAGGCTCAGAAGCCCGTCGAGCTGGACGTCTAATAAGGAGGAGTAAGAGAATGTATCAGTCTAAGAAGCCTTATCTGTATGGCACCGGCCGCCGCAAGTCTTCCGTGGCCCGCGTCCATCTGTTCCCCAACGGCACCGGCTCCATCACCATCAACGGCCGTGACATCGAGGAGTACTTCGGTCTCGACACCCTGAAGATGGTCGTCCGTCAGCCCCTGGAGGCTACCGGCAACACCGGCAAGATGGACATCGTTGCCACCGTCACCGGCGGCGGCGTTTCCGGCCAGGCCGGCGCCCTGCGCCACGGCATCTCCCGTGCCCTGCTGCTGGCCAGCGATGACAACCGCCCCATCCTGAAGA
>JAFUNB010000010.1 GCA_017482345.1 Oscillibacter sp.
TATTTCGTTGATACAGTAGGACGGAACAAAAAAGCAATTAAAGCGTATATCCAAAATCAGCTACAAGAGGATCAAATAGCCGACCAAGTGAGCATTAAGGAATTCGTGGACCCGTTTACGGGGAGCAAGAATACCAAGGCATAACGAAAACCCCTTAAGGGGTAGCCCGAGAAAGTAATGCGGTCGGCAAATCTTTTCGGGCCCCTTAAGGGGCATTGTCCGTATAAAGCCCTTATAGGGCTTACTCAAGCCTCCGGCTTAGCCGGAGGTTTTGACTTGATCAGCGGAGAGAACCGCTGCGATGGGTCAGGGACTGGAGAATGTCGTATTTCTCCATGTCGAAGGGCTTGACCATCTGCAGGGCCTTTTCCATTTCAATATCCACAATTTTGCCGTCCTGCTCGGCGACAACACAGTTGCCCCGGCGCTCGATCATGGCCTGCACGGCCTCGTAGCCCATGAGGCTGGCGATCTCGCGGTCCCGGGCGGAGGGAGAGCCGCCGCGCTGGATGTGGCCCAGAACGGTGACGCGGGGATCGATGCCCACTTCCTCGTTGATGCGCTTGGCGATGTCCATGGCACTGCCGGCGCCTTCGGCCACCACGATCATGTAATGAGTGGTGCCGGCCAGGCGGGCGCGGCGGATCTTCTCCACCACGTCGTTTTCAAAATCCAGCTCCCGCTCGGGGATGAGCACGGCGGTGGCGCCCACGGAGAGGCCCACCGTCAGCGCCAGATAACCGGCGTGGCGGCCCATGACCTCCACGATGGAGCAGCGCTCGTGGGACTGCATGGTGTCACGCAGCTTATCGATGCACTCGATGGCGGTGTTGCAGGCGGTGTCAAAACCGATGGTGTAGTGGGAGCAGCCGATGTCGTTGTCGATGGTGGCGGGGATACCCACGACCTGCAGGTCCATGCCGTTGGCGGCAGCCTGACGGGACAGGGCCAGCGCGCCGCGGAAGGTGCCGTCGCCGCCGACAGCGACGATGCCGTCCAGACCCAGCAGCTTGCAGGAGGCCAGCGCGCGGTCACGGCCGGCGGCGTCCATGAACTCCTTGCTCCGGGCGGTGTAGAGCATGGTGCCGCCCTTGTTGATGATATGGCTGACGCTGGTGGCGTCCATACGGATGAAATCGCTGTTGATGAGGCCGCTCCAACCGCGGCGAATACCCACGCACTCAATGCCCTGGCTGACAGCGCAGCGGACAACGGCGCGGACGGCTGCGTTCATGCCGGGGGCGTCGCCGCCGCTGGTCAGAACGCCGATACGTCTGATTTCTCGTTCCATATGAGGTCCTCCTTTTATAGGTGGTTCCGGCGGAAAATCCGGCCGGAAGATATAAGTAACCGATTACTCCGAATATATCAAGGACGCTTTTCCCTGTCAAGCATCATCTTTTACAAAAAGAGGTGCGGAGGGAAAAGCGTCCGAACGTAAAAGGATCAAATTGTCGGTCAGGACTGGGCGTGAGCCTGTTTGCGCCAGGTCAGCATTCGCACCAGAGACGTGACCATGGAGGCGCCGGCCGCGATGGCGCCGGCTGCTGCCGCTGTCTGGAGACCCTTGGCGGTGAACATGGCAAAGTCGCCGCTGATGAGATAGTCCATGGTGTAATACAGACCGCCGCCCGGCACCAGAGGGATGATGCCGATGACCAGAAAAATGGTGGCAGGTGCTTTCAGTGCCCGGGCCAGGATCTCTGCCAGCGCCGAAACGGCAATGGTGGCCAGAAAATAGCGGGCGGCCTCGACGGGCAGGAAGTCCGTCAGCAGATAGACCAGCCAGGAGATGGCGCCGTTGAGACTGCACAGAAAGATAAACCGCGGTTTGCGAACCTGAAAGATGTAGCAAAAGCTGGCACAGGCGATGAATGCGTAAAGGCAGGGCAAAAATCTCAGCATATCACATCACCCCCAAAAACATTCTTGCGGCGCCCATGGGAAGGGCGATGCCGATGGCCAGTGCCAGAGAAATGATGAGAACTTCCGTTAGCTTGCTCATGGCAGTCAGAAAATCGCCAGCGATC
The DNA here is from genome assembly GCA_017482345.1 of Oscillibacter sp. GTDB lineage: Bacteria > Bacillota > Clostridia > Oscillospirales > Oscillospiraceae > Oscillibacter. The sequence goes on from JAFUNB010000010.1 coordinate 2,031, forward strand.
ATATCGCGCATGACGTTGGTAATGGCGATACCGGGAACCAGCAGCATGATGGCGCCTATGATGATCATATCGATATGGATGTTCAGACCCAGATACTGCAGCGCCAGCGGTACGCTGGCCATCAACATGCTGGAACAGACGTTGGTGAAGAAAATGTTGGTATTCATCCGGCCAAGAGTCGTGTTGGCGAATTTGACTGCCAAGCCGCTGGCAAAGGCGATGACGGCATCCAGTGCCGTGCCGCCCCAGAACAGCGTGAAAAACACGGCCACAAAGCCGTGGGCCAGATAGCTGACCAGTTCGGAATACAGCGGAGCGGAGGTGATCTCCCGCAGCTGGGCGAAACAGGTGTCAATATCGGGTGTCTCGCGGCAGACCCGGCGGCACAGGTTGTTCAATTTATCCAGTTTATCCAGCGCGATGGCAGAAGAACGGATGCGGATGGATTTGGTATAATTGTGATCCTCGTGCATGATGTTGAGGATGATACAGGAGGGGATGGCAAATACTTCGATGTCCGTATAGCCATAGGCATGCATCAGACGGGTGATAGAGTCCTCCACCCGGTAGATTTCAGCGCCGCTCTGGACCAGGTGGCGGCCCATTTCACAGCAAAAATTCAAAAAATGTTCTGTTTTTTCGATTTTCATGGGAACTACCACCTCCGGATTCAGTTAAATCGACTGTACTTCCATTATATAGAAACATGAAAATAAGTCAACAAAGATGCGTGTGATATGCAAAAACGTCGCATGGGAATGAAGAAATCTTGTAGTAATGTAAAGTTTGCTTGACATAAAGAGGTCGCTGTGTTATGCTCTAAAATGTAAAGTGAACTTTACTTTTCTGAGGAGGGATGACTTGAAAAACCGGATCGAGGAGATCAGAAAAGAACGGGGTGTCCGGCAGGAGGAATTTGCGAAGGCGCTTGGCGTCTCCCGCCAGACCATCAGCTCTCTGGAAAACGGACGGTATAACCCGTCCATTCTGCTGGCCTATAAGATCGCCAGATATTTTGAAATGGCCATTGAGGACGTGTTCTGTTTCGATGAGGAGGTTTGACATGAACTACGGTAAGAGGATTTTTCTCAGCATTTTCTGGATGCTGCTGGGACTGACGCTGATGGGCTGCCATCTGGCTGGTTTCATGGAAGAATTTTGGAGCAGTATGGGCTTTGCCCTTCTGGTGGTTGGAACGCTGCAGGTCATTCGCCAGATCCGCTATCGCACCAACGAAGAATACCGGGAGAAGTTCGACACAGAGGCGAAAGATGAGCGGAACCGTTTTATCGCAAACAAGGCTTGGGCCTGGGCGGGGTACTGGTTTGTGCTCATCGGCGGCTGCGCTACCATTGTGCTGAAGCTGTTGGGCCGTGAGGATCTGATGATGGTGGCCTCCGGCGGCGTGTGTCTGATGATGCTGCTGTACTGGGGCTGCTGGATGTATCTGAGGAAAAAGTATTGAAATGAATGAGAAATTTGCTGTTCCCTGTGTGGGAGCGATCATCGAAAAAGAAATTGACGGTATGCCGCATGTTTTGATCCAGACCCGGCAGAAGGCCGATGGCGGAGCGACCAACGGACTGACGGAATTGCCCGCCGGAAAGGTGCGGGAATATGAGGACTTGTTTTCTGCCCTGCGTCGGGAGGTGCGGGAGGAAACTGGACTGACTGTTACAAAGATCAGGGGAGAGGATCAGTCGGCCGTGATCTCGTGCGATGGTGGGGCGATTTGCTCCTATCAGCCTTACTGCGTGACACAAAACCTGTCCGGTGCCTATTCCATCCTGCTGCACACATTTTTGTGCGAGGCGGAAGGCGAACTGTTGACGGATACAGATGAGAGCAGCAATATCCGCTGGATTCCGGTGGAGGAGCTGCGCAAAGTGGTGCGGGAACAGCCGGAGACCGTGTTTTTCCTGCATCTCAATGCCCTGAGAGCGTATCTGAATTTATAATGGGAACGCCCCGTTTCGCCATTGCGCGAAGCGGGGCATCTTGCGCCGGAGAACGGGAAATGATATGATAACTCCGTATACTTTCGATTGGAGACAGCCAATGAAAAAACTGGTCGTAGGAATATTGGCCCATGTGGACGCGGGTAAAACCACGCTGTCCGAGGCCATGCTATATCGCAGCGGCGCGGTGCGGAAGCTGGGGCGGGTGGATCACCAGAACGCCTTTCTGGACACGGACGCCATGGAGCGGGAACGGGGCATTACCATCTTCTCCAAGCAGGCGGAGTTTTCCCTGCCTGAGGCGGACATCACCCTGCTGGACACGCCGGGCCACGTGGATTTTTCCGCGGAGATGGAGCGGACGCTGCAGGTGCTGGACTGCGCCATTCTGGTCATCAGCGGCACGGACGGCGTTCAGGGCCACACTCGGACGCTGTGGCGGCTGCTGGAGCGCTATCATATCCCCACGTTCCTGTTTGTCAATAAGATGGATCTGGCCGGCGCCGACAAGGCCGCCCTGCTGGAAGGCCTGAAAACCCGCCTTGGCAGCGGCGTCACGGATTTTACCAGCCGGGACGATACCTTTCTGGAGGAGGCCGCCCTGTGCGACGAGGCGGTACTGGAACAGTTTCTGGAAACCGGCGAGGTATCGGACGACGATCTGACCTGCATGATCGCGGAGCGGAAGCTGTTCCCCTGCTGGTTCGGCTCTGCGCTGAAGCTGGAGGGCGTGGATGAATTCCTGGAGGGACTGGGACACTTTGCCTCCGCACCCGTCTATCCTGCGGAGTTCGGCGCCCGGGTGTTCAAGATCTCCCGGGACGGTCAGGGCAGCCGTCTGACCTGGCTGAAGGTCACCGGCGGTACGCTGCGGGTGAAGGATCTCCTGACCAACCGGCAGGAAGGCATGGCGGACGACAAGGTTTGGGAGGAAAAGGCAGACCAGCTGCGGATCTATTCCGGCCTGAAATTCCGGCTGGTGGATGAGGCGCCTGCGGGAACGATCTGCGCGGTTACCGGACTGAGCCGAACCCGCCCTGGCCAGGGACTGGGCGGCGAGACTGCCTGGACGGCGCCGGTGCTGGAACCGGTACTGACTTATCACATTCAGCTGCCGGAGGGGACGGATCCCCACATGGCGCTGTTGAAGCTGCAGCAGCTGGAGGAGGAAGACCCCCAGCTCCATATCGTCTGGCACGAGCAGCTGCGCCAGATCCACGCCCAGCTGATGGGCGAGGTGCAGCTGGAGATCCTGCAGCGGCTCATCCGGGAACGCTTTGGTATGGAAATCACCTTCGGTGAGGGTGCGATCCGCTATCGGGAGACGATTGCGGGCGCAGTGGAGGGCATCGGCCACTTTGAGCCGCTGCGTCACTACGCGGAGGTACATCTGCTGCTGGAACCCGGTGAACGGGGCAGCGGTGTGCAGATCTTCACCGCCTGCCCGGAGGACGACCTGGACCGCAACTGGCAGCGGCTGATCCTGACCCATCTGGATGAAAAGGAACATCTGGGCGTGCTGACCGGCTCGCCCATCACGGATATCAAACTGACGCTGGTGGCGGGCCGGGCCCATGTGAAGCACACGGAGGGCGGCGACTTCCGCCAGGCCACTTACCGTGCCGTGCGTCAGGGACTCATGCAGGCGGAGAGTGTGCTGCTGGAGCCCTGGTATGATTTCCGGCTGGAGATCCCCGCCGAGCAGGTGGGCCGGGCCATGACCGACCTGCAGCGGATGAACGGCGAGATCGAGCCGCCGGAGACTGTGGGCGACGAGACTGTATTCACTGGCGCCGCGCCGGTGGCGGCCATGCGGAACTACGCCCGGGAGGTCACAGCCTATACCCGGGGCCGGGGTCGGCTCAGCTGTGTCCTGCGGGGCTATGCACCCTGCGCTCAGCAGGCAGAGGTGGTGGAGACTATCGGTTACGATCCGGAGCGGGACGTGGACAACACGCCGGACAGCGTGTTCTGCGGTCACGGCGCCGGCTATACGGTGAAGTGGGATGAGGTGCCCGCTATGGCCCATGTGGACAGCGGTCTGAGGCTGGGCCGGGAACAGGCGGAGGAAGAAAAGGCGCCCGTCCGCCGGGCTGTCCGCTCTTATGCAGGAACCATTGAGCAGGACAAAGAGCTGCAGGCGATTTTTGAACGGACCTACGGCCCCGTGAAGCAGCGCACCCCACAATCGGGCGGCGCACCGCGGCGCACCATTATGGAGCCGGCAGAGAAACGACCCATCCGGCAGCAGCACACGGGACCGGAATACCTGCTGGTGGACGGCTACAACATCATCTTCGCGTGGGACGAGCTGAAGGCGGTGGCGCAGGACAATCTGGACGCCGCCCGCAAGCAGCTGTGCGACCTGCTGAGCAATTATCAGGGCTTCAGGAAATGCGTGGTCATCGTGGTGTTCGACGCCTATAAGGTCAAAGGCGGTCTTGGCAGCGTGGAGAAGTACCACAACATCCACGTAGTCTATACCAAGGAGGCCGAGACGGCGGACGCCTATATCGAGCGGGCCACCTATGAGATCGGCCGGAAGCACAGGGTAAAGGTGGCCACCTCCGACGGCCCGGAGCAGCTGATCATTCTGGGTCACGGTGCGCTCCGTCTGTCTGCCAGCGCCTTCCGGGCGGAGGTAGACGAGACCCTGCGGCAGATCGCCGCCACGCTGGACCGGAACAACCAGGCCGGGAAGACCGGCGCTGTGAGAGCCGCGATGGAAAAGGCGCGGGACGGCAAGGAGGACGAAGTATGATTCTTTCCATTCTGTTGGGCGGCGCCGTGGCGTGTGCCTGTGTGGCAGTCCGCTGGCGGCTGGACCGGCCGGAGCGGCAGGACAGCGAGCATTTTGGCGGCCGGGTGAAGCTGACCGCTCTGCGGAACTGCGGCTCCGCCTTCGGACTTCTGCGCCTGACGGCAAACCAGCTGTCCGTCCTGTCGGCGGCACTTCTGGCCTGGAGCCTGACGCTGTGGCGGGAGAGCCGTATTGGCTGCGCACTGGTACTGGGCGGCGGCTTGAGTAACCTGTGGGAGCGGGTGATGCACGGCAGCGTGTTTGATTACCTTCAGTTCCCCAAAGCGCCGGAAAAGGTGCGGCGGTATGTGTTCAATCTGGCGGATCTGGCCATTTTCTTCGGCGTCATCGCCGTTGTGCTGGGCGGCCGCAAAAAGAAGCACTGAAACAAAAAACAGACGCCGGAAGGCGTCTGTTTTGCTTATGCGGTGACTCGCTTCAGCAGGGCGGCGGTCTGTTCCAGTGCGTCCATCAGGGGGATGGTGTAGTCCTCCTGTTCGATGCTCAGGGGGCCGTCGTAACCCGCTTCCCGGAGAGTCAGCACGAACTGCCGCCACCAGGCCTCGTCGTGGCCGCTGCCGGGGGTGACGAAGTTCCAGGAACGGGTGGCGAATTCCAGCACGCCCTTGGTGTCCAGCATGGTGCCGGTGCCGGCAGCTGCCTCCGTGCGCACATCCTTGATGTGGACGTGATAAATGCAGTCGGCCAGGGCGCGGGTCATGGCCAGCGGATCGGCGCCCATCCAGAACAGATGGCTGGGATCCATGTTGACGCCGATGATGTCGCCCACTTCACCCCGCAGACGGCGCAGGTTTTCTACGTTGTTCACCAGCTGCCAGCCATGGAACTCCAGAGCGATGCGCTCCACGCCGTGATCGGCGGCCCGGCGGGCCAGCTCTTTCCAGACGGGGATGGCGGTGTCCCACTGGTAGCGGAGAATGTCCGCCGTCTCGGGAGGCCAGGAGGTCACGACCCAGGTGGGGGTGCGGTCCTCGGCACAGCCGCCGGGCAAACCGCTCATCATGACCACTGTCTTCAAACCCAACTGCTCAGCCAGCTGGAAGGTGCCGGCGGCCACAGCCCGGTCTTTCGCGCCCTTTTCACCGGGGAACAGGGGGTTGCCGGAGCAGTTGAGGGCGGAGATGGTGAGATCGTTTGCCGCCAGCGTGTCCAGCAGCTCTGTCCGCTTTCCAGCGTCGGCGGTGAGTGCGTTCAGGTCGATATGGGGCGCGGGGGACCAGTTGCCGCAGCCCAGCTCCACCTGCTCCAGTCTAAGGCGTTTGCAAACGGCGGCCGCTTCCCGCAGCGGCAGATGGGCCAGACTGTCCGTGACCATTCCCAGTTTCATGAGGGTGTCCTCCTGTTGCTTTTTTCTCAGCATAGCACAGGCGGAAAAGAAAATCCAGAGGTTCTCCTTGACGGAGGCGGCGGGGGAGGAGTATGGTTATGGCAGGGACAAATGGTCCCACAATCTGAAACATACGGAGGAATACCCATGGGCTGCTTTTACTGCGATGCGCATCACGAGGGCCGCGAGGCTATCATGTTTTATGTGGGCGAGATGAAGGCCTCTACCCTGTATCTGTTCAAGGACCAGGCTCATCTGGGCCGCTGCGTGCTGGCGCTGAAGGACCACAAGAAGGAGCTGTGCGAGTGCGGCGCTCAGGAGCTGGTTGACTTTGCTGACGATCTGGCAAAGGCTTCCGGTGCTGTCAAGGAGATCTGGGGCTGCACCAAGCTGAATCTGGCCTCCTTCGGCGACTCCAACCCCCATCTGCACTTCCACATCGTGCCCAAGTATGAGGGTGGCTTTGAGTTCGGCGGTAACTTTACCATCACCAATCCCAATCCCGTTCATCTCAGCGACGCCGAGTATGCCGGCATGATCGCTGCTTTGAAAGAAAAACTGGGCATCTAAACGTTTAGCTTCCAAAGTGCGGCAGAAATGCCGCACTTTTTTAATTTCGTCAGAATGTAGAAATTTGCGCTTTCCCCTTTTAAATCGATTGCGGGTGTGATAAAGTGATACGCGGTGAGAATTGGTCCTTTTCAAAGAAAGGTGGTAAATACAATATGAGAAAAACGAAAATCGTCTGTACACTGGGTCCCGCAACCGATAAGGAAGGCGTTCTGCGCGGCATGCTGAAGGCCGGCATGAATGTGGCCCGCTTCAACTTCTCCCACGGCGACCACGCCGGCCACAAGGAGCGTCTGGACGCTCTGAAGGCCTTGCGGGAGGAGATGGATCTGCCTGTGGCCACCATGCTGGACACGAAGGGTCCCGAGGTCCGCCTGAAGTCCTTCAAGAACGGCCCTGTGGAGCTGAAGGAGGGTACGGAGTTTGTCCTGCATACCGATCAGGTGGAGGGCGACGAGACCAAGTGTTCCATTACCTATAACGATCTGCCCGGAGACGTGAAGCCCGGCGACACCATCCTGCTGGACGATGGTCTGGTGCGCATGACCGTGCTGGAGACCACCGACACCACCATCCGCTGCAAGGTGCTCAACAGCGGCATGATGAAGAACAACAAGGGCGTCAACATCCCCGGCGTCCGTCTGTCCATGCCCTATGTCAGCCAGCGTGACCGGGATGATATCCGCTTCGGTATCGAGCAGGGCTTCGACTTTATTGCCGCCAGCTTTGTCCGCACTGCCGCCGATGTCCGCGAGCTGCGCCAGATCCTGGATCAGGCCGGTTCCCACATCCGAATCATCGCCAAGATCGAAAACCGTGAGGGCGTCAACAACCTGGCCGATATTCTGGCTGTGGCTGACGGTATCATGGTGGCCCGCGGCGATATGGGCGTTGAGATCGACTTCACGGAGATCCCCATGATTCAGAAGGATATGATCGCCAAGTGCGTGGCCGCCGGCAAGCCGGTCATCACCGCCACCCAGATGCTGGAGTCCATGATCGAAAATCCCCGCCCCACCCGTGCGGAGATCACCGACGTGGCCAACGCCATCTACGACGGCACGTCCGCTATTATGCTCTCCGGCGAGACTGCCGCAGGCGCCTACCCTGTGGAGGCTGTGCAGACCATGCACGCCATCGCCGTGCAGACCGAGGCCAATGTGGACCACTCCAAGACTATGAAGTTCAAGAGCAAGAAGGAGCGCCTGTCCATTTCCGCCGCTATGGCCCACGCCGCCTGCACCACTGCTGTGGACATCGGCGCCGACGCCATTCTCAGCGTCAGCCAGCGCGGTATCACCGCTCAGATGGTCAGCCGTTTCCGCCCCAAGACCACGGTTGTGGCGCTGCTGTTGGATGAGCAGGTCCGCCGCCAGATGAGTCTGTATTGGGGCGTTGAGGCTGTGATGATGCCCCGCGCCAAGAACTCTGACGAACTGGTGGATCTGGCTGTGGAGGCCGCGGAAAAGGCCGGTATCGTCCAGAAGGGCGACCTGGTGGTCGTCACCGCCGGTGTGCCGGTGGGTATTGCCGGTACCACCAACATGATCCGCGTCAAGCAGGTGGGCGGCTCTCTCATCAACGCCATGGGCGTCGGTGACCTGAAGGCCAGCGGCCGCCTGTGCGTCTGCCGCACGATCGAGGATATCCAGGAAAAATTTCAGGACGGCGATGTTCTGGTGGTGCCCTACACCACCAATGAGATGCTGCCCTGGATCCGCAAGGCTGCCGCCATCATCACTGAGGAGGCCAGCCGGGACTGCCACACCGCAACGGTGGGTCTGGCGCTGGAGAAACCCGTGATCATTGCAGCTGTGGATGCAAGCCGCCGTCTGCAGGACGGTGTCCGCGTCAGCGTGGACTGCAGCCGCGGCGTTGTGCAGACCATGCCCAACTGAATCTTACAATAAATAAACAGGAGCTCCGACCAACCGGTCGGAGCTCCTGTTATGTTTGTTATATGCCAAGAATGGAGGAGGCGATCTCGAAATAGATCAGCAGGGACAGGGCGTCTACGATGGTGGTGATGAAGGGGGAGGCCATGACCGCCGGGTCAAAGCCGATCTTTTCCGCCAAAATCGGCATGGCACAGCCCACCAGCTTGGCGCACAGCACCGTGCAGACCAGCGTGGCGCAGACCACGAGAGCCACCCAGACGGTGACGTCGGGGTTGTTCAGCAGCATGCGGTCCACCAGCATCATTTTGATGAAGTTGGCGCCGGCCAGACAGACACCGCAGCACAGGGACACCCGCAGTTCTTTCCACAGGACGTGGAACAGATCGGAGAAGCGGACCTCGTCCAGCGACAGAGCGCGGATGACGGCCGTGGAGGCCTGGGTGCCGCTGTTGCCGCCGGTACCGGACAGCATGGGGATGAAGCTGGTCAGAATGGCGCAGGACATAAGGGCGGATTCAAAGTGCGTCAGAATGATGCCGGTAAAGGTGGCGGACAGCATCAGCATCAGCAGCCAGGGTGTGCGGGCCTTCCAGGTCTCAAAGACGCCGGTTTTCAGATAGGGCTTGTCGGAGGGCAGCATAGCCGCCATCTTTTCGAAGTCCTCGGTGGTCTCTTCTTCGATAACGTCCATGGCGTCGTCCACCGTGACGATACCCACCAGACGGTTTTCGGTATCTACAACGGGCAGAGCCAGGAAGTCGTACTTGCTCAGAGCCTGGGCAGTGGTCTCCTGGTCGTCCAGCGTCTGGACGGCGATGAGACTCTTTTCCATGATCTCACCGATGATATCGTCCTCCTCCGCCAGCAGCAGGCGGCGAATGGACAGGTAGCCGATCAGATGGCGGCGCTCATCGATGACATAGCAGACGTTGATGGTCTCCTTGTCGGGAGCGGTGCGGCGGATACGCTTTAAGGCGTCCTCCACCGTCATATTCTCCTTCAGATCCACAAACTCCGTGGTCATGATGCTGCCGGCGGAGTCCTCGGGATACTTCAGGATCTCGTTGATGCTCTTGCGGGTATCGGGATCGGTGTGCTTCAGGATGCGGGTGACCACGTTGGCGGGCATTTCTTCCACCAGGTCAACGGCGTCGTCCAGATACAACTCGTCCAGAACTTCCTTCAGCTCGGCGTTGGAGAAACCCTGAATCAGCATCTGCTGCTGATCGGATTCCAGCTCCACGAATACCTCTGCGGCCAGCTCCTTGGGCAGCAGACGGAACAACAGGGGGATCTGATCGTTATTCAGATCGCCGAACAGTATACCGATATCCGGAGCCTCCAGCGGGGACAGGAGGTCACGCAGGTCTGCATACTGTTTTCGGGAAAGCAGTTCCTCAACCGTTTCCAGAATGTCGTCCAGACGTTCTTCCACGTTTTCCATATCCTCGTATACGTCTTCGTATACGTCTTCGATCATTTCTTCCAGTTCCTGATCAGTCATGTTTTCTGCCATGGTGCAGACCTCCTTTCCTTTGGTCGGTCGGGCAAAATAAAAAAATCCCCAATCGTCCCGTCCGGTCGATCAGAGAAAATACCCCCTTGGCTTCTGCCGGAAAACCACAGTTTTCCGCTTACCGTTCAAGCTTTAGCGTCACAAGGCGGTGAAATCGCATTAGATGATACCTTCGTGTTCGATATCGCCTGTTCAAACCCTCTCATGATGTCTCCATCACTCTGCGGCAGCGATCCATATCCCTGTGGTAGCCTTACCTACCGGACCATGTTCAGTTTTGCTCACTGTGTTTATATTATGCCAAAAAAAACGTGCTGTCAAGGCGCAGAGGATGGGCGGAAAGGAATTTTCTGAACCGAAAATGACTTGTGGGGCATGGCGCTCCGTGATATAATATGATATTCCGAAAAAATTGCGTTTTTGCGTGCGGGAGGGGCAAATATGGGAATTCATGACGGCCACCGGGAGAAGATGCGCCAGCGGTTTTTGAAGGGCGGACTGGAGAATTTTGCCGACCATGAAGCGCTGGAGCTGCTGCTGTATTACGCCATCCCCCGGCGGGACACCAACCCCATCGCCCACGCGCTGATGGAGCGGTACGGCTCCCTGTCTGCGGTGCTGGCGGCACCGGCGGACGACCTGAAAAAGGTGGAGGGTATCGGCGAGAGCGCGGCCGTGCTGTTGAAGCTGGTGCCCCAGCTGACGCAGAAGGCGCGGCTGGCTGAGGCGGAGCGGGTGCTGAACTCCTCGGACCGGGCCGGCGCATATCTGCTGGATCTGTTCTCCGGCCAGACGCATGAGGTGGTCTATGTGCTGTGTCTGGACCGAAAGGGAAAGCTCATCACCCACAAGCGGCTGGGGGAGGGCGGTATTTCCTCCGCGGGACTGGATATCCGGAAACTGGTGGAGTGTGCCATTCTATCCTCCGCCAGCGCAGTCATTCTGGCCCACAACCACCCCAGCGGCATCGCCCTGCCCTCCAACGACGATTTTGCCGCCACAGACCGGGCCAGAGAGGCGCTGAAGAATATTGATGTGCAGCTGGCAGACCATATCATTGTGGCGGACGGGGACTTTGTGTCACTGGCCGATTCCGGATACCTTACATAAAATCGAACAAATGTTGCATATTAAACAGAGGTATGGTAAGATACAGACAGAAATGATGCGGTACGTGGAGGAACGAGAACGATGCCGAAATTTGAAGTTGTTTCTGAATATCAGCCCTCCGGCGATCAGCCGCAGGCCATCGCCAGTCTGGCGGAGGGCATTGAAAACGGACTGAAGGAACAGGTGCTGCTGGGCGTTACCGGCTCCGGCAAGACCTTCACCATGGCCAAGGTCATCGAGGCCGCCCAGCGCCCCACGCTGGTGCTGGCCCACAATAAGACCCTGGCCGCCCAGCTGTGCGCGGAGTTCAAGGAGTTTTTCCCCAACAACGCGGTGGAATACTTCGTGTCCTATTACGACTACTATCAGCCGGAGGCCTATATCCCCCACACGGATACCTATATCGCCAAGGATGCCTCCACCAACGATGAGATCGACCGGCTGCGTCTGTCTGCCACCTGCGCTTTGCTGGAGCGGCGGGACGTGATCGTGGTGTCCTCCGTGTCCTGTATTTACGGTCTGGGCGAGCCGGACGACTTCGCCAAGATGGTGGTGTCCCTGCGGGTTGGTGCCGAATGGGACCGGGATGAGCTGCTGCGCCGTCTGGTGGAGATCCGCTATGAGCGCAACGACATCGCCTTTGAGCGCAATATGTTTCGCGTCCGGGGCGATACCGTGGAGATCTATCCCGCCTATTATAAGGACAAGGCCATCCGGGTGGAGTTCTTCGGTGATGAGATCGACCGCATCAGCGAGATCACGCCCCTGACCGGCAATGTGAACCGGACGCTGAACCACATCGCCATCTATCCCGCCAGCCACTATGTCACCACTAAGGACAAGATGGACCGGGCCCTGGGCGATATTCGCGCCGAGATGGAGGAGCAGGTTCGCATTTTTACCGACAACGAGCAGCTGGTGGAGGCACAGCGCATCCGCCAGCGTACCGAATATGACATGGAGATGATGGCGGAGCTGGGCTACTGCTCCGGCATTGAGAACTACTCACGCATCATCTCCGACCGTCCGGCGGGCAGCGCCCCCATGACGCTGCTGGACTTCTTCCCGGACGACTTCCTGCTGTTTGTGGACGAGTCCCACGTGACGCTGCCCCAGGTGCGGGCCATGTACAACGGCGACCACGCCCGCAAGGACAGCCTTGTGAAATACGGCTTCCGGCTGCCCTGCGCCTATGACAACCGCCCTCTGAAATTCGAGGAATTTGAGGAGCGCATCGGTCAGGCGGTGTTTGTCTCCGCCACTCCCGGTCCCTATGAGCGGGAACGGGCGGACAGCATCGTGGAGCAGGTCATCCGTCCCACCGGTCTGCTGGACCCCAAGGTGGAGGTGCGCCCTGTCACCGGTCAGATCGACGATCTGATGGAGGAGATCAACGCCCGCGCCGCAAGAAGCGAGCGTGTTCTGGTGACCACCCTCACCAAAAAAATGGCAGAGGATCTGACGGACTATTTCAAGAACGCCGGCATCCGGGTGCGGTATATGCACTCCGACGTGCAGACCATCGAGCGCATGGAGATCATCCGGGATCTGCGTCTGGGCGAGTTCGATGTGCTGGTGGGCATCAACCTGCTGCGTGAGGGTCTCGACCTGCCGGAGGTCAGTCTGGTGGCCATTCTGGACGCCGACAAGGAGGGCTTCCTGCGCAGCGAGACGTCTCTCATCCAGACCATTGGCCGTGCCGCCCGAAACGCGGAGGGCCTCGTCATCATGTACGCCGACGAGATCACCCCCTCCATGCGTGCTGCCATGGAGGAAACGGAGCGCCGCCGCACCATTCAGGATACCTTCAACCGCGAGCATGGCATCGTGCCCAAGACCATCATCAAGGGCGTCCGCGAGGTGCTGGAGATATCCAAGACGGCGGAGGCGGACACCATCCGCGGCCGCAGAAAGAAAAAGCTCTCCGAACAGGAGCGGGCCGCCGAGATCGCCAAGCTGGAGAAGGAAATGAAAGAAGCCGCGAAGATGCTAGAGTTCGAGTACGCGGCAGTGCTGCGTGACCGGATCATTGAGTTGAAGGGCGAGAAATAATTTACAAGGAGGTGCGCCGATGGAGGAGCGTACAAGATTCCAAAATGTGATTTTGATCGTTCTGGCCGCCATGGTGGTCATTTTCGGCGTCCTTACCGGTGTTGTCCGCAGCCAGAAGGGCGTACAGTTCGGTGATTCTCTGCTGTGGGTGGAGGAGACGGAGGAGGCCACGGTTTACACCGGAAAAGTCCATGGCGACAACGTGACCGTCAGCGTGTCCGGAAACGCGTTTCCAGATGTTGAGGTTGCGTACACGGTGGAAGGCGGCCGCCATGACGTCTACACCGTGGAGTATCCGCTGGAACCGGTGGAGACGGAGTACGGCCCTGTGCCCGGCATCCGGATCTTGAAAAACCAGACGATCATCTTTCGGGGTGCGTATGATCCGGATGGCGAGATCCGCCGCTGGTATGATGGAGATGGAGAATGGACGTTCGTGGTTACAGGGCCGCCGGATGTGCATGACCTGACCAGAGGAAATCTGGTCTATTTCGCCAACGGCCCGGAGCTGACGAGTCGGGGCAGCTGGGGCCTTTACCTGCTGCTGGTTCTGATAACGGCGGTGCTGGCCTTTGACGTGTGGTACCCGGAGGCCCTGTTCTATCTGCAGCACAGCTGCGACGTCCGAGATCCGGAACCGTCTGATTTTTACATCGCGACCCAGAGAATCAGCTGGGTGGTATATACCTGCGCGCTGCTGTGCGGCCATATTTATATTCTGACACATATCTGGTGAAACTGACATGAAACCGAAGACAACGGCCCCGGTTGGGGCATATTTGAATATTTTACTGGCGGCGGCCCTGTGGGGTGTCATCGGCATCTGGAACCGGACACTGATGGCGGCGGGACTGTCTCCCACATCCATCGTGCTGGTGCGGAATTTCGGCGGCTGCGTGCTGCTGGCGGCGATCTTTGCCGTCCGTGACCGCAGGGTGTTCGCCGTGAAAAAGGAACATCTGAAATACTTCTTCGGCACCGGCGTGGTCAGTATTCTGCTGTTCACCTGCTGCTACTTCTCCTGCCAGAAGATCTGCTCTCTGGCGGTGGCGTCCATTTTGCTGTATACGGCGCCGTCCTTTGTGGTGATCCTGTCCGCCATTCTCTGGCGGGAGCCGGTGACGAAGAAAAAGCTGGCGGCGCTGGCGCTGACGCTGGTGGGCTGCGCGTTGGTGTGCGGCGTATTTGCCGGTGATCTGAGCGTTTCCCTCAGCGGTGTGCTGCTGGGACTGGGCGCGGGCTTTTTCTACGCACTGTACAGCGTGTTCGGCCGCTATGCGTTGGCCCATTACGACTCCATGACCGTGACGGTGTGGACATTCCTGTTTGCCGGCCCGGCCTCGCTGGTGCTGCTGCGCCCGGCGGAACTGACCGCGCTGGCTCAGCCGAAGCTGGCGCTGATCGCCGCGGCGATGGTGGTGTTTTCCACGGTGCTGCCCTATCTGTTTTATACCAAGGGCCTCAGTCAGGTGGAGGCAAGCAAGGCCTCCATCATGGCAAGTCTGGAGCCGGTGGTGGCAGCCCTGACCGGCGTTCTGGTGTTCGGCGAACCCATGAGCGCCCTGACGGCGGCGGGCATTTTCTGCGTGCTGGCCGGCGTGTATATTTTGAGGTGAACGATATGGCAAAGAAAAAAGAGGAAAAGACCAATGTGATGCGGGTATTGGAGCAGAAAAACATCCCCTACACCGCCCATACATATCCCGAGGACGGCCCTGTTGACGGTGTCAGCGTGGCCAATTACCTGCATCAGGATGTGGAGCAGGTATTCAAGACGCTGGTGACGAAGGCGGCCAGCGGCAATTACTATGTATTCGATATCCCCGTGGCGGAAAACCTTGATCTGAAGAAGGCTGCGAAAGCCGTGGGGGAGAAGTCCATCGCCATGATCCCGCAAAAGGAGCTGCTGCCCCTGACCGGCTATATCCACGGCGGCTGCAGCCCTGTGGGTATGAAGAAGCTGTTCCCCACCGTGTTCCACGAGACGGTGGTGCTGTTTGACACCATCTGCGTCTCCGCCGGCAAGATCGGCGCGCAGGTAGAGGTGGATCCGCAGGCTCTGATGGAGCTGCTGGGCGCCACGGCGGCAGATGTGGTCGTGGACTGATTGGGATCCGACAGGAGGATCGTTTTTATGCAGGATAAAATCATTGTAAAAGGCGCACGCGCCAATAATCTGAAAAATGTGGACGTCACCATTCCCCGTGACAAGCTGGTGGTGATGACGGGCCTGTCCGGCTCCGGCAAATCCTCTCTGGCCTTTGACACCATCTATGCCGAGGGCCAGCGGCGGTATGTGGAGAGCCTTTCTTCCTACGCCCGTATGTTCCTGGGCCAGATGGACAAGCCGGATGTGGACTATATCGAGGGCCTCAGCCCCGCCATTTCCATCGACCAGAAAACCACCAGCAAGAATCCCCGCTCCACCGTGGGCACGGTGACGGAGATCTACGACTATCTGCGCCTGCTGTGGGCCAGAGTAGGCACGCCCCACTGTCCCAAGTGCGGCAAGGTCATCCAGCAGCAGACCATCGACCAGATCATCGACCAGGTGCTCTCACTGCCGGACGGCACCCGCATCCAGGTGATGGCGCCCGTCATCCGGGGCAAGAAGGGCGAACACGCCAAGGTGTTTGAGGACGCCAAGCGCTCCGGTTACGTCCGCGCCCGGGTGGATGGAAACCTGTACGAGCTGGACGAGGAGATCAAGCTGGAGAAAAACAAGAAGCACACCATCGAGATCATCGTGGACCGCCTCATCATCCGGCCCGACATTCAGCAGCGGCTGACCGACAGCGTGGAGATCGCCTCCGGCCTCTCCGGCGGTCTGGTGGTCATCAATCTGCTGCGGGAGGAGCAGGATCTGACCTTCTCCCAGAACTACGCCTGCGAGGACTGCGGCATCTCCATCGAGGAGCTGACGCCCCGCATGTTCTCCTTCAACAACCCCTTCGGTGCCTGTCCCACCTGTACGGGCCTTGGCAGCCAGTTGAAGGTGGACGAGATGCTGGTGGTGCCGGATGGCAAGCTGTCTATTCTGGACGGTGCTATTCAGGCCTCCGGCTGGGGCAATATCCGCTCCGACGGTATCTCCCGCATGTATTTTGACGCCCTGTCCAAGAAGTACCACTTCGCTCTGACCACTCCGTGGAACGAACTGAGCGATGAGGTGCGGGACATCATTCTGTACGGTACTAAGGGTGAAAAGCTGGAACTGCATTACGACCAGCCCCGGGGCAAGGGTACTCTGTATCAGCCCTTTGAGGGCGTCTGCAACAACATCCAGCGCCGCTATCACGAGACTCAGAGCGACGCCAGCAAGAAGGAACTGGAGGAGATGATGGCGGAGTGCCCCTGCCCGTCTTGTCGTGGCCGCCGCCTGCGGAAGGAGTCTCTGGCGGTGACGGTGGGCGATCTGGATATCGACGCCTATACCCGCATGTCCGTTGGCGATGAGCTGAAATGGGTGGAGGAGCTGGTCCTGACGGAGCAGCAGCACCTGATCGCCGACCGGATTCTGAAGGAGATCAAGGCCCGCCTTGGCTTTTTGCAGTCTGTGGGTCTGAGCTATCTGACCCTCAGCCGCAGCGCCGCCACCCTCTCCGGCGGCGAGAGCCAGCGGATCCGTCTGGCCACCCAGATCGGTTCCAGTCTGATGGGCGTGCTGTATATTCTGGATGAGCCGTCCATCGGCCTGCACCAGCGGGATAACGACAAGCTGCTGGGAACACTGCGGAATCTGCGGGATCTGGGTAATACCCTGCTGGTGGTGGAGCACGACGAGGACACCATGCGCGCCGCCGATTACCTCATCGACATCGGCCCTGGCGCCGGTATTCATGGCGGTACCATTGTGGCCGCCGGCACGCCGGAGGAGGTCATGGCCAATCCCATGTCCCTGACCGGCCAGTATCTGGCGGGCAAGCGGAAGATCCCCGTGCCCCATATCCGCCGCAGCGGAAACGGCAAGTATCTGAAAGTCACCGGCGCGGCGGAGAACAACCTGCGCAGTATCGACGTGGAGTTCCCGCTGGGCAGCTTCACGGTGGTTACCGGCGTGTCCGGCAGCGGCAAAAGCTCGCTGGTCAACGAGATCCTGTTCAAGCGGCTGGGTGCTGACCTGATGCGCATGAAGGTGCATCCCGGCAAGTGCGGCGGAATTGAGGGCATTGAGCATCTGGATAAGGTGGTCAACATTGACCAAAGCCCCATTGGCCGCACGCCCCGCTCTAACCCGGCCACCTATACCGGCCTGTTCAACGACATCCGAGACCTGTTCGCCGCTACCCAGGAGGCCAAGAGCCGCGGTTACGGCCCCGGCCGCTTCTCCTTCAACGTCCGCGGCGGACGGTGCGAGGCCTGCAGCGGCGACGGTGTGCTGAAGATCGAGATGCACTTCCTGCCGGATATCTTCGTCCCCTGCGAGGTCTGCAAGGGCCGCCGCTACAACCGTGAGACGCTGGAGGTCCGTTACAAGGGCAAGAATATCGCCGAGGTGCTGGACATGACCGCCGATGAGGCGATGGAGTTCTTCTCCGCCCTGCCCAAGCTCCACAATAAGCTGAAAACCCTGTGTGATGTGGGCCTTGGCTATGTGAAGCTGGGTCAGCCCTCCACGGAGCTGTCCGGCGGCGAGGCCCAGCGCGTGAAGCTGGCCACGGAGCTGTCCAAGATCGCCACCGGCAAGACCATCTATATTCTGGATGAGCCCACCACCGGCCTCCACGCCGACGACGTGCGCAAGCTGCTGGAGGTTCTGCAGCGGCTGGTGGACAGCGGCAACACCGTGGTGGTCATTGAGCACAATCTGGATGTCATAAAATGTGCCGACCACATCATCGACCTGGGCCCTGAGGGCGGCGACGGCGGCGGAACCATCGTCTGCACCGGCACGCCCGAAGACGTGGCGGCCTGCCCGGAAAGCTATACTGGTCAGTACCTGAAGCGGGTATTGTGACGAAAGATGCGCGAAAAATCAAAAAAAGATTGACCCCGCCGGGTTTTCGGCGGACAATATAAATACCAAAAACGCTTAACAAACAAAGAAAGTTGAGGATCACCTGTATGTCTAAGATTCAAAATGTAGCCATGATCACCGTCTGCGGCCGCCCCAACGTGGGCAAGTCCAGCCTGACTAACGCGCTGGTGGGCGAGAAGGTCGCTATCGTGTCCAACAAAGCCCAGACTACCCGCAACCGTATTTACGGCGTGGTGAACCGGGATGACACCCAGTTCATCCTGATGGACACGCCGGGCCTGCACAAGCCC
This sequence comes from Oscillibacter sp., assembly GCA_017482345.1. Taxonomy (GTDB): domain Bacteria; phylum Bacillota; class Clostridia; order Oscillospirales; family Oscillospiraceae; genus Oscillibacter. Next base: position 20,551 of record JAFUNB010000010.1, read on the forward strand.
AAGAGCGCTCTGGGTGATTACATGGTGAAGATCGTTACCTCCAGCCTCAGCGACGTGGACTGCGCGCTGCTGCTGGTGGAGCCCATCGCCCATGTGGGCGCTCCCGAGCTGGCACTGATCCAGCGCATCAAAGAGGAGGGTATCCCCGCCATCCTGTGCATTAACAAGATCGACACCGTGGAGCCCGGAGAACTGCTGCCGGTCATCGCCGCCTACAACGAGGCGTGGGACGGCTTTGACGCCATCATCCCCATCTCCGCCCACTCCGGTGACGGTCTGGAGGAGCTGCTGGCCGAGCTGCGCAAGTACGCCGTGGAAGGCCCCCAGCTGTTCCCGGACGGCATGACTTCCGATCAGCCTGAGCGTCAGGTCATCGGCGAGCTGCTGCGTGAGAAGATGCTGCTGTGCCTGGATAAGGAGATCCCCCACGGTGTCGCCATCGAGATCGAACGCTTCACCGAGCGGGATTCCGGCGTCATCGACGTGGAGGCCATCATCTTCTGCGAAAAGGCCAGCCACAAGGGCATCATCATCGGCAAGCAGGGCGCCATGCTGAAGAAGATCAGCACCATGGCCCGCCACGACATGGAGAAGTTCATGGGCACCAAAGTCTATCTGGAGACCTGGGTCAAGGTTAAGGAAAACTGGCGCGATAACGTCAATTTCGTCCGCTCTTTCGGCTATAACGAGGAATAAGACGAAAGAGAAACGGGCAACGCCGGTTTTCCGCGAGCGGAAGCGAGCCGCGCGTTAGCGCGTACAAGCGTTTCGCGGAGCGAAACCTTGGAGTGGCCGGGCTTTGCCTGGCCGCTCAGGTCCAAACGGGGACCCTATAAAACCAAGGGTTTTATGGGGAGAAACTGGCGAGACAATGTCAACTTCGTTCGCTCCTTCGGCTATAACGAGGAATAACACGAAAAATTCCCAACCATAAAAAACGACGGTTTCCGCAGACTATCCGGTAAAGGAGGTCTGCATCATGGAACCGGAGACCCTTTGGGACGTATTCTGCCTGACGGGAGAACCCATGGCCTATATGCTGTACCGTGCTGCGGAACAGCGGGGGAAGGGCCCGTCGGCGTGATTTTCGGAGGCAATCGGGCCTCCGTACATAGGTGGTGAGACCATGGCGGCAACGCCCTACATCGTCACCCGGGGCATCGTCCTGCGGGAGACGGAGACAAAAGAGGCGGATAAGATCCTGACACTGCTGACGGCAGAACGGGGCAGGATCTCCGTCATCGCCCGGGACGTCCGGCGCAAGAGCTGTAAATATGCCGCCTGCGCCCAGCCGCTGGTCTACTCCGAATGGACGCTCTATCAGAAGGGAGACTGGTATTACGCCAACGAGGGCTCCACGCTGGAGCTGTTCAACGGATTGCGGAACGATCTGGACGCGCTGTCCCTGGGATTCTATCTGGCGGAGCTGACGGAGGCCGTCACCACCGAGGAGACGGATTCCGACGCGCTGCTGCGCCATCTGCTCAACGGACTATACGCGCTGGCGGTGCTGAAGAAGCCGCCTGCGCTGGTGAAGGCCGCCTTTGAGCTGCGGCTGATGAGTCTGGCCGGCTATGAGCCGCTGGCGGACGGCTGCGCCTACTGCGGCTGTCCGGAGCCGGAGCAGCCCCTGCTGGACGTGGTGCAGGGCGTGCTGCGCTGCCGCAAGTGCGGCGTGAAGGAGAGCGCCCTGTCCATGCCTCTGTGCGGTGATTCCCTGGCGGCCCTACGCCATGCGGTGTACGGCGACGCCAAGCGGCTGTACTCCTTCAAGCTGGGCAATGAGGCGCTGCGGCGACTGGCCGCGGCGGCGGAGGCCTTTGTGGCCGCCCAGCTGGAGCGGGGATTCCGGACGCTGGACTTTTATAAGAGCCTGCAGCCGGTCGATATCCCGTCAAAATAAGTGATGATCCGTGTGACTCCAATGGAGTGATACGATGAGGAACAACTATGAGCGAATTGTTTGATAAATCCATCCGAACGCTGGAACTGCCCCGGGTGCTGCAGCTGCTCAGTGAGCAGGCAGTCAGCGCCGAGGCTAAGGAACGCGCCCTTCGCGTCCGTCCCGAAACGGAGACGGAGGAGGTGCTGCGTCTGCTGGATCAGACGGACGCGGCCCGGCAGATGATCGGCCTCCACGGCAGTCCCTCGTTCTCCGGCGTGAAGCCGGTGGCGGAGGCGCTGGGCCGGGCGGACCGGGGCGGCAGCCTCAACACCCGGGAGCTGCTGACCATAGCGGATCTGCTGACGGCGGCCCGTCGTGCCAAGGAGTATTTCAACACGGAGGCAGAGGAGAAGACGGCTATTGACCATCTGTTCCTCTCTCTCCACGGCAACCGCTTCCTGGAGGAGAAGATCAAGCGGTGTATTCCCGATGAAAACACCATTGCCGACGCCGCCTCCAGCGAGCTGGCGGATATCCGCCGCCACATGCGGCAGGCTCAGGCCAAAAGCCGCCAGATTTTGCAGAAGATCATCTCCTCTCCCACGTATTCCAAGATCCTGCAGGAAAGCATCATCACCCAGCGGGACGGCCGCTTTGTGGTGCCGGTCAAGGCGGAGCACAAGGGCGATATGCCCGGTCTGGTGCATGACATCTCCTCCTCCGGCGCCACGATTTTTGTGGAGCCGATGGGCGTGGTGCAGGCCAACAATGAGTATATCGAGCTAGAGGCCAAGGAGCAGAAGGAGATCCAGCGGATCCTGGCGGAGCTGTCCGCGGAAAGCGCGGCCCACCGGGAGGATATCCAGTGGGACTATGACGCCATGGTGCATCTGGATCTGATCTTCGCCCGGGGACAGCTGAGCTATAAAATGGACGGCGTGCGGCCGGAGGTGCGCCGGGACGGCGCCATCCACCTGCGCCGGGCACGGCATCCGCTGCTGGACCCCAAGAAGGCGGTTCCCATCGACATCGAGCTGGGCGATACCTTTGATACTCTGGTCATCACCGGCCCCAACACCGGCGGTAAGACCGTCAGTTTGAAGACGCTGGGTCTGCTGACCCTGATGACCCAGTGCGGCCTGCACATCCCTGTGGCCGACCGCAGTGTGGTGTCCGTTTACGAGCGGGTTCTGGCGGATATCGGCGACGAGCAGAGCATTGAGCAGAGCCTGTCCACCTTCTCCGCCCACATGGTCAATATCGTGGCCATTCTGGCCGAGGCGGACCGGCACAGCCTCATCCTGTTTGATGAGCTGGGCGCCGGCACGGACCCCATCGAGGGCGCGGCGCTGGCCATTGCGGTCATCCAGCATGTGCGGCAGCGGGGCGGCCGTGTGGCGGCCACCACCCACTATGCGGAGCTGAAGACATTTGCCATGACCACGGCGGGCGTGGAGAACGCCAGCTGTGAGTTTGATGTGGAGACCCTCAGTCCCACGTACCGTCTGCTCATCGGCATCCCCGGCAAGTCCAACGCCTTCGCCATCTCCAAGCGGCTGGGCCTGCCGGACGAGGTGATCGAGAGCGCCAAGGTGCAGATGAGCGGCGAGAGCGTTCGCTTTGAGGATATCCTGACCCAGCTGGAGCATAAGCGCCAGCAGATCGAAAAGCGGGAGCTGGAAGCCAACCGTCTGCTGCAGCAGCGGGAGGAGGACGCCCGCAAGGCCCGGGAGTTCCGGGCCCAGATGGAGCGGGCCAAGGAGAATGCCCGCGGCCGCGGCGAGGCGGAGGCCAAGCGCATCCTGCGGGACGCCCGCGCGGCGGCGGACGAGGTGTTCACTGAGCTGGCTGAGATGCGGAAAGCGCAGGCCAAGGCAGAACGGACCATGAACGCCAACGAAGCCAGAGCGGAGCTGCGCCGCAAGCTGAATGAGGCGGAGGACGCCGTTACCAAGCGGGACGCCCGTCAGGAGCCGATTCCCAAACCCAGCCGGCCCATCCGGGTGGGCGATCTGGTGGAGATCCCCGGCGTGCGGACGCCGGCGGAGGTGGTCTCTGTGGGCAAGGACGGCACACTGCAGCTGAAATCCGGCATTTTGAAGATGAAAGCCAAGGCGGACGAGGTGCGTCTCATCGAGGACGACGAGCGGGCCGCTCAGAAGAAAAAGCCTGCCGCCACCAGCAGCAAGAGTGTGGACAGCGTTATGCGGGCACCCGCCAGCCGGGAGCTGGACATCCGGGGCATGGAGTCCCTGGAGGCGGAGAGCGTGGTGGAGACTTTCCTCTCCGCCGCTGTGATGGGCCGTCTGAACGAGGTCACCATCATCCACGGCAAGGGAACCGGCGTCCTGCGCAAGGCTGTTCACGACATTCTGCGGCGGAACAAGGCGGTCAAGACCTTCCGGCTGGGTGTGTACGGCGAAGGTGAGAGCGGCGTGACCGTGGTCACCCTGAAGTGAGAGAGGCGGTGCGTATGGAACTGACGTTTCGATTTGCAGAGGAGCAGGATACGCCGCTGATCCTGCGGTTTATCCGGGATCTTGCAGAATATGAGAAGATGCTGGAACTGGTGGTGGCGGACGAGGCCACGCTGGCTGACCAACTGTTCAACAAGAAAAACGCGGAAGTGATTTTTGCTGTGGAGAATGGCGTGGAAGTGGGGTTTGCCCTGTTCTTCCATAACTTCTCCACGTTCCTGGGCCGTTCCGGACTGTATTTGGAGGATCTGTTCGTCCTGCCGGACCACCGGGGCAAGGGATACGGCAAAGCGATCTTAAAAAAACTGGCGTCCATCGCCGTGGAGCGCGGCTGCGGGCGGATGGAGTGGTGGTGCCTGGATTGGAACAAGCCCAGCATCGACTTCTATCTGTCCCTGAATGCGGAGCCCATGGAGGACTGGACGGTGTACCGTCTGGCAGGAGAGACCCTGCGGGCGCTGGCAGAGAGCTGATATGATCTGAGGAAAATGAGGTGACTGGCATGCAAGAGCTTGAAAAACAGTTTCACATCCATTGCGTTCCCGGCGATGTGGGCCGATACTGCATCGTTCCCGGCGACCCTGGCCGTGTGAGCGCCATCGCCGCGCTGTTTGACGACGCGAAGCAGGTGGCGTATAACCGGGAGTTCAACGTCTGGACCGGCTATTTGCTGGGAGAGAAGGTGAGCGCCTGCTCCACCGGCATCGGCGGCCCCTCTACCGCCATCGCACTGGAGGAGCTGCACAAGTGCGGCGCCGACACCTTCATCCGCACCGGCACCTGCGGCGGCATTGATCTGGATGTGCAGTCCGGCGATATCGTGGTGGCCACCGGCGCCATCCGCTACGAGCATACCAGTATGGAATATGCGCCCATCGAGTTCCCGGCAGTGCCGGATCTGGACATCACCAACTGTCTGGCGCAGGCTACCCGGAATATGGGATTACCCCTGCACACCGGCGTGGTGCAGTGCAAGGACAGCTTTTACGGCCAGCACTCCCCGGAGGCCTCACCGGTCTATTACGAGCTGAAGGCCAAGTGGGAGTCCTGGAAGCGGCTGGGCGTCAAGGCCAGCGAGATGGAGTCCGCGGCGCTGTTTGTGATCTCTGCGGCGCTGGGCTGCCGGGCCGGATCCTGTTTCCATGTGATCTGGAATCAGGAGCGGGAGGCGGCCGGACTGGATCAAAAAATGAGCGAGGATACCAGCAACTCGGTCAAGGTGGCTGTGGAGGCCCTGAAGCTGCTGATCCGGGAGGATCGGAAGCTGGGACGCTGAACCAACAAATAACAGCCGGACGGCATTTGCCGTCCGGCTGTTCGTTTCATTCGCGATTTTCCACGATGTGGACATTCAGATGGTCGTAGGTCATTTCGATGCCGTGGCGGTCAAAGGCGCCGCGGAGATTTTGGTTGATGCCGTGATAGACGTCCCAATAGTGGTCAGGATCTGTCCAGCACTGAATGGTGTATTCGATGGAGCTGGCGCCGTAATTGGTCAGGCGGATCACCGGCTCCGGATCGGACATCCGGAAGTCCACCGGCTCCATGGCTTCCCGGCAGGCAGAGATGACCGTGTCGGTGGGGGCGTCGTAAGAGGCGGTGATCGTTACGGTCACACGGCGGCGGCCCAGAACGGTGTAGTTGGTGACCTGAGAACTGGCCAGCTCCTGGTTGGGCAGCATGACGACAAGGCCGTCCGCGGTTTCCAGCTTGGTGTGGTTCAGGCTGATCTCCTGCACCGTGCCGGAGGTGCCGCCCACCTCGATGAAATCACCGATGGAAAAGGGACGGGAGGAGAGGATCACCAAACCGCCGGCAATGTTGCCCAAAATGTCCTCGGCTGCCAGTGTGATGCCCAGAGAGCCCACGGACAGCAGCGCCACCAGCGAAGTGATGGGAATGCCCAGACTGTCCACCACGATGAGTCCCGCAATGACATACAAAACGGCTTTGATGGCGGCGGCGATGTAATCCCGGGCCCTGTCGTCCAGTCGGGTTTTGGCCAGAAGCTTTTTCAGGACCTTTGTGATGGCGCGGATCACCAGCAGACAGATCAGCAGCGTGAAGAGGGCGGAAACGACACTGCCCAGAGAAACGTTGCCGACAGACAGCGCCAAAACGTCAGAAATATTTGTTTGAGGCATGGAAACGACTCCTTTTTTAAAATAAACAACAGAATAAACTGTAGTCACGGAGCCTGGAAAAGTCAAGAAACAAACTGTGAACAAAAAAGCGGAGCGCCGGGGGCACTCCGCTTTGTACTTATACGGATTATTCCTCTGCCTGTGTCAGAGACTGGTGCAGAGATTCGGTAAACTGGATGGAATTTGCCACAGACTGCTCCAACAGGTGCACAAAATGCTCCATCTGGGGGGAGGCCTTTGCGTTTTTCGGGACGATCCAACCAATGCGGACACTGGTTTTGCCGTTCAGGGGAACGGTCATGACCGACTGGTTGGTGATACCCTCGACCAACAGGCCGCTGCCGGTGGTGAATGCATCGGTCCGGGCCAGCACATTCATCATAGTGGAGCGGTTGTTGACGCTGATCGTGCGTGCTGGCTTTTTCAGGGAGACAATCTGATACTCCTCGGAGAAATCGGTAGCAACGCCCTGGTCGTGCTCAAAGGAGACGTAGGGATAACCGGCCAGATCCGTCTCGGACACAGAGGTCTGATTCGTCAGAGGGTGGTCCTTGCGGACGTAAATGCAGGGGGCCACGGCGGCGATCTCGTGGAACTCCAGTTCCCGGGAGTCCAGCAGGCGGCGGATGAGCTTTTCCGTCATCTCCGTCAGGAAGATGACGCCCAGATCCGCCCGGTGGTCATACACGTCGTCGATGACGGCATCCATGCCGGTCTCCTTGATGGAGAAGCAGAAGCGATTATCCTCGGATTGCTGCAGCATCCGGAGGAAGGCGTCTTCGGTGAAGGGGTAGCGCTGAGAGGAAACGGAGAAGCGAACGGGCGCGGATGTATTGCGGGCTTCGCCGTACAGGCTTTCGATACGCTTTTTCTGCTCCAGAAGCGACACAGCGTAGCTGAGGAACTCCTTGCCCTCCGGCGTAAATTCCACGCCCCGGTTGCTGCGGACGAAGAACTGGATGCCCAGCTCCTCCTCCAGTTCACGCACGGCGGTGGAAATACCGGACTGAGAGAGGAATAATTTGTGGGCGGCCTTGTTGATGGAGCCGCATTTCGAGATCTCCACTACATAGGTCAGCTGCTGAAACGTCATTACAAACCCTCCTGTGACAGAGCTAATGGCCCTATTATAGGAGAAAACACAGGCAAAGTCAAATGGTTATTGGAAAAACTGTGAACACATTCAAAAAAACACATACTAACACCCCGCGGGAAAAGTATGGTAACCTATAGATGAAGTTGATAAAAACTAAAACGACAAGTTGGAGTTTATCGTCAACTTCACCACAAAAACGAAGGACGATGAAAGCGAATTTCCGCTGGAGACCTTCGGCCTTTCAAGTTTCCTAGCAATCACCCTGATAGCGAAAAAACGAAACACAAAACAAATGTTTGTCGCACAAAGACAGTGCGGCGTGTAAGAAAGAAAGGATGGTAATTAACATGAACACCGAGAAGAAACTGGGCTTTGCTACCCGTCAGATCCACGTTGGTAAGGTGAAGAACGCTGCTGGTTCCCTGTGCGATCCCATCTATCAGACTTCTACTTTCGAGTTTGATTCCGTTGAGCAGGGCGGCGCCCGCTTCGCTGGCCAGGAGGGCGGCTACATCTACTCTCGTCTGGCTAACCCCACCGTGGCTACCGTTGAGGCTAAGCTGGCTTCTCTGGAAGGCGGCGAGGCTGCTCTGGCTACCGCTTCCGGCATGGGTGCCATCTCTTCCGCTCTGTGGAGCGCTGTTGTCGCTGGCGACGAGATCATCGCTGACGAGACCCTGTATGGCTGCACCTACGCCCTGCTGAACCATGGCATGGCAAAGTTCGGTGTCAAGGTCACCCTGACTGACCTGACCAACATCGAGAACCTGAAGAAGGCTCTGTCTGACAAGACCAAGGTTGTCTACTTCGAGACTCCCTGCAACCCCACTCTGAAGATCCTGGACATCGAGCTGATCGCCAAGACCGCTCACGAGTACAACCCCGACATCCGCGTCATCGTTGACAACACCTTCGCTACTCCTTACCTGCAGCAGCCCCTGAGCCTGGGTGCCAACGTTGTCGTCCACTCCGCCACCAAGTATCTGAACGGCCACGGCGACGTCATCGCTGGTGTCATCGTCTCCGACGCTGACTTCATCATGCAGTGCCGTATGTTCGGCGTGAAGGACATGACCGGTGCTGTCATGAGCCCCTTCAACGCTTTCCTGATGGCTCGTGGCCTGAAGACTCTGGACATCCGTATGGAGCGTCACTGCGCCAACGCCAAGAAGGTTGCCGAGTTCCTGGATGCTCATCCCGCTGTTGAGACCGTTTACTATCCCGGTCTGGAGAGCTTCGCCGGCCACGCTGTCGCCATGAAGCAGATGAAGATGCCCGGCGCCATGATCGCCATCGAGCTGAAGGCTGACAAGGCTACCACCGCTGCCGCTCTGAACAAGCTGGAGCTGTGCACCATCGCTGTCTCTCTGGGCGACGCCGAGACCCTGGTCGAGCATCCCGCTACCATGACCCACTCCACCTACAATGCTGAGGAGCTGAAGGCTGCCGGTATCTCCGAGGGCCTGGTCCGCATCAGCGTTGGTCTGGAAGATCCCGAGGACATCATCGCCGACTTCAAGGCCGTCCTGGATCCCCTGGTCTAATTGATTACTTAATCTTAAGCAAAAAGAAGGTCTGCCGGAAGGCAGACCTTCTTTTTGCTGTGAAGACGGATAGAGGGGGAGTGTGGCACAAGGGGAAGACCTCTCTTTGTCGACACACCCGCCTGCGGGCGGCGAACTCGGAGGGGTTTTACACACCTTGGGCGCGAGGAGGGACGTCTCCGGCCTAAAAGCCGCGCTTTGCGCGGTTGGCCTCCGACACACCCGCCTGCGGGCGGGCGTACGACTCGCTCCGCTCGCATGCATAAAGACGCTCTAAGACATAAAATGTCTAAGAGCGTCTAAATCTCACCGGTGGGTTCTTCACACATCCTCGAATACCAAAAAAAGAGACAGCCTATGGCTGTCTCTTTTTTTGGTGCGCGAGGAGGGACTCGAACCCTCACGTGCGTAATGCACACTAGAACCTGAATCTAGCGAGTCTACCAATTCCACCACTCGCGCATATAGCAGATGGCTGTCCAAAAGGATCAGTGGTGCGGCTGACGGGACTTGAACCCACACGTTGAATCAACACCAGCACCTCAAGCTGGCCTGTCTACCAGTTCCAGCACAGCCGCAAATCTTTGTTCCCTGGAAAAGACTGCTTGATTATTATAGCCAGAACCGGCGATAATGTCAACACCTAATTTCGCTTTTTTTCAAATAAATTCTCCCGCCGGTCAGGCGGGAGAATTTGGGCAGTTTAACGGTCATCCATGGCGGTATAACCGCGGTGTGCCTCCACACATTCGTAGCGGGGGCGGATCAGCTTGCCGCCGGAGGTCAGCTCTTCCATGCGGTGTGCGGCCCAGCCGGAAATACGGGCCACGGCGAACAGCGGCGTATACAGCTCCTGGGGCAGACCCAGCATATCATAGACAAAGCCGCTGTAGAAATCGATGTTGGTGGCCAGAGCCTTTTTGCCCTGCCGCTCCATCAGCAGCTGCTTGCCGATACGCTCTACGTTGGTATACAGCGTCAGCTCCAGGTCGCGGCCCTTTTCGGCGGCCAGCTTGTGGACGTATTCGCGGAATACCTCGCAGCGGGGATCGCTCATGGTATACACCGCGTGGCCAAGACCGTAAATAAGGCCGCTGTGGTCGAATGCCTGCTTATCCAGGATCTGCGTCAGATATTCCGTGACACTGGCCTCGTCGGCCCAATCCTTTACATGGAGCTTGATGTCGGCCATCATATCCATGACCTTATTGTTGGCGCCGCCGTGGCGGGGACCCTTCAGAGAGGCCATGGCCGCGGAAATGGCGGAGTAGGTGTCCGTGCCGGAGGAGGTGACCACATGGTTGGTGAAGGTGGAGTTGTTGCCGCCGCCGTGGTCAGCGTGCAGCACCAGCGCCACGTCCAGCGTGCGGGCCTCCAGCTCCGTGTAGCTGCAGTCCTCCCGCAGCAGGCGCAGGAAGTTTTCCGCCGTGGACAGCTCCGGGCGGGGAATGTGGACATACAGGCTCTCGCCGGGCAGACTGTATCTCCACGCCTGATAGGCGTAGACCGCCAGCACGGGCATGTTGCTCATCAGCTGCAGACTCTGCCGAAGGACATTTTCCAAGCCAATGTCATTGGGGTTGTCGTCATAGCAGAACAGGGTCAGAATGGCCCGCTGCATGGTGTTCATCAGATCCTGAGAGGGGGCCTTCATAATGACGTCCCGGAAGAAGTTGGAGGGCAGCGTCCGGTAGGAGGCCAGCTGGACGCAGAAATCCTGCAGCTGGTGGGCGTTAGGCAGCTCACCGAACAGCAGCAGATAGGCGGTCTCCTCAAAGGCGTAGCGTCCACGGCTCTCGGAGCCGGCCACGATGTCGCGGCAGTCGATACCGCGGTAATACAGCGTGCCTTCCTTGGGAATGATATGCTCCTGCTCATCCACGTCGTAGGACTGGATCTCCGCCACGCGGGTCAGACCCGTCAGAACGCCGCGGCCGTTTTCGTTGCGCAGGCCTCGCTTGACATTGTATTCCTTATACAGGCGGGGGTCGATATAATTTTTCTTCTCCCACTGCTCCTTCAGAGACATGATGGCGGGAGTGATCTCACAATAGGCGTTTTCACGCTTTTCTTTCCAGGGACTGTACATGGCGCAGGCTCCTTTCGTTGGAGGACTTTTTGCAATACTAACACGATTAAAATTCATTTTCAATAGATAAAATCACAAAAATAAATTTATTTTCAGACAAAAATGCATGAATTGATCTGCAAAATTGCATTTAAGGAGATGGTTTTTAGTGAAAATGACGCCGCTCCAGCTGGAGTGGCGTCGTTTCGGGGAGGACATTTGTAATTCTGCACAAAGACAGCGGCTTACAGCTGAGCCAGCGTTTCGCCGATGGGATCGGTGATGACCAAATCGGCGGCAAGATCGCGGGCCACAGCGGATTTATTGATGAGCACCAGCTTGTGGCCCCGGTAGTAATTGATGAGTCCGGCGGCGGGCCAGACGTTCAGGGAGGTGCCGCCGATGATGAGCATATCGGCCTCGGAGATGAAACGGACGGAATCGTCGATGGTCTGCTGATCCAAACCCTCCTCATACAGCACCACGTCCGGCTTGATGTCGCCGCCGCAGGTGCAGCGGGGCACGCCCTGACTGTGGAGCATATGGTCGAAGCCGTAGAACTTGCCGCAGCGGCGGCAGTAATTGCGGTGGACGCTGCCGTGCAGCTCCAGCACCCGCTGGCTGCCGGCGGCCTGATGCAGACCGTCGATGTTCTGGGTGATGACGGCCTTCAGCTTGCCCTCCCGCTCCCACTGGGCGAGTTTTTTATGGGCGGCGTTTGGCTCCACACCGGTGACCAGCATTTTTGCCCGGTAAAAGCGGAAAAATTCTTCGGGGTTGCGTTCATAGAAGGTATGGCTTAAAATTGTCTCAGGCGGGTAGCTCCACTCCTGGTGGTACAGTCCGCCGGTGCTGCGGAAATCGGGGATGCCGGATTCCGTGGAAACGCCGGCTCCGCCGAAAAAGACGATGTTGTCAGAGTGATCTACCAGTTCTTTCAGTTTTCGTACAGCTTCCGTCATCCTGAATCCCTCCTAAGGAGTGTTTTTATGAATATTCAGATCTTCGGGTCCTCAAAGTCCTTTGATACCAAGAAGGCCGAGCGCTGGTTCAAGGAGCGCCGCATCAAGTATCAATATATCGATGTTCCCTCAAAAGGATTATCCCCCAGAGAATACCTGGCCGTCAAGCAGAAAGTGGGCTTCGCAGCGCTGGTGAATACCAAGTGCAAGGCCTACGAAAATCTGTATATGGCCTACATCACCCCGGACGCACAGGAGGAAAAGCTGCTGGAGCATCCGGAACTGTTCAACACCCCCATCGTCCGAAACGGCAAGGAGGCCACGGTGGGCTACTGTCCGGACGTCTGGGCAAAATGGGAATAAGCGCGTAAAATACCCGCCCCCTGACACATACTATTGTGTGGAAGGGGGCGGGTATATGATTTGGGAACGGTGGCCGGACAATCGGGCGATCCGGGGCGCGGGTCTGCTGGTGCGGCGGTACCTGCGGCACAATGTGGGGATCCAGAGCGCGGCGCTGGCCTTTTACCTGCTGTTTATGATCTTTCCGTTCCTGATCTTTGTCAGCGCCCTGCTGGGCCTGCTGCAGCTGGACGTGGCGGAGATCCTGGCCGCGCTGGAGGAACTGCTGCCCCGGGAGATCGTGGAGCTGGTGGGCGTGTATCTTCGCCATGTGAGGGAACATTCCAGCGTGCGGCTTGCCATGTTTGGCCTGCTGTTTTCCGTCTATTTTCCCATGCGGGCCACAAACGCCCTGCTGCGCTCTGTGCGGACGGCGTATCATCTGGGACCGCCCCGACGGGGGATCGGGCACTGGCTGCGGACGCTGCTGTATACAGTGGTGCTTTTGACGGCGATTTTTCTGACGCTGACCGCTATGACGGTGGGAGAGCGCATCCTGGTCTGGTCGCAGGTCCGGCTCCGCCTGACGGCGCTGGCGGAAGTGTGGGTGTGGCTGCGGTTTCCGGTGGCTGCTGCGGTGGGCTTTTTTGCCCTGCTGTTTCTGTATGCCCTGGCACAGGATGGCCGCCGGCCCTGGCGGGAGCTTTGGCCGGGGGCGGCAGTGTCGCTGGCAGTGTGGCTGGGATTATCCTGGTTATACGCCCTGTATGTGGAGAATTTCGCGGATTATTCCCTGCTGTATGGGGCCATCGGCACGGTGGTCGTGCTGCTAGTCTGGCTGTATCTCAGCTCCATCGTGTTGATTATGGGCGCGGAGGTAAACGGCGTGCTCATTTCCCTGCGGCGGGAACGGGCGGAGAGACTTAACTGAAACAGCCTGCTGAAATTTGTTTCAGCAGGCTGTTATTCACTGTCCGAATATCTTTTTCAGGTGCTTTTTTGCCAGCCACTCGAAACGGGGAATGGCGAAGTCGTAGAGGAGGAAGGTGACATTGCCCAGCGCCAGCAGGATCAGCGTGAAGACTGCGCCCATGACTTCGGGCACCAGCACCAGCATGATCAGCGCTTCGATGGCGATGACGATGCAATTGAACAGCAGGAGCTTGACGATCAGGCGGGGCAGAGAGGGGAGATGCTGCAGCCGGGGACGCAGAGCGGGATACCAGCCGAAGAAGCCGATGAACATGAGATTCTGCTCCAGATTGGACACCAGCATCAGGCAGAGCAGACCAATGGCGGCCCACAGCATCAGGTGGTATTTTATGCCCCATTCTTTTCCAATGGGGATGAGGCAGAGGCCCACGAACATGGGACAGACGTACATGCCAAGCTCCAGAATGGCGCCCAGCACCATGAGGACCACACCCAGGGCGGCAGTTATGCCGCAGACGGCCATTCGCCGGGATTGCTGTTTCATGAAGACCTCAACTTTCTGCCGTGGGCGGCGTGTGGAATAGAAAAATTTTATTCCCGATCTCCGGACTTGTCAACCGGCTCCGAAGGGAAACGGTTGCAAGATGAATTCGGAGCCGATATAATGAAGGCCATGAAGAATGGCTGCATTGCTGCGCGGCCGGAGGCGGCGCGGCTGGGTGTATCACGGCGGAGGAGGGATCCCTGTGAGCGTATTGGAACAGTATCTCAGCAAACTGCGCACGCCGGATGAGGCGGTCAAAGTGGTCAAGAGCGGCGATTGGGTGGATTACACCACCAACGTGGGCTTTCCCGCACTGCTGGACGCCGCCCTGGCGAAACGCCGGGACGAGCTGACGGATGTGAAGATCCGCGGCAATCTGCTGTTTGGCCCCATCCAAACGGTGGAATGTGACCCGCTGCGGGAACATTTTGTCTATAACAGCTGGCACTGCTCCGCCTATGAACGGAAGCTGTGCGACCGGGGCCTCTGCAACTATATTCCCATGGTGTTCCGGAATCTGGAGGCCTATTACCGGCATTTCATCGACGTCAACGTGGCCATGATGTGCGTGACGCCTATGGACAAGCACGGATATTTCAACCTGTCCTGTGCCACGGGCGTGGCCAAGGGTATTCTGGATGACGCGGACATCGTGATCCTGGAGGTCAACGAAAATCTGCCCCATATCTACGGTATGTACGATGAGAACATCCATATCAGCGAAGTGGATTTTGTGGTGGAGGGCCCCCACGATCCTCTGCCGGAGTTCCCAGTGGAGACGCCTACGGAGGAGGACATCCGCATCGCGGGGCACATCATCCCCTACATCGTGGACGGCGCCAGCATCCAGCTGGGCATCGGCGGCATGCCGGATGTGGTGGGCGCCCAGCTGGCCCAGTCGGATCTGAAGGATCTGGGCATGCACACGGAGCTTTGCTCCGACGCCTACTATACCCTGCACAAGGCGGGAAAGCTGACCAACGCGCGGAAGGCAAGCCTGCCCGGCAAGGGTGTGACGGGCATTGTATTTGGCTCTCGGGAGCTGTATGACTGGGTGGACCGCAACCCCAGCGTGATGATCGCGCCGCTGGAGTATGTCAACGCACCGGCAACCATCGCCCAGCTGGATAATATGATCTCCATCAACAGCTGTATTGCCGTGGATCTCTACGGTCAGATCTGCGCGGAGAGCGCCGGCCTGCGCCACATCAGCGGAACCGGCGGCCAGCTGGACTATGTGACCGGCACGGCCATGGCCCGGGGCGGCAAGTCCTTTTTGTGTATGACCTCCTGCTTCGTGGATAAAAACGGTGTGCGGGAGTCCCGTATTTTGCCGCATTTCGAAGGTGACATTGTCACCGCACCCCGCAGTCAGGCCCACTTCATCGTCACGGAGTACGGCGCGGTGAATCTGGCGGGCCGCAGCACCTGGGAGCGGGCGGAGATGCTCATCTCCATCGCCCATCCGGAGTTCCGGGAGGATCTGATCCGGGCGGCGGAGCAGCAGCGGATCTGGCGGGCTTCCAACAAGAGATGACTGGCGGGAGGCGAAGAAGTTTGGAATATATCCGTAAGGTGCATTACCACGAGACAGACCGGATGGGCGTGACCCATCACTCCAACTACATCAAGTGGATGGAGGAGGCCCGTATCTGGTTTCTGGATCAGCTGGGCTGGGGTTACGCGAAGCTGGAGGCGGACGGCGTGATTTCCCCCGTGATCGGTGTGGAGGGAAAGTATCTGCATGCCACTACCTTTGATGACACCGTCGGGATCTGTGTTCGGGTGGAGGAATTCAAAGGTGTACGGCTGGTCATCGGCTATGAGATGACTGACCGGGCCACGGGCCAGGTTGTTTTTACCGGCCGGAGCATGCACTGCTTCACCAGCCGGGAGGGCAGACCGGTTATCCTGCGGCGGCAGTTTCCGGAACTGGATCAGCTGCTGAGAACGCTGGCGGAGGAAGCGCCAAAAGAATAAACGACATTGGGGCCGGTCTGATGACCGGCCCCAACAGTTTCAGTATAGCAGGGTTATCTGGTGCAATGCAAGTGCAATGTGGGAGATTTACCACAAATCTGTATTTTCAACAAGTTTTATTCGTATATTTTATACAAAAATACGTCTTGTAAAGCTGGACCATATATGGTAAATTAACATCAGAAAGGGTGATACCAATGTACAGGTAAATCCTGATAGCTCTATACAGGAAAAAGAGCAGTAAAACAACAACTGTGGAAACGGTAGAAAGAGAGGTTAACCAATGATTGAACCCAAGAATTTTGCAAAGTGACTCTTAACTGCAAGTGGTTAATGCAGTTAAGAGTCACTTTTTTTGTTGTTAACGCCCGGAAGGGCGTTTTTTCTTTTGCAGAAACAACGGGAAATTTCGCAAAATTTGTTCTGTTTTGGAAAAAGCCATGGTATACTTATCCTGAAATTTTATGTCGATACGGAGGTAGCACCATGCTGCGTATCAAGGAATATATCCGGCCTCAGAGTCTGGAGGAGGCCTATCAGCTGTGCCAGAAGAAAGGAAATGTGGTCCTGGGCGGTATGCTGTGGCTGAAGATGCAGAACCGGAGCGTGAATACGGCCATTGATCTGCAGGATCTGGGACTGGACAAAATCGAGGAGAACGATGAGGAATACCGGATCGGCGCCATGGTGACGCTGCGCCAGCTGGAGCAGCACGCAGGTCTGGAGAGGCTGACCCACGGGGCCATGGCAGAGGCCGTGCGCCATATCGTGGGCGTCCAGTTCCGGAATCTGGCCACCATCGGCGGCAGCATCTACGGCCGCTTTGGCTTTTCCGATGTGCTGACGCTGTTTATGGCCATGGGCGCAAAGGTGGAGCTTTATAACGGCGGCGTCATGAGCGTGGAGGCCTTTACCCATCTGCCCCGGGAGATCCGGGATATTCTGGTGGCCGTCATCGTGCCGAAGGACGTGAAGCGGGCGGCCTATCAGTCCCAGCGGAACGCCAGCACGGATTTCCCCGTGCTGACCTGCGCCGTGTGTGAGACCGACGAGGGCGTGACCTGCGCGGTGGGCGCCCGCCCGGCTCTGGCTGTGTGTGTGAAGGGCCTGCCTGCCGATGCGCCGGAGGAGACCGCCGAAACGGTGACGGAGCAGCTGCAGTTTGGCAGCAGCCTCCGCGCCGGTGAAGAATACCGCCGCCGGATCTGCCGGGTGCTGGTGCGCCGGGCCCTGGAAGCCATGAACGCTCAGGAGGTGTGAACATGGAGATCAAACTGAATCTGAATGGACGGGCTGTGACCGCCTCTGCGGCGCCGGATACCATGCTCATCGATTTTCTGCGGGAGCAGGGCTGCCTCAGCGTCAAGCGGGGCTATGAGACCTCCAACTGCGGTCTGTGCACCGTGATGATGGACGGTAAACCCATCCTGTCCTGCTCCACGCTGGCTGCCCGGGCGGACGGCCATGAGGTCTACACGCTGGAGGGGCTGCAGGCCGAGGCGGAGGAGTTTGCCTCCTTTGTGGCAAATCAGGGCGCCGACCAGTGCGGCTTCTGCAATCCCGGTTTCGTCATGAATACCATCGCCCTGCTGCGGGAGAATCCGGATCCCACCGACGATGAGATCCGCGCCTTCCTGTCCGGCAACCTGTGCCGCTGCTCCGGTTATGAGAGCCAGCTGCGGGGCATCCGCGCCTATCTGGACAGCCGGAAGTGAGGAGGGGTGACATGGAGAAGAAACTTTATCGGGCGGTTGGACAGCCCATCCCCAAAAAGGACGCCATGCAGCTGCTGCTGGGCAAGCCGGCCTATCTGGATGATGTGACGCCGAAGAACTGTCTGGTGGTCAAGGTGCTGCGCAGTCCCCATGCCCACGCACTGATCGAAGAGATCAAAACCGATGTGGCCATGAAAGTGCCCGGCATCGAGTGTATTTTTACCTATAAAGATGTGCCGCAGGAGCGGTTTACCCATGCTGGCCAGACCTTCCCGGAGCCGTCCCCCTATGACCGGCTGATCCTGGATCAGCGGGTGCGCTACGTGGGTGACGCCGTGGCCATCGTGGCCGGTGCCGACGAGGCCTGCGTGGATAAGGCTATGCGGCTGATCCGGGTGAAGTACCAGGTGTTGGAGCCGGTGCTGGATTTCCACACGGCCAAGGACAACCCGGTTCTGGTGCATCCGGAGGACAACTGGGTGGCACCCTGTCCGGTGGGCGCCGATAACCGCCGCAACCTCTGCGCCACGGATTGCGAACAGGACGGCGATGTGGAGACCGTTCTGGCGGAGTGCGACTATGTGGTGGACCGGGTGTATCACACCAAGGCCTGCCAGCAGGCCATGATGGAGACCTTCCGGACCTATACGGAGATGGATGTTTTCGGACGGCTGCATGTGATCTCCTCCACCCAGATCATCTTCCATCTGCGCCGTATCCTGTCCCATGCGCTGGGGATCCCCAAGAGCCGCATCCGCGTGACCAAGCCCCGCATCGGCGGCGGCTTCGGCGCCAAGCAGACGGCGGTGGCGGAGGTGTATCCCGCCTTTGTGACGCTGAAAACCGGCAAGCCCGCCAAGATCATCTATACCCGTCAGGAGTGCCAGATCGCCGGCTCTCCCCGCCATGAAATGGAGATTCGTGTGCGGGTGGGTGCGGACAAGAGCGGAAAGATCCGGGCCATGGATGTTTACACCCTGTCCAACACCGGCGCCTACGGCGACCACGGACCCACCACGGTGGGTCTCAGCGGCCATAAGTCCATCCCCCTGTATACGGCGGGTCTGGAGGCCTTCCGTTTCCGCTATGACGTGGTGTATACCAACAAGCAGGCGGCCGGCGCATACCGCGGCTACGGCGCCACCCAGGGCATCTTCGCGGTGGAATCCGCCGTCAACGAGCTGGCGGAGCAGCTGGGCATGGATCCGGTGGCCATCCGCGAGATGAACATGGTGCGTGAGGGCATGATCATGCCCGCCTATTATAACGAGCCGGCCAGCGCCTGCGCGCTGGACCGCTGCATGGAGCGCTGCAAGGAACTGTTCGACTGGGACGCCCAGTATCCCGTGCGGGATATGGGCAACGGCAAGGTGCGCGCGGCCGGCGTGGCCATGGCTATGCAGGGCAGCTGCATCTCCGCGGTGGATATTGGTTCTGCCACTGTCACGCTGGGTGACGACGGCTATCTGCTGAGCATTGGCGCGGCAGACATGGGCACCGGCTGCGATACCATCCTCTCCCAGATGGTGGCCGAGTGCATGGAGTGCGAGGTGGACGAGGTTTCCGTGGCCAGCGTGGATACGGATACCTCCCCCTATGACTCCGGTTCCTATGCGTCTTCCACCACCTATGTCACCGGCAAGGCGGTGGAGATCGCCTGCGGCAGGCTGAAGGAGCAGCTGTGCAGCATTGCCGCCGAGATGATGGAATGTGACGCGGACAAGCTGTATTTTGCTGGTGATAAGGTGTGTGCCAAGGATGGCTCCGGCTTTGTGGAGCTGCGGGACATTGCCTACCGCGCCCAGTGCAATAACACGATTGCTGCCCGGGCCAGCGCCACCCACTGCAGTCCCGTTTCTCCTCCGCCCTTCATGGTGGGTATGGTGGAAATCGAGCTGGACCGGGAGACCGGCAGCGTGGAAGTGGTGGACTACACCGCCGTGGTGGACTGCGGCACGCCCATCAACCCCAATCTGGCCAGAGTCCAGACGGAAGGCGGTCTGGTGCAGGGCATCGGCATGACGTTGTTTGAGGATGTGACCTATAGCAAGGAGGGCCGGATCCTGGAGGATACGCTGATGCAGTATCGGCTGCCCACGCGGCTGGATATGGGACACCTGCGGGTGGAGTTCGAGCAGAGCTATGAGCCCACCGGTCCCTTCGGCGCCAAGAGCATCGGAGAGATCGTGATCAATACGCCCGCTCCCGCCATTGCCCACGCTGTGCGCCGGGCCACCGGCGTCTGGCACCGGGAGCTGCCCATCACCCCGGAAAAGATCCTGATGGCTGACGAATAAAAAACAACCGCCCGCTTTCACAAGCCTGTGAAAGCGGGCGGTCTTTTTGTATCAGGTCTTTTCCTGGAATGGATACATCTCCAAAAACTTGGTGGCGAACAGCTTGCTGGCAAAGGACAGCGCCGAGCCGCGGACCAGTTCACTCTCCGGCGTCACATGGCTGGCGTGGCTGCGGGCGGAAAAATCGCGGGTGGAGAAAGTGGACTGCAGGGCGGATTCCAGCTCCACGCAGAAGTAGTTATAGGCCTGCGGGAAGGGATAGCTCCTGGTCTGGACAGCCATGAGGGCGCCCACGTCCGCAATGCTGAACACCTGCTTCAGAAGGCAGATGCAGTAAAGTCGGGCGACCTGCTCCTGGTCATAGCGCTTTTTCACCGGCGGGGGGATCAGCTTCTGCTTGACGTAGTTGTTGATCATAGCGGCGGTGATGGCGTATTCGGTGCCGGTGCGCAGGGGAGCGGTATAGTGATTCAGCAGCTCCACGACCTGGTCGTTATACAGCGGAATGGAGGGAAACTGCTCATATCGGGGACAGCGGTATTCCAGAATTTCCTGAAACACCGATTCTGCAGAGCGGTTGGACATGGCGGGACTCCTTTCAAAAGGATGTCTTTATTTTACCTGATGTGAATTTGATGTCAATAGTTTGTCGACAGGGGTTGACAGAAATTGACAAAACCGTTAAGATGGTTTTAAAAACTAGATTATCTTGTAATTTAGACATTTCGAAAGGCGGTTCACAGCTATGGTTCGCATTGTTTCAGATACGTCTACGCTGTATTCTTCAAAACAGGCAGAGGAGGCTGGTTTCTCCGTCGCTCCGCTGTCGGTCACCATCGGCGGCGAGACGTATCGGGAATTTGATGAAATCAGTTCCCAGCGGTTCGTGGAGAAGATCCGGGAGGGCAACATGCCCACCAGCAGCCAGCCCGCCATCGGCGAAGTGGCCGAGGTGTTTGAAAAGTTCCCTGAGGATGAGATCCTGAACATCTCCATGGCCCACGGCCTGTCCGGCACCTATAACAGTGCCTGCTCCGCCGCAGAGCTGGTGGATAACTCCGGCCGGATCACCGTGCTCAACAGCCGTACCCTGTGCGGCCCCCACCGCTACATGGTGGAAAACGCCGTGCGGCTGGCAAAGGAAGGCAAGAGCAAGGACGAGATTCTGGCTGACTGCGCCCGACTGATGGAGACGGACAAGAGCTATCTCATGCCCGATGATTTTGAGTTCCTGCGCCGGGGTGGCCGCGTGTCCTCTCTGGTGTCCTATGTGGGCCGGGCGGCCCATCTGGTTCCGGTGATGACCCAGACGGAGGATACCATGCAGCTGACCATCGCCGGCGTTCGCCGGGGTTTTGAGCAGGCCATCAAGTATGTGGGCAAGTGCCTGGAGGATCGCGGCGTTGGAAAGGGCTGGCGGGTCTACATCACCCACGCCGATGCCATGAACAGAGCACAGCGGGCTCACGAGATCCTGACCAAGCTGTTCCCGGAGGCGATTTTCGAGATCCATCCCCTCAGCCCCGCGTTTATTACCCAGGGCGGTCCCGGCTGCGTGGCAGTTCAAATCATTCACGAATAAATGAGAGACGACCGGCTTTGCAAAGCCGGTCGTTTTTTGCATAAAAGCTGTCCGGCGGCAAACACTATCCCAAACGACTTGATAACAGGGGGAGTTTGTTATATGCCGGAGAGAATCGTCATTGCGCTGGGCGGAAATGCCCTGCAGTCTAAAGACAGCGGCGCCACCGCCGAGGCGCAGCTGCAGGTGGTGAAGCGCACCTGTGAGCATATCGCGGAGATCAGCCAGCGGGGCTACGAAATGGCCATCGTCCACGGAAACGGTCCGCAGGTGGGCCGGATCCTGCTGGCCAGCGAGACGGCCAGGGATGTGGTGCCCGTCATGCCCTTTGATGTGTGCGGCGCCATGAGCCAAGGGTATATCGGATACCACATTCAGCAGGCGCTGAAATACGCCCTCAATACCCGAAACCGGAACTATCCGGTGGTGTCTTTGACCACGCAGGTGGTGGTGGACCGGAACGATCCGGCGTTTAAAACGCCCACAAAGCCCATCGGCGCCTTCTGCACGGAGGAGGAAGCACGGAAATTGGAGCTGGAGAAAGGCTACACCATGCGGGAGGACGCCGGACGGGGCTGGCGCCGGGCGGTGGCTTCTCCGCTGCCCCGCCGCATCGTGGAGATCGGAGCGGTGCGGCTGCTGTGGGATCACGCCATCGTTATCACCTGCGGCGGAGGCGGCGTGCCGGTGGTGGAGAATGAGGATGGCACGCTGGAGGGCGTGGCCGCCGTCATCGACAAGGACTTTGCCGCGGAGCTGTTGGCGGAGGAAGTGAATGCGGATGCCCTGCTGATCCTGACGGAGGTGGAGAAGGTGGCCATCCGCTTCGGTCAGCCGGATCAGGAGGATCTGAGCCGCCTGAGTCTGGCGGAGGCTGCCAAATACGTCCGGGAGGGACAGTTTGGCGTGGGCAGCATGCTGCCGAAGGTGGAGGCAGCCATGAAGTTTGTCCGGGCCAATCCCGGGAAGAAGGCCATCATCACCAGTCTGGACAAGGCGCTGGACGCGCTGGACGGAAAGACTGGCACAGTCATCACATTTGCTTAAAAGAGCGGCCCGGCAGAAATTGCCGGGCCGCTTTTTGAAAAAAGTCTGTACAGGGGGAACTTTTTCGTGTAGACTGCGTCTGAAGATGCGAACAACATCATACATAAGGAGAAAACAACCATTATGAAAAAACTGATTGCACTGCTGCTGGTGCTGGCCGTGATCCTGTCTCTGGCCGCCTGCGGCAAAAAGGAGGAGCCTGTCGCTCCCGTGGCCCCCGAGGTGGAAACTGAGACTCCCGAGGCAGAGGTCCCCGTGGATTCCGAAGTGGAGGACACCGTTATCGAGATGGAGCCTGCTGATCCCGAGGCCGACGTGCCTGCCGCACCCACTGAGGAGCCTGATGTTCCCGCGGCTATGCCCGCGGTGCCCGAGACTCCTGCTGTGACCCCTGAAGTGCCTGTCGAGCCTGAAAAGCCCGTGGCGCAGCCGGAGAGCAAGCCCGAGGCCAGCACTCCCGCTGCCGGTGTGGACCTGAACGCCTTCTACCAGTCTCTGCTGGATACCTACGGTGAGAATTTCCCCGCTACCATGAACCTGTGCGAGAGCGTGGAGCTGCTGGACGCCTTCTATCCCGGCCTGTCCGGCATTGCCACCAATCAGATGATGATCTGCCAGCCTATGATGGGCGCCGTGGTGTGTGAAATTGCTCTGGTGGAGGTTGCTGACAAGGCGAATGTGGAGACCGTCAAGGCCATCCTGCAGGGCCGTATCGACGC
Source organism: Oscillibacter sp. (assembly GCA_017482345.1). Classification (GTDB taxonomy): domain Bacteria; phylum Bacillota; class Clostridia; order Oscillospirales; family Oscillospiraceae; genus Oscillibacter. The sequence continues at coordinate 43,886 of JAFUNB010000010.1, forward strand.
CCAGGTGGAGGGCGGCGCCTGGTACCCCGAGAGCATCGAGGGCTGGAAGAACGACTCCCGCATCGTGGTCAACGGCAACTGCCTGATGATGATCGCCTACAGCGAATGCGACGCAGTGGTCAGCGCTTTCCAGGACCTGTTTGCCTAATAAAACGTAAAAAGAAGGGCTTCCGTTCGGAAGTCCTTCTTTTTTGCGGAAATCAGATGTTTACCAGCTCGTATTCGCGCTGGCCGATGCCGATTTTCTCGGCGTGCTCCAGGCAGGTGCGCCAGTCGGTGTCGGGGTGAGCGGCGGTAAAGGGATCACCGGAGGAGCAGTCGCAGTCCTTCAGGACGGAATTGGGGATGGTGGGCTGGGCCAGGACAGCGTCGGCGCAGGCCTGATCCAGTGCCACGGGGTCGAAGGAGGCGAACATGCCCACGTTGGGAACGAGGGGAACGTCGTTTTCGGCGTGGCAGTCACAGTTGGGGGAGACGTCCAGCACCAGGGAGATATGGAAGCAGGGACGACCGTCCACGACGGCCTTGGAGTACTCGGCGATCTTCTTATTCAGGATGGCGGGAGCCTCGTCCCACTTCACCTGGATGGCGTCCTTGGGACAAACGGCGATGCAGCGGGCGCAGCCCACGCAGCGGTTTTCGTCGATGAAGTACTTGCCGTCCTCGCCCCGCTGGGGAGCGTCATGGGCGCAGATTTTGGCGCAGGAGCCACAGGAGACGCACTTCTTTGCCTTCACAAAGGGCTTGCCGGAGTTATGCTGTTCCATCTTGCCGGCACGGCTGCCGCAGCCCATGCCGATGTTTTTCAGCGCGCCGCCCATGCCGGCCTGCTCGTGGCCTTTGAAGTGGCTCAGAGAGATGAACACGTCGGCATCCATGATGGCGCGGCCGATCTTGGCCTCCTTCACATATTCGCCGCCCTCCACGGGGACGGCTACCTCGTCGTTGCCCTTCAGACCGTCGCCGATAAGGATGTGGCAGCCGGTGTTGTAGGGGTTGAAGCCGTTCTGATAGGCGGATTCAATGTGGTCCAGCGCGTTCTTGCGGCCGCCCACATACAGGGTGTTGCAGTCGGTCAGGTAGGGTTTGCCGCCCTTATCCTTCACCAGCTGGACCACTACCTTGGCCCAGTTGGGACGCAGATAGGCCATGTTGCCGGGCTCGCCGAAGTGCATTTTGATGGCGACGTACTTGCCGTCCATGTCGATGTCGTCAAAACCGGCGGCCATGATGAGGCGGGCGAACTTTTGGGGCAGGGTCTCGCGCCAGGAAGGGGCGCGGAAGTCAGCAAAATAAACTTTGGATGCCATATGCTCTCTCCTCTGTAATTTTGTTTATGTTGGGTTTTATTCGTCCATGTCTACGCTGATGTTGTCTGTGCCGTGGCGGTCAAACTCGGACAGGTAGGCGTCAATACGCTCCATCAGCTCTCCGTAATTCTCCCGGGTCAGCGGCTCGCCATTCATGTCCCGCAGGGCCAACTCCTCAGCCAGAATTTCATAGAACACCACGTCCTCGTAGTTTTCGATGGCCTCGTGGATGCCGCCGTCGGCAAAGGCGCGGGAGGGGATCAGCTCGCCCCGGTAAAGCTCCACCAGCTTGCTCATCTTCTGCTGCAGACAGTGGGAAAATACCAGACTCTCCACCTGGTCGTACTCTTTGATGCGGTCATTTTCACGGGTGGAGTTGATCACCCAGTTTCCTATGTAAACAAGATCCAGCAGATAGCGAAACTGCCGGTCTGTCAGTTCAATTTTCAACGGATACACCTCCCAGTGGTCATTTGTCTCACAATGGTATGATTATAACAAAGGTATTCGTAAAATTCCACACAAAAAACCGGGGAAAAAGACTAAAATCTGTCTTGCGGCAAACTGCGCCGCATAGTATAATATTAAACTTAGATGTAACCTGGTGCAAAGTGCCCAGATTTCGATAAGGAGCATGAAACATATGGATATGCGACCGATCGGCGTGTTCGATTCCGGACTGGGCGGCCTGACGGCGGTGCGATCCCTGCGGCAGATTCTGCCGGAGGAGGATCTCATCTATTTCGGAGACACCGCCCGTGTGCCCTACGGCGGACGCGCCAGAGAGACCATTTTGAAATATGCCCGGCAGGATGTGCGCTTTCTCCGGTCCTTTGACCTGAAGGCCATCATCATCGCCTGCGGCACCGTGTCCACCACGTCGCTGGAGACGCTGCAGAAGGAGAACGACCTGCCCATTGTGGGTGTGGTGGAGCCCACCTGCCGCCGGGCGCTGGCCGTGACGAAGAACAGGAAGGTCGGCATGATCGCCACCCAGGCCTCTGTTCGTTCCGGCGCCTATGAGGAGACGCTGCTGCGGCTGGATCCGAAGGTAGAGATGATCTCCCGCCCTTGTCCGCTGTTTGTCCCGCTGGTGGAGAATGGACGGATCCACCGGGGAGACGTGGTCATTGAGACCGTGGCAAGAGAGTATCTGGAGCCTATGAAGGAGGCGGGGGTGGACACCCTGATCCTGGGCTGCACCCACTATCCGCTGCTGACGGAGATCATCGCAGACATTATGGGGCCGGAGGTCGAGCTGGTCTCCGCCGGCGAGGAGTCTGCCTTCGAGCTGAAGCGGCTGCTGAAGATCAGAGGGCTGCGGACAGATGAGGACCGGAAGGGCGGGGCGGAGTTTTACGTCAGCGACCGGCCGGAGGATTTTGAGTGCACCGCATCGGTGTTTTTGGGTGAAGACCTGCACCGCGCGGCACGGAGGATCGACATTGACAAGTATTGAGAACATGAAGCTGCCCGTGATGCTCAGCATCCGGGGCGAGCAGTATTTTGACGGCGTGGATCCCGACGGCACCGAGCTGATGACCGAGGGCACCATGACGCTGACCGAAGACGGCATGATCCTGCAGTACGAGGAGACGGCGCTGACCGGCATGGCCGGCACGACCACCACCTTTGAAATCCGCGGAAAGCAGGTGATCCTCACCCGATCCGGCACCGTCAATTCCATGATGATTTTTGAGGAGGGACGCCAGCATACGTCCCTGTACGAGACGCCCTTTGGCGAACTGAGTGTGGATATCCAGACCAGCGTTCTGCGGCACAATCTCAGCGAGCGGGGCGGCGTTATGGACATCAAATATTCCATCGCGGTGGAGCACACCGTTACCGGCCGGAACTGCTTCAAGATCCGGGTCCGAAGAAAACAGTGAAATTAAAACAAAAGAGGTTTTGAGATATGATCAACATGATCCAGAATGCAAAGGACCAGGCCGCTGCTCTGGCCATGAACGCCTATCGTGCCGCCGTCGCAGACGGCTCTCTGCCTGAGGCTGAGGTGAAGACTGCCCCTGTGGAGATTCCCAAGGACACCGCCAACGGTGACTTCACCACCACCTTCGCACTGGCTGCCTCCAAGGCTCTGCGCCAGCCCCCCCGCAACATTGCCCAGACCCTGCTGGACCATATGAACCTGGAGGGCACCTATTTTGCCTCCGCCGAGATCGCAGGCCCCGGCTTCCTGAACTTCCGCTTGAATCCCAGCTGGTATGAGGGCGTCATGAACGCCGTGGAGTCCGAGGGCGAGAGCTACGGCACCAACGACGGCCTGAAGGGCAAGAAGTACATGGTGGAGTTCGTCTCCGCCAACCCCACCGGCCCTATGCACATGGGCAACGCCCGCGGTGGCGTGTTGGGTGACACCCTGGCTGCCGTGCTGGCCCACTGCGGCGCCGACGTGACCCGCGAGTTCTATGTCAACGACGCCGGCCATCAGATCGACAAGTTCGCCCACTCCATCGAGGCCCGTTACCTGCAGATCATCCACGGCGAGGAGAACGTGCCCTTCCCCGAGGACGGCTATCAGGGCGGCGACATCCGCGAGCTGGCCCAGGCTTACTACGAGCTGCACGGCGAGAAGCTGGTGAACGTGGACGAGGCTGAGCGCCAGAACGAGCTGGCCCAGTTCGGCCTGTCTGTCAACCTGCCCAAGATGAAGACCGACCTGCAGCGCTACAAGATCGACTACGATCTGTGGTTCTATGAATCCACCCTCCATGAGAGCGGCTATGTGGCTGAGACCGTGGATATGCTGACTGCCAACGGCTGGACCTATGAGAAGGACGGCGCCCTGTGGCTGAAGACCGCCGAGATCATGCGGAACAACATGCTCAAGGCCGGCAAGAAGGAAAAGGACATCGAGAAGCTGGATCTGAAGGACGACGTTCTGCGCCGCGCCAACGGCTTCTACACCTATTTCGCCGCCGATATCGCCTATCACCGCAACAAGTTCGCTGTCCGCGGCTATGACAAGGTCATCAATATCTGGGGCGCCGACCACCACGGTCATGTGGCCCGTCTGAAGGGCGCTCTGGACGCGCTGGACCTGAACGGCACCGAGCGTCTGGATATCGTGCTGATGCAGCTGGTGAAGCTGCTGCGTGACGGCGAGCTGGTCCGTATGTCCAAGCGTACCGGCAAGGCCATCTCCCTCAGCGATCTGCTGGATGAGGTGTCTGTGGACGCCGCCCGCTGGTACTTCAACGCCAAGCCCGATACCCAGATGGAGTTCGATCTGGGTCTGGCCGTCCGCGAGGACAGCGAGAACCCCATTTACTACGTGGAGTATGCCCATGCCCGTATCTGCTCCCTGCTGCGGGCCATGGCTGAGGAGGGTGTTACGGTGCCCGCCCAGTCTGAAGTGGACATGTCTCTGCTGAGCGGCGAGACGGAGATCGCCCTCATCAAGCAGATCTCCCAGTTCTGCGAGGAGATCCGTCTGGCTGCCCGGGACTACGATCCCAGCCACATCAACCGCTATCTGCAGGAGCTGGCTGCCTGCTTCCACCGTTTCTACAACGCCTGCCGCATCAAGGGCGAGGAGAAGGCCGTGCAGGCTGCCCGCCTGAAGCTGGCCGACGACACCCGCATCGTGCTGCGGAACGGTCTGAAGCTCATCGGCGTGGACGCACCCGAGAAGATGTGATCGATGCAGGGCCGCGCCTGATGGCGCGGCCCTTTCTTAAGTACAGAACTTTACATTGCGGAGGAGCGCAACATGTTTGAAAACCGATATACCATTACGAAAAAGCTGTATGTGGACTGGGCGGTACATCCCGTCATGCTGGGCGGACAGACCCGCCGCCGCTTTTCTCTGCTGTCCATCGGCGTGCTGGCTGTGGGTGTGGTGATGCTGGTGCCGGCTGTGATCAGTCGGGACTGGACATACGCCGGCCTGTATGCGCTGCTGCTGGCAGCGGTGCTGTTCCGGATGTTTGGCTATAACGCCGTGATGGCCGGGCAGCAGTACAACAAGCTGCGCGCCGGCAAGGACGGCGACTGGGACCGGGTCGTGTATTTTGAGGAGGACCAGATCCGCATCCGGGACGACGGCAAGCTGCTGGCGGTCAAGGAGTATGCGCGTGTGGAAGAAGTGCGGACCATGAAGGACGGCATGGCACTGGTTCTGGAGGGCGGCATTGTCATCCGTATGGACAAGAATGGCTTCTATCTGAATGACCAGAAGTCTACCGCCGAGGCATTTGTTGCTTTTATGAAGGAGAAGTGCCCGGATGCTCTGTTCAAGGGCTGAGGAGCGACTCATGAGTAAGACAAATCCGGCTGTTCGCTGGGGCAGGCTCCTGCGGACGGCGTTTCCCGCCACCGTGCCGGTCATGACCGGCTTTCTGGTGCTGGGCTTTGCCTATGGCGTGCTGATGGATACCAAGGGATATGGCCCCCTGTGGTCCACGCTGATGAGCCTGCTGGCCTTCGGCGGCAGCATGCAGTATGTGGCCATCACCCTGCTGACCACGGTGTTTGATCCCATTCAGGCCTTTTTGCTGTCGGTCATGGTCAATGCCCGGCATCTGTTTTACGGACTGGCCCTGCTGGAAAAATACAAAGGACTGGGCAAGGTGCGGGGATTCCTCATTTTTGCCCTGTGTGACGAGACGTTTTCGCTGGTCTCCACCGTGGAGCCGCCGGCGGACGTGGACCGCAAGGACTTTTATCTGGGCGTGTCCATCCTGAACTACGGCTACTGGGTGCTGGCCACAGCGGTGGGCGGACTGATGGGCGACCTGATCCCCTTCGACACCACCGGACTGGACTTTGCGCTGACGGCGCTGTTTGTGGTGCTGTTCATGGAGCAGTGGAAGAAGCGGGAGAACCGCTTTGCCGGCGCAACGGGTATCGTCTGTGCGGTTGTGGCGCTGGTGATCTTCGGTGCGGAGCAGATGGTCATCCCCGCTATGATCCTCATGGCTGTGATCTTACTGGGAGGGAGGAAACGCGTATGTTCCTGACGCCGGTTCAGACAATCATCATGATCCTGGCAGTGATGGCCGGAACCCAGCTGACCCGCTGGCTGCCGTTTATCCTGTTCCCGGAGAACAAAAAACCGCCTGAGGTGGTGCTGTATCTGGGCAAGGTGCTGCCTGCAGCTGTGATGGGACTGCTGGTGGTCTACTGCCTGCGTAATACGAATTTCCTGCAGGCACCCCACGGGGTCCCGGAGGTGCTGGCGGTGGCCGCTGTGGCGGCGCTGCACTGGTGGAAGGGCAATGTGCTGGTGTCCATCGCCGGCGGAACGGCCCTGTATATGCTGCTGGTACAGGTGATTTTTGCATAAAAAAGAGGGATGTGTTACACATCCCTCTTTTTTTGTTTCTGCTTGTTTTCAAACTGTTACAAATTGTGTTGGATTTGTCAGGAAGTTTCTGTGAAAACCCGATATTCTGAAACCATAAAGCAACAGGAGGTTTTTGCCATGAAACGATTGGTGATCGGTGTGCTGCTGGCGGCTGTTCTGCTGACCGGATGCGGCAAAAAACAGGAGACGACAAATACGCCCCCCGCTCAGGGGACGAATGACAACGAATATTGGCCCACATCCTGCGGGGAGGTCTACAGCGCCATTACGGAGGATCTGGCGTTCCGGGTCTCTGTGGAGGAGAAAAACGGAACGGTGACGGATCTGGCCATCACGCCGGACAACGCCTGGAACGTGGCGGGCATGGAGCGGATCTTCTCCATCAACTATGTGTGGTCTGAGGCCAGCCGGGCGGAGTGGGACGCCCAGATGTCCGGCGGCGGCAATCTGCTGACCATTTCCGAGGAGACCGGCGACGCGGCCATCTGGTGCCGCTCTGACGGCAACGTGGTCTGCTGGCGCGCGGACAGCGGCGAAGTGCAGTATGCCCGGGCGGTGAATCCCAAGGAGGGCGAACCCTTTGAGGGCAAGCTGTATCATCTGCTGGACGGCATCGCCGAGGATGCGGTGGGTGCCGGCGTGTGGAATGTGACAGCGGACGGAGATCTGGACGCCGACGAGGCGGCAGAGGAGCTGCTGAATCAGATCACGGCCAACTATTGCGCGGTTCCCAAGTGGGTCACCTGGAAGCCGGAGGACGTGGTGGCGGATGGCTCCAATGTCTATGACCACTATCAGGGCGAGCCGGAGAACTTCTGCTGCGGTATGGGCTTCCTTGTGAAACTGGCGGAGCCGGATGGAGAGAATGGCAGCTACTGGCGCTCGGGCGCAGGATTGGAGACGCCGGACGAGGACGGCTATTACGGCTGGGGTAAGGCTGTGCATGTCAAGCGGAACGAAACTGGCGATTGGTACGTCTATGATCATGGAACCGGCGGATATCTGGTGGAGCTGCCCTTCAAGTGGGAGGAGGCGACGCTGGCGCAGTTGGTGGAGGCCTTCTTTGAAACCGTGGGCGACACCCATGAGTGGCAGGTGCCCTATTACATTCTGGCTCTGCCCAGAGAGCAGCTGAAGGCGCTGCCGGCACTGCTGAAGGAGCTGACGGAGGCGGAGGCCATGGAGCTGATCGGACTGCTGGAGAAGCAGGCTGTCAACGCCAAGGAGACCGGCCCCTGGGTGGCGGATATGCTGGAGGATGTGCTGGAGGAATACAGTGCGTATCTGGCGGAATAAACTGAGACAACGAAACTGCAGGCGGGAGGATGGGCATGAAACGAGTCTGGATCGGGGTACTGCTTTGCGCGGTACTGCTGTGCGGATGCAGCAGGACTGAGCCTGCGCAGCCGCAGCCACAGGAAAAGCCCCGGCAAACAGAACAGACGCCCGCTCCCGCAGAACAGGCGGAGCCGGCGGGCGGAGAACTGGCGGAGGAGTGCGGAGCGGTTTATCGTACCATCACCCATGATCTGACGTTCCTCATCTCTGTGGAGGAGACGGACGGCAAGGTTTCCGCACTGGACATGACCCCGCTCAATGCCGAAGCGGCAGCGGGGCGGGAGGCGGCTTTTGCCCTGGAATTTCAGTGGACGGAGGCGGACGAGGAGGCTTGGCTGGCCCAGACGGAGGAACAGGGGCATCTGGTCACCCTGGCGGACAGTGACAGCCAAACCCGCATCCAGTGCCGTACGGAAGGGGATGTGATCTGCTGGCGAATGGGCGGCGGCGCCGCGCGGTACGCCGCAGTGACCGATATCAGCGAGGAACCGCTGGAGCCGTGCCGGTTCAGCAGGCTTTTGCTGGATCTGGCGGAGGACGAGATGGAGCGGCAGGCCTGGGCTCAAACGGTGAGCGGCACCTTTGCTCCCGCCGGGAAAATGGCGGAGGCGGTCGCGGCGTATTACCGGGAGCTGCCGGACTGGGTCAGCTGGAAGCCTCAGGACATGAGGGTGGACCGGGTGGAGCTGTACGACACCTATGAGGGGGAGCCGCAGCAGCTCTGCTGCAATATGCTGTTCCGCGTCAGGGTGGAGGATCCGGAGTCTGCGGATATGATCCCGTGGCAGCTGGGCGACGGCCTGCGGGAGATGGACGAAAACGGCTATTATCTGTGGAGCACGACCCTGCGGATGGAGAAGAACGGCAGCGCATGGCGTGTGGCGGAACGAGACATCGGCGGCGTGTTTGTGGTACTGCCCTTTGTGTGGGAGGATGCCACGCTGGACCAACTGGTAGAGGCGTTCTTCCTGTCCGGCGGCGAGACGAACCGCCGGCGGATCCCGGACCGGATCCTGGAGCTGTCGGAGAAGGGACTGGCACAGCTGCCGGAGCTGCTGGAATCCCGGAGTGAAATGGAGATCAAGCTGCTGTGCGGCGCGCTGGGAAACCGCGTGAAGGCCGGCGGCAGCCGGAACTGGACGCTGGAGACGCTGCAGCCTGTCATGGGCGCCTTTGATGTGTATTTGGATGCATAGCTTCCCGGGAGATACATAAACTGGAACTGCGGTCATTTGGCCGCAGTTCTTTTTTGGAGGTGTGCCATGCAAAGACAGCTGATCCGGTGGGAGTGGGGCGGCGCGGTATTCACGGCGGCGATGGGTGTACTCCTGCATTTCGCCTATGGATGGAGCGGGGAACACCCGCTGGTGGCCGTGGTGAGCAGCGTCAACGAGTCCACCTGGGAGCATATGAAGCTGCTGTTTTTCCCGGTGTTTGTCTGGTCGGTGGTGCAGTTGTGGTTTCATGGACGGAATTACCCCAATTTTCTGGCGGCACGGACGGCGGCGGTGCTGGTGGGCCTGGCACTGATCCCGGTGCTGTATTATACCTACACCGGCGCGCTGGGACGGCAGATCGACTGGGTGAATATTTTGATTTTTTTCCTGGCAGTGGCGGCAATGTTTCTGCTGGATGCGTATCTGCTGACGCGCGGCTGGGGCGGCAGGGCCTGGCAGCAGGTGGCGGGACTGATGGTTTTGTGGGCGCTGGCGTTTTGTTTTGTGTATTATACCTTTTATCCTGTGGAGCTGCCGCTGTGGCAGGATCCGGTCACAGGCGGATATGGGATCCCGTGAAAGAGTGCCGCCGGCACTCTTTTTTTGTGAAGCGGTATTTTCCACACCTCTGCCTTGACCGTCTGCGGCTGTAGGGGGTATAATATCTCTGTTATGAATCTTTTTTGGGGAAAGGAGGCCGAAGCATGGAGGAAAAGGCCCGCAAAAGTGTGGCTCCCTTTTACGCTGTGGCGGTGGTGGCCCTGGTCTGGGGCGTGCTTTTGCCGCTGTATCGTGTGAAGCACTACATCCTGTTTGCGGCTGTCTGCGCGGGTGTGTTTTTCGCTGTCAGCGCTGTGTGTAAAAATGCCGGTGTGATCGGCGGCGCGGAAGCAAGTGCTGCCGCACCCAAGGAAAAGCCTCAGGAGGAGACCACCGGCAACGCGGATGTGGACAAGATGCTCAAGGAGGGCAAAATGGCCATCTCCGAGATGAAGCGGCTGGATGAAAATATTGCGGATCCCGGTATCTCCGCTGATATCGTGCGGCTGGAGCAGGTCAGCACCAAGATCTTTGAGGCGGTGAAGGAGGATCCTAAGAAGCTGCCCAAGATCCGCAAGTTTATGGACTATTACCTGCCTACGACCCTGAAGCTGCTGAACGCCTACGACCGTATGAGCGCTACCGGCGTGTCCGGTGAGAACATCGACGCCACCCTGACAAAGGTCGAGGGCATGATGCGCAATATCGTAGCCGCGTTTGAAAAACAGCTGGACAGCCTGTACGGCGCGGATGCGCTGGATATCTCCACCGACATCACGGTGCTGGAGACCATGATGGCCCGGGAGGGACTGACGGAGCAGACACTGCAGGCGCAGACGCTGCCCGCGGATGATACAGATATCAAACTGGAACTTTGAGGAGAAACAAACCATGAGCGAGAAAGTCAAACAGCTGCTGATCAATATTTTTCTGCTGGTGATCTATATTGTGTGTGCGGTCTATTACCTGAACAATGCCTTTGGCTCCTGGCCCACGGTCTATATCTTTGATATGGCCATCGGCCTGATGTGGGTGGCAGGCGTGGTTCTGTGGACCATCCGCACCATTCGCATGTGGCACAGACACAGATAAAAAACTGATAATACGGAGGATTTGTACGATGGAAAACATGATTCCTGAACTGACCCTGGATCCCAATGCCGCAGCCGCCGTGGAAGCGCCTCAGCTGACGCTGGGAACGGAGCCTGCAGCACCTGCCGCAGAGCCTGTGAAGATCGATGACAGCATGCTCAACGAGGCGGAGAAGAAGGCTGTGGAGGAATTCTCCAAGAAGATCGACCTGATGGACTCTAATCTGGTGCTGCAGTATGGCGCTGCCGCCCAGAAGAATGTGGCCAGCTTCTCTGAGAATGCACTGGGTTCCGTGCGCACCAAGGATCTGGGCCAGGTGGGTGACTCCCTGGCAGAGCTGGTGGTGGAGCTGAAGGGCTTTGGCGCAGAGGAGGAGAAGAAGGGCCTCTTCGGCCTGTTCAAGAAGGCCGGCAACCGTCTGGAGAGCATGAAGGCCGAGTACTCCAAGGTGGAGAGCAACGTGGACCGCATCGCGCAGGAGCTGGAAAAGCATCAGGTGGTCCTGATGAAGGACATCGCCATGTTCGACCAGATGTATGAGCTGAACCTGCGCTACTACAAGGAACTGACCATGTACATCCTGGCCGGCAAGAAGAAGCTGGAGGACGTCCGCGCCAACGAGCTGCCCGCCCTGAAGGCCAAGGCTGAGCAGACCGGCGCCCAGGAGGACGCCCAGCGCTACAACGACATGGTCCAGATGTGCGAGCGCTTCGAGAAGAAGCTGCACGATCTGGAGCTGACCCGCATGATCTCCATCCAGATGGGTCCCCAGACTCGTCTGCTGCAGAACAATGACACCCTGATGGTGGAGAAGATCCAGTCCTCTCTGGTGAACACCATCCCCCTGTGGAAGAGCCAGATGGTACTGGCCCTGGGTCTGGAGCACAGCCGTCAGGCCACGGCCGCCCAGAGCGCCGTCACCGAGATGACCAACGAGCTGCTGAAGAAGAATGCCGATCTGCTGAAGATGGGCACCATCCAGACGGCCAAGGAGGCCGAGCGCAGCATCGTGGATATCGAGACCCTGCAGCACACCAACCAGCAGCTGATCTCCACGCTGGACGAGGTGCTGACCATTCAGCGGGAAGGCGCCGCCAAGCGCCGTGCGGCTGAAGCTGAGCTGGGTAGAATCGAGGGCGAGCTGAAGCAGAAGCTGATGGAACTGCACGATTGATCCCGCGCCTGTCTCAAAGAGACTGAAAAGGAATTTTGCCTATGAAATTACTGCAAAAACGTTCGGTGGCGGCTGTCATCATGGTGGCGGCTATTCTGGCCGGCATCCTGCTGGGCCAGGCGCGCAAGCCGGATGATCAGGGTGCGCCGTCCACGGCTATCGTGGGCACCTACACCTATACCTATGACCACGCCGGCGTGCTGACGGACCGCACCATGGAGTATATCGACGCCATGAACGCCTCCCTGTTTGCCCAGACCGGTGCGCAGATCATGGTGCAGACGGTGGATACCACCGGCGGCGTGGACATCGTGGACTACGCCACGAAGCTGGGCAACCAGTATGGCGTCGGCTCCGCGGAACGGAACAACGGTTTGGTGATCGTTCTGGCCATTGAGGACATTGCCCAGAACGGTTTGGTGGGTGACTACGGTGTCTCCGGCGGCGACGGCCTGTACCGGTACGGCAGCGAGCTGACCAACCTCCTGTATCAGTACATGGAGGAGGATTTCGCCGCGGGCGATTATGACGCCGGTGTACGCAGGACGGTCAGTGCCTATATGGACTGGTTCGGCGATTTCTATGATGTCACCATCAAGGAAAACTACATCCCCGCGGTGAAGGAGACCTATTCTGCGGGTGATGGCTACTATACGGAGACCACCGGAACGGTGGAACCGGGATTCGGTTCCTTCCTGATGAGAGTGTTCCTTGTTTTGCTGGTTCTGCTGGTGCTGTGGATCATTCTGGATAAGCTGCGCTATAACAGCTATCGCCGGCGGTATCTGGTGCCCGGCATGGGGATCCCCACCCGGCGCTATTACCCTATTTTCTGGGGACGCACCACCCGGCGGGCAAAGCCCAAAAAGAACAATACCCGGCCGCCCAAAGGCGGTTCCGGCCCCCGTCCACCCATGGGCGGCGGCAGCTATCGTCCTCCCACCCGCAATAACCGGCCCACAGGGTCCTCCTTTGGGGGCGGCTCTTTCCGGGGGAGTTCCTCTGGAAGAGGCGTCGGCGGAAGCCGCGGCGGCTTCGGTGGCGGCGGCAGCTTTGGCGGAGGCTTTGGCGGCAGCCGTGGAGGCTTCGGCGGAGGCGGCAGTTTCGGTGGCAGCCGGGGCGGCGGCTTCGGCGGCTCCCGCGGAGGCGGAGGCTTTGGCGGACGCCGGTAATCACAAATCAATCAAAGCGCCGCGGAATCCTCCGCGGCGCTTTTCCTGTGCTTACGATTGACAGTGACACAGCAAAAACGATACAATCAAGCAAAGAGACAAAAGGAGGCATCGCCATGAAGCAAGTGCATGAATCCATCTCCGTGCGGGAAGTGTACCGGATGTTCCGGGAGGGACAGCTGGTGGTGCCGGCCTATCAGCGGAGCTTTGTCTGGAGTCAGGAGCATCAGGAGATGTTTGTAGAGAGCCTGCTGGAGGGATATCCCGCCGGCATGGTGATGGCCGCGGCCACGGAGGCGGGCCGCTATGAGATCGTGGACGGCCATCAGCGGGTGCGGACCATCTGCCGGTTTATCGATGAGGGCTTCCGCTGGCGGCAGGAGGAAGAGCCGCTGCCCAGGGAGGAACAGGAGCGGTTCCTGGAGCTTTCGGTGGCGTTCAGCTTTTTGATGGACATTGACGGCGCAGAGCAGGTCATTGACCTCTACCGCAAGGTGAATACCATCGGAGAGAATATTACGCCACAGGAGCTGCGCCGGGCCGGTGCGCAGGGAGCCTTTGCGGCGCTGGTGGAACGGCTGACGGAACGGCTGCGGCAGACGAAAGAGGAGCCGGCGTTTTCCGGCTCTGTATGGGCGGATCTGGGCCTGTTCGAGGAGGCGGAGCTGCGCCGCAGAGAGGATCAGGAGCTGATCGCCCGGCTGGCACTGTCTGTGCTGGAGGGAACGCCGCGGCCCCATGATCGGGAGCTGGATGCGGTCTATACACCGGGCACCGACGTCTGGCAGCGGGTAGAGGGATATTTGAACGCCTATCCGGCGGAGCGGCTGGAGCAGGAACTGAACAGGACGTTTGCCTGCTTCGCGTCTTTACCGGTGCCGCTGGGAAGCGGCAAAAAGGCAGTGGAGGCCTTTTATCTGGTGGGGCTGGCTGTGTTTGAGCTGATGGCCGGTGGAACGCGGCTGCTGTTTGACCAGGCGGGGCTGTGCGAAGTGCTGCGGGCCATGCGGCTGCTGATCCCGGAGCAGCCGGAGTCTGCGGCGCAGTACATGGAGCTGAAGCAGTATGCCCTGTGGCGGGTGCAGGACTGCTTTGCCGACGAGGATGCCCAGCAGGCGAGCGTGGAGCGGGAGTTTGAAAACTCCATGCGCCGGGCCAAGGTGGAGACTGCCCGTTATGAATTCAAGCAGGGCTTCTTGCGTCTGGACACGGAGCGAAGCTATGACAAGGCGTTGCAGGATCAGATTTTGAAAACTCTGTGTGGTATGGCCAACATGGGCCCCATGTCTGCCAGCTATCTCTATATCGGTGTGGCGGATACGGAACGGGACGCCAGGCGGGTGGAGCTGATGGACGGGATTCAGCCGGTGGAAGTGGCCGGACACTATATTGTCGGCATTCAGCGGGAAGTGGAGGTCATGGGCTCCACGGTGGAGGATTACTGCAAGCGGATCCAGCAGTTTATCGATCATTCTGAGCTGTCCCGCCATTTGATCGTTTCTGTGCTGTCCAAGATGGAGGTGTTCGACTACCGGGGATTTACAGTCATCCGCCTTGTAGTGCCGCCCCAGGAGCAGGTCTCCTACTATCAGGGCCAGATCTATCTGCGCAAGCACAGCAATACCATCCTGCTGCGGGATCCCCGGGAGATCGTGGCGGTGGCCCAGCAATTTACACTATGAAAAAACCTCTGCAAACCAAACGGTTTGTGCACCTGGTAAGATAAAAGTAGACACTCACAAAAACCGTGAGTGTCTACTTTTTTCATATCTGGTAAAATAAAAAAAGGGGGGTGAATTAAGGATGGGATGCAAAAAAGGAATTCCTCATCGCAAATGGAGTAAAGATGA
>JAFUNB010000011.1 GCA_017482345.1 Oscillibacter sp.
TGTTTTTTCAAACGCTTTGTCTCTTGAGAGAGACAAGGTGTTTTTTTATTTTGTCACCGTAAAGAGGGGACCAGTCCTCCCTTTAGATTCCCCCCACCAGTGAAGCGTTCTTCACTGGTGAACGCCGCCCAAGGCGGCTGAGTCAGAGTATTTTTGCCACGTACATGCCGCGGCAAAAATAATTATAAAGCTATTTTAAGATTTTATTATAAAAGGAGAGTCGCGGATATGGATTACAACAAGACCATCAATCTGCCCAAGACCGAATTCCCCATGCGTGCGGGCCTTCCCAAGCGCGAGCCTGAGATGCTCAAGAACTGGCAGGAGCTGGACCTCTACAACGAGATGCTGAAGAAGAACGAGGGTAAGCCCCGCTTCTCCCTGCACGATGGCCCTCCGTTCTCCAACGGCAACCCCCACATGGGCCACGCCATGAACAAGACCCTGAAGGACATGATCGTCCGTTCCTACGCCATGCGCGGTTATTACACCCCCTATATCCCCGGCTGGGATAACCACGGCATGCCCATCGAGTCCGCCATCATCAAGGAGCAGAAGCTGAACCACAAGGCCATGAGCGTGCCCGAGTTCCGCTCTGCCTGCCATGCCTATGCTCAGAAGTATGTGGATATCCAGATGAAGGGTTTCCAGCGCATGGGCGTCATCGGCGACTGGGAGCATCCCTACCTGACCATGAACCCCAGCTTCGAGGCTGAGGAGGTCAAGGTCTTCGGCGAGATGTATAAGCGCGGCTATATCTACAAGGGCCTGAAGCCCGTGTACTGGTGCGCTCACGACGAGACCGCTCTGGCCGAGGCTGAGATCGAGTATAAGGACGACCCCTGCACCACCGTGTATGTGAAGTTCCCCATGCACGACGACTGCGGCAAGCTGGCAGCCTATGACAAGTCCAAGCTGTTCTTCGTCATCTGGACCACCACCATCTGGACCCTGCCCGGCAACCTGGCCATCGCCCTGCATCCCGTGGACTCCTACGCTCTGGTCAAGGCCGGCGAGAATGTCTACATCATGGCCGAGGCTCTGGTGGAGAAGGTCATGAAGGTTGGCGGTATCGAGGAGTATGAGATCGTGGAGACCCATCCCGGCTCCTTCTTCGAAAACATGCTGGCCGATCACCCCTTCCTGCCCAAGACCTCCCGTCTGGTGAACGCCGACTATGTCACCATGGACTCTGGTACCGGCTGCGTCCATACCGCTCCCGGCTTCGGCGCTGACGACTATCAGACCTGCCGCCGCTACGGTATGGAGATGGTGGTGCCCGTGGACGATCAGGGCCGCCACACCGACTATGCCGGCAAGTACGCAGGCCTCAAGACCGAGGAGTCCAACCCCGTCATTCTGGCCGACATGAAGGAGAGCGGCGCTCTGTTCGCCTCCGAGGAGATCATCCACAGCTATCCTCACTGCTGGCGCTGCAAGCACCCCATCATCTTCCGTGCCACTCCCCAGTGGTTCTGCTCCGTTGACTCCTTCAAGGACGACGCCTGCGCCGCCTGCGACGATGTCCGCTGGCTGCCCGCATGGGGCATTGACCGCATGAAGAGCATGATCCGCGAGCGTACTGACTGGTGCATCTCCCGTCAGCGCAAGTGGGGTCTGCCCATCCCCGTTGTCTACTGCAAGGACTGCGGCAAGCCCATCTGCACCGATGAGACCATCCAGGCCATCTCCGCCCTGTTTGAGGCCGAGGGCTCCAACGCCTGGTTCGCCAAGGAAGCCGAGGAGATCCTGCCCGCCGGCTTCACCTGCCCCCACTGCGGTAAGGCAGAGGGCTTCGAGAAGGAGACCGACACCCTGGACGGCTGGTTCGACTCCGGCTCCACCCACTTCTCCTCCATGAAGCGCGATCAGGGCTTCTGGCCTGCCGATATGTATATCGAGGGTCTGGATCAGTACCGCGGCTGGTTCCAGGCTGCCATGCTGACCGCTGTCGGCTCCACCGGCGTGGCACAGGCTCCCTTCCGTGAGTGCCTGACCCACGGCTGGACCGTTGACGGCGAGGGCCGCGCCATGCACAAGTCTCTGGGCAACGGCATGGATCCCGCTGAGATCATGGACAAGTACGGCGCCGACCTGCTGCGTCTGTGGGCCGCTTCCGCCGACTACCACGCCGACGTCCGCTGCTCCGATGCCATCTTCAAGCAGCTCTCTCAGAACTATCTGAAGTTCCGCAACACCGCCCGCTACTGCCTGGGCAACCTGGACGGCTTCGATCCCAACAACCTGACCCCCGCCGCTGAGATGGAGGCTCTGGACCGCTGGGCCATCACCCGTCTGAACGCTCTGATGGAGAAGTGCGAGCAGGCCTATAAGGATTACGAGTTCCTGACCATCACCCACGCTGTCAACGACTTCTGCGTGGTTGAGCTGTCCAACTTCTATCTGGACATCATCAAGGACCGCCTGTACTGCGAAGAGATCGACGGCGCCAAGCGCCGCAGCGCCCAGACCGCCCTGTATCTGATCCTGGATACCATGACCAAGATCATGGCTCCCATCCTGTGCTTCACCTGCGATGAGATCTGGCTGGCGATGACCCACAAGGACGGCGACGACAAGCGCAACGTCCTGTTCAACGACATGAACGCCGTCTTCGCCGACTACGCCCTGTCTGCCGACGAGATGGCTCAGTGGGAGAAGATCATCGCCGTCCGCACCGTCGTCAACGGCGTGCTGGAGGCCGCCCGTGCCGAGAAGAAGATCGGCAAGGCTCTGGAGGCTGCCGTGTCCCTGACCGTGCCCGCCGACTGCGCCTTCCTGGCTGAGATGGACGCCGAGGCTCTGGCCGACCTGCTGATCGTGTCTCAGGTGAGCGTCACCGTGGGCAGCGAGCTGTCCGCCTCCGCCGAGAACGCCGCAGGCGAGAAGTGCCCCCGCTGCTGGAAGCACTCCACCGCCGCCGGTACCGACAACCTGTGCCCCCGATGCGCGAGCGTCATCGCAAAGTTCGCTGACTTCGGAACCCCCTGATGGGGATTCCTCGGAACGCTTCCTTGCTCTGCCGCTTCCCCACGTGATCCGCTTCGCTGGGTTCACGCGGGGGCCCCAGATGTTGCCAAGATCCCCCAGTTCTAATGCAATAAGCGCAAAAATCCCCGAAAGCTCAGCTTTCGGGGATTTTTTTGTTAGTCAACGGACACGTTGATGATGGCGTCCAGGGCGATGGCGATCTCGTCCTCCACTGCCTGCACCACATCGCCGCCCTCGGCGGTCTGGTTGTAGCCGTCCACGCCCACCAGCTCAAAGGCGGGGGCGTCCACGGCCACAATGGCGCCGGCCTTCACGCCGTGGAGGGAGGACACCACCAGCAGGCTGGCTACCTCGTTTTCCATGGCCTTGACGCCGGCCTTGGCATACAGCTTCACGGTGGACTCCAGGAAGCCGGGATAGAACAGCGCCTGGGTCAGGACCAGTCCCTTGTGGACGGGGCGGTTGTTGGCCTTGGCGGACTGCATGAGGGCAGATACCACCTCGCCGTCGGCAATGGCGGGGTAGGACAGGGGGATCATCTTCTCCGTGACGCCCTCCTCCCGGCAGGCGCCGGTGGCCACCACCAGATCGCCGGCCAGCACGTCCGGCTGCATGCCGCCGCAGGTGCCGGTGCGGATGATCACCTTCGCGCCGGCCCGCCACAGGCTCTCAAAGGCGATGGCGGCTCCGCCGCAGCCCACGCCGTGGGACACAACGGCTACTTCCGTGCCCTTGTGGGTGCCGGTATAGACCCAGAACTCCCGGTTTTTGGCAAGATTTTTGGCGTTTTCCAGCCGCTGGGCAATGCGCTCGGCACGGGCCGGGTCGCCGCAGGTGATGACGCGGGGCGGAATGTCGCCGGGCGCCACATGGATGCAGGGCAGGAGATTCTTTTCAGACATAGGACGTTCCTCCTTGTAGTGGTCGGTTCGATGGATACAGCATAGCAAAAAAACCGGCCCGTTTCAACGGGCCGGTTCTGTATCGCCGGAGAGATTTTTCGCTTAGTAGCCGGACTTCTTTGCACCGGGCTGACCGTAGGACTTGAAACGCTCCATGACGTCGTCCATCTGCTCCTTGGACAGGTAGTTGGGCTGACCGATGCACATGGCGCGGTACTGCAGCTCGGCAATGTACTCCATGTTGCAGGCCAGGCCGTAGGCGCTCTTGAGATTCTTGCCGCAGGTGACGAGGCCGTGGTTGCCCAGCAGGACAGCCTTGCTCTCGCCGCAGGTCTCGATAGCGGCCTTGGCCAGCTCCTCGGTGCCGAAGGGATAGTAGGGAGCGCAGGGGACCTCAGCCACGCCGGTATCACCGATGACGTAGTGGATGGCCTTGACCGGCTGACCCAGAGAGGCGAACACGGTGCAGTACATGGAATGGGTGTGCACCACGGCGCCGATGTCGGGCTTGTTCTTGTAGAAGATGGTGTGCAGGCCCCACTCGCTGGAGGGCTTGCGGGTGCCGTCCACGATGTTGCCGTTCAGGTCGGTGACCACCACATCCTCGGGAGTGGTGGAGAAATAGTCCAGACCGGAGGGGCTGATGGCCATGTAGCCCAGCTCGGCGTTATAGACGCTGATGTTGCCGCTGGTGCCGGTGCTCAGACGGGCGGCGCTCATCATCTTGCCGTATTCAACGACCTGCTCGCGTTCTTTCTGCATCAACATTTCAGTGTTCCTCCTCTTAATAGAACTGCTTGGCTTCGGTATCGAAGTAGGTGTTCAGCATATGGGGGACATAGACGCCCTTGTCGGTGACCACACCGGAGATCAGGTGGGGAGGCACCACGTCGAAGGAAGGATAAATGGCCTTCACTTCGGGCAGGGTGTTGGGGATGTCACGATAGCGCAGCACCTGAGTGGGGTCGCGCATCTCGATGACGATGTCATCGCGGCCCATCTTGTCCTGATCGGGGATACCGGTGACATAGTAGGGCACGCCGAAGTGCTTGGCCAGGATGGCAATCTGATAGGTGCCGATCTTGTTGGCAATGTGGCCGCTGCGGGCGATGGAGTCGGCAGCGGAGGAGAACACGTCGATCAGGCCGTGCTCCATGGAGTAGGCTACCATGTTGTCGGTGATGACGGTGGTGTCAAAGCCCATGGAAGCGAAGCAGCTGGAGGTCAGGCGGGCGCCCTGCAGGTAGGGACGGGTCTCGGCGCAGAACACCTTGAACTCCTTGTTCTGCTTGCGGGCGGCGCGGATGACGGTGCCGATGATGGTCTCGCCGTAGCACTGGGTCAGCAGGGTGCCGCCCTCAGGGATCAGGGAAGCCAGGTGGTCGCCCACGATCTGCATGGTGCTGTAGCGGCGGTTCATGGACTCAACGGTATTCTCCACGATGGCCTGGATAGGATCCTTGCCCTCGGCCAGAGCCTTTTCAGCCACTTCCACGCAGCGGTTGGTGATTTGACCGTAGCGGTTGGCGGTGGTGGGACGGGCGTGAGCCAGGTCATAGGAGGCCTGCTTCAGGAAGGCCATCTGCTCGGCCTCGGTCTTGTCCTTTACCTGCCATGCGGCCAGGGCCATGCCCATGCCGACAGCGGTGTAAGGGCCGGCGCTCTGGGTCACCATGTCGGTGATAGCCTGAGCGACTTCGTGATAATCGGTGCATTCCACGAAGCGGACTTCGGGGAAGATGCGGCGGTCCAGAATGCGGACCTTGCCGTTTTCATACCATGCCACATTCTCGTACTGCAGCAGGAAAGGCATATTTTCGTCCATACGTACCATAGGGAAAATCCTCCTTATAGATTTGGTATCATGTGCGGTGATTGCTTTTGGTAAAAATCGGTCTGCGCGGGGACAGTCCGGTTTCGCGGCAGAACTCAGTTCTTTTTATTGCGCTTGCTGAAGACGACCAGAGCAATGATGGTTGCAATATAGGGGATGGCGGTGGTGAGCTGGCTCTTGATGACGTTCTGCAGGGCCAGGCCAATGCTCTGGCACAGACCGAAGAACAGGCTGGACACGATGGTCAGCAGGGGATGGGACATACCCAGAGAGGCAGCTGCCATAGCGATGAAGCCACGGCCGGAGGTCATGTTCTCGGTGAACATGATGACCTGGCCCATGGCCAGAGCCACGCCGCCCAGACCGCACAGAGCGCCGGACAGGATGACCATGCGCATCTGGATGGCGGTTGCCTTGGTACCCAGAGATTCGGCGGCGGTCTTGTTGATGCCGACGGACAGGTCGCGGAAGCCGGAAACGGTCTTGAACAGATAGATGAACAGGGCGATGGCGATGATGTAGCAGATGTAATCAATGAAGGTCAGATTCTCCAGCACACGGCCCACGAAGGGGATATCCTTGATGACGGGCAGGTTGATCTTGGTCAGGGAGACCAGACGCTCGTCGATCAGGGAGCCGCGCCGATCAAAGACCAGATACAGCAGGAAGGTGGTGGAGGCAGTGGTCAGCAGGTTCAGAGCGGTACCGACCACCATGTCAGCGGCCTTGTACTTCACCTGCAGCACGGCCACGATAGCGCCGATCAGAGCGCCGGAGGCCACGCCGACCACAACGGACAGGAGCGCACTGCCGGTGAAATAGTTCACGGCGATGGAGGTGAAGGTGGCGATCAGCATCTGGGCTTCCAGAGCCACGTTAAACACGCCGACGCGGCTGCAGATGGCGCTGCCCAAAGCGGCCAGCAGAATGGGAGTGGTGGAACGCAGGGTCGCGTTGATGATAGAAGCAATATATGCGCTATTCATGCCTGCTTACCTCCTTCCTTGGCGGCAGCCTTGGATTTCTTGACAAAACGAATGGTGATCTTCACGGAAACGAACAGAGTGATGCAGCACTGGATGATATTGGCGATCTCCAGAGGAATGCCCATAGAACGCTGGATGGCGCTGCCGCCGATCTGCAGACCGGACAGGAAGATGGCCACCACGGTCATACCGATGGGATCCAAACCGGCGATCAGGGCGGACTGCAGGCCCGTCCACGCATAGCTGGTGGTGGAGAGCATGCCGTCGGTGTAGCGGTACTTCAGACCGAAGACCTCGGCGTTGCCGGCCACGCAGGCGATGGCACCGGCCAGAGCCATGGTGATCATCATGACCTTCACCTGCTTGGTGCCGCCGTACTGAGCGAAGGTGGGGTTGAAGCCGCCCATCTTGGACTCATAGCCGAAGATGGTCTTGCGGGAAATGAACAGGATCAGGACAACCACTGCAATGGCAATGATGAAGCCTGCGTTGAAGGTGGTGGTGGAGGACAGACGGGGCAGGCGCAGAGCCTCGGCGATCTCGGGAGTCTGGATAGACAGACCGTCGCCAGCGGTGTCCTTCAGGGGGTAGGTGACGAAATAGCTGGTGATGTAGCTTGCCACGTAGTTCATCATCAGGGTGGTGATGACCATGCTGACGTTGAACTTCCAGGTGAGGATGGCAGGGATCAGAGCGTAGGCAGCGCCTGCGGCCATGCCGAGGACCCATGCCACGATGGCCACCAGGAAGGAGGGGCCGGGCATAAACAGGGCAACAACGGTAGAGATAAAAGCACCGGTGATCATCTGGCCCTCAACACCCAGATTGATGTAGCCGGCACGCCAGGAGATACCGACGGCCATGGCACAGATAATCACGGGGGTGGAACGGACCAGGGTGGAGAACAGATAGTAGGGCTTGATAAAGGACTTCTGGAACATCTCAGCGTAGACCATCAGGGGGCTCTCGCCGCAGGCCACGATGATGATGGCGCCGATGAGCAGACCGAATACAATGGCGATCAGGGGCTGGCGCAGAGCTGCCCAACCACGCAGGAGGACGAGGCTCAGGCCATTATCATTCTTTTTCATACCAGCTTACCTCCCATCATCAGGATACCGAGGTCTTCCTCGGTGGCGTCTTCCTTGCGGAATTCGCCGGCTGCCTGACCCTCGTAAATAACATAGATACGATCAGACAGGGACATGATCTCCGTCAGCTCGGAGGAGATCAACAGGACAGCGTCGCCTTCGGCGCGCTTTTCCAGCAGTTTGCCGTGAATGAACTCGATGGCGCCGATATCCACGCCGCGGGTGGGCTCGGCAGCGATCAGCAGGGGAGACTTCTGCTCCATCTCACGGGCAACGATCAGCTTCTGGATGTTACCGCCGGACAGCTCGCCGGCCTTCTGGCTCTGGCCGCTGTTACGGACGTCGTAGTTATCCAGCAGGCGCTGGGTGAACACCTTGGCGCCCTTGCTGTTGAGCAGACCGTTCTTGGACAGCTCGGGCTTGTGCTGGTGGGCCATGATGGCGGTCTCAGTCAGGGTTGCCTCCTTGGCGCAGCCCCACAGGTAGCGGTCCTCGGGGATGCAGGCGCAGCCAGCCTCGCGGATCTCACCGACAGAGTGGCCGGCGACATCCTTGCCCTGCAGCAGGATCTGACCGGAGGTGGGGGGGAGCAAGCCGGTCAGGCACTGGATCAGCTCGGACTGACCGTTGCCGGAAACGCCTGCAATGCCGACGATCTCGCCGGCGTCCACATGCATGTTGAAGTGGTCCAGAATGTTCTTGGCGTCGGAGCCGGCCAGAACCAGATCCTTCACATCCAAGACTCTCTCGCCGGTGGGCTGGGGATCCACGTGGCGCTCCACCACGTGACGGCCCACCATCAGGAAGGACATCTCCTCGATGTTGGTCTCGGTGATGGGCATCTCCTGAATGAACTTGCCCAGCCGCATGACCATGACACGGTCGGCAACAGCCATGACCTCATGGAGCTTATGGGTGATGATGATGATGCTCTTGCCCATGGTGGCCAGCTTGCGCATGGTGGCCAGCAGCTCAGTAACCTCCTGAGGAGTCAGAACAGCGGAGGGCTCGTCGAAGATGATGATGTCGGCGTCCTGATACAGAACCTTCAGGATCTCAACACGCTGCTGCAGACCGACGGGGCAATCGCCCACCTTCAGGCGGGGATCGATGTGCAGGCCGTATTTTTCGCACAGCTCCTCAACGATCTTGACGGCGCCTTCGCGGTCAAAGAAGAGGCCCTTCTTGGGCTCCTTGCCGTAGACGATGTTCTCGGCTACAGTGCAGGGCTCCAGCAGCATAAAGTGCTGCTGCACCATGCCGATCTTCTTGGCGATGGCGTCATGGGGGGAACGGAAATTCTGCTTCTCACCGTTCAGATAGATCTCACCGGAAGTGGGCTGTTCCAGACCGTAGAGGATCTTCATCAGGGTGGACTTGCCGGCACCGTTTTCGCCAACTACCGCCAGAATTTCACCCTTGTTCAAAGTCAGAGGGATGTCATTGTTGGCGTAGAGGGAACCGTATACCTTGGTGATGTGTTTCATTTCCAGCAGCAAGGGAATACACCTGTCCTTTCTCTCAACATTTTCTATCTTAAATCTTTACGTCTCTACAAAGATAGCATATACCTTTTTTTGGAATAAGTAAATATAGTATTCCGTCTCCCAGGCGGCAAAGGTCGATCTATTTTTTGCGGTCCGGGAGGCGGAATACAGGGAAAAAAGCAGACGGGAAGGGGACTTCCCGTCTGCTTTTGCGTGGTCTTTGAGTCAGCAGACTTTCGTTTTTAAACGAGATCAGCCAGCGTTGTACTCTTCCTCGGTGGGCATGTTAATCAGATCCAGCTTGCCGGAAGCGATGTCCTCAGCAGCCTGCTTCAGCAGAGCCATGTCCTCCTCGGACAGGCGCTCGTGGATGGGGTTGACAGACTCGTGAGTGACATGGACAGCACCGATGGTACCCTCGGCAACACCCCAAGTGGAGTTGGAGTTGTCATAGCTGTCGCTGAAGAACTCGTCGATCAGCATGGTGACAGACTGATAGGTATCCTTGATCTGAGAGGTGACGATGTAGGGGTTGCTGGGATCGGTCAGGTCAACGTCCTGGCCGGAGGTGTAGAAGCCCTTCTCCAGAGCGGCCTCGAAGGTGCCGGAGTCGCCAGCGGCGCATGCAGAGTTGACGAACATAGCGCCCTGCTCGTTCTGCTGGATGGCCAGCTCCTTGGCCTTAGCGGGGTCGGAGTAAGAAGCGGTGTAGTTGAAGATGAACTTGGCATCGGGATCGATGGCCTTGACGCCTTCCATGTAGCCATAACGCCACTTCCAGGAGCCAGCGCCCTCGTTGACATGGACAGCGCCATAGGTGTGGGACTCACCGTCGGTGACCAGAGCGGCGGTCATACCGATCAGGTAAGCGCCCTGCTGCTCGTAGTAGGAGATGCACTTAACAGCCTCGGCCTCGACCTCAGAGTCAATCAGAGCGTAGTTAGCAGCATCGGGGAACTCAGCAGCCATCTTGTTCAGAGCGTCGCCGGCTTCCCAGCCGCCGCCGATGATCAGGTCGCATTCCTCGGCAACCAGAGCGCGGATGTTCTCCTCGAAAGCAGCGGTGTCAGCGCACTCAACGATGGTAGCCTTGAAGCCGTACTTCTCAGCAGCCTCGTTCAGAGCCTCGACCATCTGCAGCAGGAAGACCTGGGTACCGATCTTGGAAGTAACCAGAGCGATCTCCATGCCTTCGCCGGGCAGAGCGTCGGCGGGAGCCTCAGTGCCCTCGGCGGGCTTCTCAGCGGGGGTCTCTTCCTTGCCGCCGCAGGCTGCCAGAGACAGCACCATGGTCAGGGCCAGGAGCAGAGCAAAAAACTTCTTCATGTTCTTTTGTCCTCCAATTAAAATTAAGGTGTATTTTCCCTTTTTAACAGAAAAAACAGATCATTCCTGTCAAAAAGGCCGTACTGTTTGTATTATAAGGTTGCCGCCATCCGTTGTCAATTTAAATTTTACAAATTCTTGCTGTTTTGGAGAAAAAACGACATAAATGGACAGGGGAAACTTACAACAGTTTAACACAATTCAACACAGATGTTGATTTTAGGAAAGGTTGACAGGAGAATAGGTAGAAATATATAATAAATGAAATCAAAAGAACGCAGAACGCACATTTTTCGAAAAACAGGGCGAACGCCGCCTGGGGAGGATGTTATGACAAAGACTGTGGAGGAAGCCCGCCGGGATCTGGCGGCCTCTGAAGTGGGCCATGTGGACGAGGCGCTGCCGGAGAAAACGCCGGGTTATGTGCTGCTGCCGGGCGACCCCAACCGGGTGGGCAAAATGGCCGCCCAGTGGGATGAGGGCGCAAAGATCTATACCCTCTCCCGGAGCATGACCGCGGCCATCGGTACTTATAAAAACACGGAGATCGGCGCCTGGTGCACCGGCATCGGCGGCCCCAGCACGGAGTGTACCCTGACGGACCTGGCCGCCCGGGGCACCCATACCTTCATTCGTGTGGGCACCACCGGCGCGATTCAGGAGGGCATCGAGATCGGTGATATCATCATCAACGACTCCAACGTCCGGCTGGACGGTACATCTAAATTATACGTGATGGACGAGTATCCGGCGGCCGCCTCCTATGAGGTGGTGCTGGCTCTGGTACAGGCCTGCGAAAACTTAGGCCTGCGCTACCATGTGGGCACCGGCTGCACCTGTGCCTCTTTCTACACAGGCCAGTGCCGTACCACCTATAACGGCTACCGCCCCTCCCATCTGGACGCCATGTTTGACGATCTCCGTCAGGCCGGTGTGCTGAACTTCGAGATGGAGGGAGCCACCGTCACCACCCTCAGCCGCATTTTCGGCAAGCGGGCGGGCATGTGCGCCTCTGTGGTGGCCCAGCGGATCACCGGCGAGTGGGACGAGACGCCCCAGGGCGAGTACAACGCCTGTCTGGTGGGCGCCGAGGCCGTCCGCATCCTGGCGGAGTGGGACCGGAAAAAGGCGGAGCAGGGGAAGAAGTTCTACTTCCCCGGACTGTGAGGCGGCCATGGATGCGGCATTGAAGAGGCAGCTCATCGCCATGGCGGCGGAGGCCCGTCATAACGCCCGGGCTTTCAGCGGCTTCCATGTGGGCGCGGCCCTGCTGACGAAATCCGGCGAGATCGTCACCGGCTGCAACGTGGAGCTGCACACCACCCTCTCCAGCATCTGCGCCGAGCGCACGGCCATGGTAAAGGCGGTGTCCATGGGACACACGGAGTTCCGGGCCATCGCCGTGGTGTCGGATGCGGAGAAGCCCATCTCCCCCTGTGCCTTCTGCCGGCAGTATCTGGTGGATTTTGATCCCGGAATCCTGGTCATCATGGCCGGGGCAGACGGGAGTGAAGTTGTGGAAATGACCGCGGCGGAGCTGCTTCCCATGGCATTTATGGGCAGCGGCCGGGACGCGCAAACGTGAAAGGAGTACAGAAAGATGAAGGATTTTAAAGAGTTTTTCCTGATGACCACGGAGGACGCCAAGCGTTACGCCGTGGAGGTGCTGGGCCGGTTCCGCCCCGATGAAAAGACCGATTGCATTGAGATCGGCGACGGCAACATCAACTATGTGTTCAAGATCTGGTCTGAGGAGGACGGCCACTCCGTTATCGTCAAGCAGGCTGACCGTCTGCTGCGCTCCGCCGGCAGACCTCTGGACCAGTACCGCAATAAGATTGAGGCCGAGATCCTGCGTCTGGAGGGCGAGCTGGCCCCCGGCTACGTGCCCGAGGTCTACTATTACGACGAGATCATGTCCGCCGTGTCCATGGAGGACATCTCCGCCTACGGCAACCTGCGTAAGGTACTGATGGCCGGCAACGTCTACGACCATCTGGCCGAAAACTTTTCCACCTTCGTGGCGGAGACCCTGCTGCCCACCACCGATCTGGTGCTGGCCGCCGACGAGAAGAAAAAGCGCGTGAAGTTCTTCACCAACCCCGAGCTGTGCGAGATCACCGAACGGCTGGTGCTGACGGAGCCCTTCTACGATTTCCGGGGCGAGAACAAGTACCAGAGCGAAAACGCCGCCTTTGTGGAGGAGACCCTCTATAACGACGACGCTCTGAAGGTTGAAGTGGGCAAGCTCCGCGAGCGCTTCATGAACAACGCTCAGGCCTTGATCCACGGCGACCTGCATTCCGGTTCCATCTTCGCCAACGAAAACGGCATCAAGGTCATCGACCCCGAGTTCGCCTTCTACTGCCCCATGGGCTACGACATCGGCAACCTGGTGGGCAACCTGTACTTCACCTGGGCCAACAAGGCCTTTACTGCTGCTGAGGATACTGCCGTTCTGACTGCCATCGAGGAGACGATCCGCAAGACGGTCGACTTAACCTGGGAAAAGATGAGCGCCAAGTACGATGAGCTGGTGGAGTATCCCTTCTACAAGATCCCCGCCTTCAAGGAGGCGTATCTGGCCGGCGTCATGGCTGATACCTTCGGCTATGCCGGCACCGAGATCATCCGCCGCACCGTGGGCAGCTCTAAGGTCATGGAGCTGAACACCGTTACTGATCCTGCTACCCGTGCTGCCATGGAGCGTGCGCTGGTGAAGGTGGGCGTCCGCTTCGTCAAGGAGCGTGAGAGCCTCCGCACCGGCGAGGACGCCGTTCGCGCCTTCCGCGCCATTTTGGCTGAATAAGGGGAGTCTCCATGAGAACATTTGGCGAGATCAAAGGTCTGATCGAAACCGGCCTGGGCCGCAATCCCTGCGATCTGAAGCTGGCCAACGTCCGGCTGGTGAACGTGTTCTCCGGCGAGGTGTATCCCACCGATATCTATATCAAGGGCAAGCGCATCGTCTCCATCGACCCCGAGGCGGGTCTGGAGGCTGCGCAGGTCATCGACTGCGGCGGCCAGTACGCCATGCCTGGCTTTATCGACAGCCACATGCACTTTGAGTCCACCATGCTCTCCCCTGAGGCGCTGGCCAATATCGTGGTGCCCAAGGGTACCACGACCCTGTGCGCCGACCTGATGGAGATCGCCAACGTGGCCGGCGAGGAGGGTCTGCGGGCTACGCTGGCAAGCCTTGAGCGCCTGCCCTACCGCATGCTCATCGAGGTGTCCTCCCGTGTGCCCACCGCCCCTGGTCTTGAGACCAACGGTGCCGTGCTGGGCGTGGAGGAAGTGGAGCGTATCATGGTCTGGGAGGAGAGTGTTTCCCTGGGCGAGCTGGACCCCTCCAAGATCCTGATGGTGCGGGACGAGTATCTGGAAAAGGTGGAAAAGACCCTGGCCCGCCGCAAGATTGTCAACGGCCACGCTATCGGCCGCATGGGCCAGGAGCTGAACGTCTATGCCTCTTCCGGCATTTCCGACGACCACGAGTGCGTGGAGCCTGAGGAGCTGTTGGCCCGCCTGCGCCTTGGCATGCGGGTGCTGGTTCGTGAGGGCAGCACCGAGCGCAACGTGGATACCCTGATGAAAGGTGTGCTGGACATGGGCCTCTCCTGCGAGAACCTGTGCTTCTGCACGGATGATAAGCACGCCACGGAAATTCTGGAAGAGGGCCACATCAACTATAACGTCAACCGCAGCATCCAACTGGGTGTGGATCCCATGTCCGCCATCCAGATCGCCACCATCAACGCCGCCCGCCACTTCCGGGTGGAGGATGAGATCGGCTCCATCACCCCGGGCCGTCTGGCGGATATCATCATCAGCCCCTCCATGAAAGCCGTCCAGCCCGCTATGGTGCTGTTTGAGGGCAAGCTGGTGGCCGAGAACGGCGAAATGGTGGAGCTGTGTCAGGTGGAGACCTATCCCGACTGGATCAAGGACACCGTCCATCTGAAAAACCCCATCACGGCGGAGTCTTTCCGTGTGGCGGGCGAGGGCGACAGCGCCCACGTGAACGTCATCGAGCTGATCGACAAGCAGATCATCAACAAGTGGATCACCACCGATCTGCCCGTTGCAAACGGCGCCATCCTCCACGACCTGAGCCGGGACATTGTCAAGCTGGCCGTGGTGGAGCGCTACGGCAAGACCGGCGGCGTGGGCGTCGGCTTCGTAAAGGGCTTTACCATCAAGTGCGGTGCCATGGCCTACTCCATGTCCCACGATCACCACAACATCGTGGTGGTGGGCTGCGACGACGCTGACATGGCTCTGGCCGTCAATGAGGTGGCCCGACTCCACGGCGGCCTTGCGGTGGCCGTGGACGGTGAGATATTAAATTCCATGCCCCTGCCCATCGGCGGCCTCATGAGCGAGGAGCCTGCCGCCGTGGTCATGGAGCTGCTGGACGGCATGAACGCCGCTGCTGAAAAGACCGGCTGCACCCTGCCTGCCCCCTTCATGACACTGAGCTTCATCTCCCTGCCCACGGTGCCGGAGCTGGGCATCACGGATCTGGGCCTGGTGGATGTGCTGCAGCATAAGCTGATCCCCCTCCTGGCGGAGTAATTAACACGAAAGGTGTGGAAAATACAGATGGATAAACGAAAACTGATTTTTGATATGGACAGCGACGCCGATAACCTGTTGGCGCTGGCCTATGCCCTGCGCTCTCCCGAGCTGGAGGTGTTGGGCGTTGTCACCGGTCACGGCTTCTATCAGCCGGAAACGGCTGCCGCAGGCGTCAATGCCCTGCTCTCTGAGATGGGCGTGGAGCTGCCGGTGATTGCCGGCGCCCAGCGTCCCCTGATGCGGGCCAATATGGAAAAGGTCCTGGAGCGTCCTGTCCCCGGCAAGGTGATGGACACCGCTGCCTGGGACTGGATGTACCAGACCCTGAAGGCCAGCGAAGAAAAGGTGACGATCTGCCTGCTGGGCACCGCCACCAATCTGATGCACATGCTGCATAAGTACCCCGATGCAGCGGAGAAGATCGAGAAGATCCTGTTTGCCGGCGGTGCCTTCCGGTTCGGTACCGTCACCGCCAGTGCCTGCCATAAGGTGTATTTCGACGCTGAGGGTATGCAGTTCCTCATGCACGCTGGCGTGCCCTTTTATGTGGCTACCGTGGATGTGACTTCCGGCTACGAGGGCGGCACCGATGTGGCTGCCTTCATGGAGAAGCTGGGCGGCGTCTGGGGCGATGTGGCCGCAAAGGCGGCGCCCGCCGTACCCGCCACTCGCGTCCTGCGGGCCCCTCTGGCCATGGTGTCCCTGACCCATCCGGAGCTGTTTGGTTACGGCCATTATAAGTGCAACGTGGAGCTTCACGGCGCGCTGACCTACGGCATGACTGTCATCTACCGTAACGGTTTCGACGGCGTCATTGAGCTGGAGAACGGCGAGAAGGTCCGCGTGGAAGTGGCCGAAAAGGACAAGAACGTCTGGGACATGAAGGAGTTTGACCGTCAGCAGGTAATGGCTATCGTCACCGAGCGCATCGGCGGCGTGACAAAGAATGGAGGTGCCGCATGAGCGAAGTAAAGAAGATCCCTGTCATTCTGGACGCGGACACCGGCGTGGATGATACCATGGCGCTGCTGCTGGCCGCCCAGCATCCCGCCCTGAACGTGCTGGCCATCACCGGTACTTTCGGCAACACTACCACGGAGTATGCCACCAAGAACACCCTCAACGCCATGGCCATGTGCGGCCGGGAGGATATCCCTGTGGCTGCCGGCACCCCCGTGCCCTGGAAGAAGGAGCTGCGTACCTCTCCCTACATCCACGGCGACAACGGCGTGGGCGAGTATGAGTATCCCGAGAATCACACCGCCGCCCTCAGCGGTGAGTATGCCTGGGACCTGACTTACCGCAAGATCATGGAGCATCCCGAAAAGGTCAACTACATCGCCCAGGGTCCCCTGACCAACCTGGCCACCATGCTGCGCAAGTACCCGGAGGTCAAGGAGCGTCTGGACAAAGTCATTTACATGGGCGGCGAGCTGCGGGGCGACTCCGCCGGCTCCCAGTGCGCCAGTGTCAACGTGTTCCATGACCCCGACGCAGCCCAGTATGTGCTGAAAGCCGGTCTGGACTTCCACATGTGCTCCGGCGGTGCCGTCACCTGCCATGTGGGCTTCGGCTGGGACGAGCTGGAGGAGAACTTTGGCGACTGGGGCGATAAGGGCAAGGTCATTCTGCACATGCTGAAGTTCTATTTCGGCAAGTGCGGCGCTTTTGAAGGCGAGGTCAGAAAGATGCCCATACATGATACCCCTGTCATCATGTATCTGGTGGAGCCGGAGTGCTTCACCACCGAGCGCGTCCACTGCGAGGTGGAGCTGGACGGCCCCGAGTCCTACGGTTACTCCCTCATTGACCTGTACAACATCAACGGCTGGAGCGAGGAGGAAAAGAACATCCACTTCGTCCGCGTCAAGCCCGACAAGACCGGCTATCTGGCCCAGCGCATCATGAAGGGCATCAAGGGCGAGCTGTAAGACCTGGAAAAGGAGGAATCAGCTTTGACGTGTCCGTATTGCGGCGGTGAAATGAACAAGGGATCCCTCCATGACGGCACAAACCCGGTGCAGTGGATTCCGGAAGGGGGGAAAACGCCCTTCTGGAAATATTCCCTGGGTAAAGATGCCATCCAGCTGGGCGGCGGAGGCGCGTGGAAGGGGTATTCTGTTGCTGCTTGGCGCTGTCCGGTCTGCAGGGTGGTCATGATTCCGGAACAATAAAGGAAAAAGCGGGGAATGGAAGTCCATTCCCCGCTTTTTGCGGCATTTTTTACAGGCTCATCTTCAGGATGTTGTGGATGTCCTCCACGCTCAGGGGCACGAAGGTGCGGTCGAAACCGGCGCCGCGGGCCTTCTGGGCCATCAGCTCCAGCTTGCTCTCGTCGATGCCGACCTCGGTCAGAGTGGCGGGCAGGCCCAGGGAGTTGAAGAACTCGCGGGTCATGTCGATGGCCTTCTCAGCCAGTTCGCGCTGGGGCAGGGAGGCGTCCAGACCCCACACGTTGACGCCGTAGGCGGCGAAACGGTGCTCGGTCTTCTCATTCAGGACGTAGCGCATCCAGTTGGGAGTCAGGATGGCCAGACCCACGCCGTGGGTGATGTCATAGAAGGCGGACAGCTCATGCTCGATGGCGTGGACGCTCCATGCCACGGGTTTGCCCATATCCAGGAAGCCGTTGATGGCCCAGGAGGAGCACCACATCAGGTTGGCGCGGGCCTCGTAGTCATCGGGAGTGGCGAGGGCGCGGGGGCCGTACTTGATGCAGGCCTTCAGGATGGCCTCGGCCAGGCTGTCAGCCAGGAAGGAGTCCTCGATGGGGCTGAAGTAGTTCTCGAAGGTGTGGGACATGATGTCGGCGGTGCCGGCAGCAGTCTGGCTGGCGGGCAGAGAGCAGGTGTAGGTGGGGTCCAGGATGGACACGGTGGGCAGGCAGGCGGGGGCGCCGAAGGCCAGCTTCTCGTTGGTGTCCATGTCGGAGATGACGGCGATGTTGTCCATCTCGGAGCCGGTGGCGGCCATGGTCAGGACGGTGTAGATGGGGAGAGCGGTCTCGGGGGTGGCCTTGCCGCTGGGGAAGTCCCATGCGTCGCCGTCGTAGCAGGCGCCGGCTGCGATGGCCTTGGAGCAGTCGATGGTGCTGCCGCCGCCCAGAGCCAGAACGCCGTCCAGCTTGTTCTCGCGGCACAGTTCAACGCCCTTGCGGACGGTGGTGATGCGGGGGTTGGGCTCGACACCGCCCAGCTCGACCCACTCGATACCGTTGGCCTTCAGCTGCTCCACAGCGCCGTCATACACGCCGTTGCGCTTGATGCTTCCGCCGCCGTAGACCATCAGGATGCGGGTGGAGCGCTTGGCGATCTCAGCGCCCAGCTTCTTGATCTGGCCCTGACCGAAATGGACAGTGGTGGGAATGGAATACGTGAAATTCTTCATAAAAACAAACCATACCTTTCCGCTGCGGTGGCAGCGTAATATTTGAAATTTACCAATTAACATGCTACCACACAAACCAACAACAGTCAACAAACGAATCGTGCAACGAAAATGTGGAGAATTCTGTTGAACTTGTGGAAAAAATGATTGACGTGCACTGGGGATTGTGCCATAATATATCGGCGTGATTCTGTGCAAATGGGACAAAAATGTGTTTTTTGCGCGGGATGCCCGCAAAAAGTATCCCCCGAAACGGGGGCGCATATCAAACGAGAGAACGGAAATGAACAGGTTTTGTGTTCATTTGGAGCGATAGAAAGGATGCCCACGGCCATGATGACCGCACAGAGAAGAGACGAACTGAAAAAATACATGCTGGAACACAAAAGCGCCACAGTGCTGGACATGGCGGAACGCTTTGCCGTCAGCGGACAGACCATCCGCCGGGACTTTGAGGCCATGGAGAAGGAGGGCTTTCTGGTGCGCTCTTACGGCGGCGCCATGATCAAGGATCCCAAGACTGTGGCGGTGTCCAATCAGGTGAAGCGGGAGCTGTTGGTGGACGAAAAGCGGATCATTGCCCGCCAGGCGGTGACGCTGATCCACCCCAACGACTGCATCTTCATCGACCATTCCACCACGGCGGTGGCCCTGTGCGATGAGATCCGGGACATGCACCTGACGGTGGTCACCAACTCCCACCGGGTCATCAGCGCCCTCTCCGGCTGCACCAACATCCACCTCATCTGCACCGGCGGCACCTTCCACGGCGGAATCGAGGGGTTCACCGGCATCGAGACTGTGAACTATCTCCGGCAGCACTGTGTGGACAAGGCCTTCATCTCCTGCCGGGCCATTGATCCCCAGCGAGGCATCAACGACGCCTACGAGACCGTGGCCAACGTCCGCCAGACGGTGGTGGACAATTCTGACAGTGTGATCCTGCTGGCGGACCACACCAAGTTCGGCAAGTCCGGCTTCATCACCATCTGCCCCCTGGACCGGCTGGATTATTTGGTCACCGACCGGCCGCTGGACGAGCAGTGGCGGGCGCTGCTGACGGAAAACCGCGTGGACGTGCTGGACGGCATGGACGAATAAGCAACAAAAAAATCCGCGAACGAGCTTCGTTCGCGGATTTTCTGCGTCTTTTGGCTTAGTACAGGCGCTCCACGGAGGCCCGGCACTCGTACAGGATCTGCTCCTTGTCCAGCGTCAGGAACTCGCCGTTTTCATAGATGATGCGGCCGTCCACCATGTTCATCACCACATCGCTGCCCTGGGCGGAATAGGTGACCAGAGCCAGGGGATCGATCACGGGATACAGATGGGGCTGATCCAGATCAAAGGCGATGATGTCGGCCTTCTTGCCCACTTCCAGAGAGCCGGTGTCGCCGCGGCCCTGGAGCTTGGCGCCGTTGGCCGTGGCCATGGTCAGCAGCTGCCAGGGCTTCATGATGGTGGGATCGCCGGTGAAGCCGTTGTGCAGCACGGCTGCCAGATGCATCTCCTCCATCAGGTTCAGGTTGTTGTTGCTGGCGGCGCCGTCGGTGCCAAGCGTCACGTTGATGCCCATGTCCAGCATCCTGGAGACGGGAGCAAAGCCGCTGCCCAGCTTCATGTTGCTGGTGGGGTTGTGAACGGCGCTGACGCCGTACTCCTTCATAATGGCCATGTCCTCCTCCGTGACCCACACGCAATGGGCGGCGAAGGTGGGGGAGTCAAAGGTGCCCAGATCCCGGAACCACTGGGCGGGGGTCTTGCCGTACTTGGCGACGCACTCGTCGTGCTCCCGCTTGGTCTCGGACAGGTGGATGTGCATCCGGCCGCCCCATTCGCGGCACAGGTCGCTGTAGGGACGGACGATGTGCTCAAAGTTGGTGTACTCGGCGTGGATGGCGAAGTCCACCAGCACGCGGCCGTCAGCCAGACCGTTGCAGGTCTGATACAGGTCCATGAACTGCTTCACGCGGATGTTGTCCTCGTAGCGCTCGTTGGGATCGAAGCACTGGACGGGGCGGGAGATGTTGGCCTTGATGCCCGCCTGCATGGCGTTTTCCACGGCGGTCTTCGGCTCGAAATACATATCGGAGTAGCTGGTGGTGCCGGTGGAGATCATCTCCAGCAGGGCCAGGGCGTTGCCGGCCTTGATGTCCCGGGCGGTCAGCTTGTCCTCGATGGGCATCATCTTTTCGAACAGCCACTCCTGCAGGGGCAGGTCGCTGCCCACGCCCCGCAGCAGCGTCATGGCGGTGTGGCCGTGGCAGTTGATGAGACCGGGGCACAGCAGGCGGTGGGTCATGTCCTTTTCCTGGCCGTAAGCAGCTTCAGGCTTTTCGGCGCCGATGTAATCAATGGTATCGCCGTCAATGCCCAGATAGCCGTTTTTGATCCAGTTGTAGCCGCCAGCGCCGTCGGCGGCCAGAATGTCG
Organism: Oscillibacter sp.; assembly: GCA_017482345.1. GTDB lineage: Bacteria > Bacillota > Clostridia > Oscillospirales > Oscillospiraceae > Oscillibacter. The sequence goes on from JAFUNB010000011.1 coordinate 21,018, forward strand.
CAGTTTTTCAGCAGCAGCTTCATCAGTCAGCGTCCTTTCTGCGGTCAGATGGCGGCGACGATCTTCTTCATGTACTCGCTGAAGGGGCCTGCCACCACCTGGGCAGTCTCGTCCACCTCGTCGGTGGTCAGAGGCTGATCCAGCACGCCGGCGCCCATGTTGGTGACGACGGCCATGGCCAGCAGAGGCAGGCCGCAGTGAGCGGCGGTCAGGGCCTCGGTGACGGTGGACATACCGGCGCAGTCGGCGCCCAGGATGCGGGCGGCGCGGATCTCGGCGGGAGTCTCGAACTGGGGGCCGGTGAAGAACATGTAAACGCCCTCGTGGACACGCAGGCCGGTGCCCTTGGCGCACTCCAGAGCGATCTTACGCAGCTCGGGGGTGTACATATTGGAGATGTCGAAGAAGCGGGGGCCGAACTCGGGCACGTTGGGGCCGCGCAGAGGGCTGTGGCCGTTGAGCTTGATGTGATCCTTCAGGATCATGACGTCGCCGGGACGGTAGCCGGTGTTGATAGCGCCGGAGGCATTGGTCAGGATAACGGTCTTGACGCCCAGCAGCTTGAACAGGCGGATGGGGATGACCAGCTGTTCAAAGTCGTAGCCCTCATAGGAGTGGAAACGGCCGGACATGCAGACCACCTTGCGGCCGCAGACGGTGCCGAAAATCAGCTTGCCGGCGTGGGAAGCCACGGTGGACACCAGGAAATTGGGGATGTCCTTATAGTCAATGGTGATGGGATCCTCGATCTGCTGGGCGAAGGGGCCCAGGCAGGAGCCCAGAACGATGGCGATCTCGGGAGTGAAGTCCACCTTGCTCTTCACATAGTCGGCGCTCTTCTGGAAATATTCGTAAGTGTAACCCATGGAAAAACTACCTCCTGAAAACATTTTTGGCGGCACAGCCGCAGAATTTTCTCCATTGTAACATAGGGGAAAATACGTGTCAATCGCCCACAAAGCAACAAAAACCAACGTGCAAACTTACAAAATAAAAGCTGTGGACAAGCGGGAGTGGATGTGGTACCGTGTTTGGCAGAAAAAAAGAGAACGGCACCTGCCGGAGAGGAGATGTATATGGAGCAGAAGATCAGGGACTGGATCCGCCGGGATCCGCTGGGCTATGCCTACCTGCTGGACTTTTACCGCCGCGGCGCCCGGGTGTGCTGGCTGGACGAGGAGGGGGTAGCCCTGAAAAACGACGTCATCGATATCTGCTACGCCGGCGGACGGGTGCCGCTGGACGTGCCGGAGATGCGAAACTCCCTGCTGCTTCTGACGGATGACGAATCCGCCAAGGACACCTTGATCGCGGAGGGGGACTATATCATCTGGGACGAGTTTTATCAGGCCCTGTGGCAGCGGGAGCTGCCGGAGATCTGCCTGCCCGAGGGCGTGACGCTGCGGCCGCTGACCCAGGAGGACGTGGCGTTCGTGGTGGCCAACTACCACAACCCCGGCGCCTATGAGTCCCACATCCGGGCCCGTATCGACGAGGGCATGATCGGCGCGGAGGTGAACGGCCGGCTGGCCGGCTTCATCGGCGTCCATCAGGAGGGCTGCATGGGTCTGCTGGAGATCCTGCCGGAATACCGCCGGCTGGGTCTGGGCCGGGTGCTGGAATCTGCCATCATCCGCCAGCAGGTGGGCCGGGGCCGTCTGCCCTACGGCCACGTCCGCACCGGCAACGCCGCCTCCATCGCCCTGCAGAAGAAGATGGGCATGGATTTTCTGGACCGGAAGGTTTACTGGCTGTTTCCCGATTGAGAAAAATGTGCCGCGCCGCCCATGGAAAGTGGGCGGCGTGGTTGCTTTTCCGCACGAATCCGTGTAAACTGAATTGAATCGCTGAAGAAAAAAGGAGCTTTCTCCATGTATTATGTACTGTTTGCGCTGCTGGCGGTGGGCGGACTCGTCTTCGACCAGTGGCTGAAAGCCTATATGACCGCCAATATCCCTCTGGGCCAGACCCAGCCGCTGCTTCCCGGCGTCATCGAACTGCGCACCGTCCACAATTACGGCGCCGCCTGGTCCAGCTTTTCCGGCCAGCGCTGGCTGCTGGTGATCGTCACCTGCTGCATCGTGGCGGCGGTGGCCTGGTGCCTCATCCGGCGCATCGTCCGCCATCCCGTCGGCGTGGCCGCCTGCTTCATGGTGGTCTCCGGCGGTATCGGCAACATCATCGACCGCATCCGCCTGGGTTACGTGGTGGATATGTTCAACCTGCTGTTCATGGAGTATCCCGTGTTCAACGTGGCGGATATCTTTGTGGTGTGCGGCGCCATTCTGGGCGCCATCTACTACATGTGGATCTACGAAAAATACGACAAAAAGGATGAAAACCATGGAGATCCTGACGCTCCAACCGAATAAAGAGGACGCCGGCACACGGATCGACGCGTGGCTTGCGGCCAACGTGGAGGAGCTGACCCGCTCCGCAGCCGTGCGCCTCATTGAGGAGGGCCGGGTCACCCGCGACGGTAAGCCTCTGGTGAAGAAGGACAAGGTCACCGGCGGCGAGACCATTGAGGTGGTGCTGCCGGAGCCGGAGGCCGTGGACGTGGTGCCCCAGAATATCCCGCTGGATATCGTCTACGAGGATGACGACGTCATCGTGGTCAACAAACCCAAGGGCATGGTGGTCCATCCCGCCCCCGGCCACAGCGACGGCACCCTGGTCAACGCCCTGCTGTACCACTGCGGCGACTCTCTGTCCGGTATCGGCGGCGAGCTGCGCCCCGGCATCGTCCACCGCATCGACCGGGACACCACCGGCCTCATCATCGCCGCCAAAAACGACTTCGCCCACCAGCGCCTCTCCGCTCAGCTGCAGGACCACACCCTCGCCCGTGTCTACCACTGCATCGTCATCGGCAACCTGCGGGAGGATTCCGGCACCGTGGACGCCCCCATCGGCCGCCACCCCACCGACCGGAAGCGGCAGGCCATCGTGGCGGACGGCCGCCGGGCCGTCACCCACTGGACGGTGCTGGAGCGGTATCAGGGCTTTACCTATGTGGAGTGCCGGCTGGAGACCGGCCGCACCCACCAGATTCGCGTCCACATGGCCCACACCGGCCACCCCATTCTGGGCGACACGGTGTACGGCAATAAAAAGCCCGTCCCCGGCCTGCAGGGCCAGTGCCTTCACGCCGTGGGCCTGCGTTTCATTCACCCCCGCACGGAGCAGCCGGTGGAATTGGGCTGCAGCCTGACGGAGGAATTTGAAAAGCAGCTGGCAAAACTGCGAAACAGAGGATAAAAGAAGAGTCCTGAACGGTAGACGTTCAGGACTTTTTTGCTGTACTTTTCCGCGGTTTCATGCTATGATATTTTAGTTAAAGTATATTAATCTGGAGGACGATGCTTTGGAACGTAAAAACGTACTGGTCTCCGAGGCCGATCTGGCCGTTCAGCGGGACTTTCAGAAGAAAATAAAGGACATGTTTACCGCCCGCGAGGCCCATCCCGTGGCCTGCGTGGACACCTTTGGCTGCCAGCAGAATGTGGCTGACGGCCAGAAGCTCATGGGCATGCTGGAGGAAATGGGCTTCACCTTCACGGACAAGGCCGCCGAGGCCGATCTGGTCATCCTGAACACCTGCGCCGTCCGGGAGCACGCCGAGGACCGTGTGTTCGGCAATCTGGGCGCCCTGACCCACAGCAAGAAGGAAAACCCCGAGCAGGTCATCTGCCTGTGCGGCTGCATGGCCCAGGAACCCAGAGTCTCCGAGCGCATCAAAAAATCCTATCTCCACGTCAATCTGGTGTTCGGCCCCCACGCCCTGTGGAAGTTCCCGGAGCTGCTGTGGCGGGTGTATGAGCGCCGCAAGCGCGTCTTCTCCGTGGACGATGAGCACGGCACCATCGCCGAGGGCATCCCCGTGGTCCGCGAGCGCGGCGTGAAGGCCTGGGTCTCCATCATGTACGGCTGCAACAACTTCTGCTCCTACTGCATTGTGCCCTATGTCCGGGGCCGTGAGCGCAGCCGCGATCCCGAATGTGTGCTGGCGGAGGTGCGGGAGCTGGTGGCCGCCGGCTACAAGGACATCACTCTGCTGGGCCAGAACGTGAACTCCTATGGCAATGACCTGGATATCGGTTACGATTTCTCCGACCTGCTGGCAGACATCGACAGGATCGAGGGCGAGTACCTGATCCGCTTCATGTCCAGCCATCCCAAGGACGCCACCAAGAAGCTGTTTGACACCATGGCGGCCAGCCGCCATGTGGCCCACCAGCTGCACCTGCCCTTCCAGTCCGGCAACGACCGGGTGCTGCAGGAGATGAACCGCCGCTATACCCGGGAAAAGTATCTGAGTCTGGTGAACTACGCCAAGAGCGTCATGCCGGACCTGGTGCTGACGAGCGACGTCATCATCGGCTTCCCCGGCGAGACGGAGGAGGAGGCCATGGACACCGTGTCTCTGGTGGACGAGGTGGGCTTTGACGCCCTGTTCACCTTCATTTATTCTCCCCGTCCCGGCACCAAGGCGGCCGCTATGCCGGATCCTGCCACCCGGGCCGAGAAGCAGAAGTGGTTCGACAAGCTGCTGGAGGTGCAGAACGCCAAGTCCGCCGCCCTCCACGCCGCTTATATCGGCAAGACGGTCCGCGTTCTGGTGGACGGCAAGAGCGACGACCCCGACTATCCCCTCACCTCCCGCACCCAGGGCAACCGTCTGGTGCGAATCCGCGGCGGCGAGGAGCTGATGGGCAGATTCCTGAACGTCAAGATCACCGACAGCAACACCTGGGCGCTGTACGGCGAAGCGGAAGAGTAACGGAGGAACGCTATGAAGATCATCACCCTCATGGAAGACAAGCCCGCCTCCGGCGAATTTGTCGCCGAGCGGGGCCTGTGCCAATATATCGAAACGGCCAAGCATAAGATCCTGTTCGACATGGGCCCCGGCGGCAGCTTCGTGCAGAACGCGGAGACGCTGGGCGTGGATCTGGGCGAGGTGGACATCGCCGTCCTCTCCCACGGCCACAGCGACCACGGCGGCGGACTGGAGACCTTCTGCTCCGTCAACCACCGGGCGGACGTGTTCGTCAATCCCGAGGCCTTTGGCGACTATTACGCCGTTCTCCCCGGCAAGGAGCCCAACTACATCGGCCTGTCCGACCAGCTGTGGCGGATCGAAAACCGCATGGTACCCACCGTGCCGGGCTTGACGCTGGGGGAGGAGCTGACCTTCCTGGGCGAGATCCCCAACACCTTCGAGTGGACGCCCATCGTCCCCAAGCTGCAGCAGAAGACAGCCGACGGCTTCATCCGAGACGAATTCCATCACGAGCAGCACCTGCTGGTGTCCTCTCAGGGCAAGACGGTCCTGTTTGCCGGCTGTGCCCACGGCGGCATCGTCAACATCGTCCGGGCGGCGGAAGAAGTGCTGGGCAAACGCCCCGACGTGGTGTTCGCCGGCTTCCACCTCTTCGAGCTGGATCCCGCCGACCCCAAATCCATGGAAAATCTCACCGCCGTGGCCGCGGAACTGTCCCGCGGCGACACGGTGTATTACGCTGGCCACTGCACCGGCGACTGGGCCTTCAGCGTGCTGCAGGGCATGATGGGCGATCGGATGCGCCCCATGCGCGCCGGCACCGTGGTGGAACTTTAACGGTAGATCTCCCGGGCCAGAAGAAAGGCCTGCCGGGCGTAGGCGTCCTCAAAGGAGGATTCGCAGGCGCTGCGGGCGTTGTCATAGACACGAAACAGGCTGCTCTGCTCTTCGGTGAAGGTTGCGTTCAGCGCTGTGAAGGCGGCTTCCTCCTGTGCCAGACAGGAGACGTATTCGCGGCTCAAGGTGTTCAGGCGTTCTTCGCTGATATGCAGCAGTAATACATCGATATAGTCTTGCATAAAATCACTCCAAAATAGATTGACACGCATGATTGGGTGTATTTATAATAACACACACAAATGAGTGCGTCAATAGAAAAGAGGGCAAAATGACATTTCCCGAACACCTTGCGCAGATGAGAAGGGCAAGAAATCTGACGCAAAAAGATGTTGCCAGTGGGGCGGGCATAAGTTGGCGCGGTTATCAAAACTACGAGTTGGGTCTGCGCGAACCCAGTCTGTCTACACTCGTTGCCCTTGCGGACTTTTTTGACGTTACATTAGACGAACTCGTCTGCCGCCAACGGTGATATTCAGCCATGATGATGGCTGGCAATGCACCCCCCATTTTCTCCCTGTGGAGAAAATGGGCCGTGCACGGTCCAAAAGACACACCAGGAGGGGGATTTCGATTTCCCCCTCCTGGACCTCCCCTTGAAACGACACAAAGGAAGAGGCTGCGGCCCCTTCCTTTGGAAACTATCCCCGAGGACCGGGGCAGCGGCAGCGGAAAGAGAAGGGAAGGGTGTCGTCAAGTACCCTGAAAATATCGGCAAAGTCCGTCGCGGGCTGCGGGTCAACAAAAATAGCAAGACCGAGCCCGCGCCCAACGCTTCGACGGAAATCTTTTACCGGAAGTCTCTTTCTAAGACAAAAACGTGTTTTTCTTTTCCACCGGGCGCGGCGCATTTTCTTTTTACAAAAAGAAAATGGGGGGCGCAAAAAGCCTGCCAGCGCCCTGGCACCCCTCGCAGACGCAGGTCTGCAACTTGAAATGAATGAGGTGAAACTCATGGCGGAACTCACCCCCATGATGAAACAATATCTGGAGATCAAGCGGGACAACCCGGATTCCATTCTGTTTTTCCGGCTGGGCGACTTTTATGAGATGTTCGCCGACGACGCCCGCACGGCCTCCCGTGAGCTGGATCTGACCCTGACCAGCCGGGACAAGGATCCCAACAAATCCGCCGAGGAGCGCATCCCCATGTGCGGCATCCCCTACCACGCCAGCGAGGCCTACATCGCCCGTCTGGTGGGCAAGGGCTACAAGGTTGCCATCTGCGAGCAGATGGAGGACCCCGCAAAGACAAAGGGTCTGGTGAAGCGGGACATCATCCGCGTGGTCACCCCCGGCACCGTCATCGACGCTGCCAGCCTGGACGACAAGTCCAGCAACTTCATCTGCGGCATTTACATGGATTCCCAGGCCGCCGGCGTGGCCTTCTGCGACATCACCACCGGCAAGGCCCACCTGACCGCCTTCGCCGGCAAGGACGCCCTGGAGCACGTCATCAACGAGCTGGGCCGGTTCGACCCCGCCGAGGCCATCCTGAATGACGGCGCCTATTCCGAGCAGGCTCTGGTGGATACCCTGCGGGAGAAGTTCCGCTGCCGGGTGGAAAACGGCGGCAACCGCCGCTTTTTGCTGCGGGAGGCGGAGAACAACATCCGTCTCCAGTTCGGCGAGGAGGCCCAGCGGAACCTGCCCGCCGGCAATCCCGCCGCGGCCATGGCCCTGGGCGGACTGCTGCACTATCTGTACGAGACCCAGAAGACCGACCTCTCCCACATCAACACCCTCGACTATTACGAGGAGGGCCGCTTCATGGAGCTGGACCTGACGGCCCGGCGAAATCTGGAGCTGACGGAGACCCTCCGGGGTAAGGAGAAAAAGGGCAGCCTCCTGTGGGTGCTGGACAAGACCAAGACCCCCATGGGCGCCCGCTGCATCCGCAGCTGGCTGGAGCGCCCCCTGCTGAGCGTCACCGCCATTAACCGCCGCAGCAGCGCGGTGGCCGCGCTGGTGGACCACACCATCGCAAGAGAAGAGCTCATCGCCGCCATGACCGGCCTGGGCGATATGGAGCGCCTCATCGGCCGCATCGTCTACGGCACCGCCGGCGGACGGGACATGGCCTCTCTCCGCGCTGCCATTGAAAAGCTGCCTGCCGTCCGGGAGCAGCTGGCCGCCTTCTCCGGCGGCCGTCTGGCGGAGCTGACCGCCGCGCTGGACACCCTGGACGATATCGGCGGCGCCATCGCCGCCGCCATCTGCGACGAGCCTCCCTTCTCCGTCCGCGAGGGCGGCTTCATCCGGGACGGCTACCACGAGGAAGTGGACCGCCTGCGCCATATCCTGAAAAACGGCAAGGGCATCATGGCGGAGATGGAGGCGCAGGAGAAGGAGCGCACCGGCATCCGCACCCTGAAGATCGGCTACAACAAGGTATTCGGCTATTACATCGAGGTGTCCAAGTCCTTCACAGACCAGGTGCCCGATACATACATTCGCAAGCAGACGCTGGTGAACGGCGAGCGCTACATCACCCAGGAGCTGAAGGAGCTGGAGAACACCATCCTCACGGCCTCCGAGCGGGTGGTGGCCCTGGAATACGAGCTGTTCACCCAGCTGCGGCTGGCCATCTCCGAGCAGGCCGCCCGGATCCAGGCCACGGCCGCCGCCGTGGCGGAGGTGGACGCGCTGGCGTCCTTTGCCGCCGTGGCTGTCCGCAACAACTACTGCCGTCCCGATGTGGACGAGTCCGGCGTCATCGAGATCCACGACGGCCGCCACCCGGTGGTGGAGCGTGTGCTGAAGGACAGCCTCTTCGTCCCCAACGACACCTTCATGGGCGAGAAGGAAGGCCGCGTGGCCATCATCACCGGCCCCAACATGGCCGGTAAGTCCACCTACATGCGTCAGGTGGCCCTCATCGTCCTCATGGCCCAGATGGGCAGCTTCGTCCCCGCGTCCTCCGCCCGCATCGGCGTGACGGACCGCATCTTCACCCGCATCGGCGCCAGCGACGACCTGTCCGCCGGCCAGTCCACCTTCATGGTGGAGATGACGGAGGTGGCGGACATTCTGCGCCACGCTACGAAGAACTCCCTGCTGATTCTGGACGAGATCGGCCGCGGCACCTCCACGTTTGACGGCATGTCCATCGCCCGTGCGGTGGTGGAATACTGCGCCGATAAGCGTGTTCTGGGCGCCAAGACGTTGTTCGCCACCCACTACCACGAGCTGACGGAGCTGGAGGACACCCTCCCCGGCGCCGTGAACTACAACATCGCCGTCAAGACCCGGGGCGAGGACATCACCTTCCTCCGCAAGATCATCCCCGGCGGCGCTGACCGCAGCTACGGCATCGAGGTCGCCAAGCTGGCGGGCCTGCCGGACAAGGTGGTCCAGCGGGCGAAGAAGGTTCTCCGTGAGCTGGAGAGCGAAAACGGCGTGCAGTATGTGGCCGCCCGGAAGGAAGAGGATCAGGTGTCCCTGACCGCCATGGGCGAGGGCGAGGTGCTGGACGCGCTCCGCCGCTGCCAGCCGGATACGCTTACTCCTATCGAAGCAATGACGCTCCTATATGAGCTGAAGCAGAAGCTTCAGTGAGTACCGCTGGCGCTTTGTACAAGTTTTTCTAAGCTCCCGCGGCGCGCCAAGCGCTTGCGTTCGCTAAGAAAAGCTACTGTCCGCCGCTGCCAGCCGGACACCCTGACGCCCATCGAAGCGGTGACGCTTCTGTACGAACTCAAGCAAAAACTTCAATAAACACCCAGCCCTCTTGAAGGAGGCACTATGGCAAAGAAAAAATCCATCCCCTATATGACTCCCGGCGAGCAGATCGCCGGCACGGTCTTTTTCTGCATCTATCTGGTGGTGCTGCCCTTTGTGACAACGCCCCTGTTTGATCTGGCGGAGCGGCTGCTGGACACCCACATCTCCTCCGCCCTGCGGAACGTGATCTACTATTATGTGCTGTTCGCGGTGACGCTCATCATCTTCCATAAATTCATCGGCCGCACCTGCCGCAATCTGGCCAATAACCTCGGGATTGCCTGCCAGACACTGGGCGTGGGCCTTGTGGCGCTGTACGGCCTCAACGAGCTGGTATACCGGCTCTCCAATCTGATCGTCACGAACCGCACGAACCTGAACAACAGCACCATCTCCGCCCAGATCCACGACGCGCCCCATGTGACGCTGCTGATCATCGTCTTTCTGGCTCCCTTTGTGGAGGAGGTGCTGTTCCGCGGTCTGGTGTTCGGCAATCTGAAGATGAAGAGCCGCCCGGTGGCCTATGTCATCTCCTGCGTGCTGTTCGCGGCGCTGCATGTGTGGCAGTTCGCCGTGGTGAACCACGACATTACCTATTTCCTGCTGATGATCCAGTATCTGGTGCCGGGGCTGGTGCTGGCCTGGTGCTATGACCACACCGGCACTCTGTGGACGCCCATCGCCGTCCACGCGGCGGCCAACGCCCTCAGCGCCTGGGCGCTGGCCTGACAACAACTACTTTCGGAGGTGGAATTATGCCTCAAATCAAACAGTTAGACGCCCACGTGGCCGACCTGATCGCCGCCGGCGAGGTGGTGGAGCGGCCTGCCAGCGTGGTGAAGGAGCTGGTGGAAAACGCCATCGACGCCGGCTGCTCCGCCGTGGTGGTGGAGATCCAGCGGGGCGGAATGGGCCTCATCCGCGTGACGGACAACGGCTGCGGCATCGCCCCCGCCGAGCTGCCCACCGCCTTCCTGCGTCATGCCACCTCCAAGCTCCGCAGCCAGGAGGATCTGGCGAAAATCGGAACCCTCGGCTTCCGCGGTGAGGCGCTGGCCGCCATCTCTGCCGTCAGCCGGGTGGACATCCTGACTCGTCAGAAGGGCAGTGCCAGCGGTGCCAAGCTCCATCTGGAGGGCGGCGTGCCCGGCAGCGTGGAGGAGGCCGGCGCCCCGGAGGGCACCACCATTCTGGTGCGGGACCTGTTCTATAACACCCCCGCCCGCCTGAAATTCATGCGGAAGGACAGCGCCGAAACCGCCGCCGTGGCGGGCCTTATGCAGCATCTGGCCCTGTCCCACCCGGATATTTCCTTCAAATTCATCAAGGACGGCACGGACGCCCTCCACACCCCCGGTGACGGGAAGCTGGAGTCTGCCATCTATGCTGCCCTGGGCCGTGAGTTCGCCCGCAGTCTGGTGCCCGTGAAGGGCCGCGGCGGCGAGGTGGAGGTCACCGGCTTTGTCACCAAGCCCCTCATGGGCCGCGGCTCCCGCTCCATGCAGGTGTTCTTCGTCAACGGCCGCTTCATCAAGTCCCAGCTGCTGACGGCCGCGCTGGAGGAGGGCTACCGCAACCAGATCATGAAGGGCAAGTTCCCCGGCTGCGTTCTCTCTGTCACTCTGCCGGTGACGGCGGTTGATGTGAATGTCCATCCCGCAAAGACCCAGGTGAAGTTCGCCCGGGAGCGGGAGGTGTTCGACGCCGTGTACCACACGGTGCTGGACTGTCTGGACCGCGCCGACGCGCCCGCCCCCGCCCCCAAGCCGGCGGCGGAGGTTGTGAATCCCCGGGGCGACTTTTTCCTGAACATGGACGCCAAGACCTACCGGCAGCAGGCGGAGCAGCCGGCGGCACAGCCCGCCGCGAAGCCTGCTCCTGCCGCACCGGCCCGCCCCGCGTGGAATACGGAGTGGAAGCAGCCGGTGCGCGTAGCGGACGCCGCACCGGAAAAGCCCCTGTACCAGACCCGGCCCCCGATGAAGAGCGCCGTGTCCGCTCTGGGCGGCGGCCCGGCCTCTGTCATTGCCCGCCCTGCGGTCAAGGAGGAATCCAAGTCTGCCCCTGCACTGAAGATTGTCCCGCCCGCCCCCAAGCCGGCGCCCGCCCCTGTGACGGAGATCTCGGTGAAGCCGGAGGCGGAGAAACGGCCCTTCGTGCCCGCCATCCCGCCGGAGCAGCAGAAGCTGGATCTGCCGGGACTGGTGCGCCCCGCTGAGGCGGAGGAACAGGAGGCCCCCTGGCGCATCGCCGGCGAGATTTTGAACACCTATATCGTCTGCGAGAGCGAGGACCACTGCGTCTACCTCATTGATAAACACGCCGCCCACGAGCGGGTGAACTTTGACCGGCTGAAGGCCGCCCAGACGCCGCCCATGCGCCAGACTTTACTGACCCCCGTGGCGGCGGAGCTGGGCAGGGAGGACTGCGCTCTCCTGTTGGAAAACGCCGCCCTGCTGGAGAGCTTCGGCTTTGCCTGCGAGGACTTCGGCGACGGCGCTGTGCTGGTGCGGGAGGTGCCCGCGGACATGGATGCCGCCGATACTGCCGCCACGCTGGAGGAGATCGCGGAAAATCTGCGCACCGGCCGTTCTCTCGCCGAAAAGCGGGAGAACCTGCTGCACACCATGGCCTGCAAGGCCGCTATCAAGGGCGGCTGGACCAGCGACATCTCCGAATTGCGCGTGCTGGTGGAAAAGGTGCAGCGCGGGGAAGTGAAATACTGCCCCCACGGCCGCCCTGTGGCGGTGAAGCTGACGAAGTACGAGCTGGAAAAGATGTTTAAACGCGCATAAGAGGAGCGTTTTGCCATGAAACTCTTGTTTGTAAACTGCTGCATCAGCCAGCGGGGAGAGTCCTCCCGCACGCTGGCGCTGGCGGAAAGCTATCTCGCCGCCTTCCGGGCGAAGCACCCGGAGGCGGTGGTGGAGACCGTGACGCCGGAGCAGATGCTGGCCTTAAAACCCTTTGACGCGGCACTGCTGAACGAGCGCGACGCGCTGGCCAAAGCGGGGAAGTTTGACGATCCCCTGTATGATCTGGCCCGGCAGTTCGCCGCGGCGGACCACATTGTGGTGGCCGCGCCCTACTGGGACATGAGCTACCCTGCGGCTCTGCGCACCTACATCGAATATATCTCCGCCAACGGCCTTGCCTACCACTACGAAATGGACGGCAGCCATGGCGACTGCGCCGGGGAGCATCTGGTGTATCTCACCAGCGGCGGCGACTTTGAACACGAGGACAGCGTGGGCGTTGTCCACTGGCGGCAGCTGTGTACACTGTTCGGCATCGGACAGTTCGACTATGTGTTTGCCGGCGGACTGGACATCGACCCCGCAAAGACCCCCGCCCTGTTGGAGAGCGCCTGCGAGCTGGCGCGCCGTCTGGCGGAGCAGGACTGAATCGCAAAAAGGAGGTGCCTATGGCGCCGAAGATCGTCTGTGTCGTAGGCCCTACCGCCTGCGGAAAAACGAAAATGGGCGTGCTCATCGCCCAGAAGTTCAACGGGGAAGTGGTCTCCGTGGACTCCATGCAGATCTACCGGAGTATGACCGTGGGAACCGCCGCACCCACGGAAGAGGAGATGTGCGGCGTGCCCCATCATATGGTGGCCGTGGCAGATCCGGGTGAACAGTGGTCCGCCGCCCGCTACGCGGAGGCCGCCACCGCATGCGTGGACGACATCCTCGCCCGGGGCAAGCTGCCGGTTCTGGTGGGCGGCACGGGACTGTGGCTGGACGCAGTGGTGAAAGGCCACGGCTTCGCCGGCGGCCACGCGGAGAGCGAGACCCGCAAAATTTTGCAGCAGCGACTGGAGCAGGAGGGCATCGAGCCTCTGCTGGAGGAGCTGCGGCAGGTGGATCCCGCCTCGGCGGACAAGCTCCATCCGGCGGATGAGAAGCGCATCCTCCGGGCGCTGGAGGTATGGCTGGAGACGGGCAAGACCATCACCGCCCACAATGAGGAGACGAAGAACATCCCGCCACGGTATGACGCTGTCTGGATCGGCCTGCAGTTTGCCGACCGGGAGGACATGAAAGCGCTCATCGACCGCCGCGTGGACATGATGGTGGACGAGGGACTGCTGGAGGAAGTGGAGACCCTGCTGAAATCCGGCCTGGATCCCCATTCCACCGCCCTGCAGGCCATCGGCTACAAAGAGTTCTTCGGCGTGCTCAGCGGTACCGCCACCGTGGAGGAGGCGCTGGCGGAGGTGAAGCTCCGCTCCCGGCAGTACGCCAAGCGGCAGCTGACCTGGCTGCGGCGGAATCCGGCCATTCACTGGATCTATTGGGAAAAAGAGCGGGATTTTGCCCGCGCATTGCAAATTTCGACAGAAATCCTGAACGCCCAGGGGGTATGCTAACCTCAGGCGGACGGGACGCAAACATGACTGTCCGACCCAAACAGAAAAAAGGAGCGGACAATCATGACAAAAGCCAATTTACAGGACATCTTCCTGCTTCGTGCCAGACGGGAACAGGTGCCGGTCACCATGTTTTTGATGAACGGCTTCCAAATGCGGGGCGTCATCACGGGATTTGACGCCTTCGTGGTTATTTTGGAATCCGATGGCAAACAGCAGGTGATCTATAAGCATGCAATTTCCACCATCGCGCCGCAGAGAGCGGTGGAACTGGAACAGACGTAAACTCCCTCCGGCGGTGCCGGAGGACCGCGAGGATCTCATATGAAAAACACATCGCTTGCAACCAAAACTTTATTGCTGCTGCTGACGCTGGGCATTCTGGCCTATTTCGGCATCCAGGGCTTCCAGTATCTGGCGGATCCGCTGACCACAACCCTGGCCTACACCTATCAGGTGGAGGAGGGCATCGACCTGTCCGGCTATGTCATCCGGCAGGAGCGGGTGCTGACGGACGAGGGCGACGGACTGCTGCGCCTGCAGCGCGCCGAGGGCGAAAAGGTCAGCTCCGGCGGCACGGTGGCCGTGGTCTACGCCGACCAGGACTCCCTCAAGCGCCAGCAGGAGATCGACGAGGTGAACGCCCGTCTGGAGCAGCTGCGCTTTGCCCAGGAGGCCTCCCTCGGCTCCGAGGTGTCGCTGAAGCTGGACGCCCAGATTATGGAGAGCCTGCTGGACTTCCGCACGGAAGTGGCGGCCGACCGGTTGGACAAGGCGGAGGACCACGAGGTGGAGCTGAAGTCTCTGGTGCTGAAGCGGGACTATACATACACCGCCACGGAGGACCTCTCCGGCCAGATCCAGGAGCTGGAGACCCGGCTCAGTGGGCTGAAAAGCCAGGCGGCATCCTCCGTCCGGCGGATCTCTGCCCCCCAGACCGGCGTCTATTCCGCCGTGGTGGACGGCTACGAGTCCGTGCTGACGCCGGACATGCTGGCAGAGCTGACGCCCTCCCGCCTGAGTGAGCTGAAAAGCGACGGCAGCGATTCCGACTTGGGCAAGCTCATCTTAGGCGACGACTGGTACTACGCCGTCACCATGAAGACTGAGGAGGCCGAGGAACTGGAAGAGCTGTCCCAACGGCTGGAGGATCAGGGCGGCAGCCTGTGCCTGCGGTTTGCCAAGGGCGTGGAGCAGGATCTGCGGGTGAAGGTCCACAGTGTGGGCGAGGAGGAGAACGGCCGTGCCGTGGTGGTGCTCCACGGCCGCAGCTATCTGGCTCAGTTGACGCTGCTGCGCCAGCAGAGCGCCATGATCATCCGGGACACCATCACCGGCATCCGCGTGCCCCAGGCCGCGCTGCACGCCGCCAACACCAAGCTGGACGAAAACGGCCAGCGCACCACCGTGGAGGGCACCGGCTTGTACTGCGTGGTGGGCATGGAGGCCCGGTTCAAGCCTGTGCGGGTGCTGCACAGCGGCGACGGCTTCGTGCTGGTGGAGTCCACTGCGGCCTCCAATCAGGAGAGTTTGCGCCTGCGGCCCGGCGATGAGGTGATCATCGCGGCCAGCGGCCTGTACGACGGCAGGTCGTCAAATAAGTGATTGAAAATTTTTAGATAAAGGAAGTTGGAAAGCCATGTCCATCAAAGAAAACATCGCCCAGGTCCGGGAGAACATCGCCGCCGCCTGCGCCCAGGCTGGACGCAGCGTGGAGGAGATCACCCTGGTGGGCGCCAGCAAGATGAATGACGCCGCCGCCTGCCGGGAGGCCATTGCCGCCGGCATCGACGTGCTGGGCGAAAACCGGGTGCAGGAAATGACCCAGAAGCTCAGCGAAAACGCCTATGAGGGCGCGCCCCTGCACTTCATCGGCCACCTGCAGCGCAACAAGGTGAAGCAGGTCGTCGGCAAGGTGGATCTCATCCAGTCCGTCGGCTCTCTGGAGCTGCTCTCCGAAATCGAAAAGGTGGCCGCGAAACTGGATCTGGTGCAGGATATCCTGCTGGAGGTGAACATCGGAAACGAGGAGGCCAAGAGCGGTTTCGCCCCCGCCGACATCTTCGCCGCCGCCGAGACAGCCCTGTCCCATCCCCATGTCCGGGTGCGGGGTCTGATGACCATTCCCCCCTTCGATGCGGACCGCGACACCAATATGCAGTATTTTCGGGAAGTTCAGGCACTTTATGTTGACATCAATACGAAATTGTTCCATAATGAATTAAAGTGCCTGTCTATGGGCATGAGCGGCGACTATATGGACGCCATCCTGTGCGGAGCCACCATGGTCCGCGTGGGAACGGCCATTTTCGGCGCCCGCAATTACAATCTTTAAACTCCACAAGGAGGTTTTGCCATGGGCATTCTGGACGAGCTGAAAAAACTGACCCACCCCTACGAGGACGAAGACGAGGACTTCGATGATTTCGAGGAAATGCCTCGCCGCGAGCCTGCATTTGACGACCGCAAGGCCAAGGTGGAGGACCGCCGCGGCAAAGTGGTGAACATCCACGCCACCACCCAGCTGAAGGTGGTTCTGGTGAAGCCGGAGCGCTTCGAAAACGCCTCCGAGATCGCCGATCATCTGAAGGACAAGCGCACCGTGGTGCTGAATCTGGAGTCCACCAACAAGGATGTGGCCCGCCGCCTGATCGACTTCCTGTCCGGCGTTGCTTACGCCGGCGAGGGCAAGATCAAGAAGGTCGCCGCCAACACCTACCTCATCACGCCCTACCATGTAGATATCGAGGGCGATCTGATCGACGAGCTGGAAAACAACGGTCTGTACTTCTAAACAGGGGGATATTGCCATATGCTGACACCGCAGGAAGTTTCTACCCACGCATTTACCAAGGCCGCCTTCGGCGGATACAACATGGCCATGGTGGACGAGTTTCTGGACGAGCTCACCGATGACTATACCACACTGTATAAAGAGAACGCAGCCCTGAAGGCCAAGTTGAAAGTGCTGGTGGAGAAGGTGGAGGATTACCGCGCCACGGAGGATTCTATGCGCGCCACTCTGCTGACCGCCCAGAAGATGGCCGATTCCATCGTCCGCGAGGCCGAGGCCAAGCGCGACAACCTGATGGCTCAGGCCGAGGCACAGGCTCAGGAGAAGATCGCCGCCCTGCGCGCCGAGATCGCTGAGACTGAGGGCCGCCTGCAGACCGGCCGCGACGAGCTGGCCCGCTTCATCGCCTCCAGCCGCGAGATCTGCGCCAAGGAGCTGGCCTTCCTGGACCAGCTGCCGGAGATCCCCGTCACCAAGGCTGCCCCGGTGGAGACCGTTGCCGCCCCCGCTGAGGAGCAGATCCAGGAGATCGAGGAGAACGTGCTGGCCGCCTTCGCCGAAGTGGAGGAAGAGGTTGTTGAAGAGCCCGTGGCAGAGGAATCCTATCCCGAGGGCGATCCCTTTGCCCGGGAAGAGGAAGTCTCCGAGCCCACCCGCCGCATCAATCTGGACGATCTGAAGTTCGGCCGCAATTACAGAGGCGACGAATAACCCGTATGAAAGGCGGCTCGGACTGAGCCGCCTTTTTTTCTGACAGGAGGATGTTTACCATGGAAAAACAGCGTCCCATCGTGGCGTTTCTGTACGACTTTGATAAGACCCTCTGCACCACCGACATGCAGAACTACGCCTTCATTCCCTCTCTGGGCATGACCCCCGGCGAGTTCTGGGCCGTGGCCAACGGCTTCGGCCGGGAAAACCGGATCGACGGCATCCTGGCCTATATGTATACCATGATCACCGAGTCTGACAAGCGGGGCATTCCCCTGACCCGGGAGAGTCTGGTGGAGAAGGGCCGCAGCATCGTGCTGTTCCCCGGCGTGGAGGAGTGGTTCGCCCGCATCAACGCCTTCGGCGAGGAGCAGGGTGTGCAGGTGGAGCATTACATCATCTCCTCCGGCCTGCGGGAGATCATCGAGGGCAGCACCATTCACGGGGAATTCAAGGAGATCTACGCCAGCGAATTCCATTATGATGAGACCGGCCGCCCCGTCTGGCCCAAGCTGGCTGTCAACTTCACCGCCAAGACCCAGTTCGTCTACCGCATCAACAAGGGCGTGCTGGATGTGTCTGACGACAAGACCCTCAACGACTCCATGCCCGACGACAGCAAGCGGGTGCCCTTCACCAACATGATCTATGTGGGTGACGGCCTTTCCGACGTGCCCTGCATGAAGATGATGCGGGCCTACGGCGGACAGGCCATTGCCGTGTATCAGGAGTCCAACCGTCTGGGCGTGGAGGAGCTGATGGCCAAGGGCCGCGTGGACTTCATCTTCCCGGCGGACTACTCCGAGGGTACCGCTCTGGATCTGACCGTCAAGGACATCATCCGCAAGATGGCCATTGTGGACCGGCTGGGCGAGGAGACCGCCCACCAGCTGCGTACCATCGGCGGCGATGTGCTGCCCAATCAGGTGGGCCTGTTCTGAATCACAAACTGCAAGAGACTGCCCTGCGGGGCAGTCTTTTTTTGACAAAAGCGTTTACAATCCGTATCCTTTTTGTTAAACTATACCGTACGTATTTAGAAATCCACTCTGAAAAGGAGCATCACATATGGCATCCACCACTGAATTTTCCCGCACCCTCTCTCTGCTGCGTCAGGAGCGGGGCGTCTCCCAGCGCACGGCCGCGGCAGATCTGGGCATTTCCCAGGCGCTGCTGTCCCACTACGAGAACGGCATCCGCGAGCCGGGCCTTTCCTTCGTGGTCAAGGCCTGCGATTATTATCATGTGTCCGCCGACTTCATTCTGGGCCGCACCCTGTCCCGTGAGGGCAGCATGCTGACCAGCGAAGAGGTGCTGAACGCCGCCGAGCCGGGCAACATCCTGCAGGGCAGCGTGCTGGCCACCCTGCAGAGCAAGCTGCTCTCCGGCGCCATCGGCGTGCTGTTCGGTCTGCTTGGCAAGCTGGGCGACAAGGCCGCCATCAACACCGCCGCCGGTTACCTGGGCAGCGCCGTGTACCAGCTGTACCGCCACCTGTACCGCACCGCCGGCAGCAACGAGGCCTATTTCTCTCTGGACCCCGCCGCCTGCACCATGGGCACCGCCGACGCGGACATGAAGCTCAGCGAGGTGCAGTACGCCCGCGCTCTGCGGGCGCAGGCCGCCAAAAAGGCGGAGTTCCCCGACCTGTCTCCCGAGGCCCTGACCGCCGCCTATCCCGGCCGCTGCCAGAGCCTGACCCAGGTGCTCAGCACGGCCGACGCCCGCCTGAACGCCCTGACCACGGAGAAGTGACATGAGCTTTCAATCCCTGATCTTTCTGGCCTTTCTGGCCGTGTCGGTGCCGGTGTGCATCGCCGCCGGACGCCGCAGCCATCAGGCGGGACTTACCGCCCTGGGCCTCTCCTGCCTGATCTTCTATGTGGCGGGCGGCGGCTGGGACGCGTTCCTCGTCCTGTGCGCCGGTATTCTGGTCAGCCGCATCGCCGTCACCCGTCTGGCGGGCACGCCGGACTCCCCGGTGCGGAAGCGGGCCTTCATTCTGGCCATCGGCTACCACATCGCCGTTCTGCTGGTGTTCAAATACGCCGGATTCTTCACCGGCGGCGCTTTCAAAATGGACTGGGTGCCTCTGGGCCTGAGCTTTTTCACCTTCCAGCAGCTGTGGCTGCTGAAGGAGGTCTACGCCCGCCAGTTCGCCCACGGCGGTCTGCTGAACGACCTGCCCTGGTACGCCCTGTTCTACCCCACCATCACCTCCGGCCCCATCCTGCGGCCCGGCGCCTTCTTCCCCCAGCTGACGGGGGAAACCTTCCTGCGTCCGGACTGGGAGGACATCGCCGCCGGCGTCTACGCCATCTGCTGCGGCACCGTGAAGAAGGTGCTGCTGGCGGACCCCTTCGGCACGCTGGTGAACAACGGCTGGGCACGGCTGGGCGATCTCAGTGCCCCTGCCGCATGGCTGGTGATGCTGGGCTACACCCTGCAGCTGTACTTTGACTTCTCCGGCTATTGCGACATCGCCACGGGCATCGCCCGTCTGTTGGGCGTCCGCCTGCCGGTGAACTTCAACTCTCCCTACCGCAGCCTCTCCATCGGGGAATTCTGGAAACGCTGGCACATCACCCTGACCACCTTTCTGCGGGAGTGCCTGTATTTCCCCCTGGGCGGCAGCAAAAAGGGCGAATTGCGCACCTATCTCAACATCATGATCATCTTCCTGGTCAGCGGCTTCTGGCACGGCGCCGGCTGGACGTTCATCGTCTGGGGCGCCCTCCACGGTCTGGCCCAGGTGGTGGAACGCCTGTGGGGCAATCGGCGGGACCGCCTGCCCGCCCTCATTCGCTGGGCGCTGACCTTCGCCTTCGTCAACATCGCGTGGGTGTTCTTCCGGGCGCCGGACTTCGCCCAGGCGGCCCAGCTGCTGCGCGCCGCTGTGATCGGCGGCTTCGCCATGCCGGAGAGCTGGCTGGCGGCAGGTCTGTTCGGCAAGGAGGTGGGCGCCCTGCAGATCCTCATTCCCGCCATCAAGCCCTGGACGGATATTCTGCGGGTGCTGGTGCTGTACGGCGCCGGTATGCTCACCGTTCTGCTGCCGAACAACGTCATCGGCCAGACGGAGGACTTCCGTCCCCGCTGGTGGCAGGGTGTTGCGCTGGTGATCCTCACCGCCTGGTCCGTCCTGTCCTTCACCGGCATCACCACGTTCATCTATTCCAACTTCTAAGGAGGCCGCATGAAACAAGTGTATAAACGCTGGGTCTGCGGCGTTCTGGGCGGCATGTTGCTGCTGCTGATCGGCTGCGCCGCCGTAGTGTGGTACGTGGACCCCTGCCTGTACTACCGGATGCCGGATAAATGGGAGCCTGTGTTCTTCAGCGAGCGCTATCAGGGCGCCGGCCTTGCCAAAAACGTGTCTGCCGACACGGTGCTGGTGGGCACCTCCATGGCCGCCAACTACCGTGCAAGCGAGATCGGGGAGACCTTCGGCGGCAGCGCCGTCCGGGTCACCATTCCCGACGGCTACTTGAGCGAGTTCGACAAGGTCATGGATGTCACCTTCCGCAACCAGACCCCGGAGCGGGTGGTGTTCATCCTGGATCTGAACATCCTCGTCCGTGACGAGAGCGGCGTCACCGACGCCATGCCGGAATACCTATACAATAGTAATATCATCGACGACGCCAAGTATCTCCTGAATAAGGATACTCTGTATTACAGCTTTTACGTCCTCATGGCCAACGGCTGGGGCGGCGGCCAGTCTCTGGACGACAGCTTCACCTGGGACGAGGGCATCTGGTGGAACCACATGACAGCGCTGGAGAACTATCCCCGCCCGGAGCCGGTAACGGAGCCGCTGCCTTATGACGCCTACCGCATGACCGCGGGTGCCAATCTGGCGGTGGTGGAGCAGTGGGTCCAGCAGCACCCCGAGATCCAGTTCGACATCGTCATCCCGCCCTACAGCATCCTGTTCTGGGACAAAACCGCCCGCCTGGGCCAGACGGAGGCCATGCTGTACGCCCTGCGGCAGGCGGCGGTGGAGCTGCTGCCCAATGAAAACGTGAAGCTCTATCCCTATCTGCTGGATACGGAAATCGTGGAGAATCTGGATAACTACTGCGACTATGTTCATCACTCCGGCGATGTGTGCGGCGTGGTGCTGGACAAGATCGCCGCGGGAGAGGGCCAACTGACCCGAGAAAATATGGAGGAGACCCTCGCCAACTGGCATGCGTTTGTGGTAAACTATGACTACGAAAAATTCTGGGATGAACACTTCTGGTGGGCCTGGAATGAAACCCACCCCGGCGTGCCGGCGGAAACGGCTTAACCGCGTAATTTTTTAACCCCCAACGGAGGTTTATCGCATATGATCAAACAGGAAAACATTCGAAATTTTTCCATCATCGCCCACATTGACCACGGCAAATCCACCCTGTCCGACCGCATGATCGAGATCTGCGGCGCGGTGGAGAAGCGGCAGATGGAATCCCAGATCCTGGACAACATGGATCTGGAGAAGGAGCGCGGCATCACCATCAAGGCCCGCGCCGTCCGTATGGACTACAAGGCCAAGGACGGGGAGACCTATGTCCTGAACCTGATCGACACCCCGGGCCATGTGGACTTCAACTACGAGGTCAGCCGCTCTCTGGCCGCCTGCGAGGGCGCCGTTCTGGTGGTGGACGCCACCCAGGGCGTGGAGGCCCAGACCCTGGCCAACACCTATCTTGCCATGGAACATGAGCTGGAGATCCTGCCGGTGTTCAACAAGATCGACCTGCCCGCCGCCGATCCCCACATGGCCAAGCAGGCCGTGGAGGACATCATCGGCCTGCCCGCCATGGACGCACCGGAGATCTCCGCAAAAATGGGCATCAACATCGAGGATGTGCTGGAGGATATCGTGCAGAACGTGCCCGCCCCCACCGGCGATGTGAACGCTCCCCTGAAGGCCCTGATCTTCGACAGCCAGTATGACAGCTACCGCGGCGTCATCGTCTACATGCGCCTGATGGAGGGCAGCCTTTGTCCCGGCCAGCAGGTGAAGATGATGGCCTCCGGCGCCACCTATCAGGTTATCGAGTGCGGCCATCTGCTGCCCCTGGGCATGCAGCCCTGCGATAAGCTGGAGGCCGGCGAGGTGGGCTATTTTACCGCCTCCATCAAAAACGTGCAGGACACCCGGGTGGGCGACACCGTCACCGACGCCGCCACTCCCGCCGCCGAGGCGCTGCCCGGCTACCGCCCCGTGCAGGCCATGGTCTACTGCGGTATCTACACCGAGGACGGCAGCAAGTACCCTGACCTGCGTGACGCGCTGGAGAAGCTCCAGCTGAACGACGCCTCCCTGAGCTTCGAGCCGGAATCCTCCGTGGCGCTGGGCTTCGGTTTCCGCTGCGGCTTCCTGGGCATGCTCCACATGGAGGTCATTCAGGAGCGCCTGGAGCGTGAGTTCAATCTGGATCTGGTCACCACGCTGCCCTCCGTTATTTATAATGTATATAAGAACGACGGCACGGTGGTCCGCGTGGACAACCCCCACAACTATCCCGACCCCACCCATATCGAGCACGCCGAGGAGCCTTACGTCAAGGTGTCCATCATCGCCCCCAACGAGTATGTGGGCAACATCATGCCCATGTGCCAGGAGCGTCGGGGCGAATTCAAGGATATGCAGTATCTGGACACCCGTCTGGTGGAGCTGCACTATCTGATGCCCCTCAACGAGATCATCTACGATTTCTTTGATACCCTCAAGGCCAACACCAAGGGCTACGCCTCTCTGGACTATGAGCTGTCCGGCTACCGGCCCAGCGAGCTGGTGAAGGTGGACCTGCGCCTCAACGGCGAAGGCGTGGATGCCCTCAGCTTCATCGCCCACAAGGACAAGGCCTATCCCCGTGCCCGTAAGCTGTGCGAAAAGCTGAAGGAGAACATTCCCAGACAGCTGTTTGAGATCCCCGTCCAGGCGGCCATCGGCGGCAAGGTCATTGCCCGCGAGACCGTCAAGGCCATGCGCAAGGACGTTCTGGCCAAGTGCTACGGCGGCGATATCACCCGAAAGAAGAAGCTGCTGGAAAAGCAGAAAGAGGGCAAAAAGAAAATGCGCAGCCTTGGCAGTGTGCAGCTGCCCACGGAGGCCTTCCTGGCTGTCCTCAAGCTGGACGAATAAAAACGTTACAAACAAACCGCCCTGCAGGCATGCCTGCAGGGCGGTTTTTCTGTCAAAAACACATGTGTTTGTAAGATGTGCACAAAAGATCAGTGAAAATGTTGGCAATTATTTTTCTGGAAAATGAAGGGCGACGTGGCAAATGTAACCGAACGCGTAACGCACCTCCGCTATAATACAGCCATAATCAAGAAATGCCCGGTGGAAAGGAGGCTTTCGATGCAGGAACGAGTAACAGGAAACGAGTACCGCACCAGCATTGTCTGCGTGGACTCGTATGACTCACAGATCATGTCCGGCAGGATCTGTAACCAGTTTTGCGATGGGATCGGCTTTCACAGCACCATAGATTTCCTGGAGCGAATGGAGGAACTTCTGGATTCCATGCGATGTCCGCAACCGTTCATGAGGGCAAGAAGTATTTCGGAGCCGCCCAGCAGGCCGGTGCCGAGCCCCATTGATGTGCGGACACAGGAAGGCACCTGCGCCACCTTCGCCATCCGGATCATGTTCCGGCAGAACGCCAGCTGGCAGGGAACCGTGAGCTGGCTGGAGGGCGAGCGGACGGAGAACTTCCGAAGCGCGCTGGAGCTGCTGCTCCTGATGGACGGCGTGCTGACCGCCTGTACCAAAGAGCTGGAACCCGCAAATGTGATCTGAGTAAAAAACAATTCATATAAAACGTCTGGAACAACTGTAAAATGGCAAACCACGGGAAACCGTGGGACGCAAAGCCAGGGAGCTAAGGTGCCGATGGGCACTATGCCAGCCCGGCCGCCGGTTTTCATTTCGTGCAAAACGAAAGGAGAACAACTATGGAAAACGTGATGAGCAAGGAGACACGCCGCATCGGTAAGCGGACGCTGGCAATGTTCATGGCAATCGTCATGTGCCTGAGCCTGCTTCCCGTCAACGCCCTGGCCAGAAACAAGGACGTTGAGCTGGTGGTGGGTGAGACCGTGAAGCTGTCCGGCATCGCCAGCAGCGACAACGGCGAGCACGAGTGGTCCGTCGAGGACGAGAGCATCGTCTCTGTGGAAGACGGTTACGTCACCGGCCTGAAGGCCGGTAAGACCACCGTGACCCACGGCTACTATGTGGAGATCGAAGAGGAGATCGAGGAGGTCGCCGAGGCCCCCGTCGAAGATCCTTCTGAGGATCCCGCTGAAGAGCCCGAGGTTCCCGCCGAAGAGCCCGAGGTTCCCGCCGAAGAGCCCGAAGCCCCCGCCGAAGAGCCCGAGGCCCCCGCCGAAGAGCCCGAAGCTCCCGCCGAAGAGCCCGAGGCCCCCGCCGAAGAGCCCGAGGCTCCCGCCGAAGAACCCGAGGCCCCCGCCGAAGAGCCCGAGACTCCCGCCGAAGAGCCCGAGACTCCCGCCGAAGAGCCCGAAGCTCCCGCTGAAGAGCCCGAGGCTCCCGCCGAAGAGCCCGAGGCCCCCGCCGAAGAGCCCGAGGCCCCCGCCGAAGAGCCCGAGACTCCCGCCGAAGAGCCCGAGGCTCCCGCCGAAGAGCCTGAAGCTCCCGCCGAAGAGCCCAAAGCTTCTGAGCCTGTTGATTTGGGCACCGAAAGCCTGATTCTGAACAGCCCTGCTGAGGACGAGGTCCCCGCCGAGGAGGCCGAAGCCCCCGTCGAAGAGCCCGAAGCTCCCGCCGAGGAGCCCGAAGCTCCCGCCGAAGAGCCCGAAGCTCCCGCCGATGAGCCTGAGGCCCCCGCCGAGGAACCTGAAGCTCCCGCCGAGGATCCCGAAGCTTCCGCTGAAGAGCCTGAAGCCCCCGCAGAGGACCCCGTTGAAGAGCCCGCTGAGGAAGACGATGATGACGAGCGTTCTTCCGGCAGCAGCAAGCATCTGGTTTATTGCGAAGAGACCTGGACCGTGGTCGTCACCGACCCCGGCGCCATCACCGGCGAGGAGACCCACGAGGGCGTCACCGTCACCGTCAACGCTCCCTCCGGCGCCTTCCCCGAAGGCACCGAGCTGAATATCGCTCCCGTTGAAAAGGAAGAGCCTTCTCTGGACGAGCAGATCTTTAACTTCTTCGATAAGCTGCTCGGCAATGCCGCCGAGATGGCCCAGTCCGCCCAGGAAATCGAGGATCCCATGGAGGCCGTCCGCTCTCTGCTGACCGAGACCTTCGAGGAGATCGAGGAAGAGTCCAACATGGTGGCCTTCGACATCACCTTCACCGATCCCGCCACCGGCGAGGAGCTGCAGCCCGCCGACGGCAAGACCGTCGACGTGGAGTTCACCGTTGCCGAGGATTCTGCCCTGCTGGCCGACGGTCCCGCCGCCCTGCAGGTCTACCACATCGGTGACGACGGCGCCGAGACCATCGGCGAGGAAGTCCTGACCATTCCCGGCGAGGACGTGACCCTGGCAGTTGAGGCTGAGAGCTTCTCTGTCTATGTGGTTACGAATCTGGGCAGCACCAGTGGCGCACAGGTACTGACTGGCACCTATACGATGCAGGTTGGTGAGACTCTGTATGTCTATGCAAGCAACGCCGAAAGCGATAAGGGAAGCTGGTCCTCTTCCGATTCTGCAATTGCGACCGTCGAGCGATACAGAGAAGATAACCGTCGGTACGCGACGATCACAGCAGTTGCTCCTGGTACAGTTACAATCTCTTACTCCAGAGGTGACCAGGTTCGGGATTCCGCTACGATCCTTGTTGAAGCGCCCAAAGGCTATGTCCCTGTGACAGTTAATGTCAAATACGCCTCCGGCAGCAACGTCAACGGTGCAAGTGTAGCGCTGGTGGACGCCGAGGGCAACACCTACAGAGGCACCACCAACAGCTCCGGTGTGGCCACCATCTATGTGCCCGCTTATGGTGAATACGAGATTTCTGCCACCTATACCTATGAAAATCATGGCAATACTACCACTTATGCATATTCCGGTGAGTACAATTTCGTTGAAGGTGCGACCTCTACCACCATTGTTCTGGAGGAGATTGACACATACGCACACCTGAACATTCGTGTAGCTACTGCCACCACTGGTGAAAGCACAACGATGACGGTTGACTCTATCGTGAACAATCAGGTTGTTGTTGTGAACGGTGCCAGCAAGGAAACCGTATCTGTAAGCAAGAACGGCGACTATGAGTGGCGCAATATGGACGTTAAGCCGACTGAAGACACAGTGTTCCAGTTCTCTGTCGTTATGAGCGATAAAAAGACGTATAGTATCGAATTGAGCTCGGATGACGTGTATCCCGCTAACACCTGGTTTAATGATAACAGTGAGGGCGGTCTGGACTCTTTGGCCACCTATCTGGGTGTCAAGGTCGACGAGAGTAAAGGCGTAAATATTTCTGGATTGTCTGTATTCCTGGTTGCCAGCTTGGTTTGTGGTGCAGTTGGCGAAGTAACGGAAGGCAACATTGGCAGCTACGGCGGCCT
The DNA here is from genome assembly GCA_017482345.1 of Oscillibacter sp. Taxonomy (GTDB): domain Bacteria; phylum Bacillota; class Clostridia; order Oscillospirales; family Oscillospiraceae; genus Oscillibacter. The sequence goes on from JAFUNB010000011.1 coordinate 47,840, forward strand.
GGACTTCGTTCTGAACATTGCTACCATTTTGAAGAACGCCACCAACGTGGTTCAGGGAACCAAGACGCTGGAAGGAAGAGAACTGACTGCAAACGAGTTCGAATTCCAGATTGATGAATACACGAGCAATTGGGCTGAAATCAAGACGGACGGTTATTCTGAGACCATTAAGAATAAAGCAGACGGCATTGTGATGTTCTCTGCACTGTCTTATAGCCAGGCTGGTACCTACTATTACACGGTAAAAGAAGTTGCGCCTGGTACTCCTGAGAGCGGAATGAGCTATGACACCACCGTTTATCGTATTAAACATGTGGTCGAAGCATCGTCTTCTACCAGCGGCAGCGGCACAACGACCCAGACGTTTACAGTTGACCAGACTGTTTACAAGCAGGTAAATGGCAGTTGGACGGAAGTGGATGCGATCACCTTCGCCAACACGTACAACCCCACCACCAACTACACCTTCTCCAAGGTCTGGAACGGCACCCCCGAGTCCAGCATCTCCGTGACCCTGACCGACGGCACCGACAGCTACGGCCCTATCGTGGTGAACGCCGCCTCCGGCACTTCTGGCGGTTATGACTACGCAGTCACCGGCTACGGTACCCGCAACTGGAGCATCACCGTTTCCGGTCTGCCCAGCGGCAAGACCTACTCCGTGGCCAGCGAAAATACCATCGGCAGCTATACCGTGACCAACAACAAGGCCGTCATCGACGACGCCAACTACTGGGTGTCCGCCATCAGCGGCAATACCATCACCAACACCCGCTACAACGTGGTGGAAAACCAGGGCGCCGGCAGCCTGACGATCAACAAGAGCGATGCCGCCGGCCCGCTGTCCGGTGTCAGCTTCACCCTCAACGGCGTGACCAAGGCCACCGACAGCGACGGCAAGGTGACGTTTACCGACATCCCCGTCGGCACCTACGAGCTGACCGAGACTGCTCCCACCGGCTACATTGCCGCCGGTTCCTGGACCGTCATCGTCAGCAAGGTGGCAGACACCACCGCTGACCAGACCACCAACGACGACGGCAGCATCACCCTGACCTATAACCACACTGCCTCTGTTGCAGTTACCGGCGAGACCCTGCAGAATGGCGCGCTGTCTGTCCTCAACGTCTCCCAGACCCGCGACGTGACCGTCACCAAGGTTTGGAGCGACGCCAACAACCAGGACGGCAAGCGTCCTGCCAGCATTCAGGTTCAGCTGAAGGCCAATGGTGTCAACAGCGGCGCGCCCATCACCCTGAACGCTGACAACAACTGGACTTATACCTGGACCGGCCTGGCCAAGATGGCCGCCGGCGAGGAGATCCAGTACACCGTGGTCGAGAGCGGTGTGCCCACTGATTACACCTCCTCCACTTCCGGCGACATGGACACCGGCTTCACCATCACCAACAGCTACGCCCCTGAGCAGACTTCCGTGTCTGTCAGCAAGGCGTGGGATGACGCCAACAACCAGGACGGCATCCGCCCCGCCAGCGTCACCGTTCAGCTGAAGGCCAACAACGTTGCCAGCGGTGATCCCGTCACCCTGAGCGCCGCCAACAACTGGGGCCACACCTGGAGCGGCCTGAATAAGATGGCCAATGGCGCAGAGATCATCTATACCGTGGCAGAGACTTCCGAGCACGATGGCTATGAGATGGCCTCCATCACCGGCAATGCCGCCGACGGCTACACCATCACCAACAGCCACACGCCCGCCGTGACCTCCGTGTCCGTCACCAAGGTCTGGAACGACGCCGAGAACCAGGACGGCATCCGTCCCGCCAGCGTTCAGGTCCAGCTGAAGGCCAACGGCGAACCCGAGGGCAACCCCGTTACTCTGAGCACCACCCTGACCCACACCTGGAACAACCTGCCCGTCAACGAGAACGGCGAGGAGATCGACTACACCGTGGAAGAGGTCGCTGTTCCTAGCGGTTACACCAAGGCCGTTACCGGCAGTGCCGAGAATGGCTACACCATCACCAACACCCACGTTCCCGCCAAGACCTCCGTGTCCGTCACCAAGGTCTGGGAGGATAACAACAATGAGGCCGGCAGCCGTCCTGCCAGCGTCACCGTTCAGCTGAAGGCTGGCACCGTCAACAGCGGCGCAGCCGTTACCCTGAACGCTGACAATCAGTGGACCTACACCTGGACGGATCTGGATGTGTACGCCAATGGCGCGGAGATCGCCTACTCTGTGGATGAGACTTCTGTCCCCACCGGTTATGAGAAGACTTCCGTCACCGGCGACGCCTCCACCGGCTACACCATCACCAACACCCTCAAGCGCGATGGCTTCACCGTCAATAAGGTGGACGCCAACGGCGGCGCGGCTCTGGAAGGCGCAGTCTTCACCCTGACCAACAGTGTCAACGGCAAGACCTACACCGCTACCTCCGCTGCCAATGGTGAGGCTGCCTTCGAGAACATCCCCTACGGCACTTACACCCTGGTGGAGACCACCGCTCCCGCCAACTATGTGGCTTCCGGTACCATCTGGTCCGTCGTTATCGACGGCAACGGTGTGACCATCACCAAGCAGGCCACTGCCGTCCAGAAGCTGGTGAGCTTCTTCTCCGCCGGCAGCGATGATTTTGTCATCAACGGCGAGACCCTGACCGTGAAGAACACCCACGAGGTTGGCACTCTGACCATCGAGAAGGACGCCACTCCCGCAGGTGAGATCTCCGGCAGCTTCACCTTCACCGTCTACTCCGACGCAGCCGGCACTCAGGTGGTTGACACGATCACCGTCACCGCCAACGGCAGCGCCAGCAGCGCCATGACGCTGGATACCGGCGTCTACTACGTGAAGGAGACCGCTCTGGCTGACCAGACCAACTACGACCTCAGCGGCACCACCTACACCGTGAACGGCACCTCCGTCAGCGCCGAAAACGGCCTGATTCCCGTGACCGTCACCGCAAACGCCACCGCCGCCGTGGTCTGCACCAACGCTTACACCATCAAGACCGGCAACCTGGTCATCGGCAAGAGCGTCAGCGGCATCGAGACCGACGAGGTCTTCGAGATCGTTGTCACCCTGGGCGACGGCTCCGGCAGCGCTGTCAGCGTGGCAGCCGGCGAGACCAAGGCCTACACCGCCAACGGCATGTACACCTTCGCTCTGGCTCACGACGAGACCGCAACCATCACCGGTATCCCCTACACCACCGCCTACACCGTGGTGGAGAACAAGTCCGACGACTTCAGCTATGTGGTCACCGGCGAAGTCAGCGCCAACGACGGCCTGACCATCAACGCTCCCAGCACCACCAAGATCGTTGGCAACGAGTATGTGACCAGCGGCTTCGTGGTGGAGAAGGAAGACGAGAACGGCAACGGCCTGGCCGGCGCAGAGTTCACTCTGTACACCGACGCCGCCTGCACCGCGCAGTACGGTACCGCCGTGTACACCACCGACGCCAACGGCTTCGTGCTCATCGACAATCTGCCTGAGGGCACCTACTACCTGAAGGAGACCGACGCTCCCGCCAACTATCTGGCCGGGGAGAACCCTGTCTGGCAGATCCGCGTGGATGCTGAGCAGACCAACGTGACCGAGGTCACCGTTGAGGAGGACACCAGCTCTGATAACATCTTCGCCAAATTCGTCAAGACCATCATCACCTTCTTCAAGGGCAGCCACAGCAGCTTCTCCGTTGCCGAGCAGGACGTGACCTTCGCGGACGGTTCTCAGCTGAAGACCGCAGTCCTGACCGTCGAGAACACCCTGATCGACTACAGCCTGACCATTTCCAAGTCCGTCACCGGCGCCGCCACCAACCGCAGCTACAAGTTCAACGTGTATGCCGCCACCGCCAACGGCGAGAAGGGCGAGCTGGTTGCTGAGAACGTTGCAGTTGCCGCTGGCTCCTCTGTGACCCTGTCCAATAAGCCCGCCGACGGTGAGATCTCTGCTCCCAAGCTGGTTGCAGGCACCTACATCGTGGAAGAGGTCACCTCCGACGTGGCCGTGGCCAACTACACCTGGACCGGCGTGACCTTCGACAGCAGCACCGCAGTCCTGACCGAGACCCAGCGCACTGCCAGCGTGGCTGCTGAGAACAGCTACACCCGCGACATGGCTACTCTGATCGTCACCAAGTCCTTCAGCGGCCCCGAGGCTCTGGACGATGAATTCCAGATCTCTGTCAAGGAAGGCACTGTGGATTATGCCACCCTGACCGTGGCCACCGCCACCGGCACCGGCACGGCCGAGGATCCCTACACCTGGCAGATCAGCGTCAAGACCAACGTGGCCTATAACGTCAGCGAGTCCAACTATGATCAGGTGGGTGACTGGAGCTGGACTTCCGGCACTGTTTCCGGCTCTGCCACCGTCACCGAAAAGAACGGCAGCAAGACCGTGGCTCTGAACAACGTCTACGCACACGATCAGGCCGGCTTGACCATCACCAAGGACGTCACCGGCGTTCTGAGCGAGACCAATGTGGGCCGCACCTTCGAGTTCAAGGTCTACAAGGCCGGTGACCGCACCACCGAGATCGCCACCGTGACTCTGCCCGAGAACGGTAACTGGAGCAAGACCATCTCTGTTGACAACAACACCTCCTACGAGATCGTGGAGACCGACGGTGCCGTTTCCGGCTACGTCTGGACCGTTGCCAACAAGACTGTCAGCGCCGATGTCCCCGTTACCGGCAGCGCCACCGCCGCTTTCGTCAACAACTATGAGAAGGACTTCAACGACGGCAATGACGTCATCATCGGCGACAGCTTCGCCATCAGCAAGACCGACGGCACCAACGCCCTGGCCGGCGTACAGTTCGCCCTGACCGACGGCGACACCGAGATCTGGAACGGCACCAGCGATTCCAACGGCGCTGTGACCGTCGTCATCGAGAACTCCGACATCGTGGGCGCCAAGGCAGAGACCGGTGCTACCAAGACCTACACCCTGACCGAGACTGCTCCCGAGGGTTATGTGGGCGCAGGCCCCTGGACCGTGACTCTGACCTGCAGCAAGGCTGAGTCCCAGCAGCAGGCAGAATCCGGTAAGTTCTATCACATCTACACCTGGACCGTGACCTCCGTCACCGACGCCAAGGGCGAGCAGCTGGGCGAGAACGGCATCACCGTGGTCAACAACCTGATCATGGGCACCATCACCGTCAATAAGCTCGTGAACGGCCTGCCCGAGGACGTGAAGAACGCCAACGAGTACACCTTCAGCGTGTACAACGCCAACGAGGATCTGGTGGACACCCTGACTGTCAACGCTGACAGCGGCTGGGCCGATACCACCATCAGCCTGCCTTACGGTGAGTACACCATCCAGGAGTCCAACCCCGGTAATGAGACCGGCTACACCTGGTCCGGCGTGCGCTTTGACCAGCAGACCGTCAGCATCGCCTCTCAGGGTCAGCAGATCGAAGTCACCGCCACCAACACCTACACCCGCGACCTGGGCGACCTGACCGTTTCCAAGACCGTCAAGATCGACGCTCTGGCAGCCGCCAAGGTCTCCGGCAAGACTTACGAGCTGACCATCGCCGGCCCCGCTGACGCCAACGGCGCGTACAGCATCGGCGGCGAGGAGACTGTCACCTTCGAGAACGGCGTGGCAGCCATTACCCTGACTGACGGCGAGAGCATCACCATCGAAAACCTGCCCACCGGCGATTACACCGTCACCGAGGGCGACGCCAATGTGGACGGTCTGAACCTGGCCGTGACCGGCTCCGTCAACGGCGGCGATGCCGCAGTGGCTGACAATGGCCTGAACGTTTCCGTCAACAAGGACGCAGCTTCCACCGTGGCAGTCACCAACACCTATACCCTGGGCTCCGACCAGGATACCGCCCGCTTCACCATCAGCAAGAAGAACAGCGATACCAACGCAGCCCTCTCCGGCGTCGTCTTCACCCTGTACAGCGACGCTGAGTGCACCAAGCCCGTGGCCGGCATGACCAAGACCACCGACGACAACGGTCAGGCCGAGTTCGTCCTGGGCGACGAGCTGCTGAATGGCGAGAGCGCCACCTTCTATCTGAAGGAGACCGTCCCCGCCGGTTACGTGGACAACGGCACCAAGTGGCAGATCGAGATCAGCAAGACCGACGCCGACGGCAACTACTCCGTGGAGCTGAGCCGCATCGAGTCCGGCCTGTTCTACAAGCTGTATCATTGGTTCGTCAGCATCGTCAACAAGAACGCTGTCTGGACCGAGAACACCCTGGTCATCTCCAACGAGCCCATCGACTACACCATCAACGTGGTGAAGGTTGACGAGAACGGCGCTGCCCTGGCCGGCTCCGCCTTCAGCCTGAACGACACCGCTATGACGGCTGTCTCCGGCACCGACAACCAGTTCACCGCCACCGTCAACTACACCGTCACTCCCCAGCTGACCGTGTCCGAGACCACCGTTCCCACCGGCTACACCGGCGTTGCCGACTTCGGCCTGGAGTTCGTGGTTGAGGAAGGCGTTGTCACCGGCCTGATCGAGACCGAGGACAGCGAGTCCGTCACCATCAGCAAGAACGGCGACGTTTACACCGTCACCGTGGAGAACGTCAGACGTCCCGATGGCGAGGACGCCATCGACGACACCGCCGAGTTCACCATCAGCAAGGTGGAGACCGGCAACTCCGAAAACGGTCTGGCCGGCGCCCAGTTCGCCCTGCTGACCGAGGCCGAGTACGAGAAGTACCAGGCCGGCGAGGAGTACACCGCTCTGCGCACCGTCACCTCCGACGAGAACGGCCTGGTGGAGATCACCGAGCTGGTCACTGTGGACGACGAGGCCGAGAGCACCTACTACCTGATTGAGACCGCCGCTCCCACCGGCTTCACCGCTGATAACTCCGTGTGGACCGTGACCGTCGTCAAGACCGCCAACGATCCCGTCTACGAGGGCAGCGCCGACGAGGGCCAGTGGATCGTCCACAAGAGCTACGCCGTCACCGACATCCAGCTGAATGGCGAGACCGTCCTGAACGAGGGCGCTGTGGAGATCAGCAACACCCGCAACAGCTACACCGTCACCGTGACCAAGCGCTTCAGCGGCAGAGCTGCTCTGCCTGAGAGCTTCCGGATCGTCAATACCTATGACGGCACCGTGTTCACCGTGGCAAACGCCGCCTCCGGCGACGGCGTCGAGACCCCCTACACCTGGACCATGGAGATCCCCTTCGATACCCAGGTGACCTTCTCCGAGGAGAATTACAACGACGTGGCCGAGTCCGGCTACTCCGTCGAGACCGCCATCGCTGACAACAGCGGTGAGAGCACCACCGACGGCGCCGTGATCATCCCCGCCAGCAGCGATACCACCGTGGCCTTCACCAACACCTACGCCAAGGTGTTCGACGAGGCCGGCGACGAGGTCAACGGCGACAGCTTCTCCATCAGCAAGACCGGCGACTACGAGGACGGCTTCCTGGCCGGCGCTCAGTTCACCCTGACCGACGAGAACGGCGTGGTCGTCTGGACCGGCACCACCACTTCCGAGGGCGTGCTGGACGTGGTCATCGAGGGCATCGATGTTGTGAATCCCAAGGAGATCAGCGCCGAGGGCGAGAGCCTGAGAACCTACACCCTGACCGAGAAGGCCCCCGCCGGCTACACCGGCGCAGGTCCCTGGACCGTGACCATCTCCGGTAAGGAGAGTATCTCTGAGGATCTGAAGGCCAACAAGTTCTACCACATCTACGACTGGACCGTGAAGTCCGTGACCCTGGCCGGCGAGGCCGAGGATCTGCTGGCTGACGGCACCATCTCCATCCTGAATACCCGAGACTACGGCACCCTGACCATCACCAAGATCGTGAAGGGTCTGGTTGGCGCCGAGGCAAAGGCCGAGCACAGCTTCAGCATCAACGTGGCCAACGGCAGCGAGATCAGCAACACCTACGACGTGACCGTCACCGGCAACGACACCGCTTCCTACGCCGAGACCATCACCCTGCCCACCGGCGCTTACAGCGTGAAGGAGCTGGAGGCTCTGATCGGCGAGCACAGCGGCCCCGCCGTCACCTGGAAGGTGGACGATGAGGCTGTGGAGGCAGAGGACGGCGAGATCGCCATCGAGATCGTCAAGGGCGCTGAGACCGCCGTGGAAGTCACCAACGAGTACAGCTACGATCCCGCCCAGCACATGGTTACCGTCAACGTGACCAAGGTCTGGGAGGACGACAACGACCGCGACGGCATCCGTCCCGACAGCATCCGCGTGGAGCTGAAGGACGCCGAGGGCACCGTCATCGGTACCCAGGATATCGGCGCCAGCGGCGTGACCACCTTCGAGTTCGATCCCTACTTCAACGAGTACAAGAAGGACTATGTGGTCAGCGAGATCGGCTACACCGTGGACGGCGAGTACACCGAGGGCGCAGTTCCCGGCTACACCACTGAGGTGGACGGTTACACCGTGACCAACACCCACGAGGTGGAGACCATCAACGTCAGCATCGAGAAGGTGTGGCGCCACAAGCTGTATCAGACCATCACCATCCGCCTGCTGGCCAACGGCGTGGAAGTCCAGGCCGTGGAGCTGGACGGCAAGGTGGACGACGTTGAAACCGAGGCTTGGAAGGTTTGCCTCGAGGGTCTGGAGAAGAACGCAGGCGGCGAGGCCATCGACTACATGGTGACTGAGGCTTCCCTGGGCGGCGGCTGGACGTATGACCTGACCGAGACCGCAGAGGAGAACGGCGACATCCGCTTCGTGGTAAAGAACTACCGTACTCCCGGCGGCAGCAGCGAGGACGAGGAAGAGGATGAGCCCATCATCGACATCCCCGACATCGACGTTCCTACCACCGACATCCCCGAAGAGGAAGTTCCCGCTGCCCAGCCTCCCAAGACCAGCGACAGCATGATCGTCTGGGTCCTGGCAGCAGCCGTGTCCGGACTGGGTCTGGTCTGGCTGGCTCTGGACGGCAAGAAGCGCGAGGAAGAGGAGGGCATCTGAATAAGACGCTGAACTCCTGACTTCGCACAACTGAATCCAACAAAACGGGAGGCCCGGACAGTTCGTCCGGGCCTCCCGTTGTTTCTATTGTTGGCGCAGTGTGATGAGCAAGGTGCGGCTGGCCTTGTCCAGCCAGGAGCAGCAGAGGTGAACGCTGCCATCTCCCGCCTCGGATACGTCTGCTTCATACAGACTATGATGCTCCAGTTCGGAAAGGATGGTCTCCAGCCGCAGCGCGTGGCGCAGCTGGGCGCGGCGGGGGCCGGAGCTGTGGCGGCGGACCTGCTGCACAGCCAGTGCCCGATACACGGTGCCGGCTGGCAGGCGAGCGGAGCCGTACAGCCGGCACAGGCCGGTGTCCGCATCCACGCTCAATACGGCGGCATAGTCCCGCTGGGCCAGCGCCTCCAATACGGCGCTTTGGTGGTGTAGAGCGTCCACATCCACCGTCCGGAAAAACACCTCGATCCGGCGGCTTTCCGGATCCTCCGCCACCTCGGCGGTGGACTGCACCCAAATAGAGCCGCTCTCCAGCCGGAACAGGTGCTCCATCTCGTGGCGGGTGTGGCCCCTGTGGAAGGCGTCCAGCAGGGCGGCGTGGCTGAACTGGTGGGCGAAGGCGCGCTGCTGCTTCGGGTCGGGGATGTTGTCCCGGATGTGGCGCAGACAGGCCTCGGCGCTGTTGCTCAGCAATACCTGCATCAGGTGGCGGCCGCTGCCCCGGGTGTCCAGGATCCGGTTCTCAGACAGATCCAGCCGGGCGGAGACCAGAGCAGACCTGGCGTTCTTCTTGTGCTGCAGGGTCAGAGCCTTGAAGTGGGCCGCCGCGGCACGGCGGTCGGTGATGTCCTCCGCCTTGCCCAGCAGGCTGTATACGTTGCCCTGCAGGTCAAACAAATTCACCAGGGACATGCGGTACCACCGCCAGCCAAGGTCATTGTAATTGGCCCGGTATTCCAGCGTGCCGGTTCCGGGGCGGATGGAGGCCCGGCGCAGGGCCGTGGCCACACGGCTCCGGTCGTCGGGATGGACGGTAGGGGAAGACTCCAGCTCGTCCAGATAGGCCTCCACCTGACGGGTGGAGCGGTGGCCGCTCTGGTCATAGGTCTCCAGCCGGGCAACGCCGGTGGCGGGGTCATAGTCAAAGCTGACGATGTGGGAGCGGTTGAGCAGAAGGTCGCACAGCTCCTTCTGCAGCCGCAGGGCGTCCTCCGTCTCTTTTTCGGCGGTGACGTCGGTGCACACGGCGTACAGCAGGGCGGAACCGTCCTTCTGGGGCTGCCACACCGCCTCCAGCATGGCCCACAGGATGCGGCCGCCCTTGGCCCGCACCCGGCAGGTGTGGCGCAGGGGACGGCGGTTGACCCGGGCGGACAGAGCCGCGGCAGACAGGGCCTCCCGGTCATCGGGATGGATGCGGCTGATGGGGTCGCCCTTCAGCCGGCGCAGCAGCTCGGAAGGGGAGTAGCCCAGCAGATTGGCAAGGCGCCGGCTGGTCAGCAGGATCTCCAGAGTTCCCTCCGGCTGCTGGCGCAGCACGGCGCAGCCGCAGGGGAGGGAGTCAAACAGGACGGACAGCTGGCCGCTGGAGGATTCCAACTGGCTCTGGGCCTCCTGCAGACGGGAGCGGGTCTGGTGCAGGGCGTCCACGTCCAGCAGCATGGTCTGCAGCACCGTGGCGCCCCGGTCGGCGGAGAGCCGCTCCGCCCGCATCAGCACCCACAGGAAGCTGCCGTCCTGCCGCAGCAAACGAAATTCGTGCTCAAAGGGGCGGGTCTCCCGCACAGCGTCCATCATCACCTGCAGCAGGTCCGGCCAGTCGGCCTTGTGGACGAGAGTGGAGACGTCGCTGGCAAAGCGGTCCAGCAGCTCCCGGCGGCTCCAGCCGGTGATGGTGCACAGCCGCTGGTTGAAGCTGAGACAGCGGGGCGCGCCCCGGCCCAGCTCCAGAACGGCCATGGCCACCGGAAGACCGGTGGAGATCGTGTCGGGGCGGGCGTCGTTCCGGGCGTCCAGAATACAGCCCACCGTGCCGTACATGACCTGATAGACGGTGACGTGGAGCTCCGCACCGTCTGCTCCGCCGCAGGAAAAGGACGCGGCACCGCCGGTGAACGCCACAGACTGCGCCGGCGCGAAGGCAGACAAAAACCGCCCCGGCAGCACCCGGGAGAAGCGCTTGTTTTTTAGCTCCTCGACCGTAGTACCCAGCAGGGCGGCAGCAGATGGATTCAGGAATCGGCAGGTGAGATCCACCATGGCGCCGCTGCCGTCGGTCATGACGTCGGCCAGCAGGAAGGGGATGCGGCTTTGCCGGAAAGCGTCTGTGAATTTGTCCAAATGTTTGGCCACGGACAACACTCCTGAAAGAAAAAATCACTCCTATTATACTTCACGAATCAAGCCCTTGCAACAAAAAAGCAGGTGCTTCCTGCGAAAAAAAGAGGCGCCAATCCACTTTTTCGGAAATGCACAAAAAAGCGGCCAATATCTCTCAAAAAAGTTTACTGGCGAAATGGCTGGAATTCATTGACGGATAAGGAAAAAAACCGCATAATATTTTAGAATAAAGTAAAATAGGTGAATTGTGAGATATAGTAGGAGGCGGCTATGAAAAAAGGATATTTGGTATTGGAAGATGGCCAGGTGTTCGAAGGAATTCGCTTCGGCGCCGAGACGGACAGTGTGGGTGAACTGGTGTTCACCACCAGCGTCGTTGGCTACATTGAAACCCTGACTGACCCCAGCTATGCCGGTCAGATCGTGATGCAGACCTACCCTCTGGTGGGTAACGTGGGCATCATCCACGCAGACAAGCAGGGCGCCTGCTGCGTCAAGGGCTACATCGCCCGTGAGTTCTGCGATGCGCCGTCCAACTTCCGTTCGGACGATACGCTGGAATCTTTCCTCACCGCCGAGGGCGTGCCGGCCCTGTACGGTGTGGACACCCGCCAGCTGACCCGCATCATCCGTGACAATGGCGTCATGAACGCCATGATCTGCAGTGAGATCCCCGCCGATCTGGATGTGGTCAAGACCTATGCCATCTCCGGCAAGGTGGCCGAGGTCACCTGCAAGGAGCAGAAAGTTTTCCCCGCTGAAGGCGAGGAGAAGTTTAAGGTCGCCATGATCGACTACGGCGTCAAGCGCGGCGTCATCGCCGGCTTCTGCCAGCGCGGCTGCACCGTGACTCTCGTTCCCGCCTCCACCTCCGCCGAGGAGGTCCTGGCCATGGGCGTGGACGGCGTGGCCCTGTCCAACGGCCCCGGTGACCCCACTGAGAACGAGTATCAGATCCAGCAGGTAAAGGCCCTTATGGGCAAGCTCCCCATGTTCGGTATTGGCCTGGGCCACCAGCTGATGGCACTGGCCGCCGGCGGCAAGACCGTCAAGCTGAAATACGGCCACCGCGGCGGCAACCAGCCCGTCCGAGATCTGAAGGGCACCCGCACCTATATCACCAGTCAGAACCACGGCTACGCTGTGGAGGCTGACAGTGTGCAGGGCGGCGAGGTCCGCTTTGTCAACCTGAACGACAACAGCTGCGAGGGCATCGACTATCCCGCCCGGAAGGCCTTCTCCGTTCAGTTCTATCCCGACGTCAACCCCCTGCCCAAGGACAGCGCGTTCCTCTTCGACCGCTTTGCGGATCTCATGAAAGGTGGTGACCTGTAATGCCTCCGGATAAAAGCATTAAGAAGGTCCTCGTCATCGGTTCCGGCCCCATCGTCATCGGCCAGGCCGCTGAGTTCGACTATGCCGGCGCCCAGGCCTGCCGCGTTCTGAAGGATGCCGGCGTCAACGTGGTGCTGTGCAACTCCAACCCCGCCACCATCATGACCGACCAGGCCATGGCGGATGAGATCTATCTGGAGCCCCTGACCACCGATACCATCAAGCGTATCATCAAGAAAGAGCGCCCCGACTCCATCCTGGCTGGCCTGGGCGGCCAGACCGGCCTGACTCTGGCCATGCAGCTGGATCAGGAGGGCTTCCTGGAGGAACAGGGCGTCCGCCTGTTGGGCACCAACGCCAAGTCCATCTCCCGCGCCGAGGACCGTGAGCTGTTCAAGGAGGCCATGGAGCAGATCGGCCAGCCCTGTATCGCTTCTGATATCGCCGAGGATGTCGAGACCGCTCTGGCTGTGGCCGAGCGCATCGGCTATCCCGTTATCGTCCGTCCCGCCTTCACCCTGGGCGGCGAGGGCGGCGGCGCCGCTGCCAACGAGGCAGAGCTGCGCATCATCGCCCAGACCGGCCTGGATGCCTCTCCCATCACCCAGATTCTGGTTGAAAAGGCCATCTTCGGCTGGAAGGAAATCGAGTTTGAGACCATGCGCGACGCCGCCGGCAACGCCATTGCGATCTGCTCCATGGAGAACGTGGACCCCGTCGGCGTCCACACCGGCGACTCCATCGTCGTCGCTCCCGCCCAGACCTTGGGCGTGCCCGAGTTTGAGATGCTGCGCCGCGCCGCGCTGGACATCGTCACCCATCTGGAGATCGTGGGCGGCTGCAATGTGCAGCTGGCTCTGAATCCCGACAGCTTTGAGTACGCGGTCATCGAGGTCAACCCCCGCGTGTCCCGTTCTTCCGCTCTGGCCTCCAAGGCCACCGGCTACCCCATCGCCAAGATGACCACCCGTCTGGCCCTGGGCTATACCCTGGACGAGGTGAAGAACGACATCACCGGCAAGACCTGCGCCTGCTTCGAGCCCACCGTCGACTACATCGTTGTCAAGTTCCCCAAGTGGCCCTTCGACAAGTTCGCTGACGCCTCCCGCACCCTGGGCACCAAGATGAAGGCCACCGGCGAGGTCATGTCCATCGCCCCCAGCTTTGAAATGGGCATCATGAAGGCTGTCCGCGGCGCCGAGATCGGCATGGACACCCTGAACCGCAAGCGCGATCCCGAGGATACCGCCCCCATTTGGGAGCGTCTGCGCCGCGTGGATGACCACCGCCTGTTCACCGTGTTTGAGGCCCTGAAGAGCGGCATCTCCATCGGTGAGATCAACTCCATCACCAAGATCGACTCCTGGTTCCTCGCCAAGCTGAAGAAGCTGGCCGACTTCGAACAGAAGCTGGAGAAGGAGGGACTGACCGCCGAGAATTACGAGCAGGGCAAGCTTTTGGGCTATCCCAATACCGCTCTGCTGCGCCTTGGCAAGGCGGAGAGCCTGCCCTGCGAGGCCAAGAAGGCCGTCTATAAGATGGTCGATACCTGCGGCGCCGAGTTCGACGCCGAGACTCCTTATTTCTACTCCACCTTCGACCAGTTCTGCGAGGCCCGCACCTTCCCCCGCAGCGGCAAGCCCGTCATCATGGTTCTGGGCTCCGGCCCCATCCGCATCGGCCAGGGCATCGAGTTCGACTACTCCTCTGTCCATTGCGTGTGGAACCTGAAGGAGCAGGGCTACGAGGTGGTCATCGTCAATAACAACCCCGAGACCGTCTCCACTGACTACGACACCGCTGACCGCCTGTATTTCGAGCCTCTGTCTCCCGAGGATGTCATGCACATCATCGAGGTGGAGAAGCCCGTGGGTGTCGTGGTGGCCTTCGGCGGCCAGACCGCCATCAAGCTGACCCAGTTCCTGGACAGCCAGGGCATCCGTATCATGGGCACCTCTGCCGAGTCCATCGACATGGCCGAGGACCGTGAACGCTTTGACGAGCTGCTGGAGAGCTTCAACATCAAGCGCCCCCGCGGCATGGGCATCACCGGTATGCAGGGTGCTCTGGACGCCGCGCACGAGCTGGGCTATCCCGTCCTGCTGCGTCCCTCCTACGTCATCGGCGGCCAGAACATGGTCGTGGCGCACAACGACGAGGATGTCCGCCTGTACATGGACGTCATCCTCTCCGGCAAGATCGAAAACCCCGTGCTGGTGGACCAGTATCTGATGGGCAAGGAGCTGGAAGTGGACGTCATCTCCGACGGCAAGGACGTCCTGATCCCCGGCATCATGCAGCACATCGAGCGTACTGGCGTCCACTCCGGTGACTCCATCGCCGTGTATCCTCCCTTCTCCATCGGCGACAAGATGGTGCAGACCATCGTGGAGTGCTCTGAGAAGCTGGCTCTGGCTCTGGGCACCAAGGGCCTCATCAACATCCAGTATCTGATCTATCAGGGCGACCTGTACGTCATCGAGGTCAACCCCCGCGCCTCCCGTACCGTCCCCTATATCTCCAAGGTTACCGGCGTGCCCATGGTGGATCTGGCCACCCGCGTCATGATCGGTGAACCTCTGGCCGGCATGGGCTTCGGCACCGGCCTGTACAAGCAGCCTCCTTATGTGGCCGTCAAGGTGCCCGTCTTCTCCTTCCAGAAGATCACCGACGCCAACGCCGCCCTGTCTCCTGAGATGAAGTCCACCGGCGAGGTGCTGGGTCTGGGCAAGAACCTCAACGAGGCCATGTTCAAGGGTCTGGTCTCCGCCGGCTACAAGGTGGAGAAGTCCACCCACGGCGGCGTGCTGATCTCCGTCAACCACCGCGACCAGCCTGAGGTGGTGAACATCGCCCGCAAGCTGGACGAGCTGGGCTTCAAGCTGTATGCCACCGAGGGCACCGCTCACGAGATCTCTCAGCTGGGCACCGATGTGGAAGTCGTCGGCAAGCTGGGCCAGGACAGCAAGGTGTTCCAGATGCTGGAGGACGGCAAGATCGACTATGTCATCCTGACCGGCTCCACCTCTCCCGCCTATATCAAGGATTTCATCCGTCTGAACCACCGCTGTGTCCAGCTGGGCATCCCCTGCCTGACTTCTCTGGACACCGCCAACGCCCTGACGGACATCCTGGCCTCCCGCTACACCCAGGAGAACACTGAGCTCATCGACATCTGCCACCTGCGCGAGCATCGTGAGACCATTAAGTTCTCCAAGATGCAGACCTGCGGCAACGACTACATCTTCCTGGAGAACTTCCATGGCGAGATGACCTGCCCCGAGTCCCTGTGCGTCACCTTCTGCGACCGCAACTTCGGCATCGGCGCCGACGGTATCGCCGTGCTGGAGAAGTCCGAGATTGCCGACGTGAAGATGCGGATGTTCAACGCCGACGGCTCTGAGGGCCGCATGGCCGGCAACGCCCTGCGCTGCGCCGCCAAGTATGTCTATGACAATGGCATCGCCGTCAAGGAAGACATCACCATCGAGATGATCGGCGGCATCAAGCATGTTCAGGTCTATACCACCAATGGTAAGGTCACCTCTGCCTGCGTGGATATGGGCAAGGCTTCTCTGAATGCCTCCGCCATGAAGTTCCCCGTGCCCGAGGAGACCGTGGTGGACTATCCCGTCCGCATCGGCGGCCATCCCTTCAACATCACCTGCGTCGACATGGGCAACCCCCACTGCGTGGTGTTCAGCCCCCGCGTGGACGCCGTGGATATTGAATTCATCGGCCCCCGTTTCGAGCATGCGCCCTACTTCCCGGAGCGCACCAACACCGAGTTCATCCGTGTGGTGAATCCCAGCACCATCAAGATGCGTGTCTGGGAGCGCGGCGCCGGCGAAACGCTGGCCTGCGGTACCGGCGCCTGTGCCGCCGTTGTGGCGGCCGTGGCCAACGGCCACTGCGCCAAGGGCACTGATGTCACCGTCCGCGTCAAGGGCGGCGATCTGGTGGTCAACTACACCGACGAGCGCGTCACCCTCACCGGCGACGCCAAGTTGGTCTACACCGGCGAGGCTGAGTACTAAGCCAACCTGCACACCGGCGGTCCAAACGGACCGCCGGTGTTTTTTGCGAAAAAACGGACTTTATCAACTGCTGTATCCATGGTAAAGTGGAAGTGGAAATAAAAACACGAAAGTGAGGAGCTGTTTATGAACCCTATCCGACAGAAAGCCCATGAGATCCGGGAGGATGTCATCGCCTTCCGCCGGGATCTGCATATGTACCCCGAGCTGAGTATGCAGGAGTTCCGCACCAGCGACCAGGTGGCCGCCATGCTGGACAAGCTGGGCATCCCCAACCGCCGCATCGACCCCACCGGCGTAGTGGGCGAGATCCGGGGCCGGGGCCCGGGCAAGTGTGTGGCCCTGCGGGCCGATATGGACGCCCTGCAGATCACGGAGATCGCCGACTGTGACTTTAAGAGCCGCAACGAGGGCAGGATGCACGCCTGCGGCCACGATACCCATACCGCCATGCTCATGGGTGCGGCCATGCTGCTGAACAATATGCGAGACGAGTTTGACGGCTCCGTCCGCCTGCTGTTCCAGCCCGGTGAGGAAAACGGCCAGGGCGCCAAGGCCATCATTGCCCAGGGCGGCTACGACGGCGTGGACGCCGCCTTCGGCCAGCACGTCCTGCCCTGCGTTCCCGTGGGCCGCATCGGTGCGGCAAACTGCGCCGCCTACGCCGCCTGCGACTATTTCCGCATCACGGTGAAGGGCGTCACCTGCCACGGCTCCATGCCCCACGACGGCCGGGACGCCACCGTCTGCGCCAGCGCCATCGTGCTGGCTCTGCAGAGCATGGTCAGCCGGGAATTTGACCAGATGGAGCCGCTGGTGGTGTCTGTTGGCACCATGCGCTCCGGCACCATCTGGAACGGCATCTCCGGAGAGGCCGTCATGGAGGGCACCTGCCGCTCCTTCAGCAAGGAGCTTCACGCCAGACTGCCGGAGGTCTTCAAGCGGGTCTGCACCCAGACCGCCGCGGCCTACGGCTGCGAGGTGGATATCCACTGGGAGATCCGGGCGCAGGTGCTGGTCAACGACGATGAGATGCGGGAGCTGGGTCTCGCCGCCGCCCGCAAGGTGCTGGGCGAGGGCGCTGTCATCGGTGCCGACCGGGCCACCGCCGGCGCGGAGGACTTCGCCGAGTACGGCATGCTGTCTCCCGTGGCCTATTTCTCTCTGGGCACCGGCGGCACCGCCCCCATCCACAACGCCGGCCTGGTCATCGACGAGGACGCGCTGGAGATCGGCGTGGCCTTCCTGACCCAGACGGCGCTGGACGCGCTGGAAAAGCTGAACGGCTGATCAAAGTACAGAAAAAAAGGAGCGGCGTCTGCCGCTCCTTTTGCTGTTTGTCAGCTCAGCACGCTGTTGATAAAGGCGATGAGGCCGTCCTCCACCTCGTCCCGCAGCTCCAGCTCGTTGTGGATCTCGTGGCGGTAGCCGGTATAGGCCCGGACGGTGGTCTTGTTGCCGCTGCGGGCCAGCAGGTTGGCCACATGATAGAGGCCCTCACCGTAGTTGCCGCAGGGGTCCTGATCGCCGGAGATCAGGTACACGGGGATGCGGGAGGGCACCATGGGTGCCCATTCGGGACTTTCGATGAAGTGGTACAGCTGCACGAAGTCCCAAACAAGCTCAATGGTGGTGTCGAAGGTGTTGAACATGTCGCCGGCATGGTCGGCCACCACGTTGGGGTCGTTGGCGATCCAGTCGGCGGGGGAGTTGGGGTTTTCAATGCGGTCGGTCATGCCGGAGAAGACCCGGGCAAACCAGTCCCCGGCCATCTGGCTGGGATCCGCCTCATAGGCGGCCCGGAATTCCTCGTTGGTGTAGGCGTCCTCGCAGCCCTGCCACTGGGAGCACAGGCCACACAGCATCAGGGCGGTGATGTCGTCGCCGTACTTGGCGGCGTACGCCCGGGCCAGCATGGAGCCCCAGCTGTGGCCGAACATCATGTAGGGGATACCGGGATAGTCGCTCACGGCAATGTCGTGGAGGGCCTTCTCGTCCTTGAGATAGGTCTCGTATCCGCCGGAGTGGGGATCGCCCAGCGTGCCGCCGTCATAGCCGGTCTTGCCGTGGCCGATGTGGTCGTCGGCGTAGACCACGAAGCCGGCCGCCTGGAATTTGCTGATCATGTGGAGATATCTGCGGGAGTGCTCGCCGTAGCCGTGGACGATCTGGATGATGCCCCGGGGCTGGCCCAGGGGGCTGTAGGCCCAGGCCTTCACGGTGTCCCGGCCGTTGGCGGAGGGGAAGCTGATCTCTCGGATAGACATGTCACAAACCTCCTGTATGAAAATAGAGTAAACGAAGTATCTGATGGATTTATTGTATCATGGACCCGCAGGGCTTTCAAGAAATTGGCAGGCGCGGAAATTGGCAGAAATTGAAAAAATATATTGGCATTTTTCGGGGGAGAGGATATAATATCAGCGTCAAAGCAAATGAAAGAGGAGCTGACATATGTTTATTACCAACGACATCAAGTATGTGGGCGTCAACGACCACGACATCGACCTGTTTGAGGGCCAGTACATTGTGCCCAACGGCATGGCATACAACTCCTATGTGATTTTGGACGAGAAGGTGGCTGTCATGGACGCCGTGGACCGCCGCTTCGGCCAGGAGTGGCTGGAGAACCTCCACCGCGAGCTGGGCGGCCGCGCCCCCGACTATCTGGTGGTGCAGCACATGGAGCCGGACCACTCCGCCAACATCACCCTGTTTATGGACACCTATCCCGAGGCAGTCGTGGTGGCCTCCCAGCGTGCCTTCGTCATGATGCAGAACTTCTTCGGTACGGACTACGCTGACCGCCGTCTGGTGGTGGGCGAGGGCGACACCCTGGCTCTGGGCAACCATACCCTGCACTTCGTCACCGCTCCCATGGTCCACTGGCCCGAGGTCATCGTCTCCTATGACGACTGCGACAAGGTGCTCTTCTCTGCCGACGGCTTCGGCAAGTTCGGCGCGCTGGATGTGGAGGAGGACTGGGCCTGCGAGGCCCGCCGCTACTATATCGGCATCGTGGGCAAGTACGGCGCCCCCGTCCAGACCCTGCTGAAGAAGGCCGCCGGTCTGGACATCCAGACCATCTGCCCCCTCCACGGCCCCGTGCTGAAGGAGGACCTGGGCTATTACATCAACCTGTACGATATCTGGTCCTCCTACCGCGTGGAGAGCGAGGGCGTCGTCATCGCTTACACCTCCGTCTACGGCCACACCAGGGAGGCCGTGGAGCTGCTGGCTGAGCAGCTGCGCGCCAACGGCTGCCCCAAGGTCGTGGTCAACGATCTGGCCCGCTGCGACATGGCCGAGGCTGTGGAGGACGCCTTCCGCTATGGTAAGCTGGTCCTGGCTACCACCACCTACAACGGCGACATCTTCCCCTACATGCGCGAGTTCATCCACCACCTGACGGAGCGCGGATACTGCAACCGCACCGTGGGCATGATGGAGAACGGTTCCTGGGCGCCTGTGGCCGTCCGTGTGATGACCGGCATGCTGGAGAAGAGCAAGAACCTGACCTTCACCGAAAACAACGTGAAGATCGTCTCCGCCCTGAACGACGCCAGCCGCGCCCAGGTGGCCGCTCTGGCAGAGGAGCTGTGCAAGTAATCCTACATAACAGAACGCCCCGGTTTCCATTTGGAAACTGCATCTGTCAAGTAAAAGTAGACACATAAAAAAGCATAACTAACAGAAGCCCAGTTCGGTCTTGTACTGAACTGGGCTTTTGTAGCCCAAAGCGGCAGCAGGCCGGCAGTTGTTGAAGAAGTGGACATACGTATTCAATA
>JAFUNB010000012.1 GCA_017482345.1 Oscillibacter sp.
CTTGCGCACCGGGGGGCTTTTTGCTGATTCAGAAAAAACCGTCCCACAGGCACTGCTCCAGATCCACAGTGCCGTCCGGCCGGAAGATGACGCCCTCGGCCTCCAGCAGAGCCTGCTGCATCCGGGGCGCGTAAGTATCAAAGCAGGCCTTTGTGCCGCCGAAGCGATCCACCACCCGGTGACAGGGAATGGAGCTGTCATGGCAGCCTGCCATGGCGTAGCCCACGGTGCGGGCGCAGCGGGGCATGCCCGCAAGGCGGGCGATCTGGCCGTAGGTGGCCACTTTTCCGGCGGGGATCCGCCGGACGATATCGTAAAATGCGCCGAACACATAACCACTCATGGAAGGTTCCTCCTTAGTATTCCCGCAGTACCAGCTCCGTGCTGCCGCCGTCGGGAGAGAGGAGGAGCCGCTTGACCTTCGGGTGGCGGCCGTATTCCGCGCGGATGAAGTCCCGCAGCTCCGTGCCGCCGTGATAGCCGTGAATGAGCCGCAGACGGTAGGTGCCGCTGCCGGAGCGGCGCAGCAGGGCGTCCACGGTGATTTTGGCCTGATATTTTGTTTTGCCGTGCAGGTCGGCGCTGATAGTTCCGGGATTCATCGTATCACCTCGCTATGTTTGATTGTACCACGCCGCGTCCGGCGGGACAATCCTGAATCGAGAATCGTTTCCCGGCATAAAACGTCGGGTTTTGCATAATCTGGCAGATGAGGAGGCAGTTTATATGGCTGTTTACACAGAGACTAAGACCTATCACACCAAGGCCCATATGGGCATGATCGACGTGACAGAGGATTTTCAGCACGCGGTGAGCCAGGCCTGTAAAAAGCATGGCATCTCCAGCGGCATCATCACCGGCTTCACCACCGGCGGTGTGGCTGGACTGACCACCCTGGAGTTTGAACCGGGCATGGTCTACCATGACCTGAAGGCCGCCATGGACGTGTTCTCTCCCTATCAGGACGAGACCGGCCGGGTCATCCACTACCGCCATCACGAGACCTGGCACGATGACAACGGTTCCTCCCACATCAAGGCGGCGCTGCTGTCTCCCTTTATCACCATCCCCTTTGTCAACGGACGCATCACCATCGGCCCCTGGCAGAACCTGACGCTGGTGGAGTGCGACACCCGCAACCGTGTCCGGGACATCGTGTTCCAGGTCATGGGCGAATAAGCCCGAAAGGAATTTGTATTATGGACAATCAGCTGAAAGAAAAATACGGCCTGCCCACTGCCATCGGCATGGTGGTCGGCATCGTCATCGGCTCCGGCGTCTTTTTCAAGGCGGAGGCCGTGCTTAACAAGACCGGCGGCAACATGCCGCTGGGTATTCTGGCCTGGTTCATTGTGGGTCTAGTCATGATCTTCTGTTCCTGTGCGTTCTCTACCATGGCCACGCATTATGAAGAGGCCAGTGGTATCGTGGATTACGCCGATGTCACCGTGGGCAAGCGTTATGCCTATAACCTGGGCTGGTTCGTAGCCACGATTTACGCTCCCTGCCTGGTGTCCGCCCTGGCTTGGATCAGCGCCCGCTACTTCTGCGTGCTCATCGGCTGGGAAGACCAGATCACTGCCGGCAGCTGCATGACCATGGCCGGCTTCCTGCTGTGTATCAGCTACGCCCTCAACGCGCTGGCTCCCAAGCTGGCAGGCAAGTTTCAGGTGTCCTGCACCGTGGCCAAGATGATCCCCCTGGCTCTTATGGCTGTGGTGGGCACCGTTGTGGGTCTGCGCAGCGGCCAGATGGCGGAGAATATCTCCACCATGCACACCGCCACCGTCTCCGCCGGCGAGGGCCTCATGGGCGCCATGGTGGCCGTGGCCTTTGCTTATGAGGGATGGGTGCTGGCAACCTCCATCAGCAAGGAGCTGAAGAATGCCAAGCGCAACCTGCCTCTGGCACTGATTGGCGGCTCTCTGGTGGTCGTTCTGGTCTATATCCTGTACTACATCGGCCTCCACGGCGCCGTCAGCACCCAGGAGCTGATGGCCAGCGGTCAGGCCGGCGCCAAGATGGCCTTCCAGCGGGTGTTCGGCGAGAGTGCCGGAACGCTGGTGTTCGTGCTGATCGTGGTGTCCTGCCTGGGCACCCTCAACGGTCTGACCCTGTCCTGCTGCCGCGGATTGTACGCCCTGGCCGTCAGAGGGGAGGGCCCCCGTCCTGAGATGTTTGTGCAGGTGGATCCTGTCACCAATATCCCCACCAACTCCGCCGTCATGTCCCTGGTGTTCAATGCCGCCTGGCTGCTGTATTTCTACGGCGCCAACCTGGGCGGCGGCTGGTTCGGCGGCTTCAACTTTGACAGCTCCGAGCTGCCCGTCATCACCCTGTACGCCATGTATATCCCTATGTTCGTCCAGCTGATGCGTAAGGGCAAAGGACTGAGCACCGTCAGCCGCTATGTGATGCCCGCGCTGGGCGTGATCGGCTGCCTGTTCATGATCTATGCGGCCTTTGCTGCCTATGGCGTCAGCACGGTCTTCCATTACCTGATCGTGTATGCCGTGATCATGGTGGTGGGCAATCTGCTGTACGGCGGAAAGAGAAAAGCTTAACAGAAAATTCACCGGATAGGGATTGACTTTCCGGAGAAACTATCGTATGATGCCGTGTACGAAAAGGGAGTAGCTGGCACACGATTGTGGATCCGCGGGCGTCAATACGAGTTTTGACTCCGCTCCGGATTGAAATGGCGAGACTTTTGTATCAATGCGGGGCATTGACGCAAAAGTCTCGTTTTTTTGCGTCCTGCCGGAAAGGAAGATGTATTTATGAGTCAAGAATCCATCTGGGAAAAGAGCCGTGTGGAGCTGTTCCGGGAGCTGAACACCTCCGAGGCCGGCCTGACGGCGGAGGAGGCTGCGGCCCGTCTGGCCCAATACGGTCCCAACGAACTGCAGGGCGGCGAGAAGAAGAGCGTTCTGCGGATCTTTCTGGAGCAGTTTGCCGACTTTCTGGTGATCATCCTGATCATCGCGGCTGTGGTGTCCGCCGTTCTGGGGGACACGGAGAGCATGGCGGTCATTCTGGCGGTCATCACTATGAACGCCATTCTGGGCACCGTGCAGACTGTGAAGGCCGCCGCCTCGTTGGACAGTCTGAAGCAGATGTCCGCCCCTTCCGCCAAGGTCATCCGCGGCGGCCACATCATGACGGTGCCCGGCCGGGAAGTGACGGTGGGCGACGTGGTGGTACTGGAGGCCGGCGACAGCGTGTGTGCCGACGGCCGCCTGCTGGAGTGCGCCAGCCTGAAGTGCGCCGAGAGCGCCCTCACCGGCGAGAGCCTGCCTGTTGAAAAGGATGCCGCCGAGATCATGGGCGATGTGCCGCTGGGCGACCGGAAGAATATGGTGTTCTCCGGCAGCTTCGTTACCTATGGCCGTGCAAAATTTGTGGTGACCGGCACCGGTATGAATACGGAGATGGGTAAGATCGCCACCCTCCTGCGTACCACGGAGGAGAAAAAGACCCCTCTGCAGATCAGCCTGGATCAGTTCGGCCGCAAGCTGTCCATGATCATTCTGGCCATCTGCGCCGTGCTGTTCGCAGTCAGCGTCTTTGTCCGCGGCGAGGATGTGATGAACGCCTTCCTCTTTGCTGTGGCGCTGGCGGTGGCCGCCATTCCGGAGGCCCTGTCTTCCATTGTCACCATCGTGCTGTCCTTCGGCACCCGGAAGATGGCCCGTGAAAACGCCATCATCCGCAAGCTGCAGGCAGTAGAGGGCTTGGGTAGTGTGTCTGTGATCTGCTCCGACAAGACCGGCACCCTGACCCAGAACCGCATGACGGTGAAAAAGCTGTATACCGCCGGCCATATCATCGACGCAAAGGACGCCGATTTTCACGACCCCATTCAGGAGCCCCTGCTGCGGACGGCTCTGCTGTGCAGCGACGCCATCGTCAACGAGCAGGGCGAGGTGGGAGATCCCACCGAGACGGCGCTGGTGCATCTGGGCGAGGCCAACGGCTTTGACGAGGAGGTCACCCGCGAGCGCTGGCCCCGCCTGACCGAGATCCCCTTTGATTCCGACCGCAAGCTCATGTCCACAGTCCATCAGCTCTCTGGCGGACTGATGATGGTCACCAAGGGCGCGGTGGATGTCATGCTGGACCGCTGCATCATTTCCGCGGAGGAGCGGGCCGAGGTGGAGCGGGTGAACCGCCAGTTCTCTGAGGAGGGCCTGCGTGTGCTGGCCTTCGGCTGCCGCCGCATCGACCGTGCGGAGGTGTGCCTGGAGGATGAGAACGGCCTGGTGTTCCTGGGTCTCATCGCCATGATGGATCCTCCCCGTGAGGAGTCCAAAGACGCCGTGGCTCAGTGCATTGCCGCGGGCATCCGCCCCATCATGATCACCGGCGACCACAAGGTGACCGCCTCTGCCATTGCAAAGGAGATCGGTATCCTGACGGAGGGCACCGAGGCCGTGGAGGGCGCCGTCATCGAAAAGATGACCGACGCGGAGCTGCGCCAGTTTGTGCCCCGTGTGTCTGTTTACGCCCGTGTTTCCCCCGAGCATAAGATCCGCATCGTCAAGGCCTGGCAGGAGCTGGGCAATCTGGTGGCCATGACCGGCGACGGCGTCAATGACGCACCTGCCCTGAAGCAGGCGGACATCGGTGTGGCCATGGGCATCACCGGCACGGAGGTGGCCAAGGACGCCGCCGGCATGGTGCTGACGGACGACAATTTCGCCACCATCGTCAAGGCCGTGAAGAACGGCCGCAACGTATACGCCAACATCAAGCGGGCCATCCAGTTCCTGCTCTCCGGCAACACCGCCGGTATCCTGACGGTGCTGTACGCCTCTCTGGCCGGCCTGCCGGTGCCCTTCGCGGCGGTGCATCTGCTGTTTATCAACCTGCTGACGGACTCTCTGCCCGCCATCGCACTGGGTCTGGAGCCCCACAGCGACGCGGTCATGCGGGAAAAGCCCCGTCCCCGCAACGAGGGTATCCTGACGAAGAAGTTCCTGACCAATGTGGCCCTGGAGGGCGCGGTCATCGCCGCCGCCACCATCGCCGCCTTCCACCTGGGCCTCAATGCCGGCGGCGCTGCCGTGGGCAGCACCATGGCCTTTGCGACATTGTGCCTGGCCCGCCTGTTCCACGGCTTCAGCTGCAAGGCTGACCGGCCGGTGATCCTGAAGCGCCAGCTGTGGAACAACTCCACGCTGCTGCTGGCCTTTGCCGTGGGCGCGGCGCTGCTGCTGGCTGTCCTGCTGGTGCCCTTCCTGGCCCCTCTGTTCCAGATCGCGGAGCTGTCCGCTGGTCTGGTGGGTGCCATCGTGGGTCTGGCCTTTGCCTCCATGCTGGTCATTCAGCTGCTCAAGGCCGTTCGCCATTAACAGGAAAAGTCCCGGAAACGGGACTTTTCTTTTTTTGCCAATGTGGGTATAATGGGCCAAAGGAGATGAGACCCATGATCAATTCCACTTTGTGCTATCTGGAGCGGGGCGACGAGTATCTGATGCTCCACCGGGTGAAAAAAGTGAATGATATGAACCACGACAAGTGGATCGGCATCGGCGGCAAGTTTGAGGACAAGGAGAGTCCGGAGGACTGCATTCTGCGGGAGGCCTGGGAGGAGACCGGCCTGACGCTGACGGACTACCGCTACCGGGGACTGGTGACCTTTGTGTCCGACCAGTATCCCACGGAGTATATGCACCTGTTCACCGCCACCGGCTGGGAGGGCACGCCCCACGAGTGTGACGAGGGTGAGCTGGCCTGGATCAGAAAAGAGAAGCTGCTGTCCTTGCCCCTGTGGGAGGGAGACAAGATCTTCCTGCGGCTGCTGGACAGTAACGCGCCTTTTTTCTCCCTGAAACTGAAATATGAGGGCGAGACGCTGGTACTTGCCGTACTGAATGGAGAGAAACTCGTATGAAAAAGATCCTGATGTTTGAATTCAACAGCCTCATCGCCGGCCTGACGGTGGACCGGGCCGTGGCCCCCTTTGGCGCGGAGGTGGTGCCCGTGGCACGGAAGAACTACAACAAGACGCTGGAAGACCTGATCGACGAGTGGAGCGACGTGTATAACGAGGACGCGGAGCTGGAGAACTACACCGGCGGCCCTCTGGGCGGCCGGATGCTGGTGTTCTGCGGTCTGGACCAGGAACTGAACGATGTGCTGACGGCCCTGCGAAAGGAGGGCATCGGTCCGGATTGCCTGAAGGCTGTTCTGACGGAGCACAACCGGGAGTGGGACGCTGTGAAGCTGTACGGCGAGCTGCGCAGGGAGCATCTGAAAATGCAGGGGAAGTGAGGCAGGCATGAACATTCTGGTTTCCGCCTGCCTGCTGGGCGTCCGCTGCCGGTATGACGGGGCCTCCAAGCCCAACGAAACTGTGCTGCGGCTGAGGAAGCATCATACGCTGATCCCCGTCTGTCCGGAGCAGCTGGGCGGCCTTGCCACGCCCCGCCCGCCAGCGGAACGGCAGGGGGCGGCGGTGCGCACCCAGTCCGGCGTGGATGTGACGGAGCAGTACCGCAAAGGCGCGGAGGAGGCGCTGCGGCTGTGCAGGCTGTATGGCTGCGAGGCGGCGGTGCTGAAGGAGCGCAGTCCCTCCTGCGGCAGCGGAGCGGTCTACGACGGCTCGTTTTCCGGCGTCCTGACGACCGGCGACGGTGTGACGGCGGAGCTGCTGGCGGCCCACGGTATTCCGGTGTACGGCGAGTCACGGCTGGACGAACTGTTGAAATAAAGAAAGGCGCCGGCGGAGATCTCTGCCGGCGTTTTGAAAGATTTGGTCAATTTTTCGGGAAAGCACTCTTGCAATGTGGGCGTTGCTTCGGTATAATAAGCGCGAATCGAAGAAGGGAGGATACACCATGGGTCAGCACGTTGATTTTTTCGCAATGGAGTCCTTCTTTTGTCGTCCCCTTTTTTGACCGGCTTGAAGTGCCGGTATTTTTTATGTGCTTTGGCAAATGTCAAATGATATTGAGAGGAGAAAACACATGAACGAAAAGAAAAACGTCATGGGACAGGGCGTCGTCCGGGATGCCCGGCAGTTGGGTATTCCCAAGATGCTGATCCTGGGTCTGCAGCATATGTTCGCCATGTTCGGCGCCACGGTGCTGGTCCCCATTCTGGTTCAGGGCTATGGCTTGCCCCTGAATATTCAGACCACACTGTTGTTTGCCGGCATTGGAACCCTGTTTTTCCATTGCTGCACCAAAATGAAGGTTCCCGCTTTCCTGGGCTCTTCCTTCGCTTTCCTGGGTGGTTTTGCTGCCATGGCGAACATGGACTCCGGTGCGTATGCCACCATGGAAGCGTCTGAGAAGCTGCAGTATGCCTGCGGCGGTATCGTGGTGGCCGGCCTTTTGTATGTGGTGCTGGCTGCTATCATCAAACTGGTGGGCGTCCACAAGGTCATGCACTTCCTGCCTCCTGTGGTCACTGGCCCCATCATCATTCTGATTGGCCTGAATCTGGCTCCTTCCGCCGTGTCCAATGCCTCCACCTGCTGGTGGCTGGCCATCGTTTCCATCGCCGTCATCATCGTGGCCAACATCTGGGGCAAGGGCATGATCAAGATCGTTCCCATTCTGCTGGGCGTGGTGATCCCCTATCTGGTGGCTCTGGTCTGCAACTTTGCCGGCATGGCGATGATCGACTTCTCCGGTCTGAGTGTGCAGGGCCTGTTCGGCGGTGCTACCCCCATTCTGGGCTTCCAGCCCTTTGTCACCGATTTTGGCGGCAACATCGCCAAGTTCGATGTCTCCGGTATTCTGGTCATGGCCCCCATCGCCATTGCTACCATGATGGAGCACATCGGCGACATTTCCGCCATCTCTGCCACTGTTGGTGAAAACTACATCGAGGATCCCGGCCTGCACCGCACCCTCATTGGCGACGGCGTTGCCACCTCTCTCTCCGCCATGTTCGGCGGCCCCGCCAACACCACCTACGGCGAAAACACCGGCGTTCTCGTGCTCTCCAGAGTGTACGATCCCAAGGTGGTTCGTCTGGCTGCCGTCTATGCCATCATCCTGTCCTTCAGCCCCGCCTTCGCCTATATCATCAACACCATTCCCGCAGCTATCATCGGCGGCGTCAGCTTCATCCTGTACGGTATGATCTCCGCCATCGGCGTGCGCAACGTGGTTGAGAATCAGGTGGACTTCACCAACAGCCGCAATCTGATCATTGCCGCTGTCATTCTGGTGTGCGGCCTGGGCTTCTCCAGCGGCCTGACCTTCCAGGTGGGCAGCGCCTCCATCACCCTGACCTCCCTGGCTATCGCAGCCATCGCCGGCATTGCCCTCAATGCCATCCTGCCCGGCAACGATTTCCACTTCGGCAAGAGTGCCAACGACGACACCGGCAGCCTGGGCAAGTATTGATTCCAAGACCAAAAGAAGAACGCCGTGATCGGCGTTCTTCTTTTTTGCTCAAAAAGTGTTGGAAATGATTGACATTTGAAAAAATATCGATATAATGGACGTGTTGTATGCATGATAGAGGCGCGAATGCCATCAGTATGCTCTCCCGGACGGACAGGAATACCGGGGAGAGGGGAAAGGGACATTCGCCGAGGTTTCACGGCAGTGCCTGTCGCCGCGGAGCCGGGCTGTAGGATAAGATCCTGCGGACTGTCGTCCCAAAAGGGACGGAGCGCTGTCGTGGTTTTATATACCCTCTTTCGGGTGGTATGAAGTCATGACTCTGTCATGACTTTATTTTTTTGAAGGAGAGTATTCATGAACACACGAAACAACAGATGGCGTGGCATTCTGCTGGCTGTCATGGCGGCCGCCGTTCTGACGGTGCCTGCACTGGCCGCAGGTGAGGCGGAGGCCGGCCCCAGTATGTACGGCACCTTCTGGGCCATGATCCCGCCCCTGGTGGCCATCGTTCTGGCCCTGGTCACCAAGGAGGCCTATGTGTCCCTGTTCCTGGGCGTGGTGATCGGTGGTCTGTTTGTCTGCGATTTCAGCCCTGTTGCCACGCTGGACACCGTCCTGAATCAGGGCCTGGTGGACTCCATCTCCGGCAACGCCGGCATTTTCCTGTTCCTGGTCCTGCTGGGAATCATCGTGGCGCTGATCAACGCCAGCGGCGCCTCTGCCGCGTTTGGCCGCTGGGCGGAAACGAACATCAAAACCCGCACCGGCGCCATGCTGGCCACCTTTATGCTGGGCGTGTTGATTTTCATTGACGACTATTTCAACTGCCTGACGGTGGGCTCTGTTATGATGCCGGTCACGGATCGCCACAAGATCTCCCGTGCCAAGCTCAGCTTCATCATCGACGCCACCGCAGCGCCCGTCTGCATGATCGCCCCCATTTCCTCCTGGGCTGCTGCCATGGCAGTTGCCACCGAAGGTCTGAATGTGGGCTGGGAGGGCATCGAGCTGTTTATCCGTGCCATTCCCTATAACTTCTATTCTCTGCTGACCTTGGTCTTCGTAGTTGCCATCGCTGTCATGAAGGTGGACTACGGCCCCATGAAGCTCCATGAGATGAATGCGCGGCTCCACGGTGAACTGGGCGCACTGGAGGAGTCCGGCGCGGAGGAGGGCAACCCCAAGGGCAAGGTCATTGATCTGGTACTGCCCGTGGTGGTGCTCATTGCCGCCTGCTTCATCGGCATGATCTATGTGGGTGGCTACTTCGGCGTGGATGCCTGGGGCGGCACCGACTATGCCGGCGACCTCTTCGGCGCATTCAGCAATACCGACGCCTTCATCGGCCTGCCCTGGGGCGGTATCATCTCTCTGCTCTTCATCGTGGTCTACTTCCTGTGCCGCCGCGTCATTACCTTCAAGGAGGCAATGGACGCTATCCCCAAGGGCTTCGTTGCCATGGTGCCTCCCATCATCATTCTGACGCTGGCTGTGGCCCTGAAGAATATGATCAACATGCTGGGCGCCGCTGTGTTCTTTGAGGGTCTGATGACCGGCGCGGCTGCCAGTGTTTACAGCATGCTGCCCGCCGTCGTGTTCGTGGCCGCCTGCGTGCTGGCCTTCTCCTCCGGCACCAGCTGGGGTACCTTCAGCATCCTGATCCCCATCGTGGCCGCTATTTTCCCCGCCGGCAGCGAGCTGCTGATCATCGGTATGTCCGCCTGCCTGGCCGGCGCTGTCTGCGGCGACCACTGCTCCCCCATCTCTGATACCACCATCATGGCTTCCGCCGGCGCACAGTGCGATCACATCAACCATGTGTCCACCCAGCTGCCCTACGCCATTACTGTGGCGGCCATCAGCTTTGTGAACTACATCATTGCCGGCTTTGTGCAGAATGTTGTCGTTTGCCTGGCCACCGGTGTTGTTCTGACGGTGGGTACCCTGTTTGTCATCAAGAAGATGACCGCTGACAAGAACTGATACGCAAAAGAAAAATGCCTGACCGATCGGTCAGGCATTTTTTTATACACTTGGTTCCAGAGGCTGGACTGCGAAATGCAGCTTGGCGGGGGAGTGGGGATACTGGCGGTAGAACGCCCGGATCACTCGCTCGCAGACCATGCAGCTGTTTTCGTAGTTGGCCTGAGGCAGCATGAAGATGAACTGAGAGACGCTGCACCGGGAGGCGATATCGCCCCGGCGGAGGTTGCTGCAGATCACATCCTGCAGATTCTCCATGCAGCGGTCCAGACTGCGCTTGGACAGCTCCTCGTCCTTGTTGTCCGTGGCGGACATCAGGCAGATATGCACGGCGTCGCCGCTGCGGGCCAGGGCCCGGGCTTCGGCGTGATAGATCACCCGGAAGAAATCGTAGTCGCAGAGCAGGGCACCCTTGGCGGCGGGGGGCTCCCGCAGCTGATCCCGCAGAGAGCTGATGGACAGGGCGCGGTCATTGATGGTGCGGACGGCGTCACGGTACAGGGCGCGGATCTCGTCGGAGGGCATGATGCCGAAGCTGTCAAACAGCAGCTGGCTCATATCCTCGTAGACATGGGCGGCCTCGCGCTGACGCTCCAGCGCCAGCAGCGCCTGCATCAAGTGCTGGTAGAGCTGCTCATTATAAGGTTCTACCTCCACGGCCTTGCGGCACAGGGTGACGATGTCCTCGTGCTGGCCGGCCTCGGACAGGAGGGGAATGGTGTCCAGCAGGACCTGGATGTACAGATTGTGGAAATAGGCGGAAATGGGGACCACCCAGGGCTCGGAGGAGAGCTTGGGCAGAAAATCGCCCTGATACAGCTCCAGCGCCTTCCGATAGGCGGCCAGCTTGGTCTCCTTGTCCTCGGCGGCAGTGCCCAGACGGCACTGCTTTTCAAATTCATCCACGTCGTAGAAGAAAGGAATGTCCGTATTCCAGGCATAGTTTCCGCTGCGGCGGATGATGAGGCTGTGGCCGGCGGTGCCGTCCAGCTGATTCAGGGAGGCACGGGCCCGGTGGAACATGGTCTTGAGGGCATTGAGGGGATTGGAACTGCCGTCCTCGTCGCTCCATAGCAGGTTGACCAGCTCCTCCTGAGAGATGGCGCGGCTGCGGCAATAGATCATATAGGCCAACAGCAGCCAGATCTTGCGGGATCGGTTATCGCTGTCGTTGATTTCCTGGTCGCCCTTGCGGATCGAAAATGTACCCAGCATGCGCACCTGAAATACGCTGTTTTCCACGCCGTCGCACCTCCTTTGCAGTAACAGGATTACAAATTCTTCGTTGTAATCCCCTGTGAGCGGTACCATTATAATATACTGTTTGCAAAAAAGCAACTGAAAAAGTGACTAAGTTACAAGAAATTTTAAAAAATGAAAATTTTTACAAAAAAGTACTTTTCTTTTTGAAACCGACCTGTTATACTATGCTCGAACACAAGCGCCAAAGGGCGCTTTTTTAGAGAGGGTGACAGGTTTTGAAGAATCGGCTGCATCATATCGTGCTGCTGGTGCTGATGATTTGCCTGCTGGCGGGAACTGTTTTTTCTGCGGAGGTCACGGAGGAGCAGCCGCTGGCTGCACCGACGGCTTCCGGTGTGCTGACAAAGTCTGCCGGAAAGGCGACCATCGACTATTCCAACACCAAGGACGGCTACGTCATGGTAAACTACAACGCCGCTACGGCAAAGCGGCTGAAGGTCCAGGTCAAGGGACCTGCGACGACCTATACATATGATCTGATGCCCGGCCAGTGGGAGGTCTTCCCGCTGACGGAGGGCAACGGCAGCTACCAGACCTTTGTCTACGAGAATGTCAGCGGCACCCGCTATTCCACGCTGGTGTCTGCCAAGTTCAATGTGACGTTGACCAACGAGTTCGTGCCGTTCCTGCAGCCCAGCCAGTATGTGGACTACAGCGCCGCCCCCAACACCGTGGCCAAGGCCGCGGAAGTGGTGCAGGGCAAGACAAAAACGTTGGACAAGGTAAAGGCGGTCTATGACTTCGTCATCAGCCACCTGACCTATGACCACCAGCAGGCTGCCACGGTGCAGAGCGGTTACGTGCCCGATCTGGACGCCGTGCTGGAGAAAAAAACCGGCATCTGTTTCGATTATGCCGCCATGATGACGGGTATGCTCCGCAGTCAGGGCATCCCCTGCAAAATGGTGTTCGGCTATGTGGGAACCGCCTACCACGCCTGGATCAGCGTCTGGTCGGAGGAGACCGGTTGGGTGGATACGATCTATTTTGATGGAGCCAGCTGGAAGCAGATGGACCCCACGTTTGCATCCAGTGCGCTGCACAGCGGTTCTGTGAACAAGGATGTGGGAAGCAACATGGTGTATACATCCAAGTATCAGTATTGAGAACACGAAAAAGGGCCTGTGGGGATACAGGCCCTTTTTGTATCGAACAGGGAGTTTTTATGAAACGACAGGAAATGACCAGCGGAGAAACTTCGGCCTTTTGTCTGGAGCTGGCGCTGTTGCTGCATGCCGGCGTATCCGTAGGTGACGGCCTTGCCCTGCTGGCAGAGGAACGGGAAAATCCGGACTGGCTGGCAGATGCAGCCCGGCAGGCGGACAACGGTGAATCTCTGGCGCAGATCATTCGTGCCAGCGGACGGTTTCCCGCCTATGTGGCCGGATTGCTGGCTGTGGGTGAACAGACTGGCCGGACGGAGGAGGCGCTGGAGGCGCTGTCCCGCTATTACGACAGCCGCGAGCAGATGGAGCGGCAGGTGCGAAACGCCCTGTTGTACCCGGCCATGCTGCTGTTGATGATGCTGGCGGTGATCGTGGTGCTGCTGGCCAAGGTGCTGCCTGTGTTTGATCAGGTGTACGCCTCCCTGGGCGGTCAGCTGACCGGCGTGGCCGCCGGATTGCTGGCGGCGGGCCGGATTCTGGATCGTGCGCTGCCGGCGCTCTGCGTGCTGTTGGCGGCAGTCGTGGTGCTGGCGGCGGTATTCGCTGCGGGAGGAACGGTGCAGAAGCGGATGGTGGCCTGGTGGCAGTGCCGCCGGGGCGACCGGGGCGTCAGCCGCAAGCTGAACACCGCCCGTCTGGCCCAGGCGCTGGCCATGGCGCTGCGCAGCGGCCTGCCGCTGGAGGAGGCGCTGACGCTGGCAGAAGAACTGCTGGGCGAGGAGGCACCGGACGCGCAGCGCTGCCGGGAATGCCGGGAGCGTCTGGAGCAGGGCGAGGATCTGGCCGCGGCGCTGAAAGCGGCGGAGGTGCTGCCTGCGGCGGAGTGCCGGCTGGTGGCGCTGGGTGACCGGAGCGGCAGCTGCGATGCCGTGATGGAGGAGGTCTCCCGCCGTCTGACGGAGGAGAGCGAGCAGGCCCTGAACGAGCTGCTGGGCCGTGTGGAGCCGGCGCTGGTGCTGGGCACGGCCCTGCTGGTGGGCGTGATTTTGCTGTCTGTGATGCTGCCGCTCATGAACATCATGGCGGCCCTTGGGTGATGGTATGAGAGTACGAATGATCGCGTGCGGCGCCGCGCTGATGGCGGTGCTGCTGGTGTTTTCTCTGGCGCTGCGGCAGGTGGATGTCAGCCGGAAGGCGGAGGGCGTCCGGATTCTGGAGGAGTCCGTCCGCCGGAGCGCGGCGGCCTGCTACGCGGCGGAGGGCATGTATCCTCCGGATCTGGCGTATCTGCAGGAGCATTACGGCCTGCAGATCGACGGAAGCCGGTATACGGTCTGCTATTCTGTATTCGGCGCCAATATGATGCCGGATATCACCGTTTTGGAGACGGTTTCATGAAAGACGAAAAACGAACTTCACAATCCATCGGAAGCCTTGCGGCGCTGCTGCTGTTTGCGGTGTTTGCCGTCTGCGTGCTCTCCGTTCTGCTGACCGGCGCCGGAGCCTACCGGCGTCTGGCGGCGCGGGATCAGGCGGCCTTTGACAGCCGCACGGCGGCCCGCTATGTGACCACGCGGATCCGGCAGGCGGACCGGGCGGAGAGTTTCTCCCTGCGCCGGCTGGACGGCGTGGATGCCATGGTGCTGACGGAGCAGATCGACGGAACCGGGTATGAGACCTGGATCTACTGCTATGACGGCCAGCTGAGGGAGCTGTTCATCCGTGAGGATGCCCAGGCGCAGGCGGAGTCCGGCGAGACGATCCTGGCCATGGAGTCCCTGTCCGTGCGGTGGGACGAGACCTGCGCGGGCCGGCTGCTGGTGGGCATCGAAACAGAACGCGGCAGGGAGGAGCTTGTGCTGTACCTGCGCTGCGGAGAGGGGGCGGCCGCATGAGAAACAAAGCGCCCCTTGCCTTGATGGAGCAGCTGGTGATGGTGCTGGTGTTCGCGCTGGCGGCGGCCCTTTGCGTGCAGGCCTTCGTGCTGGCGGACAACCGTTCCCGGGAGATGGAAAACCGGGACCGTGCGCTTCTGGAGGCCCAGAACGCGGTGGAAACTCTGAAAAGCTGCGGCGGCGATTACCGGGCGGCGGCACAGCTGTGCCGGGGCACCTGGGAGGATACCGCTGTGCAGGTGTTTTATGACGAAGCATGGCAGACAGTGGAGGAAGACCGCGCGGTCTATACCCTGACCATCGCGCCGGCGGCCAGCGGACATCCGCTGCTGGGCCGGGCGGAGGTCTCGGTTTATGAGACGGAGGGCGGCCAGCTCTGCACGCTGCCGGCAGCCTGGCAGGAGGTGGATGCGTATGCGTAAGAGACAGCGTTTTTCCCCTCCGGCCGTGGGCGGCAGCTCACTGCTGGTGGTCTTTGCCGTGCTGTGTC
Organism: Oscillibacter sp.; assembly: GCA_017482345.1. GTDB lineage: Bacteria > Bacillota > Clostridia > Oscillospirales > Oscillospiraceae > Oscillibacter. The sequence continues at coordinate 15,104 of JAFUNB010000012.1, forward strand.
TGACGGTGTTCGCTCTGCTGAGTCTGAGTACCGTGCAGGCCAACCGGCGGCTGGCGGAGACCTCGGCAGCGTCTGTGCAGGCGTATTACGAGGCGGACTGCCGGGCGGAGGAGATCCTGGCCCAGCTGCGAAGCGGCCAGCGGCCGGAGGGCGTGTCTTCCGCCGGCAATGAGTATTGGTATACCTGTCCCATTTCGGACACCCAGTCCCTGCAGGTGCGGGTACGATTGGAAGATGCGGCGTGGACGGTCCTGCAGTGGCAGGCGGTCTCCACGGTGCAGTGGGAAGCGGATCAGGGACTGGATCTGTGGGACGGAGGTCCCACGACGTAAAGAGAGGATTTCATTTATGGCAGAATTGCTGGACTATTTGAAACGGGCGGTGGAGGATCAAGCCTCTGACCTGTTCATCGTGGCGGGCGGCCGCGTCAGTGAAAAGGCTGATGGCCACATCCGGGCCATCAGCGGGGAGAAGGTGTATCCCAAGGAGACGGAGCAGCTGATCACCGGCCTGTATACCATGGCCTCCCGTTCCATGGAGCAGTACCGCCAGACCGGCGACGACGATTTTTCCTTCGCCATTCCGGGCCTGGCCCGGTTCCGCGTGAATGCCTACCGGCAGCGCGGGTCTCTTGCGGCGGTGGTTCGTCTGGTGGCCTTTGACATTCCGGACTACCGGACGCTGCACATCCCGGAGGCGGTCATGGATCTGGCGGACGTTAGCCATGGCATGATCCTGGTGACCGGCACCGCCGGCAGCGGCAAGTCCACCACCCAGGCCTGTATCATCGACCGGATCAACCGCACCCGGGAGGGCCATATCATCACGCTGGAGGATCCCATCGAATACCTCCACCGGGACCAGTGCAGCATCATCAGCCAGCGGGAGATCGCCATCGACACCTCGGACTATCTCTCCGCTCTGCGGGCCTGCCTGCGGCAGGCGCCGGATGTGATCCTGCTGGGCGAGATGCGGGACCACGAGACCATCCGCACCGCCATGACGGCAGCGGAGACCGGCCATCTGCTCATCGCCACCCTGCACACCAACGGCGCGGTCAACACCATCGACCGCATCATCGACTCCTTCCCGCCGGCTCAGCAGACCCAGATCCGTGTCCAGCTGAGCATGGTGTTGCACACGGTGGTGTCCCAGCGGCTCATTCCCGACCGGAATGGCGGACTGGTGCCGGCCTATGAGATCATGCATACCACGCCGGCCATCCGCAGCATGATTCGGGACAGCAAGAGCCACCAGATCGACAACGCCATCGCGGCGGGCGCCGGAGACGGCATGTGCGCCATGGACCAGTCCATTGTGAACCTGTATCAGGAGGGGATCATCACCCGGGAGACGGCGCTGGCCTATGCGGACCACCCGGAGCAGATGCAGCGGCGTCTGGGATAAGCAAGCGGTAGTCAGAGGCCCGGACATCCGTCCGGGCCTCTTGTGTCAACAGGGAAAACGCAGTATAATAAACTGGAAAATCGGTCCGAAAGGGGACATGACCCATATGAAGAAAACCATCCGAAAAATCCTGATCGTCGTGCTGGCGGCGGTGTTTATTGGCAGCATCGCCATGATGCTGCGTCAGAACATGCAGTATCGGCAGGGCGAGGAGGAATACGCCGAGGCGGAGAGTTTGGTGGAGCTGCCGGACTTCAGCCAGCTGCCTGCGCCCACGCCTACGGTGCCAGAGGAACAGGCACCGCAGGAGAGCGCGCCTGAAGAGGAAAAACCGGTGTATGTGGACCCCTACGCAGAGGTCCTGCGCAACATGGATTTCACCGCTCTGCGGGAGGTCAACAGCGACATCCTGGGCTGGATCGTCATTCCCGGCACGCCCATCTCCTATCCGCTGATCCAGGGAACGGATAACGACTACTATCTGAACCACACCTGGAAGAAGGCCAAAAGCGTGGTGGGCTCCATTTACATGGAGTGTCAGAACGACCCGGCTCTCACGGATTTCAACACCATCATTTACGGCCACCGGATGAACAACGGCTCCATGTTTGCCTCCCTGAAATATTTCAAGGACAAGAGCTACTGGCAGCAGCACCCTTACGTGTATATCACCGATGACAACGGCAGCCACACCTATGAGATCTTCGCCGCCTACGAGGTACCCATCGACGGCGATACCTACTACCTGGGCTTCCCGGCAGAGGACTCCCGGCAGGAGTTCATCGACTACTGCCTGGGTCAGTCCGTGATCCAGACCGGCGTGGTGCCTCAGACCTATGACCGCATCCTGACCCTGTCCACCTGCACCGGCCGTGGACACGCCACCCGCTGGGTGGTGCAGGCCGTCATGCGTGGTGAGGCGCCGGCGGAGGAAGCTGCATGAACGAACCGGTACTCAGACAGGGATTGGGCGGCGTGAAGCTCGTCGGCCGTACGCTGTGCTGCCTTGCGGAGATCGGCTCCACCAATGACTATGGCAAGCAGCTGGTATACAGCGGCGCGGAGAGCGGAACCGTGATCCTGGCGGACAGGCAGACGGCCGGACGCGGCCGGATGGACCGGCGGTTTCAGTCGCCTGCTGAAAAGGGAATTTACTTGACAGCCCTGCTTCGGCCGGAGCTTCCGCCGGAGCAGCTGGTCTGCGTGACTGCCATGGCCGGCATGGCCATTTGCGACGCGGTGGAGGCGGTTTGCGGTGTTCGACCCGGCCTGAAGTGGCCCAATGACCCGGTTTTGAATGGGAAAAAGCTGGGCGGTATCCTGACGGAGCTGGTGATAGAGCCGGAAAGCGGCCAGCCGTGGGTGATTCTTGGAATCGGGTTAAATGTAAAGCAAAATGAGTTTACACCAGATGTGGAGGCTATGGCCACCTCTCTGGAGCGGGAGGGCTTTGCTGTCACCCGGGAACAGGTGGCGGCGGCGTTGATCCGGGCGCTGGATGAAATGTATGCGGCATTGATTTCCGGCGACTGTGAGCCGTATCTCGCGGCCTACCGCCGGGGCTGTGTGAATCTGGGAAAGGCTGTGCGGCTGATCTCCGGCGGCAGGGAGGAGCCCGCTGTGGCCATCGGCATCGACGAGCAGTTTGGCCTGCTGGTGCGTCTGGCAGACGGGACGCAGACCGCTGTCCGCTCCGGCGAGGTCTCAGTCCGGGGCCTGTACGGGTACACAGATTAAACAGATCCGGAAGGCGGCGAGAGCCGCCTTCTTTTTTGCATCTCGGACAGGAACCTGCGAAAAGACGGAAAAATCAACAGTCTGCTCTTGACGGCTTGGCACGAAAACAGTATTATGTAAATTGGAGAGAAATTTTGAGAGGAGTACCGTCTATGGCCATGAAACAGTGCCCCATCTGCGGAGAAAAATATTCCGATACATATAAAAAGTGTCCGTTCTGCGAGGAAGAAAAGGCGATACAGGAGGGAAAGCGCCTGCGCCGCAATACCCGCGGCGGCAAGCGGACCGCGCAGAAGTCTCCCAACCTGCTGACGCCCATGCTGGTCATTCTGATCCTCATCATGGCGGCGCTGCTGGTCTATCTGCTCTTCGGCGAGCGCTTCGCCAAGCTGCCCAGCATTGAAAAGCAGCCCCAGACGCCTGTGGAGGATGAGCAGCCCGAGCAGCCTGAGATCCCCGATGAGCAGGAGCCTGTTCAGGGCGAGGAACCCGACGTGACTATGCCGGAGAATCCCGGTACCACCGAAACGCCCGGCACGACCACCACGCCCCAGACGCCTCCCGTTACCGCAAACGCCGAATATGAGGCCGCTGCCAAGCTGCCCAAGGGCCTGCGCCTGAGCACGGAGGACTTCACGCTGAAAAAGATCGGCGAGACGGCAACCATTCAGGTCTCCGGCGGCGGTGGCTCCTACCGCTGGTACAGCAAGGACATCGGCATTGCCTCTGTGGATCAGAACGGCACGGTGACCGCCGTTGCCAAGGGCAACACCACCGTTCTGGTGACGGACGGCAGCAAGATGGCGGAGTGCATCGTCCGCGTCAGCGGCATCGGCACCGTGACGCCCTCCACCGGCACCACCACTCCCACTGAGAGCACCGGCTCCGGTCTGAAGGCCGGCGCGGCCAAGGTCGTCAACGCCGGCAGCGGCGTGCGTATCCGCTCCGGCCCCAGCACGGACCATGAGATCCTGGCCACCGTGAAGGATGGCGCAGACGTTCAGGTGGTAAAGAGTGCCGGCGGCGGCTGGTATGAGATCACCTTCTCCAACGTGGGCGGCGTGAAGACCACCGGCTACATGATGAGTGACTTCCTGCAGAACAAGTAAACGGTGTTTTCCATATCCCCGGATGCTTCGGCGTCCGGGGATATTTCGTTGCATCGGGTATGAAAACATGGTATGATGATAAGCTGAACAGATATGTAGACCCGGAAGGAGGCGTGCTTTATGACCACCCGGGAATTCCAGGAAAAATCCGCGCTGCAGATTTTCCTCACCTATTTCAAACCCCATCGGAAGCTGTTCATCATGGACCTGAGCTGTGCGCTGCTCATCTCCCTGATCGATCTGGCGTTCCCGTATGTCTCCCGCTGGTGCATGTACCAGCTGCTGCCCCAGAGCGCCTATCAGACCTTCTTCGTGGTCATGGCCATCGTGTTCGCGGCCTTTGCCCTGCGGGCGGCGCTGCACTATGTCATCGCCTACTGGGGCCACACCTTCGGAATTCTGGTGGAGGCGGATATCCGTCGGGACCTGTTCCGGCACATGCAGGAGCTGTCCTTTGACTATTACGACCGCAACCGCACCGGCCAGCTGATGAGTCGGCTGACCGCCGACCTGTTTGACATCACGGAGCTGGCACACCACGGCCCGGAGGATATCTTCATCTCCGGCGTCACCATTGTAGGCGCGCTGGCCATCATGTTCTCCATCCAGTGGCGGCTGGCGCTGGTCATCGCCATCATTCTGCCGGTGTTTTTTCTGGTGATCTGGTCTTGCCGCAAGTCTATGAGCGAGGCCTCCCGCCGGGTGAAGCAGCGGACGGCGGTCATCAACGCGGACATTGAATCCGGCCTCTCCGGCATCCGCACCGCCAAGGCCTTTGCCAATGAACAGGCGGAGCTGAAAAAGTTCGAGACCTCCAACGACAGCTTCAAGACCTCCAAGCGGGCCTTCCACAAGGCCATGGGCCGCTTCAACGCCGCCATGGAGTTCTTCATGACCATCCTGTCCGTGGCAGTCATTTCCGTGGGCGGTCTGCTGATCATGCAGGGCAAGATGGACACGGTGGATCTCATCACCTTCAGCCTGTATATCTCCACTTTCGTCACGCCCATCCGCAAGCTCTCCTCCTTCGCGGAGCTGTTTGCCAACGGCACCGCCGGCCTGTCCCGTTTTGTTGAGATCATGCGGGAGGAGCCTGCCCTGCAGGACGCGCCGGACGCCGCCGTTCTGGAGCGGGTGGAAGGCCGCATCGACGTGGATCACGTCAGCTTTGCCTACAAGCAGGCGCTGGACGTGCTGCACGATGTGGATCTGCACATCCGGCCCGGTGAGACCGTGGCGGTGGTGGGTCCCTCCGGCGGCGGAAAGTCCACCCTCTGCCAGCTGATCCCCCGGTTCTACGACGTCAGCGAGGGCGCCATCCGCATCGACGGACAGGACGTCCGCTCCGTTACCCAGGAATCCCTGCGGCAGAACGTGGGCGTGGTGCAGCAGGAGGTGTTCCTGTTTGCCGCCAGTATTCTGGAGAATATCCGCTACGGCCGTCCCACCGCCACGGAGGAAGATGTGGCGCAGGCGGCAAAGCTGGCGGAGATTTACGACGACATCATCGCCATGCCTGATGGCTTCAACACCTATGTGGGTGAACGGGGCGCTCTGCTGTCCGGCGGACAGAAGCAGCGCATCTCCATCGCCCGCATCTTCCTGAAAAATCCCCCGGTGCTCATTCTGGACGAGGCCACCTCCGCACTGGACAGCGTGACGGAGGCGAAGCTGCAGGAGACCTTCGAAAAGCTCTCCCAGGGCCGCACCACCATCATCATCGCCCACCGGCTCTCCACCGTCCGCAACGCCGACCGCATCGCCGTGGTGGAGGAGGGCCGCATCGCCGAGCTGGGCAGCCACGAAGAACTGATGGCGAAGAACGGCGCCTACGCCCAGCTGGTGCGGACACAGGAGCTGCGCCATGGATAAGAGCAGACTGCTGGACCGCATCGGCGCGGAGGGGGATGACCGGCTGCTGCTGGCCAAGGTGCTGGACCGGGCCGAGCAGGCCCAGAGCCGCAACATCCCCGCAAATACAGACTTTTTAAGCCCCCAGCAGCAGGTGCTGGCACTGGATCTGCTGCGTCTGGCCGGCATCCCGGAGAGCGGCTATGTCCGCCTGGGCGGCTATGAGGGCGCGGAGCGCAATATCATTCTGTTCCTGCCGGACTGGCTGGACGCGGAGGCGGCGGAGACGCAAAGTCCCATCCGCATCCTGCGGGCCGCTTTCCGGGAGGAGGACAAGCTGAACCACCGGGATTTTCTCGGCAGCCTTATGGGCATGGGCATCGTCCGGGAGAAGCTGGGCGACATTCTGGTGAGCGCTGACAGCGCCGATCTCATGGTGCTGGAGAGCGTGGCGGACTTCCTGCGGCAGAGCTGGGACAGCGCGGGCCGCGCCCATCTGAAGGTCACGGAGATCGAGCCGTGGGAGCTGCGGGTGCCGGAAGTCCGGTGTCAGGAGGTGCGGGATACCGTTTCCTCCCTGCGGCTGGACGCCATCGCCTCCACGGGTTTCCGCATGGCCCGGGGCAAGGCGGCGGAGCTGATCGCCTCCGGCCGGGTGCAGCTGAACTGGCGGGAGTGCACGAAGCCGGATAAGCTGCTGGTGCAGGGGGACACCGTCTCCGCCCGCGGCTTTGGAAAATTTGAATTGACGGAGGTTGGCGGACTGACGAAAAAGGGCCGCACCTCCATTACGCTGAAACGATATATTTGACAGGAGAGGGTAAACACTATGGATCAGAAGAAGATCGACCGCATCAACGAACTGGCCCGCAAGGCCAAGACCGAGGGCCTGACAGAGGCGGAAACTGTGGAGCGCGCCGCGCTGCGCCGGGAGTATATCGACGCTGTGGTGGGCAGTCTGAAGGGCAATCTGGACAACACCTACTATGTGGATGAAAAGGGCAACAAGGAGAAGCTGAAGAAAAAGGGGGAGTGACCCATGGCTTCCGGAAAGAAGAGATCGGATTGGCGCTGGCCGCTGATTATCTTTTTGTTTTTCATTGGTGCTGCACCCTTAGCTGTGCTCCTGCTGGTTTTTACGCTGTTCGGAGACGATGAGGAAGAAAAGCAGCCGAAGAAACCGACAACGGCCAAACGGAAAAAACCGCTGGTGGTGAAAAAGACCCAGTGGAGGAAGATTCTGGGCGGCATTTTGGCATTCCTGGGGTTGTTTATGTGCGTGGAGCCCATCGAGTCCATGCTGTGGCTGCAGCAGATCAAGAGCTATTATGTGGAGGATCTGCTGGTGGCTCTGGCCTTCCTGGTGGGAGGCAGCGTCTTGCTGGGGCGGGGGATCCTGATGGATCGCCGGCAGAAGCGGTTTGCCAAGTATCTGTCCGTCATGGGCGACCGGGAGGCCATTCCTGTGCAGGAGCTGGCACGCACGCTGGGATACTCACAGCGCCGGGTGGAGCAGGATCTGCATAAAATGATCGACAAGGGGTACTTCGGCGGCCAGGCCTACGTGAATGTGGAGCTGGGCTGCCTGTTCCGCAGCGGCAGCGCCGGCGCGGAGTACCACCGCCAGCAGGAGGAACAGGCCAAGCGTGCCCGTGAACAGGCTGCCGCGGAAGCGGAGGGTGAATACGCGAAGGTCCTGCGGGATATCCGTCAGGCCAACGACCGCATTGCCGATCCTGTCCTCTCCGCCAAGATCGACCGGCTGGAGGAGATCACCGCCAGAATTTTCAAGATCGTGGAAGAGGATCCCAAAAAGAAAAACCGCATCGACCGTTTCCTGAATTACTACTTACCCACCACCCAGAAGCTGCTGGACTCCTATGCGGAGTTTGAAGCCGCCGGCGTGGAGGGCGAGAACCTGCGGCAGGCGAAAAGCCGCATCGAATCCACCATGGATTCCATCGTCCGCGGCTTTGAGCATCAGCTGGACCAGCTATATAAGACGGACGCCATGGACGTGGACAGCGACATCCGGGTCATGGAGCAGATGCTCCGGCGGGACACCGCCTCCGCCGACCGGGACTTTGATCTGGGCGGCACTGCGGTGCAGCAGGCGGAAGAACAGTGAAAGGAACAATCATATGGCAGTTTTGAATCATCTGGAACCGAAGAACGTGTTCCGCTTTTTTGAGGAAATGAGCGCCATTCCCCATGGCTCCTATAACACCAAGGCCGTCAGCGACTGGTGCGTGGCTTTCGCCCGGGAGCGGGGACTGGAGCATTATCAGGATGCGACCAATAACGTGATCATCATCAAGGAGGCCAGCGCCGGATATGCGTCTGCCGAGCCGGTCATCATTCAGGGCCATCTGGACATGGTGTGCGAAAAGGCCGCGGACTGCGCCAAGGATATGGCAAAAGAGGGCCTGGACTTGGCTGTGGACGGCGACTGGGTCTACGCAAAGGGTACGACCCTGGGCGCCGACGACGGCATCGCTGTGGCCATGGCGCTGGCGGCGCTGGACGATGACAGTCTGCCCCATCCCCGGCTGGAGGTCATCCTGACCACCGAGGAGGAAGTGGGCATGGATGGCGCTGCCGCGCTGGATGTGGCGCCCATCCGGGGCCGGAAGCTCATCAACATCGACTCCGAGGAGGAGGGCATCTTCACCGTCAGCTGTGCCGGCGGGGCCAGAGCCTCCTGCATCCTGCCGGTGAGCAGAGCGGCTTATGACGGCGGCACCGTGCTCTCCGTCACCATCGGCGGTCTGGCCGGCGGCCACTCCGGCGTGGAGATCCACAAGCAGCGGGGCAACGCCGATATGCTGCTGGGCCGTGTTCTGCGGGGGGTGTCCGCGGCCACGGAAATGCGCGTCATCTGCGCCGGCGGCGGACTGAAGGACAACGCCATTCCCGCGGAGTCCGGCGCGCTGCTGGCTGTGAAGAACGGCGAGGCCGCCGTGGCGGCTGTGGCCGCTGTGGAAGCTGTGATCCGGCGGGAGCTGCAGACCGCAGACCCCGGCGTGTTTGTTCGGGTGCAGACTGCGGAATCCGCGCAGATGCCCATGGATGAAGCGTCCACCGAGCGGGTGGTCTGCATGCTGACCTGCGCCCCCTGCGGCGTACAGACCATGAGTCTGGATATCCCCGGACTGGTGCAGACCTCTCTGAATCTGGGCGTGCTGGAGACGGCGGAGGAGCACCTGCGTGCTTCCTTCAGCATCCGCAGCTCTGTGGCCAGCGAGAAGGAAATGATGAAGGACCGGCTGGCCTGCCTGGTGAAGATGCTGGGCGGCAGCATCAGCTTCGCCGGTGAATACCCCGCCTGGGAGTATCGCAAGGATTCTCCGCTGCGGGAGCTGATGGTGGAAATTTACAAGGAGCAGTATGGCGCGGAGCCGAAGGTGGAGGCTATCCACGCAGGCTTGGAGTGTGGCCTGCTGTCCGCCAAGCTGCCCGGCCTGGACTGCGTGTCCATTGGCCCGGAGCTGCGGGATATCCACACGCCCAGAGAGCGCATGAGCGTAGCCTCTGTGCAGCGTGTATGGGCCTTCGTGTTGGAGGTCCTGCGGAGGAGTAAATAAGCAAACAAAAAGAGCGGCACGGCCGCTCTTTTTGTTTGCTTGCGCGTCTTTTATATTCCGGTATCCTATGCTTATTACATCCCGCGTGAGAATACGGTGGATACCCGCTGTCAGGCGAATCATAGAAAAATGGTCAGAATGACAAAAAACAAAAAAATAATTGTTAGAAATGACGAATTTGAGCAGAAAGCAGAGAATCAAGGCAGAAGACTTGTGAAAAAATCACCAAAGGAAACCGGAAGATTTCTATATGTGTGTTGCTTGTGGTTTAAATTGACAAGCTCACGGCCCAAAGGTATACTAATATATGAACGAGCATTTGCAAAAGCGATACTGCGCAAATTTCCCCCATCTGGGGAGGGAGAAATCTGAGGAAATCCCTAAGGAGATACTCCATCTGAACTCGTTTTGCTTAGACTAAATAATAATAGGAGGAGTTTAAGTTTATGGCAAAGAACAAAGTGTTCAAATCGATGGACGGTAATGAGGCTGCCGCATACGTGTCTTACGCGTTTACCGAAGTAGCTACCATTTACCCCATCACCCCGTCCAGCCCCATGGCTGACCACGTGGATGCGTGGGCTGCCAACGGCAAGAAGAATCTGTTCGGTCAGCCCGTGAAGCTGGTCGAGATGCAGTCGGAGGCCGGTGCAGCCGGCGCGATGCACGGCTCTCTGGAGACCGGCTCCCTGACCAGCACCTACACCGCGTCCCAGGGCCTGCTGCTGATGATCCCTCCCATGTACCGTATCGGCGGTTCTCAGCTGCCCGGCGTTATGCATGTCTCTGCCCGTACCGTGGCCACCCACGCTCTGTCCATTTTCGGCGATCAGTCCGACGTCATGGCCTGCCGTCAGACCGGCTGGGGCCAGCTGGCTTCCTCCAGCGTGCAGGAGAGCATGGATTTGGGTGCTGTTGCACACCTGTCTGCCATCAAGGGCTCCATCCCCTTCCAGCATTTCTTCGATGGTTTCCGTACCTCTCACGAGATCCAGAAGATCGAGGTCCTGGACTATGAGGATCTGGCCAAGGTGCTGGATTGGGACGCTGTTCAGAGATTCAAGGATCACGCTCTGAGCACTGAGCACCCCACCCTGCGCCACACCCTGCAGAACCCCGACACCTTCTTCCAGTCCCGCGAGGCCTGCAACACCGCTTATGCTGCTCTGCCCGCCATCGTTGAGGAGTACATGGGCAAGATCAACGAGATCACCGGCCGCAACTATCAGCTGTTCAACTACTACGGCGCCCCCGATGCTGAGCGCGTTGTGGTGGCCATGGGCTCCGTCTGCGAGACCCTGACCGAGGTCGTCGACTATCTGATGGAGCGCGGCGAGAAGGTCGGCTTCATCCAGGTCCACCTGTACCGTCCCTTCTCCATGGCCCATCTGCTGGAGAAGATCCCCGCTTCCTGTAAGTACCTGTCCGTTCTGGACCGTACCAAGGAGCCCGGCGCTCCCGGCGAGCCTCTGTATCTGGACGTCTGCAACGCCCTGTGGGAGAGCAAGCGCACCAACATCGAGGTCCTGTGCGGCCGCTACGGCCTGGGCTCTAAGGATACCACTCCCGCCCAGATGAAGGCCGTGTTCGACAACATGAAGGGTGAGAAGAAGAACCACTTCACCGTCGGCATCAACGATGACGTCACTCACCTGTCCCTGCCCGTTGGCGAGAACATCGTCACTTCCGGCAAGTCCATCATCTCCTGCAAGTTCTGGGGCCTGGGCTCTGACGGTACCGTTGGCGCCAACAAGAACTCCATCAAGATCATCGGTGACCACACCGATCAGTACGCTCAGGCTTACTTCGAGTATGACTCCAAGAAGTCCGGCGGCGTTACCAAGTCTCACCTGCGCTTCGGCCATGAGCCCATCCGCAGCACTTACTATGTCACCATGGCTGACTTCGTGGCCTGCCACAAGCCCTCTTATATCAAGGACTTCGACATCGTCTCCGAGATCAAGCCTCACGGCACCTTCCTGCTGAACACCAGCTGGAGCGGCGCTGAGCTGGAGGAGAACCTGCCCAACCGTGTGAAGCGTCAGATCGCCGAGCGTGAGATCAACTTCTACACCATCGACGCCACCGCTATCGCCATGGAGCTGGGCCTGGGCAGCCGTACCAACACCGTGCTGCAGGCTGCTTTCTTCAAGCTCGCCGGCGTGATGCCCGTCGAAGAGGCTGTCGAGTACATGAAGGCCGCTATCGTCAAGTCCTACTCCAAGAAGGGCCAGAAGATCGTCGATATGAACAGCGCCGCCGTTGACAAGGGTGTTGACGCCGCTGTGAAGGTCGAGGTTCCCGAGTCCTGGAAGACTCTGGCTGACGATACCCAGGCTCCCGACGCCAGCCTGCCCCACTACATCCGCGCCATCCAGATCCCCGTCAACAAGCAGGCCGGCGATGCCATCCCCGTGAGCGAGTTCATGGCTTACGCCGATGGTGTCCATCCCTCTGAGACCTCCAAGTATGAGAAGCGCGGCATCGCCGTGAAGGTGCCCAAGTGGCTGCCCGAGAACTGCATTGGCTGCAACAAGTGCGCTCTGGTTTGCCCCCATGCCGCCATCCGTCCCTTCCTGCTGAACGCTGAGGAAGAGGCTGCCAAGCCCGCCTCCTTCATCACCAAGGAAGCCAAGGGCAAGGGCTTCGAGGGCCTGACCTTCCGTATGCAGGTCGATCCTCTGGACTGCCAGGGCTGCGGCGCCTGCGTCAACGCCTGCCCCGCCAAGGAGAAGGCTCTGAGCATGGAGCTGCTGGATACCCAGATGCCCGAGCAGGAGAACTGGGATCATGCTCTGACCCTGTCCACCAAGGCCAACCCCATGGACAAGTTCACCATCCGCGGCTCTCAGTTCGAGCGTCCTCTGTACGAGTTCAGCGGCGCCTGCGCAGGCTGCGGCGAGGCTCCCTACATGAAGCTCATGTCTCAGCTGTTCGGTGACCGTATGTTCGTTACCTCCGCCACCGGCTGCGCTTACGTCGTGGGCTCCTCTACTCCTTCCTTCCCCTATGCCATTAACGAGAAGGGCCATGGTCCCGCCAACTCCAACTCCCTGTTCGAGGATAACGCTGAGTATGCCCTGGGCATGAAGCTGTCCATCGACCAGATGCGTCGTCAGATGACCACCCACGCTGAGGCTGTGGTGGCTGCTACCTCCGACGCTGCTCTGAAGAGCGCCATCGAGGCCTGGCTGGCCGAGGGCGACGACGGCGATAAGACCCGCGCTCTGTCCGAGGCAGTCGTGGCCGCTCTGGACGCCACCGCTGAGACCTCCGACGACATCGCCTTCATGAAGGCCAACAAGGACGTTCTGCCCAAGAAGAGCGTCTGGATGTACGGCGGCGACGGCTGGGCTTACGATATCGGCTTCGGCGGTCTGGACCACATCCTGGCTTCCGGCGCTGACGTGAACATCCTGGTTGTCGATACCGAGGTGTACTCCAACACCGGCGGTCAGGCTTCCAAGGCCACTCAGCTGGGCGCTGTTGCTCAGTTCGCCAACGCTGGTAAGAGAACCGGCAAGAAGGATCTGGGCGCCATCGCCATGACCTATGGCAATGTCTATGTTGCTCAGGTCGCCATGGGCGCCAGCGAGCAGCACCTCATCACTGCTCTGAAGGAAGCCGAGGCCCATAAGGGTACTTCCATCATCATTGCTTACGCACCCTGCATCAACCACGGTATCTCCAAGGGCATGGGCCTGGCCCAGCTGGAGGAGAAGCAGGCCAGCGAGTGCGGCTACTGGCCTCTGTGGCGCTATGTGCCCGCTCTGAAGGAAGAGGGCAAGAATCCCTTCATCCTGACCAGCAAGGAGCCCAACGGCCAGCTGCTGGACTTCATGATGGGCGAGACCCGTTTCGCATCTCTGACCAGAACCTTCCCCGAGATCGCCAAGGTGCTGTTCGAGGATGCCCAGAAGTTCTGCGCCGACCGTTACGCCAAGTACAAGAAGCTGGCCGAGGGCTAAGCCCCTGCCTGACGCTTGCCTGCACAGCATAACAGCATAAAAAAGAGCGGTACCCGATCTCGGGTACCGCTCTTTTCGGCTTGTCTTGACAAACGAACGCCTCATATCAGGAGACTGCCGTATCCTGATATGAGTCGTTGCACGTATGCGATTGAATCGCCGTGTACGGAACCGTAGGCACGGTGGTGCGAGAGATCGGACTATTCAGCCCCTCCTACTCTATTTCAGTTCGGTGTACTTGTCGGCCCGGCCCCGGGCTTTTTCCACCGGGTATTTGGCCTCGTTCTTGTCGATCTTCTCATTCATGATCTCGTCCAGATCCAATCCGTACACGTCTGCCATCAAAATGCAGTAGCTCAGCACGTCCGCCAGCTCCTCCCGCACGCGGGGCAGCTTCTCCCGGCACTCCAGATCTGTGCCGCTCCACTGGTATACCTCCAAAAGCTCACCGGCTTCCAGTGTCATGGACAGGGCCAGATCCTTCGGCGTGTGGAACTGCCGCCAGTCCCGGTCGTCCCGGAATTTCAGTACACGCTGAATGGTCTCGTCACGCAGCATGAGGCACCTCCTTACTCACGGATGGCCCAGCGCATCTTGGTGGACCGGGCCCGGGGATTGCGGAAGCACTCCTCGGCGGAGGGGCGGATCACGTCGGCGGCCACGTCGCTGTAAACGCCCTCCTTCAGGCCCTGCTTGAAAGCCTTTTTCACCAGCCGGTCCTCGCCGGAGTGGAAGGTCAGCACGGCCACCCGTCCGCCGCTTTTCAGCACCGTGGGCAGCTTTTCCAAAAAGTCATAAAGAACCTCAAACTCGCTGTTCACGTCAATGCGGAGGGCCTGGAACGTCCGCTGGCAGGCTTTTTTCACAGCCTCCTTCTTCTCGTTGGCCGGCAGGAAGGAGAGGGCCTCCTCCACGGCGGTAGCCAGCTGCTTGGTGGTGTCGATCCGGCCGCCCTTTTTGAAGAGTTTCATGATGGTTTTGGCGATGCGGTCGGCGTAGGGCTCGTCGGAGTTCTCCACCAGCATGGCTGCCAGCTCCTCCTCGTCCAGCTCCCGCAGCCGCTCCGCGGCGCTGACACCGGAGGTGGGGTCCAGCCGCAGATCCAGAGGGCCGTCGTGCTTAAAGGTGAAGCCACGCTCCGGATTGTCGATCTGCATGGAGGACACGCCCAGGTCCGCCAGCACAAAGTCAAACTTCTCGCCGGGGGCCACCTGATCCAGCTGGGCGAAATTCATGCGCCGGATGGTGAGGATCTCGGGGCCGAAGCCGGCCTCCGCCAGTCGTGCCCGGGTCTTTTCGGACTCGATTGGGTCCACATCCGTGGCATAGAGATGGCCCTGCCCCTGCAGCTGCTCCAGCATTTTGCGGCTGTGGCCGCCGTAGCCCAGTGTGGCGTCCAGACCGATCTGGCCCGGCTGGATCTGCAGGAAATCCAGGATCTCCTGCACCATGATGGAAATATGCATACCGGCAGGGGTCTTGCCGCTCTGGACGATCTTTTCCACATCGTCCTTGTACTTTTCGGGATTCAGTTCCTTGTATTTTTCCTTGTAAGAGCGGGGATGCGTGCCTTTATAACGGACGCGCCGCTTGTGTTCCTGTTCCATGGGATCAACTCCTTTGCCCTTATCATAGCACGGTTTTCCGGAAAAGAACAGCCGTCTTGCCTTTTTGGGGAAAATGCGCTACAATGGCGAAAAAAGGGAGGAGGCGAGGAACAGTGGATAAAAAGAAGGCGGCAGCTGTTGCGGCGGTGACAACGGTCGCGGCGGCCGGCATGGTCACAGGCGCCCTGTTCGATTCGCCTGCGGAGCTGCTGAACCAGCCGGAACCGGACGACATCGTGGAATTCATGGACGAAGACGGCGAGGAGACGGAAGAGAGCGGAAAGCAGCGCACCGCCCCCTCGGCCCGCCTGCGCAGCTGGATCCTGAGCCTGCCGGAGGCGGTGCGGATGCTGGTGGTGGTTCCCCTGTGGGTCATCGGATGGGTTCTGCTGAACGCCGTGTCCGTGTTCTGGATGGGCGCCGGCCCTGTGGTGGAGCGGGTGGTCAGCTGGCTGTGCCTGTCTTTGGTGCTGCTGGTGGTGTTCGCCGCCGGCGTCAAGACGGCGCTGCCCCATGTACCGCTGAAAAAGATCCTGCGGCCCCGCAATATCCTGTTTATTCTGGCGGTGACGCTGGTGCTGGGCCTTGCAGATCTGGCGCTGCCCTCTGTGTGGCAGTCGTACAATACCGCCACCCAGCTGGTATGGCGGCTCGGCGCCACCTGTCTGCTGGCGTTCCTGTGCTTCATGGCGCTCTCCCACCACGGAACTGTGACGGTGGAAGTGCCCCGGGAGCTGACGGAGGAGGAAGTCCGCCATCAGGCGCTGAAGCTGGCCGATTCCGTTCACGATCCCAAATACTGGACGTAAGCAATGCCCCGCGGAGCAAATCCCGCGGGGTATTTTTGCGCCCAGACGGTTGTCACGGATTTCGGACTGCGGTATACTGAACACATCAAAGAATAGGAGAACCGATCATGAAAAAGAAGTTCTTGCAGAAATGGATCGCACTGCTGCTGGCAGTGCTGACGGTCCTGTCCCTGACTGCCTGCGGCAGCGTGGACAAAGAGACTGTGGAAGCGGGTCTGGAGGTGCTGGACGCCGTTCTGGACGAGATGCAGGAGATCGAGGAGCAGCAGGAGGCTGAGGAAGCCGCCGGCGAGGACTCCGTCCCTGACCAGCTGCCGCCGGACGAAGATCTGCCGGAGGAGGTCATCACGGAGCCGGAGGAACCCGTTCCGGAGGAGCCTGCCGTTGAGGAACCCGCTGACCAGCCGGAGGAGCCGGAGCTGCTGGATGAGTACGGCACATACACCAGCAAGGAGGATGTGGCGCTGTATATCCACACCTACGGCCGCCTGCCGGACAACTTCATCACCAAGAAGGAAGCGGAGAAGCTGGGCTGGCCCGGCGGCTCTCTGGAGCCCTATGCCCCGGGCATGTGCATTGGCGGCAGCCGGTTCGGCAACTATGAAAAGCTGCTGCCGGAGGCCAAGGGCAGAACCTACACGGAGTGTGACATCGACACGCTGGGCGCATCCAAGCGCGGCGCCAAGCGCATCGTGTTCTCCAATGACGGCCTGATCTATTATACGGACGACCACTATGAATCCTTCGAGCTGCTGTACGGGGAGGAATGACATGAAACTGGTAATTTTGGACGGTGAGAAGATCACCAGCAAAGAACAGCTGCACCGCCATCTGGCATGGAATCTGGATCTCCCGGAGTGGTACGGCAACAATCTGGACGCCCTGTACGACTGCCTGACGGACATCCGGGAGCGGACGGGCATCCACGTGTTCAACAAGGACGCCCTGTATGAAAACCTCGGCCCCATGGCCCATGGACTGCTGCGGGTGCTGCAGGATGCAGCCGAGGAAAATCCGGAGCTGCACGTGGAGATGTGAGCTATGGAGATCGAGCGCAAATTTCTGGTCAAAACCATGCCGGAGCGGCTGGAACAGTACCCCTGCCGCCGCATTGAACAGGTCTATCTCTCCACAAAACCGGTCATCCGCGCCCGCCGCATGGATGATGCCTACATTTTGACCTGTAAAGGAAAAGGCCTGCTCACCCGCGAAGAGCACGAGCTTTTTCTGGATGTGGAGGAGTACGGCGAGCTGCTGAAACGGGCAGAGGGAACCCCCATCGCCAAAAACCGCTATCTGATCCCTTACGGCGACCACACCATCGAGCTGGATGTGTTCGATCCGCCCTTCGCGCCGCTGGTGGTGGCCGAAGTGGAATTTTTTTCTGAAGAAGAGGCTGCGGCCTTTACCCCGCCGGACTGGTTCGGAGAGGACGTCACCGGCGATCCCGCCTACACCAACGCGGCCCTCAGTCGTCGGCTTCAGCCTGCGCCGGAGATCAAGCCCGGCCGCTATCGTCACTTCAAGGGGAATGAGTACCGGGTGCTGTCGGTGGCCCGCCACTCGGAGACCCAGGAGCCCATGGTGGTGTATCAGGCCCTTTACGGGGAACAGGGGGTCTGGGTGCGCCCGGCCTCCATGTGGAACGAGGAGATCACCCGGGACGGAACAACCTTCCGCCGCTTTACCCTGATCGAAGAGGAGGCATAAAATGCCGATCATGTTTTTGGGTCCGCCGCTGACCATCATCGCGGCGATCTACATTCTGGCCGCCGTGCTGCCGGCATTTCTTCTCCTGCGGTATATTTATCGGCAGGACAAGGTGGAAAAGGAACCCATCGGACTGCTGTTGAAGCTGCTGGCCATGGGCGTACTCTCCGCCCTCTGTTCCATCCTGCTGGAGCGCATCGGCCAGCGGATCCTGCATCTGGTGGCGGAGCCGGGCACTGTGACCTTCGTGCTGCTGCTGGCCTTCGTGGTGGTGGCCATGGTGGAGGAGGGAACGAAGTTTTACTTCCTCAGGCGCGCCACCTGGAACAATCCGAACTTCAACTATCGCTTTGACGGCATCGTGTATGCGGTGTTCGTCTCTCTGGGCTTTGCCGCCTATGAGAACATCCGCTATGTGATGAGCTACGGTTTGTCCGTGGCGCTGCCCCGGGCGGTCTCGGCCATTCCCGGTCACATGTCCTTTGCCGTGTTCATGGGTCTGTTCTACGGACGGGCCAGGCTGTGCCACGGCTGGGGCAAGGAGCGGGCCTGCCGGAGAAATCTGCGTCGGGCCTATGTGTCGGCGGTGCTGCTGCATGGCTTCTACGACGCCTGTGCCATGATCGGCACGACGGCGTCTATGGTGACGTTCTTGGTGTTCGTGGCACTCATGTTCCTGACGGTGGCCCGCGTAGTGAGGCGGGAATCCGAACGGGATGTTCCTGTATAACGAAACAAAACCGGAAGACCTATGTGGTCTTCCGGTTTTTGCGTGCTTGATCAGAAAAGAGAGGGAAGGAGTGCGGCCATGTGCCGGGCAAAGGTGCGGTGGCCGTCCTCTGTGAAATGCACGCCGTCATAGGTGAGGGCGATGTTCCATGCGGTGGCGTCGGCAAAGTGAATGTGCAGTTCGGCGGCCAACTGCCGGTATAGGGCGGGCAGCGCGGCGGACTCTGCCACCAGCGACTCCTCCGTGACCCATGCGCCGGCAGCCATGGCAGGCAGCGCGATGAGCAGGGTGGGCAGCTGCGGCAGCTGGGACAGGAATTGTGCCATAGTTTCCGCAGCTTCTTCCGCCGTGGCGCCGGAGAGCAGATCGTTGCTGCCCAGCATAATCACAAGGCCGTCGGGGCGGCGATCCGCGATCTGCCGCAGAAGCATGGCAGACTGATAGCCGGCGGGGATGGAGCGGCCGTTGACGCCGGCGTTGATGATGTTCCATTCCGGCAGTGCGTCCAGAATGCCGGTCCAGCGGTTTTCCCGGTCGTACCGGTCGCCGAAAAAGGATCGGGGATCATAGCCATAGGTGTTGGAATCACCCAGACAAAATAATGTGCGGCTCATGATGTTCCTCCTGAAAAGTTGGTCAGCGGACAGACACATAGCCGGTCTGATCCACGATGGCCTGCCCCTGCGGAGACAGGATCCAGTTCAGAAAGCCCCCCAGATCCCTGTCCCACTCCTGCGGCGGGGGATCGCCGATGGGAGCGACGGTGACGGCGTAAAATTCCGAGGAGATGGGATAGCTGCCGTCCCGGATGGTCTCCCGGGTGGGGGCCACGCCGTTTAAAGAAAGCAGGCGGATGTCGCCGCTTTGTACCATCTCCGTGGAATAGAAGCGGAAGGAGAAGCCGATGGCGTTTTTGTAGTTCCGGTAGTTGGCCACACGCTCAATGATGCCGCCCATGCCGTCGATGCGGTCCTCTGTTTCCGGCTCCATCAGGGGTGTGTCTGCCATCATCCGCTGCAGTGCCGACTGGCTGCCGCTGTTTTCCGCCCGCTGGAAGGGGCGGATTTTTTGATGTTTGCCGCCCACCTGTTTCCAGTTGGTGATCTCACCGGAGTAAATACCCCGGATTTCGTCCACGCTCAGATCGGTGACGGGATTTTTGCTGTTGACGAAGAAGACAAAGGCCTCCCGGCCGATGGGGGTCAGATGCAGCTGCAGTCCGGCGGCCTCGGCGGCAGCCAGCTGCGCCTCCGACGGCGCGGCGGCGAAGATCATGTCCACATCCCGCTTGATGAGTCGTTCATAGGCGGCAATGGTGCCGGAGCAGGATACGCTTTCGTCGTAGTAGTGGTATTCGCCCTCGGGATACACCGCCTGCACAAAGGCGGCATAGACGGGGTACAGCGCCGTGGCGCCGTCCAGCTTCAGCCGCTGAGCAGAGAAGGTATCCATCCGAAACGTCGGCTCTTCCTCCAGCTGCACCAGCTTGTTGTCCGCCTCAAAGGGCTGGTACTGCCACAGCAGCAGATCCCGGTCGTCCAGAGAGGGGAGGGACTCCTTATAAGCGCCGTGGCCCGCATAGACGGCACAGGCCAAACAGATGCACAGGAAGCCGTATTTCAGTGCTTTTCGCCCACGGGGACCGGGATATCCGGAGGAGAGCAAAAGAACCGTCAGCAGGCCGCAAATGCCCAGCCAGGGGATGATCTTTGTCACATAGATGGGAAACATGCCAAGGCTGCCAAACAGGAACAGGATAAAGGTGGGGGCGCCGATCAACAGCAGCCAGATCAATGTGGTGCCGATGAGCTGGGGGATGGTTTTTCTATGATCGTCCATCGGTCACCTCCTGCGGTTTTTCGGGTAGTGGAAGGAAAAGAGAAAGCAGCCGACCATGACCGCAAGATAGAGGGCGTAGCAGGCGTGCCAGACATCGCTGCCAATGGCAAGGCTGCCAATGTAGATGGTGCGGCCGCAGGTGGGACAGGCCATGGCGCACAGCACGAATACCACGGCGACCACCAGCATCAAAAGGCTGATACAGCGAAACAGAGTGCGGCGATTCATAGACATGTCCTCCTTTCAGTCAGTCCGGAAGCTGCTCCAGATAGGCTTTCACATTTGCCAGATCAAAGGACGAATAGACACGGCCATCCTCCGGATCCAGCGCCCGGTAGTGCTGGGAGATGAGGTTCTGCTGGATCCGGTAGGGACCCACAGACTCCACATACCGCCACCAGACCTTGCCGCCCATGGTTTTGGGATAGGTGGGCTTCAGATCATCGAAGGCCAGTGCCAGAACCATATCCTCCGCCTCACCGCCTAGCAGACGGGAGAGGATCTGGCTGTTGGAAAAAATGGAGACAAAGGCCACAGCGCCCATCCAGCCCAGAGAGGAACGGCCCTTTTCGATCTCCACCAGCGTTTTTTTGGAAAGGCCCAGTGCCCGGGCCATGGTCTCCTGGGTCAGGCTGTATTCGGTGCGGACCAGCTTCACCTGCCGGTCCATCTCATGGATAAACTGTTCTTTTGTCATGGTAAAATCACCTCTATGGTGTAATTTTACACTATTTGAGAAAATTGTCAAGGGACAATGCAAAAAAACAGGACGGCCGGAGCCGTCCTGTTGGATGCGGTATGCAATTAGCCGCGGTTGGCGGAGTTGGTGGTGTCCTTGCGTCCTCACAAACTCCACTTTATTCGCTTCCGGCTTTGCTGAAAGCTCACACCGTTTCGTTGCTCGTCCTTTCCGTGCCGAATCCGCTTTGCTGGGTTTCGGCACGGGTCAAATACTTAACCGCGGTTGGCGGAGTTGGTGGTGTCCTTCAGCAGGACGTCGTGGGCGCCGCCCTCCACGATGGAGACAGCGGAGACCAGAGTCAGCTTGGCCTTGTCACGCAGTTCGGGGATGGTCAGGGCACCGCAGTTGCACATGGTGGAGCGGACCTTGGCCAGGGTGGTGGCCATGCCGTCAGACAGGGAGCCGGCATAGGGAACGTAGGAGTCAACGCCTTCCTCGAAGCTCAGCTTGGCGGCACCGCCCATGTCGTAGCGCTGCCAGTTGCGGGCACGGGCGCTGCCCTCGCCCCAGTACTCCTTCATATAGCTGCCGCCAATGAGGATCTTGTTGGTGGGGGACTCGTCGAAGCGGGAGAAGTAACGGCCTAGCATGCAGAAGTCAGCACCCATGGCCAGAGCCAGCGTGATGTGGTAATCCTGAACGATACCGCCGTCAGCGCAGATGGGCACATAAACGCCGGTCTCCTCGAAGTACTTGTCACGCTCGGCGGCCACGTCGATGACGGAGGTAGCCTGGCCGCGGCCGATACCCTTGGTCTCGCGGGTGATGCAGATGGAGCCGCCGCCGATACCGACCTTGATGAAGTCAGCGCCTGCGTCAGCCAGGAAGCGGAAGCCCTCGCCGTCGACCACGTTGCCGGCGCCGACCTTGACGGTGTCGCCGTAATGATCGCGGATCCACTTCAGGGTGCGGGACTGCCACTCGGAATAGCCCTCGGAGGAGTCGATGACCAGCACGTCAACGCCGGCCTCCACCAGAGCGGGAACACGCTCGGCGTAGTCGCGGGTATTGATGCCGGCGCCGACCACATAGCGCTTCTGGGAATCCAGCAGCTCCAGGGGGTTGCCCTTGTGGGAGTCATAGTCCTTGCGGAACACGAAGGAGACCAGGTTGCCGTCCTTGGACACGATGGGCAGAGCGTTCAGCTTGTGATCCCAGATAATGTCGTTGGCGATCTTCAGAGAGGTGCCTTCGGGAGCGGTGATCAGCTTGTCAGCGGGAGTCATGAACTCGCTGACGGGAGTGGCGGGATCCATGCGGCTGACACGGTAGTCACGGCTGGTGACCAGACCCAGCAGCTTGCCGGTGCCGGTACCGTCGTCGGTGACAGCCATGGTGGAGTGGCCGCAGCGTGCTTTCAGAGCCAGCACGTCAGCCAGAGTGTCCGTGGTGCGCAGGTTGGAATCGCTGATAACGAAACCGGCCTTGTAGTTTTTGACCTTGCGAACCATCTCAGCCTGCTGCTCGATGGGCTGGGAGACGAAGATGAAAGCGATGCCGCCTTCCTTGGCCAGACCGATACCCATCTGCTCGCCGGAAACTGCCTGCATGACAGCGGAGACCATGGGAACGTTCATGGTCAGGGGGCACTCCTCGCCCTTCTTGTACTTGACAACAGGGGTCTTCAGGGAGACGTTGGAGGGAATGCACTCCGCAGAGGAGTAGCCGGGGACCAGCAGATATTCACTAAAGGTATGAGAAGGTTCCGTGAAATAATACGCCATTGGGGCCACCTCATTTCAAAAAATTTAATAGGTTTGTTAAGGTAATATCTTATCACAAACCACAGAAAAATCAACTTAAATCTTGAAATATTCCCTGGCAGATTCAAACAGGTGCAGATCGTAATTGCCGGGGATGTTCTTATACAGGTCAGGACCGATGCGCTCGGCGTGACCCATCTTGCCAAAGACACGGCCATCGGGAGAGGTGATGCCCTCGATGGCCCAGACGGAGCCGTTGGGATTGAAGTCGATGTCCATGGTGGGCTTGCCGTTCAGATCCACGTACTGGGTGGCCAGCTGGCCGTTTTCGGACAGCTTCTTCAGCAGCTCAGGACTGCACAGGAAGCGGCCCTCGCCGTGGGAGATGGGCACGTTCACCACGTCGCCCACATTCACCTTGGCCAGCCAGGGAGAGCGGTTGGAGGCAACGCGGGTGCGGACGATCTTGGACTGGTGGCGGCCGATGACGTTGAAGGTCAAGGTGGGGCAGGTGTCATCGGTGTCGATGATCTCGCCGAAGGGCACCAGACCCAGCTTGATCAGCGCCTGGAAGCCATTGCAGATGCCCAGCATCAGACCATCGCGGGTCTTCAGCAGATCCATGGTGGCGTCCCGGACCTCGGGATTGCGGAAGAAGGCGGTGATGAACTTGCCGGAGCCGTCGGGCTCGTCGCCGCCGGAGAAGCCGCCGGGGACGAAGATGATCTGGCTGTCGCGGGCAGCCTTGGCGAAGCGGGCGGCGGAGTCGGCCACGCCCTGGGCGGACTGGTTGTTGACCACCAGGATCTCCGGCTCCAGACCGGCGCGCTCCACGGCGCGGGCGCTGTCATACTCGCAGTTGGTGCCGGGGAAGACGGGGATGAGGACCTTGGGCCGTGCGATGCCCACCTTGGGAGCCACGCGGACGGCGGCAGGAGATGCCAGCACGGGGACCTCGGCGGGATCCAGCGGCGTGCGGCTGGGGTAGACGCCCTCCAGCACATCCTCGTTCAGAGCCAGCAGCTCAGAGACGGGAGCGACATCGTCGCCGATGGAGATGAGACCATCGTCAGTGGTGACGCCCAGCAGCAGGGCGCTGTCGGTGTCCTCGGTCAGCTCGGCCACGATGGCACCGGGATACAGCATGTCCCAATCCACGTCGGTGCCGGCGGCGGAGAAGCCGACGCCGTTGCCGAAGGACATCTTCATGACGGCCTCGGCCACGCCGTTTTCCACAGCCCATGCTGCCTTGACCTTGCCGGCCTGGCTCAGTGCGTGGAAGGCCTCCCATGCGGCCTTCTTGCTGTCGGCGGTGTAGCCGGTGAAGAGGTACACGGGATGGCCGGCCTCCTTGAACTCGGGAGAGAGGACCTCGGCCGCCTTGATGGGGGCGATGGCGAAGGAGATCAGGGTGGGGGGAACGTCCAGATCCATGAAGGAGCCGGACATGGAGTCCTTGCCGCCGATGGCGGCGGCGCCCAGCTCCAGCTGTGCGTCCAGACCGCCCAGCAGAGCGGAGAAGGGCTTGCCCCAGCGGGCAGGCTCGGTGCGCAGCTTCTCAAAGAACTCCTGGAAGGTCAGGTAGGCCTTTTTATAGTCAGCGCCGGCGGCCACCAGCTTGGCCATGGAGGTGTAAACGGCGTTGTAGGAACCGGTGTAGGGATCGACGCTGGACTGCTGGGGATCATAGCCCCATGCCATGACGCTGGCCTGGTCGGTCTCCTGGTCGGGCAGGACGGGGAACAGGGCGGCCATGGCCTGGGCGGGGGTGCGCTGCGTTTTGCCGCCGAAGGGCATCAGCACGCTGCCGCAGCCGATGGAGCCGTCGAAGCGCTCGGTCAGCTGGCGGCGGGAGGCGGACTTCAGGCTGGCAGCCATCTCCCGCAGGGAGCCGTACTGCTTCTCGCCCAGAGGAGCGCGGTCCTTTTCGGAAACGGCCACCTCGGCGTGCTTCACGGCGCCGTTGGTGTTCAGGAAGTCACGGGAGAGGTCGGCGATGACGGCGCCGTTCCACTCCATGACCATGCGGGCCTCCTCGGTGACCACGGCCACCCGGTAGGCCTCCAGGTTTTCGCTTTCAGCAAAGGTGATGAACTTGTCCACGTCCTCGGCAGCCACCACCACGGCCATGCGCTCCTGAGACTCGGAGATGGCCAGCTCGGTGCCGTCCAGACCGTCGTACTTCTTGCGAACGGCGTCCAGATCGATCTTCAGGCCGTCGGCCAGCTCGCCGATGGCAACGGAAACACCGCCGGCGCCGAAGTCGTTGCAGCGCTTGATGAGGCGGGTGACCTCGCTGTTGCGGAACAGGCGCTGGATCTTGCGCTCCTCGGGGGCGTTGCCCTTCTGGACCTCGGAGGCCATGGTGGTCAGGGACTTCATGTTGTGGCTCTTGGAGGAGCCGGTGGCGCCGCCGATGCCGTCACGGCCGGTGCGGCCGCCCAGCAGGATGACCACATCGCCGGGGGCGGGACGCTCGCGGCGGACATTGTAGGCGGGAGCGGCAGCCACCACCACGCCGCACTCCATGCGCTTGGCGATGAAGCCCTCGTGGTAGACCTCGGCCACATGGCCGGTGGCCAGGCCGATCTGGTTGCCGTAGGAGGAATAGCCGGCGGCTGCCGTCTGGCACAGCTTGCGCTGGGGCAGCTTGCCGGGAGTGGTCTCACTCAGGGGCACACGGGGATCGCCGGCGCCGGTGAGACGCATGGCCTGATGCACATAGGCGCGGCCGGACAGGGGGTCACGGATGCAGCCGCCGATGCAGGTGGCGGCGCCGCCGAAGGGTTCGATCTCGGTGGGGTGGTTGTGGGTCTCATTTTTGAACATCAGCAGCCAGTCCTGCTCCTCACCGTTGACGGTGGCGGTGGCATGGATGGAGCAGGCGTTGATCTCCTCGCTCTCATCCAGCTCCGGCAGCAGGCCCCGTTTCTTCAGGGTCTTGGCACCGATGGTGGCAATGTCCATCAGAGTCTGGGGGCGCTTTGCGGCCTTCTCCTCGCCGTAGACCTCCACGCGGGCAGCCAGATAGCGCTCATAGGCGGCCTGGATCTGGGCGTCGTCGATCTTCACGTTGTCGATATGAGTGGAGAAGGTGGTGTGGCGGCAGTGGTCGGACCAGTAGGTGTCCACCACGCGGATCTCGGTGATGGTGGGATCCCGCTTCTCGTCGTCGCGGAAATAGGCCTGCAGGAACTTCAGATCGTCCATGTCCATGGCCAGACCCAGCTTGTCCAGCAGGGCGCTCAGTACGGCCTCGTCCATGGAAATGAAGCCCTCCACAGTCTCCACGGTGGTGGGGATGGTGGACTCCACCTGCAGCGTCTTAGGCTTGCCCAGACGGGCCTCCCGGGACTCCACGGGGTTGATGACGTATTCCTTGATTTTCTTGACTTCCTGCTTGCTCAGCTCGCCGGAGAGCAGATACACCTTGGCGGCGCGGACCGTGGGGCGCTCGCCCTGGGTCATCAGCTGGATGCACTGGCTGGCGGAGTCGGCACGCTGGTCGAACTGGCCGGGTAGAGCCTCCGCGGCGAAGACGGTGAAATCGCCCTCGGGCAGTTTCTCGGTGGCAAAGTCCACCTGCGGCTCGGAGAACACGGTCTGTACGGCGCGCTCAAACACGTCCTTCTTCAGACCCTCCACGTCATAGCGGTTGACGAGGCGCAGATCCGTCAGGGCGGTGATGCCCAGCAGGGTGCGCAGCTCGTTCAGCAAACCGGCGGCCTCATGGCGCAGACCGGGCTTTTTTTCTACAAAAATGCGTCTTACCATTGTTCTCAAACCTCCATAGCGGCCAGGGCGCGCTGGCCGATGTCATGGCGCATGTACTTGCCCTCAAATTCCACAGTCTCTGCGGCGGCGTAAGCGTCCTTCAGAGCCTCGGCCAGGGTGGGAGCGGTGGCGGTGACGCCCAGCACGCGGCCGCCGCTGGTGAGAAGAAGGCCGCCTGCGAGCTTGTCGCCGGCGTGGTAGATGACGACGTTTTCGGGGGTGGTCTCAGGCAGGGTCATGACCTTACCCTTTTCATAGGCGCTGGGATAACCGCCGGAGGCCAGAATGACGCAGGCGGCGGCGCCGTCGGACCACTCCACCTCCAGTTCGGACAGGGTTTCGTTTTCAACAGCCTGCATGACCGTCAGCAGATCGGTCTTCAGCAGGGGCAGGACCACCTGGGTCTCGGGGTCGCCGAAGCGGCAGTTGTACTCGATGACCTTGGGACCGTTGGGGGTGATCATCAAACCGAAGTACAAACAGCCCTTGAAGGGACAGCCCTCGGAGCGCATGGCGGCCAGCGTGGGCAGGAAGATGGTATCCATGCACACCTGTGCCACCTCGGCGGTGTAGCAGGGGTTGGGGGCGATGGTGCCCATGCCGCCGGTGTTCAGACCGGTGTCGCCGTCGCCGGCGCGCTTGTGGTCCATGGAGGATACCATGGGGCGGATGGCGGTGC
Organism: Oscillibacter sp.; assembly: GCA_017482345.1. Taxonomy (GTDB): domain Bacteria; phylum Bacillota; class Clostridia; order Oscillospirales; family Oscillospiraceae; genus Oscillibacter. Next base: position 42,353 of record JAFUNB010000012.1, read on the forward strand.
CGTCGGTAAAGGCCAGCACGCTGACCTCGGGGCCGGTGAGGAACTCCTCGATGACGATCTCGTTGCCGGAGTCACCGAAGGCCTTGTCCTCCATGATGCTCTTGACAGCGGCCTTGGCCTCGTCCAGATCCTGGGGGATGAGCACGCCCTTGCCCAGCGCCAGACCGTCGGCCTTGATGACGATGGGGAAGGAGGCACTCTGCAGGTACTCCATGGCCTTTGCGGGATCGTTGAAGACCTCGTAGCTGGCGGTGGGAATACCGTACTTCTTCATCAGGTTCTTGGAGAAAACCTTGCTGGCCTCAATGCGGGCGGCCTTTGCGTCAGGGCCGAAGCAGGGGATGCCGGCCTCGTGCAGACGGTCCACACAGCCCAGAGCCAGAGGATCGTCAGGCGCCACCACGGCAAAGTCGATGGCGTTGGCCTTGGCGAATTCCACGATGGCGGGAATGTCCTTGGCGCCGATCTCGGGAATGCAGACGGCGTCGGCGGCGATGCCGCCGTTGCCGGGCAGTGCGTAAATGGTCTTAACAGAAGGATTTTCCTTCAGCTTTTTGATAATGGCATGCTCGCGGCCACCGCCGCCGACAACCAGAAGTTTCATAGTATCCTCCTAATTTAATTCACCGCAGGTGGATGAATTTCAATCATTTTCGCCGCGGCGTGTACGTGGCGAAAATACGTTGACTCAGCCGCCTTGGGCGGCGTTCACCAGTGAAGAACGCTTCACTGGTGGTGGGGGAAACAGCTGAAGCGCTGCCGGAGGCAGATGAAGCGAAGCTGTTTTGAGGAAGCGGCGCGATTGGCGGACACGAAAGTGGCCGGGAATCGCAATGCCGCAACGGTGGTTATCTCAAGGGGGAGCTTGCTCCCCCTTGAAGCGAAGCAGATCAGTGGTGGAAGAGACGCATGCCGGTGAAGCACATGGTAATTCCGTACTTGTTGGCAGTCATGATGACATGGTCATCGCGGATGGAGCCGCCGGGCTCGGCGATGTACTGCACGCCGCTCTTGCGGGCGCGCTCCACGTTGTCACCGAAGGGGAAGAACGCATCGGAGCCGACGGTCACGCCGGACTGGGTGGCGATCCAGGCCTTTTTCTCCTCGGTGGTCAGGACTTCGGGCTTGACCTTGAAGGTGTTCTGCCACACGCCCTCGGCCAGCACGTCCTCGTACTCGTCGGAGGTGTAGATGTCGATGGCGTTGTCGCGGTCGGGGCGGCGGATGCCGTCCACGAACTGCAGGCCCAGTACCTTGGGATGCTGGCGCAGATACCAGTTGTCGGCCTTCTGGCCCGCCAGACGGGTGCAGTGGATGCGGCTCTGCTGGCCGGCGCCCACGCCGATGGCCTGGCCGTCCTTCACATAGCACACGGAGTTGGACTGGGTGTATTTCAGAGTGATGAGGGAGACGATCATATCGATCTTGGCCTGCTGGGGCAGGTCCTTGTTCTCGGTGACGATGTTGCCCAGCAGCTCCTCGTTGATCTCAAAGTTGTTGCGGCCCTGCTGGAAGGTGATGCCGAACACGTCCTTGTGCTCCTGGGGAGCGGGGACGAAGTCAGGGTCGATCTGGACGACGTTGTAGCCGCCCTTCTTCTTGGTTTTCAGGATCTCCAGCGCCTCCTCGGTGTAGCCGGGAGCGATGACACCGTCGGAGACCTCGTATTTCAAATAATTGGCGGTGGCAGCGTCGCAGATATCGGACAGGGCGGCCCAGTCGCCGTAGGAGCACAGGCGGTCGGCGCCGCGGGCGCGGATGTAGGCGCAGGCGATGGGACTCAGCTGGGCGTCGGGATCCACGAAATAGATCTTCCGGTCAATCTCGCTGAGGGGCAGACCCACGGCGGCGCCGGCGGGGGAGACGTGCTTGAAGGAGGCGGCGGAGGGCAGGCCGGTGGCGGCCTTCAGCTCACGCACCAGCTGCCAGGAGTTGAAAGCGTCCAGGAAGTTGATGTAGCCGGGCTTGCCGTTGAGCACGGTGATGGGCAGCTCGCTGCCGTCCTTCATATAGATGCGGGAGGGCTTCTGGTTGGGGTTGCAGCCGTATTTCAGTTCCAGTTCCGTCATGAAAATACACTCCTCAGCTTTCAGTAATTTGTTTGCACAGCAGCTCCGTGGCCTGGGGCAGCAGGATCCATTCGGCCTGCTCCATGACCCGGCGCTGCAGGGTCTCGGCGGTGTCCTCGGGGAGAATGTCCACGGCCTTCTGCAGCAGGATGCGGCCGCCGTCGGGGATCTCGTTGACCAGGTGGACGGTGGCGCCGGTGACCTTGACGCCCTTCTCCAGTGCGGCTTCGTGGACCTTCAGACCGTACATGCCCTTGCCGCAGAAGGAGGGGATCAGGGAGGGATGGACGTTGATGATGCGCTCCGGCCACTGACGGACGAAGGCTTCGGACAGGATGGAAAGGAAGCCGGCCAGCACGATGACATCGATGCTGTATTCCGCCAGCTGTTCAGAGAGGGCGGCCTCGAATTCCTCCTGGGTTTTGCCCCTGCGGGGGACGGCCACGCCGGGCACGCCGTGGTTGGCGGCACGGGTCAGGGCGTAGGCGGTCTCATTGCTGGCGCAGACCAGAACGATCTGGCCATGGGGGATAAGGCCGGATTCCTGGGCGTTCAGCAGGGCCTCCAGATTGGTGCCGCCGCCGGAGACCAGCACGGCGATGTTGGCCTTTCTCAGCATAAGGTCACCCGCTCGCCGCCCTCGGTGATCTCGCCGATGACATAGGCGCCGCAGTCCAGCGCGGCGATGGCCTTGTCCACATCGTTCTTGTCCACGATGACGGCCATGCCCACGCCCATGTTGTAGGTGTTGAACATGTCGTGCTCGGAGATGTTGCCCATGCGCTGGAGCATGTGGAAGATGGCGGGAGTCTGAATGGCGGCCTTGTCGATCTTGGCGGACAGGCCGTCAGGCAGGCAGCGGGGAATATTCTCAAAGAAGCCGCCGCCGGTGATATGGCTGACACCGTGAACGGCGACAGACTCCATGCAGCGCAGCACGGGCTTCACATACAGGCGGGTGGGCTCCAGCAGGGCCTCGCCCAGGGTGCAGCCCAGCTCGTCAGAGTGCAGATTCAGGTTGGCGTGCTCCACGTTGAAGACCTTGCGGACCAGGGAGTAGCCGTTGGAGTGGATGCCGGAGGAGGGCAGGGCCAGGACCACGTCGCCGGCCTTCATGCTGTTTTGGTCGATGATCTTAGGTCTGTCCACGATGCCCACGCAGAAGCCGGCCAGATCATAGTCGTCAGCGGCCATGACGCCGGGATGCTCGGCGGTCTCGCCGCCGATGAGGGCACAGCCGGACTGGACGCAGCCCTCGGCCACGCCGGAGACCAGTGTGGCGACCTTCTCAGGATCGTTCTTGCCGATGGCGATGTAGTCCAGGAAGAACAGCGGTCTCGCGCCGCAGCAGATGATGTCGTTGGCGCACATGGCCACGCAGTCGATGCCGATGGTGTCGTGCTTGTCCAGCAGCTGGGCAATGCGGATCTTGGTGCCCACACCGTCGGTGCCGGAGACCAGAACCGGCTCGGTCATGCCGGCCAGATCAGGAGCGAACAGACCGCCGAAGCCGCCGATGCCGGACACGACGCCGGGGATCATGGTGCGCTCCACATGCTTCTTCATGAGCTTGACGCCCTCATAGCCAGCCTCGATGTTGACGCCGGCCTCGCGGTAGCTGTCAGAAAAACTACGCATACTGTTATTTCGTCCTTTCCGTAATGTGGGGCGGAAACGCCGCCGGTAAGTTGTTGATCGAAAACGCACGGACGGGCCGCCCCGCATTTGAGGCGGCCTGCCTGTTCGTATTATTCTTTGCCGTTCCAGCAGTAAGTGCAGACCTTGTCCCGGTCGATGCCGATGGCCTCCAGAACACCGTCCAGAGACTGATAGCTCAGGGAGTCAAAGCCGAACTTTTCGCAGATGCGCTTGAGCAGACACTGGCCCCGCTCAGTGGTGACGTCGGAATATTCCTCCACATGCTGCTGGCCCTCGTCGCCCTCCAGCTCCTGAATGACCCGCCGGGCCAGCAGATCCATATCGGAATTGCCCCGGGAGAAGTTCAGGTACTTGCAGGCATACATGATGGGCGGGCAGGCGGAACGCATATGCACTTCCGCTGCGCCGGATTCATACAGGAAATCGACGGTCTCCTGCAGCTGGGTGCCGCGGACGATGGAGTCATCCACGAACAGCAGCTTCTTGCCCTCGATCAGCTCGGGCACAGGGATCTGCTTCATTTTGGCCACCTGATTGCGGACCTTCTGATCGCTGGGGGTGAAGGAGCGGGGCCAGGTGGGGGTGTATTTCACAAAGGGCCGGGCGAAGGGCTTGCCGCTGCGGTTGGCGTAGCCGATGGCGTGGGGGATACCGGAATCGGGCACGCCGGCCACATAGTCCACCTTGGGCAGGCTGCCCCGCAGCACCTCGTCACGGGCCATGATCTCGCCGTTGCGGTAGCGCATGACCTCTACGTTCATGCCTTCGTAGTTGGAGTTGGGATAGCCGTAATAGGTCCACAGGAAGCCGCAGATCTTCATTCTGTCACCGGCGGGGGCCAGCGTCTCGTAGCCCTCGGCGGTAATGCGGACGATCTCCCGGGGGCCCAGCTCGTAGGCGTCCTCGTAGCCCAGCTTGTGATAGGCGAAGGACTCGAAAGAGACACAGTGGCCATCCTCGCTTTTGCCGATGAGGACAGGCAGGCGGCCCAGCGCGTCACGGGCGGCGATAATGCCGTCCCGGGTCAGCAGCAGAATGGTCATGGAGCCGTCAATGACCTCCTGTGCGTGGAGGATGCCCTCCACCAGAGAATCCTTCTGGTTGATGAGGGCGGCCGTCAGTTCGGTGACATTGACCTTGCCGCTGCTCATGGCCATGAACTGATGGCCGTGGTCGGAGAAGTAGGTCTCCACCAGCTCGTCGGCGTTGTTGATGATGCCGACAGTGGTGATGGCGTACAGACCCAGATGGGAACGGACCAGCAGGGGCTGGGGATCCGTGTCGCTGATGCAGCCGATACCGCCGCAGCCATGGAAATCATGCAGATCCTTTTCGAACTTCGTCCGGAAAGGCGTGTTTTCAATGTTGTGGATCTGGCGCTGGAAGCAGTCGTCGGAGGCGTCGTAGAAAGCCATACCGGCCCGCTTGGTGCCTAAGTGGGAGTGGTAGTCGACGCCGAAGAACACGTCAAGCACACAGTCCCGCTTGGAAATTGTGCCAAAAAAACCGCCCATGGTCAGTTACTCCTGATCAAAGTTATTTGCGGGGAAGTCATTACGCGAAGAACAGCTCGTTCAGCTTCATGGGATCGATGTACTCGCCATCCTTGTAGACACGCATATTGCCGGAGGCGATCTCGTCGATCAGCATGACGCTGCCGTCGGCGTCATAGCCGAACTCGAACTTGATGTCGTACAGATCCAAACCCTTTTCCTTCAGATCATCAGCCACGATCTTGGTGATGGCCTGGGTCATGGCCTTCAGCTCGTCATACTGCTGGGCGGTCATAACGCCCAGATCCACCAGACCGTCCTTCGTGACCAGAGGATCACCCTTTTCGTCGTTTTTGAAGGTGGTCTCCACATAGGCGGGCAGATCCTGGCCCAGCTCGCAATAGTCGCTGTAACGACGGTAAAAGGAGCCTACAGCCTTGTAGCGGCAGATGACCTCCAGGCCCTTGCCGAAGACCTTGCCGGGCAGGACTTCCATGGTGGTATTGGCCAGATCGGCACTGACATAGTGAGTCTTGATGCCGGCGGCATTGATTTTCTCAAAGAAATAGATTGACATGCGCAGGTTCACATCGCCCACGCCCTCGATGGTCAGGCCAACAGAATTTTCGCCGGGATCGAACACGCCGTCCTTACCGGTGCAGTCGTCCTTGAACTTGAGCAGGCAGTTGCCATTTTCCAGCTTGTAAACATTCTTGGTCTTGCCAGTGTAAACGAGTTCCA
>JAFUNB010000024.1 GCA_017482345.1 Oscillibacter sp.
CTTCTACATACAGGCTCCCAAAAGCAAAAACGTGTACGTTTTCGTACACGAAAAATAAGATATTTACAAAAAATTAATAAAAAATCGGAGTATCCCGAAGGATACTCCGATGGTCGGAGTGGCGGGAGTCGAACCCACGGCCTCTTGGACCCGAACCAAGCGCGCTACCAACTGCGCTACACCCCGATACAGCTCAATCATTATACGGAATTTCCGAACGGATGTCAAGGTTATATTCCCGGAAAAGCCCTCATACACTACGGATGAGACCATGCGGGGAGGGGAAGCGATGAGACGTACGGAGCGCAGGCGGAAAGCGGCACCGGCCAGACGGCTTGCCACGGGAAAACAGAAGCGGAATCCGGCGAGACAGGCCTCCCGGCGAAGCAGCGACGCTCTGAGCAGGCGGGAAAAGCGTACCTGCATCCAGCTGGTGGCCTGCGGCGGCATTTTTGTGCTGCTGGTGACGCTGAAGCTGCTGCTGCCGGGCCATCTGGCAGACATTGGTCAGCGAATTGGCGCGGCTATGGAGAGCAATATCGACGTGCAGGCCGTATTTTCCGTCATTGGCCAGGCGGCGGCAGGGGAGACGGCTGCGGAGGAGGTTTGGGACGGCGTCTACCACGCCGTATTTGCGGGGCAGGAGGCGGAGGTGGTCATGCAGACAGCAGCCATTACCGCGGATTCCGACACGGCGGCGCTGGAGACCCTGCGGACATTCCGGAAGGAGCAGTCAGTGGCGGGACCTGAGGAGGAGCCAGCGGGAGAGGCGGTTCTGACCAGTGTGCTGTATTCTCAGGAGAATCTGCCGGAGGGCGTCAGCATGGAGCAGGCAGTCCTTGGCTTTGATTACACGGTGCCGGTTTCGGGCACCGTGTCGTCGTCTTTCGGATACCGGGATCACCCCACGGTCGGCGCGGAGCGCTTTCACTACGGCGTGGATCTGGCGGCGGAGGAGGGAACGAAAATCGCCTGCTTTGCGGACGGAACAGTAAAGGCGGTGGGGGAGAGCAGCAGCTACGGAAAGTACCTGATCGTCACCCACGAGGGGGGGACAGAGACGCTGTACGCCCACTGCAGCGCTGTGACCGCCTCGTCCGGCCAGACCGTAAAGCGGGGCGAGACCATCGCGAAGGTGGGAGAGACAGGGATGGCCACAGGGCCGCACCTGCACTTTGAGCTGCAGCGGGAAGGCATCTATCTGAATCCCATCTACTATGTGGCCGCATAGGGGGCGGATCCAGATTACCGGCGGCTTCTGGCTGGTGATCTTATGGTTCTGGTACGCCAACGGCTTCCCCGTGCTGGCAGCCGTGCTTACAGCCGCGGTGGCGCATGAGGCGGGGCACTGGGCAGTGCTTCGCCTGTTTGGTGTCCGGGCGGCGGCTCTGCGTCTCAGTGCTTTCGGCGCGGAGCTGTACGCACCGCGGGAACGGCTGGGCTACGGCGGCGAGCTGGCGGCGGTCCTGGCGGGGCCAGCGGTGAATTTGGTTTCGGGTGTTGTTCTGGCCCGGCTGGGGTCGCAGTTTTGGGCGGCTGCCGGCGCCCATTTGGTTTTGGGGGCCTTCAATCTGCTGCCGATCCGGCCGCTGGACGGGGGAAACGCGGTTTACACGGTGGCCTGCTGGCTGGCCGGACCCAGTGCGGCAGAGCGGTTTGCAAGACTTCTGGGGATGCTGACGGTGGTCGTTTCCACAGCGGTTCTGACCCGCCTGATGTGGTACAGCGGGGGGAATCTGTGGCTGCTGCCGCCCCTTGTGGGAATGGTGCTGGCGGGGGGAAGAGAACTTTTCGAAAAGTAATGTTTTTTGTAAAATAATGCTTGCATTCAGGAAACCTTTGTGATATCCTATCATGGCGATAAAAAGGGTGGTCCTCTGTCGTGCACGCGCCGAGAGCGCCAATGTGCCGCAGAAAAGCGACAAGAACGCCTATATATTAGGAGGAAAATCCATGGATCTCATCAAGGAACTGAACAAAGAAACTCTGGCTAAGGAAGTCACTCGCGCTCAGATCGGCGACACCGTTCGCGTGCACGTGAAGGTCAAGGAAGGCTCTCGTGAGCGTATCCAGGTCTTCGAGGGCATCGTCATCGCCCAGAAGCACGGTGGCATCGAGGAGACCATCACCGTCCGTCGTATTTCCTACGGCGTTGGCGTCGAGAAGGTCTTCCCCGTCTACTCTCCCTCTATCGACCACATCGAGGTCGTCCGCAAGGGTGCTGTCCGTCGTGCCAAGCTGTACTATCTGCGTGGCCGTGTCGGCAAGGGTGCCAAGGTCAAGGAGAAGCTCTAAGAAAGAGACAAGAAGAGAGGTGCATCTGCACCTCTCTTTTTTGTTTTTGCGGGGCAAAATAGCTTGTGATTTCCGGGGCTTTTTGCTATACTGATTGAGATTATACTGGAAAGGCATGACCAAAAATATGGAACAAGCAAGTAAGGCCAAACAGGAATTTCTCAGCTGGCTGCGCATGATGATCTGCGTGGTGCTGGGCACTGTGCTGTTGTTCACACTGGTGCTGCGGATCGTGCGGGTGGACGGCCCCTCCATGCGGGATACCCTGCAGGACGGCGACATTCTCATCGCCCTCAGCCGACCGCTCTCCGGCGAGCTGGAGAACGGCGATATTGTCATCGTGAAAAAGGAATACTTCAACAACGGCCAGCCCATCGTCAAGCGCATCATCGCCACCGAGGGCCAGACTGTGGATATTGATTTTTATGAGGGCGTGGTCTATGTGGACGGCGCTGCGCTGGAAGAGGACTACACGCTGGAGCCCACCTGGCTGGAAGAGGGCATGAAGTTCCCTCTCACCGTGCCGGAGGACAGCTACTTCCTGCTGGGCGACAACCGAAACGACAGTGAGGACAGCCGCAGCCCCGATCTGGGCACTGTGCAGCACAGTGAGATCATGGGTAAGGCCGTTCTGCTGGTGATGCCCGGTGAGACGGCCGGTTCCGGCAAGCGGGACTTTGGCCGCATGGGATTGCTGTAAGGGGGACACATGCAGGAGAAGAAACGAACCGGAGGAAAAGAGCTGTACGAATGGGTACAGGCGTTGGTTGGCTCCGTTTTGCTGGTGGTGCTGGTATTTACGTTTGTCGTGCGACTCATCGGCGTGGACGGACACTCCATGGTGCCCACGCTGCAGCACGGCGACCGCCTGCTGGTACTCAACTCCCTGTGGTACGACGATTATCAGTACGGAGACATCGTGGTGCTGCGGAAGGAGTCCTTCATGGAGGAGCCCATCGTCAAGCGGGTCATCGCCACCGGCGGACAGACTGTGGATATCGACTTTGACGAGGGCGTGGTCTATGTGGACGGCGTGGCTCTGGACGAGGACTATATCAACGACTATACCTACCTGGAGGAGGGAACGGAGTTCCCTCTGACCGTTCCGCAGGGTTCGGTGTTCGTCATGGGCGACAACCGTAACCACAGCAGTGACAGTCGTGATTCCCGGCTGGGCACGGTGGATAACCGCTATGTCATCGGCAAGGCCGTGTTTCTGGCTTTCCCGGGCGCGGAAAAGGGGACGGGCGAAAAAAGTTTTGACCGTATCGGAGTGATTAAATAAATGAACATTCAGTGGTATCCCGGTCATATGACGAAGACCCGTCGTATGATCGTGGATCAGATCAAAAATGTGGACGCGGTGTGTGAGATCCTGGATTCCCGGATCCCCATTTCCAGCCGCAACCCGGATATCGACGTGCTGACGGAGGGTAAGCCCCGTCTCATCGTTCTCAACCGTGTGGACCAGGCGGATCCGGAGGGCACGAAGCAGTGGGCAGCCTACTTCCGCGCCAAGGGCTACGCGGTGCTGGAGTCCGACGCCAAGGCCGGCGTGGGCACGACCAAGTTCGCCGCCGCTATTCGCGAACTGCTGGCGGACAAGCTGCGTGCTTACGCGGAAAAGGGCATGGCCGGCCGTGTGGTCCGCGTCATGATCCTGGGCATCCCCAACGTGGGCAAGTCCACCTTTATCAACAAGATCGCCGGCCGCAAGACCGCCAAGACGGAGGACCGTCCCGGCGTTACCCGCTCCAAGCAGTGGGTGCCCATCGACCGCGGTCTGGAGCTGCTGGATACTCCGGGTATCCTGTGGCCCAAGTTTGAGGATCAGAGCGTGGGTCTGAATCTGGCCTATACCGGCGCCGTGAAGGACGACATTCTGGATATCGAGACGTTGGGCTGCCATCTCATGTGCTACCTGAGCGAGCACTATCCCGAGAATCTGAAGACAGGCTATAAGCTCACCGCCCTGCCCGAGCGGGAGGAAGAGGAGAACGACGTGGCCTATGGCTACCGCCTGCTGGAGGCGGCCGGCCGCAAGCGCGGCTTCCTCATCTCCGGCGGCGAGGTGGACACGGAGCGCATGGCCAAGATCCTGCTGGACGAGTTCCGCGGCGGCAAGCTGGGCCGCTTTACACTGGAGCTGCCCCAATAATTGATCATTGAGGTAACATATGGACCTTTGGAGAATCGAACGCGAACAGTGGAACAATGGCGCGGAGACCATCTGCGGCGTGGACGAGGCCGGCGCAGGCCCTCTGGCGGGACCGGTTTACGCGGCGGCAGTGATCCTGCCCCGGGAACTGGAGATCCCCGGCCTCAACGACTCCAAAAAGCTGACGGAGAAGAAGCGGGAGGCCCTGTTCGACGTGATACTGGAGCAGGCGGAGGCATACAGCATCGCCCGTGTGGAGGCGGCGGAGATCGACGAGATCGACATCCTCAACGCCCGCATGAAGGCCATGCAGCTGGCCATTGACGGCCTGTCTATTCAGCCGGATCTGGCCCTCATCGACGGCAACCGGGATCACGGCAGCCGCTGCGCCATTACGGCTCCTCATATGACGGTCATCGGCGGCGACGGAAAGAGCGCCTCCATTGCGGCGGCCTCTATTCTGGCCAAGGTGGCTCGTGACCGCTATGTGTCCGGCGAGCTGGACGCCCTGTATCCCCAGTACAAATTCGCCAAGCACAAGGGCTACGGCACCAAGCTCCACTACGAGATGCTGGATCAGTTCGGTCCCAGCCCGGCCCACCGGGTATCGTTCCTGAAAAAATGGGAGCAGCGGGCCAAATGAGCACCAGAAGCGTTGGAACCGCCGGCGAGGCGTTTGTGGCAAAAGACCTGCGCAGGCGGGGATACACACTGCTGGCGAGCCAGTGGCGCTGCCGCTTCGGCGAGGTGGATCTGGTGGCCCGTGACAAACAGGGCACCATCTGCTTCGTGGAGGTAAAGCTGCGGGGCGAGGGGGCCATCGGTCTGCCCCGTGAGTTTGTGGACAGCCGTAAGCAGGCGCGTCTGCGCACCACAGCAGAGGCCTATTTGAGTATGCATGATCTGGACGCTCCTGCCCGGTTTGACGTGGCGGAGGTCTATACCGATCAGGCGGGACGCATCATCCGGATGGAATATCTGGAAAACGCGTTCCAATGATGAGTTTCCGAAAGGGAGGAACGACATATGAAGTATTACAGCACCCGGGACTGCTCTCTGCGCTATGAGTCCGCGGAGGCCATCAAGATGGGCCTGTCCCGTGACGGCGGTCTGCTGACCCCGGTTGAGATCCCTCAGATCGACGAGGCATTTCTGAATGAGCTGGTCAACGCCCGCTATCAGGAGCGCACCGCCCGCGTCATGGGCCTGTTCCTGACGGACTATTCCATCGGGGAGCTGCTGCGCTTTGCAGAGAACGCCTACGGCCCCGAGAAGTTTGACACGGAGGCTGTGGCCCCTGTCCGCACCGTGGACGACAAGACCCACTGCCTGGAACTGTGGCACGGCCCCACGTCCGCTTTCAAGGACATGGCTCTGCAGATGCTGCCCCAGCTGCTGTCCGCCGCTTTGGGCAAGACCGGCGAGGACAAGACTGTCTGCATCCTGGTGGCCACCTCCGGCGATACCGGCAAGGCCGCCATGGAGGGCTTTGCCGACGTGCCCCAGACCAAGATCATGGTGTTCTATCCCAAGGACGGCGTCTCCGCCGTGCAGGAGGCCCAGATGGTCACCCAGGAGGGCGCCAACGTAGGCGTCTGCGCCGTGGTGGGCAACTTTGACGATGCACAGTCCGGCGTGAAGCGCATCTTCTCCGACGAGGCCATTCGCGAGACACTGGCCCAGCGGGGCTATGTGCTGTCCTCCGCCAACTCCATCAACTGGGGCCGTATCCTGCCTCAGGTGGTGTACTACATCTCCGCCTACTGCGATCTGCTGCGGGACGGCAAGATCGCCATGGGCCAGAAGGTGAACTTCTGCGTGCCTACCGGCAACTTCGGCGACATTCTGGCCGCCTATTACGCCAAGCGCATGGGTCTGCCCGTGGGCAAGCTCATCTGCGCCTCCAACCGCAACGATGTCTTAACCGACTTCCTGCGCACCGGCGTGTATGACCGCAACCGCACCTTCCATACCACCATGAGCCCCTCTATGGACATTCTGATCTCCTCCAATCTGGAGCGTCTGCTGTTCGACCTGTCCGGCGAGAACGACGCGGAGATCCGCGGCTATATGTCCGCCCTGTCCGCCGAGGGCAAGTATGAGGTGTCCGGCGCCATCAAGGCCCAGCTGGCTGAGCAGTATTGGGGCGGCTTCTGTGACGAGGCCGGCACCGCTGCCACCATCGCGGACTACTATAACAATAAGGGGTATCTCATCGATACCCATACCGCTGTGGCGGTCAACGTCATGGAGCAGTACCGCGCCGCCACCGGCGACGAGACGGTGACTGTGTTTGTGTCCACCGCATCTCCCTATAAGTTCTGCGACCATGTGCTGACCTCTGTGGGCCACCAGCCTGTGGGCGACGGCGTGGATCTGCTGGACCAGCTGCATGAGGTCTCCGGCGTGGCGGTACCCCGCCGTCTGGCTGAGCTGCGCGGCAAGGAGCGCCGCTTTGATCTGGACTGCCAGAAGCTGGAGATGGAGAACGTGGTGCTGGAGTTCCTGGCCTGATATCAAAACTCAAGGCCCCGCCGGAGTCTGCCGCGGCAGACTTGGTAACGAAAGGAGGGACTATGGCTCTCTATGCGATCGGTGATCTGCACCTTTCCCTGACAGCCAACAAATCCATGGAGGTCTTCGGACACGCCTGGGACAATTATGTGGAGCGCATCCGGGAGTCTCTGGGTGTCCTGACAGCTGACGATGTGCTGATCCTGGCCGGCGACACCAGCTGGGGGATTGATCTTGCGGAGGCGGAGGCAGACTTCGCCTTTCTGGAGCAGTTCCCCTGCAAGAAGCTGCTGGTGAAGGGAAACCACGACTACTGGTGGTCCACGGTGAAGAAGATGAATGCCTTTTTCGCGGAAAAGGGCTTTACCACCTTCGATTTTCTCCACAATAACTGCCACACCTACGGCGATTACGCCATCTGCGGCACCCGCGGCTGGTTTTTCGAGCTGGATCAGAAGGCCCATGACGCCAAGGTGCTCAACCGTGAGGTCATGCGGCTGGAGACCAGCCTGAAGGCGGCAGGGGAGAGGCCCATCCTGTGCTTCCTGCACTATCCGCCCCTGTATCAGGGCTACGAGTGCCCGGAGATTTTGGCCCTGCTGGATCTGTACCATGTGCGTCAGTGCTGCTACGGCCACCTGCACGGCCCGGTCATCCGCCGCAGGATCGAGGGTCTGCGCAGGGAGACGGAGTATTCCCTGATCTCCGCTGACTATCTGGGATTTGTTCCGAAAAAAATTTGCGATTAACAGAAAAAGGACTGGATTTTTCAAGATTTTTCTGGTAATATATCATTTTGCACCGGCATTTGATCGGTGATGAACGGAGGAGTTAACATAATGAGTGTGAAAAACTGCGAAAAAATTGAAAAGAGCCAGGTTGCTCTGACCATCGAGGTTGGCGCTGCCGAGTTTGAGGCTGCCGTCGAGAAGGCATATAAGAAGATGCGCAAGAACATCAGCGTGCCCGGCTTCCGTCCCGGTAAGGCCCCCCGCAAGATGATCGAGAAGATGTACGGCGCCGAGGTCTTCTATGAAGAGGCCATCAATAACGCATTCCCCGAGGCCTATGAGGCTGCTATCCAGGAGAAGGAGCTGCGCGTCGTGGGTTATCCCCAGGTCGAGATGATCGGCGATTGCTCCGCCGAGGGCTTCACCTTCAAGGCCATCGTTCCCGTGTATCCTGAGGTCACTCTGGGCGAGTACAAGGGCCTGGCTGTTGAGAAGGAAGAGGTCAAGGTCATGGCCGCTGATGTCAACGCCCGCCTGAAGCAGATGGCCGAGCGCAACGCCCGTCTGGAGAGCGTTGAGCGCGCCGCCAAGGAAGGCGACACCGCTGTCATCGATTTCGAGGGCTTCCTGAACGGCGAGGCTTTCGAGGGCGGCAAGGGTGAGAACCACTCCCTGGAGCTGGGCTCTCACAGCTTCGTTCCCGGCTTTGAGGAGCAGGTCATCGGCATGAAGGCCGGCGAGGAGAAGGATCTGGATATCACCTTCCCCGAGGATTACCACGCTGAGCTGGCCGGCAAGGCTGTTGTCTTCAAGGTGAAGGTCAACGAGGTCAAGGCCAAGGAGATCCCCGCCATCGACGACGAGTTCGCCAAGGACGTTTCCGAGTTCGACACCCTGAAGGAGCTGAAGGCTGATCTGAAGAAGAAGATCACCGAGGAGCGCCAGCAGGCTGCTGACCGCGCCTTCCAGGACGCCGTCATGGAGAAGGTCGCTGAGAACATTACCGTCGAGATCCCCGACGCTATGATCGAGACGCAGTGCAAGCAGTTCCTGGACAACTTCAAGATGCAGATCTCTCAGCAGGGCATCCCCTATGAGCAGTATCTGCAGCTGACCGGCATGAGCGAGGAGCAGCTGATGGCCGACGCCAAGGAGCCCGCCGAGCGTCAGGTCCGCATGGATCTGGCTATGCTGGCTATCATCGAGGCTGAGAAGCTGGAGGCCACCGACGAGGAGGTTGAGGCTGAGCTGCAGAAGATGGCTGAGCAGTACAATATGGAGCTGGAGACCGTCAAGAAGTATCTGCCCGCCGAGCAGGTGAAGGAGCAGATCGTCAGCCAGAAGGCCATCGCCGTGGCTGTTGACAGCGCCATCGCCCTGAAGCCCGAGAAGAAGGCCGAGGCCGAGACTGAGGCTGAATAAGCCAGAATCTTTTCCGATACATTTTACAGATTCGACACATTCTCTCATGGTGCCTGTGGTATCATGAGAGAATGGTTTATAGGGCACAATCCGGAAGGTGATTCCGCTGTTTTTCAACAGAAATTGCGCCCGAACGGTACAAAAGATCGGAGGTATTCCAAATGAGTTTAGTCCCTTATGTTGTTGAGCAGACCAGCCGCGGAGAGCGTTCTTACGACATTTTCTCCCGTCTGCTGAATGACCGTATCATTTTCCTGGGTGAGGAAGTCAACGCCACCACCGCCAGCCTGGTGGTCGCCCAGCTGCTGTATCTGGAGGCTCAGGACCCCGATAAGGACATCCAGTTCTATATCAACAGCCCCGGCGGCTCCGTCACCGACGGCATGGCCATCTATGACACCATGCAGTACGTCAAGTGCGACGTCTCCACCATCTGCATTGGCATGTCCGCCAGCATGGGCGCATTCCTGCTGTCCGCCGGCACCAAGGGCAAGCGCTACGCTCTGCCCAACGCCGAGATCATGATCCACCAGCCCTCTGCCGGCACCCAGGGTCAGATCACCGACATGGCCATCCACCTGAAGCGTCTGGAGATCATCAAGCAGCGCATGAACCGCATCATGGCCGAGAATACCGGCAAGTCCATTGAGGAAGTCACCGCCGCCTGCGAGCGTGACAACTTCATGAGCGCGGAAGAGGCTCTGGAGTTCGGTCTGATCGATCAGATCATCACCAACCGCAAGTAAGCCCCTTCTTCAATTCTGAAACCGAGGTACTGACATGAACGACGACAGCAAAAAGGCGATCCGGTGTTCCTTCTGCGGCAAGCATGAGCAGCAGGTGAACCGGATGATCCAGGGACCCGGCGTGCGCATCTGTGACGAGTGTGTCCACCTGTGCATGAGCATCCTGGAGGATGGCTTTGACGACGAAGACGTGGATATCCTGGACGATATGCCGGACCAGCTGCCCACTCCCCGGGAGATCAAGGCGGTTTTGGACCAGTATGTCATCGGCCAGGAGGAGGCGAAGGTCGCCCTGTCTGTGGCTGTCTACAATCACTATAAGCGTATTATCTTTGGCGGCGACGAGGAAGTGGAGCTGCAGAAGAGCAACATCCTGATGCTGGGCCCCACCGGCTCCGGCAAGACGCTGTTCGCTCAGACGCTGGCCCGCACCCTGCAGGTGCCCTTTGCCATCGCCGACGCCACCACCCTGACCGAGGCCGGCTATGTGGGCGACGATGTGGAGAACATTCTGCTGCGTCTGCTGCAGGCTGCTGACTTCGATGTGGAGCGTGCCGAGCGGGGCATCATCTATGTGGATGAGATCGACAAGATCGCCCGCAAGAGCGAAAATACGTCCATTACCCGCGATGTCTCCGGCGAGGGCGTGCAGCAGGCACTGCTGAAGATCGTGGAGGGCACCGTGGCCAACGTGCCGCCCCAGGGTGGCCGCAAGCACCCCCATCAGGAGTTCATTCAGGTGAACACCAAGAACATCCTGTTCATCTGCGGCGGTGCGTTCGACGGTTTGGAAAAGATCATCGAAAAGCGCCTGGATCAGAAGAGCATCGGCTTCGGTGCCAACATCCAGGGCAAAAAGGATAAGGATATCAGCAAGATCCTCCACGAGGTCCAGCCTCATGACATCCTGAAGTTTGGCATCATTCCCGAGCTGGTGGGCCGTCTGCCCGTGATCGCGGCGCTGAACGGTCTGCAGCGTGAGGATCTGGTGCGGATCCTGCAGGAGCCCAAGAACGCTCTGGTCAAGCAGTATAAGAAGCTGATGGAGTATGATGACGTGGAACTGGAGTTCCAGCCGGAGGCTCTGGAGGCCATCGCTGACAAGGCCATCGAGCGCAACATCGGCGCCCGCGGTCTGCGCGCCGTTATGGAGGGCCTGCTGACCCAGATCATGTACGACGTGCCCTCCGATCCCAGCATCGTGAAGGTGACCATCACCCGCGACTGCGTGGAAGGGAAGGCCCAGCCGGAGCTGACCCGGGACGAGAGCAAAGTCAGCCATTCTGCGAAACTGAACACCGGCAAGAGTGACCGGGCCGAACACGGCAGCGGCACGCCCAAGTCGGCGTCTTAAAGAGGAACAGGGGGACGCCGCTATGGCGCCCCCTTTCACTTTTTTACCCCTGGCAAAGGAGGAATCCCTATGGAAGAACCTATTACTTTGAATATTCCCGTACTGGCCCTGCGGGGCCTTACGGTATTTCCCCATATGACCATGACCTTCGACGTGGAGCGGCGCATTTCCATCGCCGCCCTGGAGCGGGCCATGGAGAGTGACCAGGACATTTTCCTGGTGACCCAGCGTGAGATCGGCGTGACCGCTCCGGAGGAGAAGGATCTGTATGCCATCGGCACGGTATCCCATATCACCCAGATCCTGCGCCTGTCCGCCACCTCTGTCCGCGTGATGGTGCAGGGCCGCCAGCGCGCCCATCTGCGCCGCCTGTGGCAGACTACGCCCTTCCTGCAGGGTAATGTGGCTCTACTGGACGAGGTCGCCGCCAACACCACCAGTCCCCGTACGGAGGCTCTGCTGCGTCAGACCTATAACCTGTTCAACGACTATGCCGGACAGGTGGGCAATCTGCCGGAGGAGGTGCTGACCACCGTCATGGACTGCCGGGATCCCGGCTACCTGGCGGACTTCATCGCCCAGAACATCCACCTGCGCCACACGGAAAAGCAGGAGATCCTGGAGGAGATGGCACCCTTTATCCGTCTGCGGAAGCTGAACGCCTATCTGGCCCGGGAGAACAATGTGCTGGGTTTTGAGCATGAGATGGAGGGCAAGATCCGGGAGCAGCTGGCCCGCACGCAGCGGGAGCAGATTCTGCGTACCCAGATCCGCGTCCTGCAGAACGAGCTGGGCGAGGGTGACGATCCCGATGATGAGCTGCAGACCTACCGGGATAAGATCGAGGCTTTGCAGCTGGACGAGGACAGCACGAAGCACCTGCTCAAGGAGGTCAACAAGCTGTCCAAGCAGCCCTTCGGCAGCGCCGAGGGCGCCGTCATCCGGAACTATCTGGACGTGTGTCTGGAGATGCCCTGGGGCGAGTACACCAAGGAGCGCGTCAATGTGGATGTGGCTAGAAAGGTTCTGGAAAAGGATCATTTTGGCCTGGAAAAGGTAAAAGAACGGATTCTGGAGACGCTGGCCGTCCGCCAGATGAATCCCGAGGGCAAGGGGCAGATCATCTGCCTTGTCGGCCCTCCCGGCGTGGGCAAGACGTCCATCGCCATCTCCGTGGCCAAGGCCCTCAACCGCAAGCTGGCCAGGTTGTCTCTGGGCGGCGTCCGGGATGAGGCGGACATTCGCGGCCACCGGAAAACGTACATCGGCTCCATGCCCGGCCGCATCATCGAGGCCATCAGCCGCAGCGGTTCCATGAACCCCCTGCTGCTGCTGGACGAGATCGACAAGTTGGGCAGCGACCACCGCGGCGATCCGTCTGCGGCGCTGCTGGAAGTGCTGGACAGTGAGCAGAACAACTCCTTCCGGGACCACTTCCTGGAGATCCCCGTGGATCTGAGCAAAATCATGTTCATCACCACAGCCAACACCACCGACACCATTCCCAGACCGCTGCTGGACCGTATGGAGGTCATCCGTCTGTCCAGCTACACGGACGAGGAAAAGGTGCAGATCGCCCGCCGACACCTGCTGCCCAAGCAGATGGAGGAGCACGGCATCAAGAAGGGCGCCCTGCGGGTGGGGGAGGACGTGCTGCGTGCCGTCATCCGTGACTATACCCGCGAGTCCGGCGTTCGCCAGCTGGAGCGCCGGCTGGCTGCCATCTGCCGAAAGGCAGATATGCGCCTGCTGAAGGGCGATGTAAAGCGAATCACTATTACAGAAAAAGAGCTGCCCAAGCTGCTGGACTGCCAGCCGTTCCCGCCTGCGCTGTGTGCGGATCAGGAGGAGATCGGCGTGGTGAACGGCCTGGCCTGGACCGAGGCCGGCGGCGAGATCCTGCAGGTGGAGGTCAATGTGATGGACGGCTCCGGCAAACTGGAGCTGACCGGAAACTTAGGCGACGTGATGAAGGAGTCCGCCCATGCGGCCCTCAGCTGCCTGCGCAGCCGTGCTGCTCTGCTGAACATCCCCACTGATTTCTATAAGACCAAGGACATCCACGTCCATTTTCCTGAGGGGGCAGTTCCCAAGGACGGCCCCTCTGCCGGTATCGCCATGACCACCGCCATGCTGTCCGCTCTGACGGGCCGCAAGGTGAAGGGCGGCATCGCCATGACCGGCGAAGTGACCCTGCGGGGCCGGGTGCTGGCCATCGGCGGCCTGAAGGAAAAGACCATGGCCGCCAAGCGCAACGGCATCCATACCGTGTTGATCCCCAAGGACAATGTCCGGGATCTGGAGGAGATCGACCAGACGGTGCGCGCTGCTCTGCGGTTCGTGCCGGTGGCAACGGTGGACGAGGTGTTTGCCGCCGCTCTGACGGGGGAGACCGTGCACCGCGAGGAGCCGACCCTGGTACCCGCCTTTGTGAATACCCGCGAATCCGGCAATGATGCCGCTCTGCGGCAGTAAAGGAGAATTCCTGTACATGTCTATTAATTTCAACAAACCGGAGTTTATCCGCTCCGCCGCTGACCGGTCCGGCTTCCTGCGGGACGGTCTGCCTCAGTTTGCCTTCGCGGGCCGCTCCAACGTGGGCAAGTCCTCCGTCATCAACCGTCTGGTGAGCCGGAAGAATCTGGCTTATGTGGGCGCTTCCCCCGGAAAGACCACCCAGATCAACTACTTCCTCATCGACAAGAAGGCCTATCTGGTGGACCTGCCCGGCTACGGCTATGCCAAGGTCTCCAAGTCCGAGAAGGACCGCTGGGGCCGCCTGATGGAGAGCTATTTCCAGGAGGGCGTGGTGGGAGCCATCACCGCCGGCGTCCTCATCGTTGATATCCGCCACAAGCCTACCAAAGATGATGTGGTCATGCACGAGTGGTTCCGCCAGACCGGCTGCCCTGAGATCATCGTGGCCAACAAGCTGGACAAGCTGAAAAAAAGCCAGGTGGAGCCTGCGCTGGCTCTGATCCGGGAGACTCTGGAACTGGATGAGAATGACATCCTGGTGCCTTTCTCCGCGGAAAAGGGCACCGGCAAGGACGAACTGCTGGGCATCCTGAACGCCGCCGCGGCCGGCGAGCTGGAGCCGGTGGACGAACCGGAAGAGTAAGAACAAAAGGGAGCGGCAGACTGCCGCTCCCTTTTTACTGCCCGCCCCGACAGTTTTTTCAGTAAATTCACAGATACCCCCTAGGCAAAAGCGGAAAAATAAGTTACAATGTATGCGTTATATTTTGCAAAGAAATATGGAGGTTTTTGGATATGGCAAAACCTGTTTATAAGCGCGTACTGCTGAAGATCAGCGGCGAGGCGCTGGCCGGCGGCAAGGGCTCCGGACTGGATTTTGAGATGATCGGCAGCGTCTGCGACGTCATCAAGGAGTGCCTGGATATGGGTGTTCAGGTGGGTCTGGTGGTCGGCGGCGGCAACTTCTGGCGCGGCGCCAAGAACAGCGGCGGTGCTATGGAGCGCACCCGTGCAGACCACATGGGCATGCTGGCGACTGTTATGAACTGCCTGGCCGTGGCCGATGTGTGCGAGCAGAAGGGCATCCCCGTCCGCGTGCAGACCGCCATCGAGATGCGCGCCATCGCCGAGCCCTACATCCGCTCCCGGGCTGTGCGCCACCTGGAAAAGGGAAGAGTGGTCATCTTTGGTGCCGGCACCGGCAACCCCTACTTCTCCACGGATACCGCCGCAGTCCTGCGTGCCGCCGAGATCGGCGCCGAGGTCATCCTGCTGGCCAAGAACGTGGACGGTGTCTACAGCGCCGATCCTCTGAAGGACCCCAACGCCGTGAAGTACGATATGATCACCTACGACGAGGTTCTGGCCCAGCACCTGATGGTGATGGACACCACCGCCACCTCTCTGTCTATGGACAACCATATCCCCGTGCTGCTGTTCGCCCTGAAGGATCCCCAGAACATTGTTCGTGTTCTGTGCGGCGAAAACATCGGCACCATCGTGAAAGAGTAATCTACGCGCTTTCCGCGCATTCCAACACATACTTGAAAGGACGGACTCCATTATGTTGAAAGACGAGTACAAGATTTACGAGGACAAGATGAAGAAGAGTATCGACTCTGTGGCCGCTGACTTTTCCGCCGTGCGCGCAGGCCGCGCCAACGCAGGTGTGCTGGACCGCATCATGGTGGACTACTACGGCAGCCCCACCCCCATCCAGCAGATCGCTGCCATCTCCTCTCCCGATCCCCGTGCTCTGGTGATCTCCCCCTGGGATGCCAGTGCTCTGAAGTCCATTGAGAAGGCCATCCAGAACTCCGATCTGGGCATTAACCCCCAGAACGACGGCCGTACCATCCGCCTGAACTTCCCTCAGCTGACTGAGGAGCGCCGTAAGGAACTGGTCAAGCAGATCCGCAAGTACGCCGAGGGCGGCAAGGTCGCCATCCGCAACATCCGCCGTGACGCTATGGACAACTTCAAGAAGCAGGAGAAGAAGTCCGAGATCACTGAGGACGAGCTGAAGATGGTGGAAAAGGACCTCCAGAAGCTGACCGATGACAGCTGCAAGAAACTGGATGAGCTCCTGGCCAAAAAAGAAAAGGAACTGCTGGCTGTTTAATGGCTGACAGGCTGAAAACCAACGATACGGCGGGGCGGGAACTTCACCCGCCTCGCCATATTGCGATTATTATGGACGGCAACGGCCGCTGGGCCACCCTCCGGGGCCTGCCCCGGACTGCCGGCCACAAGGCGGGAGCGGAGACCTTCCGCCGCATCGCCACCTACTGCAAGAACATCGGTGTGCAGTATCTGACGGTGTATGCGTTCTCCACGGAAAACTGGAAACGCTCCGAGGAGGAAGTTGGCGCCATCATGGGTCTTTTGAAGCGGTATCTGCTGGAAGCGGTGGACACCATGGAGAAGGACCACATCCGCCTGCGCTTTTTCGGTGATATGACGCCCATTGCCCCGGAGCTGCGGGCACTGGCTCATCAGACGGACGAGATCAGCGACCAGCTGGCGCCCGGCGATTTTCAGGCCAACATCTGTTTGAACTACGGCGGCCGGGACGAGATCCTGCGGGCTGTGCGGAAGTTCGCGGCGGAGTGCGCGGCAGGGGAGAAGCGCCCCGAGGAGCTGGACGACGCTATGTTCTCCATGTACATGGACTCCCGCGGCATCCCCGACCCGGAGCTGATCATCCGCCCCAGCGGCGAGCTGCGGCTTTCCAACTTCCTGCTGTGGCAGTGCGCCTATTCCGAGTTTTATTTCACAGACGTTCTGTGGCCTGATTTTGACGAAGCCGAACTGGATCAGGCCATCGCGGCCTATCATGCGAGAGACAGACGGTTTGGAGGCGTGAAGAAATGACTTCTTTGAAATCCCGTGTTCTGGTGGCCGTTGTGGGCGTGCCGGTACTGCTGTGGGTGGTGCTTTGGGCACCCAGAGCCGTGATCGTGCTGGCGCTGGCTCTGCTGGCTGCGATCGGCAGCATGGAGCTGCAGCAGTGTGTCAGCGGAGAACAGAAGAGCGAACTTGTCAGCATGAGTGCCATGCTGCCCCTGTTTACCGTGATCTGGTACGACATCCGCCCGGATGTGGTGCCTTTGCTGGTCATAGGCGAGGTGGTGTTCTTCTTTGGTTACGCCATCGTTAAGGGCGGCGAGGTGAAGTTTGCGCAGGTCATGGCCGCGCTGTTCGGCGGCCTTGCCATCAGCTATTCCTTCTCTGCCTTCCTGCGGATCGAAGCCATGGGCCTGCACCGTGCCTGGCTGCTGCTGCCCTTTATCCTCAGCTTTGCCTGTGACACCTTTGCCTACTTTGTGGGCTGCACCATCGGCAAGCACAAGCTGGCCCCCAAGGTCAGCCCAAAGAAGAGTGTGGAGGGTTCCATCGGCGGTCTGGCGGGCAACGTGGTGTGCGGATGCCTGTTCGCCTTTGTGATGAACAACTGGTTCGCCGGCGAGATCGGCTATCGGGTCATTGTGATCCTGGCGCTGGTCTGCGGCGTGGTGGCCCAGGTGGGCGATCTGAGCTTCTCCCTCATCAAGCGGGAGTACGGCATCAAGGATTACGGAAAGCTGTTCCTGGCTCACGGCGGCGTGCTGGACCGGTTTGACAGTGTACTGTTTGTTGCGCCGGTTATTGAGATAATTTTAAGCCTTGTGTCATAAACTGAGGACTATGAGTAAAACGATTTCAATTTTAGGTTCCACCGGCTCCATCGGTCGCCAGACCCTGGACGTAGTGGACGATATGAATCTGACCGTGGCGGCCATCACCGCCAACTCCAGCGTGGAGTTGATGGAGCAACAGGTGCGCCGCTACCGTCCCCGTCTGGCTGTCATGACCAACGAGGCCGCGGCCCGGGATCTGGCTGTCCGTGTGGCGGACACCGGCACAACCGTGTTGGGCGGCTTTGACGCGCTGGAGGAAGCGGCTACCGCCCCGGAGGCGGACACCGTGGTCACTGCCGTGGTGGGCATGGTGGGTCTGAAACCGACCCTTGCCGCCATCGAGGCGAAAAAGCGCATTGCGCTGGCCAATAAGGAGACGCTGGTCTGCGCCGGCGAGCTGGTAATAGATGCGGCGGATCGCTGCGGCGCGGAGATCGTGCCGGTGGACAGCGAGCATTCCGCCATTTTCCAGTGCGTGCAGGGCTGCGCTGACCGCGGCGAGATCAAGCGCTTGATCCTGACCTGCTCCGGCGGCCCCTTCTACGGCATGAGTCGTGACGAGGTGGCAGGGAAGACCCGGGCGGACGCCCTGCGCCATCCCAACTGGACCATGGGCCCCAAGATCACCGTGGATTCCGCCACGCTGATGAACAAGGGGCTGGAGGTCATTGAGGCCATGCGCCTGTACCGCCTGCCTTTGGAGCAGGTGGATGTGGTGGTGCACCGGCAGAGCATCATCCACTCTCTGGTGGAGTATCACGACTGCAGCATGCTGGCCCAGCTGGGCACGCCGGATATGCGCCTGCCCATCCGCTATGCCATGACGTATCCCAACCGGGGCGTCAGTCTGGCGGAGCCGCTGGATCTTTTAAAGTGCCCGCCCCTGACCTTTGCCGAGCCGGACCGGGAGGTGTTCTCCTGCCTGCGTCTGGCGGAGGAGGCCGCTACCGAGGGTGGTACCGCCTGCGCCATTCTCAATGGCGCCAATGAGGAGGCCGTGGGCCTGTTCCTGGCGGACAAAATTGGTTTCCATGATATTGCCCGTCTGGTGGCGGAGGCCCGCGCCCGGATTCCCGTGGTGCAGAACCCTACACTGGACGATATTCTGGCGGCGGACGCCGCTGCCCGGCGGAGCGTGCTGGGCGACTGATTTAGGAGTGTTTCATGAGCAGCATACTGTATATCCTGGCGGCGATCCTTGTATTCGGCCTGCTGGTAGCGGTCCACGAACTGGGGCACTTTCTGGCGGCCAAGGCCTGCAATGTTTGGGTCAATGAATTTTCCATCGGCATGGGCCCGGAGATCTGGAGCCGGGAGCGGGGAGAGACCCAGTATTCTCTCCGCGCGCTGCCTGTGGGCGGCTTCTGCGCCATGGAGGGTGAGGAAGAAGAGTCTGACGACGAGCGCGCCTTAAGCCGTCAGGGCTTCTGGAAAAAGATGATCATTTTCGCCGCCGGTGCGGGTATGAACCTGGTGACCGGTTTTGTGATCCTGCTGCTGCTCTACAGCAGCGCCGAGGGATTCCGGATCCCCGCCATCGCCGGCAGCGCCCCGGAGTTTGAACAGAACAACGGCGTGACGCTGGAGGCGGATGACGTCTTTTGGAAGATCAACGGCGAGCGGGTGTATTTGTACAGCGACGTGGATCTGCTGCTGGGCCTGAATCCCGGCCAGCCGCTGGATCTGGTGGTGCTGCGGGACGGTAAAAAGGTGGCCCTGAACGACCTAAAGTACACCACCTATACCGACCAGCAGGGCGAGAGCTATCAGGGCTACGGCATCTACCGGGACATCACCCAATGGGAGGAGGCTACGCTGGGGGCCAAGATCAAAACCAGCTGGCTGAACACCGTGGGTTTTGTCCGTGTGGTACGGCTGAGTCTGAAGATGCTCTTTGCCGGTGACGCCGGCGTGGACGATCTCAGCGGCCCGGTGGGCATCGTGTCTACCATGACAGAGGTAGGCGAGCAGGCCCAGGAGATGGGCGGCGTGCTGGCTGCCGTTGAGAGCATCCTGTATTTCGCCGCCATGCTGACGGTGAATCTGGCCGTCATGAATCTGCTGCCTGTACCGGCGCTGGACGGCGGCCATATCCTGCTGCTGTGTGTGAACACGGCGGCCATGGCGCTGTTCGGCAAAAAGGTCCCGCCTAAGTATGAATCCTTCATCAACGGCGCCGGATTTGTGGTGCTGATGGGCTTTATGCTGCTGATCACCTTTAACGACGTGTTCAAACTGATGGGCTAAGGAGGCACACATGAGTAAACAGCTGTTTGTGGGCAAGGTAGCCGTGGGCGGAGGCGCTCCGGTTTCCATCCAGTCCATGTGCAATACAAAAACCGACGACGTGGCCGCCACTGTGGCGCAGATCCACGCACTGGAGGCTGCCGGATGTGAGATCATCCGCGTGGCCATTCCCGATCAGGCGGCTGCCGAGGCGGTGGACCGCATCAAGGAGCGGATCCATATCCCCCTGATCGCGGATATCCACTTCAACTACAAATATGCGCTGGAGTGCGCAGAGCGTGGCATTGACGCCATCCGCATCAATCCCGGCAACATCGGCTCCGAGGAGAAGGTGAAGGCTGTGGCCGATATGTGCCGCAGCAAGAACATCCCCATCCGCATCGGCGTCAACGGCGGCTCTCTGGAAAAGGAACTGCGGGCCAAGTACGGCGGCGTCACGGCGGAGGCTCTGGTGGAGAGCGCCATGGGCCACGTGCGCCTGCTGAATAAGTTTGATTTTGACGATATCTGCATCTCTGTCAAATGCTCCGATGTGCCCCTGACCATTGCCGCCTACCGCCTGCTGGCGGAGCAGACAGACTATCCGCTGCATTTGGGCGTGACGGAGGCCGGCACGCCTTCTATGGGTATGGTGAAATCCGCCATGGGCATCGGCGGATTGCTGTGCATGGGCATCGGCGATACCATCCGCGTGACGCTGACCGCCGACCCGGTGGAGGAGATTTACGCCGCCCATAAGATTTTGAAGGCCGCCGGACTGCGGGAGGAAGGCGTGAATCTCATCGCCTGTCCCACCTGCGGCCGCACCCGCATCGATCTCATCCCCATTGCGGAGGAGGTGGAGCGCCGCCTGATAAACTGCCATAAAAACATCACCGTGGCGGTGATGGGCTGCGCGGTCAACGGCCCCGGAGAGGCCTCCGCCGCCGATATCGGTATTGCCGGCGGCAAGGGTGAGGGCTTGTTATTCCGTAAGGGAGAGATCCTTTACAAGGTGCCTGAGGACAGGCTGATCGACGCTTTGATGGCCGAGATCGACAAACTGTAACCAACGAGCAGGGCAGTGGTTCGGACCACCGCCCTGCTGTGACTGTATCACGGACGAGAGAGGAAGACCCATGGCAAAGAACATCCCGTTTTTTGATATGTTTTCGGAACTGAATATCTCCGGGCTTCTGCGGCTGAAGCTGGGCGGCGCCGAGCTGACTCATGTCTCCATCGAGCTGGAAAAGATGTCCATCCGGATGTCCATGACCACCAAGGCGCCTATGGCGCCGGAGGATGTGGAGGATCTGAAGCAGATGATCCGGACGGTCTACGGCTTCCGGACGGTGGAGATGGAGCTGACCAGCCGGGAGCCCCAGAGCGCTCCCAAGGCAGAACCGGCTCCCGCTGCTTCGGCTGGAGAGAAGAAGGGCGGCACTGCCCCCGGTAAGGTGCTGCTGGGCAAGCCCATCAAAGCCCGCCCCATCCCCATGCGTGATCTGGATCTGAAAATGGGCACCGTCACTGTGGAGGGCAAGGTGTTCTCCGCCTCTTGCGAGGAGACCCGCCGCCCCGGTATGTGGCGGCTGCAGGTGGAGATGACGGACTATACCAACTCTGTCCTCATCCACAAGAATCTGACCGCCAAGGAGGCGGAGCAGTACGGCGGCGCCATGAAGCCGGGCATGTGGCTTTTGGTGCAGGGCAAGATGGAGCCTACCTGGGACGGCAAGGACATCCAGCTGAGTCCTTTCAACATCTGCGTGGTGGATCACGCGCCCCGCATGGATCACGCGCCGGAAAAGCGCGTGGAGCTGCATCTGCATACAAAGATGAGCAATATGGACGCTCTGACGGACACGAAGGACGCCATCAAGACGGCCATCCGCTGGGGCCATCCCGCCATCGCCATCACCGACCACGGCGTGGCCTCGTCCTTTCCGGACGCATGGCATGCCGCCGGCAATAAGATCAAGATCCTCTACGGCGTGGAGGGCTACTTTGTCAACAACGTTGACGACCGGGTGGCCGTTCATGGCCGTCAGGACTGCAGTCTGGACGATGAGTTCGTCTGCTTCGATATTGAGACCACCGGCCTGAAGGTAGACCGGGAGGCCATCACGGAGATCGGCGCCGTTGTGGTGAAAAACGGCGAGATCACCGAGCGGTATCAGACCTTCGTCAACCCCAACCGCCGCCTGACGCCGGAGATCATCGGTCTCACCGGTATTACGGACGAGATGCTGAAGGACGCGCCCCAGCTGAAGCAGGCGTTGCGGGAATTCCTGGCCTTTGTGAACGGCCGGCCTCTGGCGGCCCACAACGCGGAATTCGACATCGGCTTCATCCGCGCTGGCTGCAAAAAGGTGGGTCTGGAATTCAATCCCACCTATGTGGACTCCCTGATCCTGGCGCAGAATCTGCTGCCGGGTCTGGGCAAGTATAAATTGGACATTGTGGCGGAGCATCTGGATCTGCCCGCCTTCAACCACCACCGTGCCAGCGACGATGCGGCTACGGTTGGCTATATGCTGATCCCGTTCTGGAAAATGCTCCACGAGCGGGGCATACATACCCTGCAGGCCGTGAATAAGGAGATGGAAAAGCTGCGCCCCTTGGGCAGCAAGACCAACCGTTTCCCCAAGCATATCATCCTGCTGGCCCGCAACAAAACGGGTCTGAAAAACTTGTATCAGATGATCTCCGCCTCCAACCTGAAGCACTTCAAGCGCGTGCCCACCATTCCCAAAACGCTGCTCAACGAGCACCGGGAGGGCATTATTGTGGGCGCCGCCTGCGAGGCCGGTGAGGTGTTCCAGGCCATCAAGGACCATAAGGACTGGGAGGAGATCAAGCGCATTGCCGATTACTACGACTATCTGGAGATCCAACCCCTGTGCAACAACCAGTTCATGCTCCGCAACGGCGACGTGCAGACCGAGGAGGATCTGCGGGAGTTCAACCGCACCGTGGTCCGTCTGGGCGAGGAACTGGATAAGCCGGTGTGCGCCACCGGCGACGTGCATTTCCTGGAGCCGGAGGACGAGATCTACCGCCATATCATTCTGGCCTCCAAGAAGTTTGCCGACGCCAATGAGCCGCTGCCCATCTATTTCAAAACCACGGAGGAGATGCTGGAGGAATTCAGCTATCTGGGTAAGGAGAAGGCCTACGAGGTGGTGGTGACCAATACACGTCTGGTGGCCGACCAGGTGGAGACCTTTGAACTGCTGCCCAAGGAGCTGTTCCCGCCACGCCTGGAAAACTCGGAGGAGGAACTGAACACCCTGACGTGGCAGAAGGTGCATGATCTCTACGGCGACAATCCGCCTGATTTTATGGTGGACCGTCTGAACGTGGAGCTGAAGGGTATTCTGGGCAAGTACGACGTGGTCTACATGTCCGCCCAGAAGCTGGTGCAGCGGAGCCTGGAAAATGGCTATCTGGTAGGCTCCCGAGGCTCCGTCGGCTCCTCTCTGGTGGCCTACATGTCGGGTATCACGGAGGTCAACTCCCTGCCGCCCCATTACCGCTGCCCCAAGTGCAAGCACAACGAATTCATCCGGGACGGCTCTTACGGCTGCGGCGCGGATATGCCAGACAAGGATTGTCCCGTCTGCGGCACGAAATATGTCAAGGACGGCTTCGATATCCCCTTTGAGACCTTCCTGGGCTACGGCGGCGGTAAGGTTCCTGATATCGACCTGAACTTCTCCGGTGAATATCAGGCCCGCGCCCATCGCCACGCCATCGAGATGTTTGGCGAGACCCAGGTGTTCCGCGCCGGTACCATCGGTACGCTGGCGGAAAAGACTGCCTACGGCTTCGTAAAGAAGTATCTGGAGGAGAACGGCATGGTGGCTGGCAGGGCAGAGGAGAACCGCCTGACGCTGTGCTGCGTTGGCGTTCGCCGTACCACCGGCCAGC
>JAFUNB010000025.1 GCA_017482345.1 Oscillibacter sp.
GGACTCCTCGAAGGCCATCAGGACGGTGCCCTCGCCGGACTCCTCCAGCTGGTCCTTCTTCTGGGCCAGGAACTTGAAGCCGGTGAAGGTGTCGAAGCACTTCAGGCCGTTGACCTCGGCCACCTTGCGGGCCATCTCGGTGGAGACCAGGCTCTTCAGGATGACGCCATTCTCGGGCAGCTTGCCGGCGCGCTTCCATGCGCCGATGATGTAGTCAGCCAGCAGGACGCCGGTCTGGTTGCCGGAGATGACCTTGAACTCGCCATCGCCGGTGTTGACCATGATACCCACGCGGTCAGCGTCGGGGTCGGAGCCCAGGATAAAGTCGGCGCCTTCCTTCTTGGCGATGTCAACTGCCAGATAGAAGCCCTCGGGGTTCTCGGGGTTGGGGGAGACCACGGTGGGGAAGTCACCGTCGATGACCATCTGCTCGGGAACGCAGATGACGTGCTTCATACCCAGACGCTTCAGAGCCTCGGGGATCAGCTTGTGGCCGGTGCCGTGGAAGGGAGTGAACACCATCTTGAAGGTGTCGGCCATCTTTTCCACAACGGCCTTGTCGTTGACCTGAGCCATGACGTTGGCCAGGAAGGCCTCGTCGGTCTCCTCGCCCATCAGGACGATCTTGCCCTCGGCCACGGCGGTGTCGTAGTCCATCATCTTGACGCACTCGAACACGTCCAGCTCCTGCATCTTCTTGGCAACCTCGTCAGCGTGGACGGGGGGCAGCTGGGCGCCGTCCTCCCAGTACACCTTGTAGCCGTTGTACTCCTTGGGGTTGTGGCTGGCGGTGACGTTGATGCCGGCGATGCAGCCGTACTCACGGACGGCGAAGCTCAGCTCGGGAGTGGGACGCAGGGACTCGAACAGGCGGACGGGGATGCCGTTGCCGGCCAGCACGCAGGCGGCCTCCTTGCCGAACAGGTCGGAGTTGTTGCGGCAGTCGAAGCACACGGCCACGCCGCGCTTCACGGCCTCGGGACCCTCGGCCAGAATGACCTCGGCGAAGGCCTGGGTGGCGTGGCGGATCACATGGATGTTCATGCGATACAGGCCGGCGCCCATGGTGCCGCGCAGACCGGCGGTGCCGAATGCCAGCTGGGCAAAGAAGCGGGATTCGATCTCCTTGGGGTCATCCTTGATGGCCTCCAGTTCAGCATGTTCCTCGGCGGACAGGGCAGAGCTCGCCAGCCATTTTTCGTATTCCTTCATGAAATCCATTTTGCTGTTCCTCCTCTAAGATGTATATGTAAATGGTAAGAATGCGCTTATTTGTGGTACCGGGTACCGGCGTTGATCTGGTAGCCCCGGTAGATCTGCTCCAGCAGCATCACCCGCAGCAGGTGATGGGGGAAGGTCATGGGGGACATGGACAGCTTCACGGCCGCCTGGGCCTTGATGGAGGGGTGCATGCCAAAAGAGCCGCCGATGAGGAACACCAGATGGCTCTCGCCCCGGTTGGCGGACTCCGCCATCAAACGGGCCAGCTCCTCGCTGGAGCGCTCCTTGCCCTCCACGCACATGGCGATGACGTGGGCGCCGGCGGGGATCTTTGCCCGGATGGCGTCAGACTCTTTCAGCAATGCTGCGTCGATCTGGGCCTGGGAGGGATCGTCCGGCAGACGGTCTTCCGGCAGTTCGATGATCTCCAGCTTGCAGAACCGGCTCAGCCGCTTCACATATTCGCTGACCGCGTCGGCATAGAATTTCTCCTTCAGTTTGCCCACGCAGATGATGGTTACTTTCTGCATACGTTCCTCCTGGAGACGGTGTATGGTTCGCTGAGACAGTCCCGGGGCGCCACAGTGAGCCGCGGCGCGAGGCCCGCGGCGGACAGCGCCCGTTCCACGGCGTTGAAAGCCATGGCGGGGGTGTTGTTCTCCCGGCTCAGATGGGAGAGGATCAGCTCCCGTGTGCCGGAACGGGTCAGGGTCACGGCAAAGCGGGCGGCGGTCTCGTTGCTGAGATGGCCGCGGCTGCCGAGGATGCGCTCTTTCAGGAAATAGGGATAGGGGCCGCACTCCAGTGTCTCCACGTCGTGGTTGGCCTCCAGCAGCACCAGCTCACAGCCGGGCAAAGTGTCAGCGGCCTCGTCGGTCACATAGCCGCTGTCCGTCAGCAGTCCCACGCTGCCGTCCTCCGTGTCCAGCCGGTAGCCGCAGGCGCCGGGGGCGTCGTGGGAGATGGCAAAGGGGCGGACGGTGCAGCTGCCGAGGGCAAAGGCACGGCCGGGGGTAAAGGCCTCCAGCCGGCCGGCACAGGCGGGCATCCGGTACAGGAGATCCCGGGCGGCGGCCTCGCTGGCCAGCACGGGGAAGCTGCTCTTTTTCAGCAGGGTCTGCAGACCTGCGATGTGGTCGGTGTGGGTATGGGTAATGAGCACAGCGGTCAGATCATCGGGCGTCAGTCCCAGCTCCCGGAGACTGGTGGTGATCCGGCGGCAGGAGATGCCGGCGTCCAGCAGCACGGCGGTGTTGCCGTGGCGGATGAGGCAGGCGTTGCCAGAGGAACCGCTGGCCAGAGTATGTACGGTGATCAAGGGGAAAAACCTCTCTTATGGATATAAAACGTCCGCACAGGGGCGCAACCATTCATGAGCCACACTTTGCGGACGTTTTCTTTAGCCAATATTCGTCAGTCGGACACTTTCGCCGGAATCTTCGATTGTCCAGATATCCGCACCCAGCTGGCGCAGCTTCTGAATGATGTTTTCATAGCCGCGCTCAATGTACTGCACGTTGGAGATCTCGCTGCGGCCCTGAGCGGCCAGAGCGGCGATGACCATGGCAGCGCCCGCACGCAGGTCGTAGGCCTGGATGTTGGCGCCGGTCAGACGCTCCACGCCCTCCACCACGGCGGTCTTCTCGTCCACCTGAATGTTGGCTCCCATACGGCGCAGCTCGTCCACATAGCGGTAGCGGCTGCTCCAGACGCCCTCCGTCACCAGAGAGGTGCCCTGGGCCAGAGCCAGAACGGTGGTGATCTGGGGCTGCATATCGGTGGGGAAGCCGGGATAGGGCAGGGTCTTGACGTTGGCCTTGCGCAGAGGCTCCGTGCGGCGGACCAGCAGGGTGTCCTCGTTCTCCTCCACTTCCACGCCCATCTCCACCAGCTTGGCGGTGATGCAGTCCATGTGCTTGGGGATGATATTCTTCACCAGGACCTGGCCGCCGGTGGCAGCCACAGCCGCCATATAGGTGCCGGCCTCGATCTGGTCGGGGATGATGGCATAGGTACCGCCGCTCAGACGCTCCACGCCCCGGATCTTGATGGTATCCGTGCCGGCGCCGCGGATGTTGGCGCCCATGGAGTTGAGGAAGTTGGCCAGGTCCACGATGTGGGGCTCCTTGGCCGCATTCTCGATGATGGTGTTGCCGTCAGCCATGGCGGCGGCCATCATGATGTTCATGGTGGCGCCCACGCTGACCACGTCCAGATACACGGTGGCGCCCTTCAGGCGGCCGGTGGACGTGGACGCGACGATAAAGCCGCCCTCCACGGTGACCTTGGACCCCATGGCGGAGAAGCCCTTGACGTGCTGGTCAATGGGGCGGACGCCGCCGAAGTTGCAGCCGCCGGGCATAGCGACCTCCGCGCGGCCGAAGCGGCCCAGCAGAGCGCCCACCAGATAGTAGGAGGCCCGGATCTTGTCGGCGGGGGAGGGAAGGGTGCGGGTGGAGTGGATGCTTCTGCAGTCGATCTCCACGGTATGGCGGTTGATGGTGCGGATATTGGCGCCCAGCTGCTCCAGGATCTTCAGACACAGGGTCACATCGGAGATCTGGGGCAGGTTTTCAATGCGGCACACGCCGTCCACCATCAGGGCGGCGGGGATAATGGCAACGGCAGCGTTTTTCGCGCCGCTGATCTCTACTTCACCAAACAGGGGTCTTCCACCCTGTACAATATATTTTGTCAAGTTCTTTACCCTCTCTTCAAGGCAAGTTCGTTTGTATCAGAAAACGGGCAGGACCGTCCCGGTCAGTTTGCCCTGCAGGTGCCGCTTCATACCCGAAACCGGGTCATCCGTGGGACGCAAAATCGCGCACAGGGGCACTCGTACAGCATCACTATAGCATATCTCCCGTAGAAATGCAAATCATTCCTGTTATGTTTCTAAAAAACGTGGAGAGTCGGGGGAAAACGATTTTATTCCCGGGTGACTGCTCCGGTATAGCAGTTAACATAATACAAACCGGCATCGGTCTCGATGCACCAGGCGGGGGTCAGGGTCATGGGAGCCGCCGCGGTGCTCTGTAGCTCGTAGCAGGGATACATACCGGTGACGGCGGAGATGACAGCGCCCATCTCGCGGCGGGTGTTCAGGAACGCCGTTAGGGCGGAGGGGCCGGAGAGGGCATCCTCCCGGGCGTCGGGCACCAGCGTGTCCGGCAGATAGGTGCCGGTGATGTGCAGCGCGCCGTCGGAGGTCTGGAAGGTGACGGTGGAGTTCATGACCCGGTGTCCGTCATAGGTGCGCACGGCGGAGGCAGAGAAGGAACTGCCGTCCACGGCGGAGGAGATCTCCTCGTACTGAAACTCCTTGCAAAAGTCCCGGAACAGCGCCTGTGCCCCGGCCGCATCCGTCAGGTGCAGGGTCACGTCAAAGTTGCCGCCGGAGCGGAAAACCGCCGCTCCGGAGCTGTTTTCGTAGGAATAAATACCGCCGCCCTGGTCGGAGCGCAGGAGGCCCTCGCCCAGGAGCAAAGTGGCCACCTTCTGGTCATGGGCCACGTCGCGGCTCAATGTACCGCCGGCGGGAGGCGTCTGGAAAGAGATGATGTCGCCGTCCAGGGCGATGCGGGCGCTGTCCGCGGAGAACAGCTCCACCAGCTGCTGGCGGGTGCGGTCCTGCGCCTCCTGACGGGCGCTGGCGCGGCCGTAGAGAGAGCCCAGCAGAAACAGGTTCATCAGAGCCAGAATGAGAATGATGATGTTTTTCAGGCGGAAGCTCTCCATGGTGCGCTCCTTTCGTCAGGGATTCAGTCCAGCAGCCACACGGCGCCGGAGGTGTCACCGCCGTTGTCCGTGTAGCCGATGAGCAGCTCACGGTTCGTCTCTCGGGCGGCGATGGCGACGGCCTGCTTCATGGGAAGCAGGAGAGAGGTGTCCGTTCCGGCGGTGTACTGCCGCAGGAGCAGGGACAGGGAGGAGATGCGGTTTCCGGTCAGCTGCACCTCGGCGGCGGCAGCGCCGCTGGCTTGCCGGATGGGGATGCCGCCGGACTGATAGTCAAAGGTCAGGGTGGTCACGTCGCCGCTGCGCTGGATGTCCAGCAGATAGGCGGAGGCGTCGCCGGGATAGCTGCTCAGAAGCCGGTTCAGCAGATCGCTGACGCCGGCGGCGGCCTCCTGCAGCGTGGGCGTCCCGCCGCTGGCAGATTCGATGGTCAGCTCGTTCTCGCTGGCCTCGTTGTCGCTGCCCTTGTAGCGGATGGTGCCGTCCGGCAGGAAGCGGACGGAGTGATCGCCCTCCACCACGACTTCGGTGCCGTTGGCCTCGGTGTAGCGGGAGTTGGTGTGGGGGTTGAAGCCCAGAGATGACAGCAGACCGCTCTCGTCCGACAGGTCGGAGGACACAGACAGAACGGGCAGCTGAGGCAGCTCCTCCAGAAACAGGGAGGTGGGGGCGATGCGGTTGTAATGGTCGCTGAGTACGGTGTAGTCATAGGCGAAGTAGCCGCTGCCCAGCTCGAAATGGTTCACCACGTTGTCCAGAGCATCGCTGCTGACGGCGGTGTCGCACTGGAACCAGGTGCCCTTGCCGTCGCTGACGTACAGCTGCACCACGCCGCTCTCAGCCGCAGAAAGCACCAGCTGGCGGGCGGTGATGTGTTCCTCTCCGGCGGTGCCGCCCACCAGTCCGGACAGGACGGACAGGGGCAGGGGGGAGAGGAAATCGTAGTAGACGGAGGGGCGGTCCAGCGCTGCGAAGAAGGCCGCTTCGCCGGAGGTGGAGAAGGTGCGGGCGGAGCCCAGCGCCTCCTGCAGGAAGGTCTTCAGCGGGGCGAAGGACGCATCCGCCGTGGTGGTGGTCACGCTGCCGTAGCGGCCGTAGGTCTTGTCGCCGGAGACGGCCACCCGCACAGGTGCGCGCAGCTCCGCTGCCGTCACGGCGGCAGAGCTGTCCGGTGTGGAAGCGGAGCTGCCCAGCAGGTCGTCCAGTGTACCGCCGGGGGAGAGGGTATAGAGCTGCGTCCGCAGCAGAAGAAGCACCGCGGTGACCGTCAGCACGGTGATGGCGATATTTTGCAGCGTGTCCAGTTTGCTGCGGTTTTTCTGCTGAAAGCTCACGGGCGGCGCCTCCTTTCAGTTGGTTTTGTGGAAACTCAGGTGGACGCGGGGCCGGCGATGGGCAGGGTCAGGCGCACGGTGGTGCCGGGGCCCTCGTGAGGGGCCAGGGCCAGGGTGCCGTCATGCCGCTGCACCAGCTCCCGGGCGATGGACAGGCCCAGACCGGTGCCGCCGGACTCGCGGGAGCGGGCCTTGTCCACGCGGTAGAAGCGGTCGAAAATGCGGTCCCGGTCCTTTTCCGGGATGCCGATGCCGTCGTCGCAGACCTCCATCCAGACCTCGGTCTCCGTGGAGCCGGCGCTTACCTGAATGTGGCCGCCGTCGGGGGTGTACTTGATGGCGTTTCCGATGATGTTCATCATGACCTGCTCCAGCCGACTGCGGTCGCCCACGATGAGGGGCAGATCCTCCAGCGTGCCGCAGGTCAGGGTGTGGGAATGGTTGCGGGCGGCGATGGCGTTGGCCCGCACCACGCTGCCGATGGCCTCGGCAAAGGCGAAGCGGGAGAGCACCAGCTCCGTCTGGTTGGAGTCCAGTCGGGACAGGGTAAGCAGGTCCTGCACGATGTGGGTCATGCGGTCCGTTTCGTTGATGATGATATCCAGGAAGCTGTTGGCCATGTCGGTGGGGATGTCGCCGTTGGCGTCCCGCAATGTCTCGGCGTAGCTTCGGACGTTGGTCAGGGGGGTGCGCAGCTCGTGGGACACGTTGGCCACGAACTCCTTGCGGCGCTCCTCGTTGCGGTGCTGCTCCGTCACGTCATGGAGCACCACCAGAACGCCGCCGTCGGCCTGGTCGGAGAAGGGGGCCAGATACAGCTCCAGATTCTTGCCGCCGGCAGTGATCTCCGCCTCCTTGTAGTTGGGACGCTGCATCTCCAGCATCTCCCGGAAGGGGTAGACCTCCTCGAAGAAGTCGCCGTAGGTGAAGGTGCTGTCCACGCTGCGGTGGAGCATATCGGTGGCGGCAGGGTTGCAGTGGATGAGCTGGCCCTCGTGGTTGAAGGCCACCACGCCGTCGGTCATGTGGAGGAACAACGTGTCCAGCTTGTCGCGCTCGTTTTCCACAGCGGCAAGGGTCTCCTGCAGCACGCCGGCCATCTCGTTGAAGGTGCCGGTCAGGATGCCGATCTCGTCGGTGGACTCCACCGGCAGCTCGCTGTCAAAGTCGCCGGCGGCCACGCGCTCCGCGCCGGCCGTCAGCTTTTCGATGGGGCTGACCATGGTCTTGGACAGCAGATAGCTCAGCAGCAGGGAGATGAGCAGGCCGATGACCAGGGCCTGCATGATGATGGTCAGCAGCTGGGCGTTCAGGTCGGACACCGTATCCTTGTTGTCGAGAATGTAGATAATAAAGGCGTTGTCACCACCCAGGATGGGAATGGCCACATCCATGTAGTCGGCGGTGATGTCGCTCTGGTCGCCCACCAGCAGCGCGTTGCCCTGGGCCACGGCGTTGCGTGCCGTCAGCAAATTGGCGGTCTGCTCCCGGGGCATGGCGTCCTCGTCGGCGGAGCCGCCCAGATAGGCGCCGGTGCGGCCGTCGAGGATGTAGTAATTGCGGGTGCGGTAGTCAATGCCCAGCTCGCCGGCGTTGGTGTCCAGGATCTCCTGGATACGGGCGGCGCCGTCCTCCTGGGCGGCCTCGCTGCGCAGAGACACGACGAAGTCCCGGCGATCCTCGCTGAACATCTCGGACATCTGCTGATAGAAGGTGTTGATATAGAAGCTGGACACGCTGGTGGTCAGAAACGCGCCCACCACCGCCATCAGCGATGTGACGAGCAGCAGGATGATGAGCATCAGCTTCATATGCAGACTGCGGAACAAAAGGCGGTCACCTCTTTCGTAGGGGACTTTCAGATACAGAAAAAACAGGATCGTTTGGTCAACCGAAAAAACGTTCGGTCACCCTGACCGTAACCGTTACCTTTACAGTTACTGTAACCGTAACCTTAACCTTAACCCTTACCTTTACCTTTACCTTAACCGGAAGATTTTGGTGGATTCAGGTGGATTTTCAAAAACTTGCAAAATTCAATATGTTTTTCGCCGTGACATGCGCGTGGCAAAAAACACTTTACAGTCCGCAAACGTGCGGGCAAAGCCCGTGCGCTGCGGCGGACTGGGGGGGAACAGCCGAAGCGCTGCCGGAGGCAGATGAAGCAAGGCTGTTTCGAGGAAGCGGCGCGATTGGCGGGTACGAAAGTGCACGGGAATCGCAATGCCGCAACGGTGGTTTTCTCAAGAGGGGGCCTGCCCCCTCTTGATTACACGGCAAAGTAGTAGCCCACGCCGCGGCGGGTCAGAATGTACGCAGGGTTCGCGGGATCCACCTCGATCTTCTCCCGCAGGCGCCGCACGGTCACGTCCACGGTGCGCACGTCGTCGCCCACATAGCCGTAGTTCCACACCTGCTCCATCAGGGCGATGCGGGAGTAGACCTTGTTGGGATGGCTGGCCAGGAAGGTCAGCAGCTCATATTCCCGCTGGGTCAGATCGATGGCCTTGCCGCTGCGGAACACCTGGTGGCTGTCCGTGTTGATGGACAGCTCGCCGGACACCGGCATGGAGGCGGCGGAGGCGGTGGCGGCGGCAGGAGCGCTCATGGCGGTGCGGCGGATGTTGGCGCCCACCCGGGCGATCAGCTCCCGCATGGAGAAGGGCTTGGTGATGTAATCGTCGGCGCCGATCTCCAGACCCAGCACCTTGTCGGCCTCCTCCTCGCGGGCGGTGAGGATGATGACGGGCACGTTGTTGCCCTCGGCGCGCAGCTGCTTGCACACGTCAAAGCCGATCATCTTCGGCAGCATCACGTCCAGCAAAATCAGGTCGGGATTGCCCGTCCGGGCCTTTTCCAGACCGTCTGCGCCGTCGTAGGCCTCCATGGTATTGTAGCCCTCCCGCTGGAGGTTGAAGCGGAGAATGTCAACAATGTTTTTCTCGTCCTCCACAATGAGGACGGTTTTCTGATTGCTCATATGTACCCTCCCAGTCGTTTACAGACCCAACAGGATCTTGGCCTTCAGCACGGCGGCCACGGTCTTGGCGTCCTCCACCTCGCCCTCCATGCAGCGGCGCACCATCTCGTCAAAGGGGATGCGCTCCACGTTGAGGAACTCGTCCGGATCCAGATCCTGGGTCTCCATCTTCAGATCCCGGGCCAGATACAGGTGCAAAATCTCGCTGTAGCAGCCGGGGGCGGGGATGATGCGGCCCAGAGACTCGTACACGCCGGGCACGGCGCCGGTCTCCTCGCGCAGCTCCCGCAGACCGCCGGTGTAGGGATCCTCGCCGGGATCCAGCTTGCCGGCAGGGATCTCCAGCAGGGGCTTGCCGAACACGTAGCGGTACTGGGTCACGGTCAGCACGTTGTTGTTCTCATCCAGGGGCAGGACCGCCACGCCGTCCACATGCTCGATGACCTCCCGGACGGAGGTGTGGCCGTTGGGCAGCAGCACATCATCGGAGTAGACCTGATACAGGGGGCCGGAGTAACGCTCGGTGCGGCTGAGCTGCTTTTCAGTCAGATCGGTAAAAGTTTTCATATGTCATACCTCATGTTTGGGTTTTCCGCAAATGGTTCATAATCACTTTATTATATCACGGCCGCCACGGAATGCCAACCGCTTCTTTCTCTTGAAGAACGGGGGAAATCGTGGTATACTGGTTCAAGTTTCCGGAGAAAAGGAGGTGAGCCCCACGGAGAAGAAGGGGATCAAGATCGCGGCCCAGAACCGCAAGGCCCTTCACGATTACTTCGTGGAGGATCGCTACGAGGCCGGCATCGAGCTGTTCGGTACGGAGGTCAAGTCCATCCGGGCCGGTACGCTGAATCTGAAGGACGCCTACTGCACCGTCAAGGACGGCGAGCTGTTCGTCCACGGTATGCACATTTCGCCCTACGAAAAGGGCAACATTTTCAACAAGGACCCCGTCCGCACCAGAAAGCTCCTGATGCACAAGCGGGAGATCCGCAAGCTCCACGCCCTCATCAAGCAGGACGGCTATACGCTGGTGCCCCTGAGCGTCTATTTCAAGGACGCCCGGGTGAAGCTGGAGATCGGCCTGTGCAAGGGCAAGAAGAACTACGACAAGCGTGAGTCTGCCGCCAAGCGGGACGCCCAGCGGGAGATCGAGCGCACCATGAAATTCCGCGGATAAGTCAAATAAAATTCCCTGCGGGGAAGTGAACAGAAAGGAACGATCCATATGTCCAATCCCATCGCAACCATCACCATGGCCGACGGCCGCGTCATGACCGCCGAGCTGTATCCCGAAAAGGCTCCCAACACCGTCAACAACTTTATCTCCCTGGCCAACAAGGGCTTCTATGATGGTCTGATCTTCCACCGCGTCATCCCCGGCTTCATGATCCAGGGCGGCTGCCCCAACGGCAACGGCATGGGCGGTCCCGGCTACCAGATCAAGGGCGAGTTCGCCGGCGCCGGCTTCCGCCAGAACGACCTGAAGCACACCACTGGCGTGCTGTCCATGGCCCGTACCATGGCTCCCCACTCTGCCGGCAGCCAGTTCTTCATCATGGTCGCTCCCGCTCCCCATCTGGATAACCAGTACGCCGCGTTCGGCCAGGTGACCGAGGGCGCCGACATCGCCATCGATATCTCCCGCGTGCCCCGCAGCATGATGAACGACAAGCCCAAGAAGGACGTCGTCATCGCTTCCATCCGCGTGGACACTCAGGGCGTTGAGTATCCCGAGCCTGAGACCCACTAAGCATCTTCAAAAAAATGCAAGCATTTTTTTGAGAAACAGCGTGCTGCAGCGCACGCGCTTCGCTTGCACGTTTGCACGCTGAGAAGTGTTTTTGCCGACGTACACGCCGCCGTCAAAAACAATTGAATAAAAGTGGCTTGTAGGATTCAATGAACTTTTCTATTAAAGGAGGGCTTCCCTATGAAGACCGCCATTATCACTGGCGCTTCCGCCGGACTGGGCCAGGAGTTCGTCCGCCAGCTGGCTGATGTGTTCCCGGAGATCGACTGCTACTGGCTCATCGCCCGCCGAAAGGACCGGCTGGAGGAGCTGGCCCAGGCTCTGCCCGACAAGCAGGTGGAGTGTCTGGCGCTGGACCTGTGCGACACCATGAGCTTTGTGGCCCTGCAGGAGAAGCTGACCGCCGAGCGGCCCGATGTGTGCATGCTCATCAACAACGCCGGCTGCGGCTACCTGGGCAATCTGGGCGAGGTGGACACCTCCACCCAGACCCGCATGATCGACCTGAACCTGCGGGCGCTGGTGGCCATGACCAACATGACCATTCCATTTATGGGCCCCGGCAGCAACATCATCAATGTTTCCTCCATTGCCTCTTTCTGCCCCAATCCCCGCATGACGGTGTACTCCTCCTCCAAGGCGTTTGTGTCCTCCTTCACGGTGGGCCTGGCCGAGGAGCTGAAGCCTAAGGGCATCGCCGTTACGGCGGTCTGCCCCGGCCCCATGAAGACGGAGTTCCTGGACATCGGCAACATCACCGGCAACTCCAAGACCTTCCAGACCCTGCCTTACTGCGACCAGGTGCGGGTGGTGGCCGGAACGCTGCGCGCCGCTAAGGCGGGCCGTACCATCTATACGCCGAAGCTGTTCTACAAGGCCTACCGCGTGCTGGCCAAGGTGACGCCGGTGAAGCTGATGGTCAAATTCGCGGCGACCTGATTAAATTTCATGGAATTGTAACATACTTCCCCCGGGAAGTATGTTACAATTCCAAACAGTGATTTCCGCATCCAAGTCCCAAACGAAGCAACAGTAACCAAATAACTCCCAAAATCCAATCGAAACCCAGCGAAGCGGATTCGATTGGAAGAGGAGGGGCAACGGAGCGTTGCGAGCTTTTGCCGAAAGGCGGAAGCGAGTGGAGCGCAGTTTGCCCCGACGACATGGGGGTGTACCGGTTTCGACGGGGGTATGGAGGCGGGATAAGCGGGCGGCGGCGCCTGACCGCCATAAAACGGGCAATTATAAATTAAATAACAACAACACTGTTGCTGTTGCTGCCTAATTAAGGCGGCCGTCTGAACCGGAGAGGCCACAGGCCGGGGAAGGCGTCGTTTATGTGGCGTCCGTGAGGCGGGAAAGAGTTGACCTGCCCACGCATCATGACTCTCACCTGACCTGACGGGGCGACGATCCGCCGTCAGGGAGGGGAACAGGAAGGAAGACTTCCGGAACGATCGTCTGCGCCCGGAGAAAGTCCCGTTAAAGTGCTTTCGGACGGGGGTTCAACTCCCCCCACCTCCACCATGATGGGTGATTGGTTTGGATCCAAACGGCTGAACGCCTAGAGTCCCAAC
>JAFUNB010000013.1 GCA_017482345.1 Oscillibacter sp.
CAAGACCGTTCATCCCAAGGTCTATGTTGCTCTGGGTATCTCCGGCGCCATCCAGCACAAGGCTGGCATGCAGGATTCCGAGTGCATCATCGCCGTCAACAAGAACGAGACTGCTCCCATCTTCGAGATCGCCGATTACGGTATCGCCGGCGACCTGTTCAAGGTCACTCCTCTGCTGATCGAGGCTGTCCGCGCTGCCAAGGCTGCCAAGTAATTTGGCCCCGAAACGTGCATGAAAATACGCCGTCCGAAAGGACGGCGTATTTTTTCGCCTTGTCAGCCTATATGCAGTATGATACGATGGATTCAGATATCATATTGGTTGAAAAGGAGGTGCGTAGATGGGATTTGTTGCAGAGTCAATCTACGATCAGAAAGCCGTAACAGCTATGGCCCGGGCACTGCGCAGGACGGTTCGCAAAAATCACAGCCGCCGCTCCCACATCTTCGGTTGGATCATAGTGGTGCTGGCGCTGCTGCTCTCGTTTTTGCCGGGCGAGGATGGCTTTTCTGTCACCTTTAAGGTGGTGTTTACCTGGCTGGTGGTTCTGGTGATGGTGCTGACCCTGTTGTTCGAAGACAGCATCAACGGATATTTCGCCCGCAAACGGGCGCTGCCGGGAACAGAGCGGACAACGACCATCTTTCAACCAGACGGGTATCGGTCTGTCAATGCCGCGGGCGAGACCCTGTGGAGCTACGGCAACGTGAAAACCGTGGTGGAGGCAGGAGACTATCTGGTATTCGTTTTGAATCAAAACCATGCGCAGGTCTATGACAAACGCACCATCTCCGGCGGTACGGAAGCGGAATTCCAAAAATTCTTAATGGGAGTGACTGGAAAACCGCTGCAGCGCGTATAAGAAGAAAGGACAGCCACAAAGGCTGTCCTTTTGGTTTATTGAGGAATGATCTCCTTTACCGTCAGCGTTTGTTCCGCCACGGAAAAACGAACCTCCATGCCGGCAAACTGGAAACCGTACACGCGGTCGGGATCATTCTGGTAGTGGGGGCGGGGGTCCTGGGCCAAAACACCCCGCAGGGCCTCCTGATGGCTTGCAGGCACCTTTTCCAGCTGCTCTGACGGGATTACTACATGCAGCGTCTCGCCGGCAGGAGTGCTGGCAAAGCCGCCGATGGCCTCCGGATGGCTGTCGGCATAGGGAATGTAGGGTTTGATGTCAAAGATCGGCGTACCATCCACCAGATCGGCGCCCCGGACGTAGATGACCGGGCCGTTTTCTGCCGTCACCTCCACCCGGTCCAGCCGGACAGAGGACAGACCTATGGGATTGGGACGGAAGGGGGAGCGGGTGGCAAACACGCCCATACGGGTGTTGCCGCCCAGACGGGGAGGCCGCACCGTGGGAGACCAGGTGTCCCGCACCGCCTGATGAAAGGCCCAGATGAGCCACAGGTGAGAAAAACCCTCCAGACCCCGGATGGCGTCGGCATTGCGGTATTCCGGCTCAAAGACGATGGCGGCTTCCAGAGAGTCCACCAGTCCACTCTGACGGGGGACGCCGAACTTGGAGGAGAAATCACTGCGGATGTGGGCGATGACCTTCATGGAAAAGTTCTGTCCCATGGGAAAAACCTCGCTTCAAAAAACATTGCAATCATTATACAGGATTTTGCTGCAAAAGGAAACAGGTGCCGGGATTTTCCGGCACCCGTGTGTTACAGATTGATAAAGTCCGGGTAGTGCAGCAATATCCAGCTGACGGCAAACAGGCAGAGCGCCGCGCCGACAATGAGACAGCAGAGCAGCATGCCCACCCAGTCATATTTAATGCGGCGGTTGTCCCGGGCGGCGATGAGCGTTTCGACGCCAAGGGAGATCAGCAGCAGGGGAGAGAGCTGCAGCAGCCATTGGAGGTTGAATTCCGGCCAGTATATGGCCGTCAGCATGGCGGCGCCGGAGACTACCAGTATGACGCCGAACGTGAAGGTGCCCACGCGGCGGCAGGGGATCTCACTGTTCGTCATGGGGCACCTCCTCCATGGGCGCAGGGTCGGCGGAGACTGACTCTGCCGGCGGTGTGAAGACAGGAATCTCCTCGGCCGGAGCGGCCTTTGGGCCCCGGATAAACCAGATGCCCAGGGCGATGATGAAGATGGTCACCGCTGTGCGGGGAAGATCCCGCATGACCAGGTCATAGTACCACCAATTTCCGGTCCAGTCGCAGATAGCACTCATGAGTCGGCCCACGAAGGTATCGAACAGAATATAGATGCCCAGCAGCACCAAACCCCAGCCGATGAAGCTGTGGCGCTTGCGGCACAGAGTGGCCAGACGATCGGAGTCCATGGAGCTCATGCCGAACAGATAGGCGTCTTCCGGCGCAGTGCCCAGGTCGGAGAGGGTGCGCAGGTTGTAGCTGTCAAAGAAGGAGAACAGCCACAGGGGGATCAAGAAAATGAGCAAATAGCCCAGACTCAGGAACATAGCCAAAGTAAAAATCAGGCATAGCATCATCATCAGAGATATGCCGCGCTTCATGAAGCCCTGGTGCATCTGTCCGCAGCCGGGGATGCAGGAAC
Source organism: Oscillibacter sp. (assembly GCA_017482345.1). Lineage (GTDB taxonomy): Bacteria > Bacillota > Clostridia > Oscillospirales > Oscillospiraceae > Oscillibacter. The sequence goes on from JAFUNB010000013.1 coordinate 2,545, forward strand.
TGATGAAAAAGAGAAGACCTTGTTTACGTTTCATGGGATAACCTCCTTATTCTAAACGGGTAAGCTCGTCGATGCGGTCAAAAACTGTATGGAAACGGGAAGAGATATTATCCAGAGAGACGCTCCATTGCTCTGTAATGGAAGGGATTTCTTCAGGAAGAGGGAGCTGTGTCTGGATCATGCGGGGAACATCACTCCACAACATGGTCAGCGCCAGAACAATTGCGGCTGCAGCGGTGGCGTATCGGCTGGTGAAGATACGAAGGGTGCGCTGACGGATCCGCTGCCAGAGCGTGCGTTGGCAGGAGCTCGTGGGAGCAAGCAGCGGAATGTCCGTTAAAAGCTCCGTATAGCGCTGGAGACAGCGGTCGCAGTAGGCCAGATGCTCCGCAGTCTCCAGCCGGTCCAGCTCGCTCAGCTCCTGCCCCCGAACCAGTGCCCGCAGGGCCTCGTCTGTCAGATGTCCGCTATTTGAAAACAGTTCCATGAAGCTCGCTCCTTTCCAGCTGCTCCCGCAGCAGTCGTTTGCCCCGGTATAATTGCGTCTGTATGGTTTTCAGGGGCCGGCCCAGCGCCAATGCCGCCTCCTCCGGCGTTCGTTCCTCCAACAGGCACAGGCGGCATACCGGGCGGTATGGCGCCCGCAATTGGTCGATGAGGGCGGCGATCTCCGCTGCGCCGCAGCGGGACAGGGTCAGCTCCTCGGCAGGCGGCGAAGCGCCCGGGGGGATCCCCTCGTCTCCCGGCAGGACGGTGCGCCGTTTCCAGGCGCTTTGCAGATAGTCCTTGGCCTTATTGGTGGCGATGCGGCCCAGCCATTGCCGCTCATATCCGGCAGGCATGGAGTCCCGGTGGAGATAGGCGGAGAGGAAGGTGTCCTGCGTCAGATCCTCGGCAGCGGCAGCGTCCCGTACCAGCTGGAAGCAGATGGTATAGACCAGATGCTCATACTGCTCCACGAACCGGGAAAAAGATTCTTTTGTCATGGGGGCCACAGCTGCCGTCACCTCCTCTCTGTTGTCGACAATCATAGTACGAATCAAATGCGGGGATTTCTTCAACAAATTGAAAACTTCTTTCGGGAGAAGAGAATCCTTTGCACGAACATTGACAAGACGGAAGGGAAAAGGGTATGCTGAATATATCTGAAAAAAGAGGTTTTTGCGTATGAGATGCAGAGAAACGCTGATTGTGATCATTGACGGCCAGGGCGGCGGCGTGGGCCGCGCGCTGACTGAGGCTGTTCGGAAAACATACCCGGGTGTCCATGTGCGGGCTGTGGGCACCAATGCGCTGGCTACCGCCGCTATGCTGAAGGCAGGTGCGGTCGAGGGCGCTACCGGCGAAAACGCCGTGGTCTTCAACGCCCGTCAGGCGGATGTGCTGCTGGGCCCCGTGGGGATCCTGGCGGCCAACGGCCTTCTGGGCGAGGTGACGCCCCACATGGCGGAGGCCATCGGCTCCAGTGACGCGGTGAAGATCCTGGTGCCCTCACAGCGGTGCAGCATCCGGCTGGCTGTGGGTCCGGTACAGCCCATGCAGGTCTATCTGGAGGACGCCATGCGCCTTCTGGGCGAGGAGCTGCAGCGGCTGAACGGACGGTAAGGAGGGCTGGATATGCGGGAATTTTGGCGGCAGCTGGCCGGTGAACTGGAGAGCGGCCGGGATGCAGAGCTGGTCAGTATTCTGGCTTCTGCCGGCTCCACACCCCGGGGCGCCGGTGCGGTGATGGCCGTGTTTGCAGACGGCCGTAGCATTGGCACAATCGGCGGCGGCAACGCCGAATACGATGCCCAGCGGCTGGCCGTGGAGTTGTTGAACGCACGGCAGGATGCGGTGCGGGAGCTTCGTTTTGTGCCTGGAGATCCGGCCAGCATGGGCATGGTCTGTGGCGGCGACGTGACGGTACAGTTTCAATATCTCAGCGGCGCAGAGAAGCAGATTGCCCTGATCCGAGATCTGACAGAATCCTTTGGCAGAAACCTGGACACCTGGCTGATTCGCCGCCTGGAAGGCGGACGGGTGACGGCCATGGGACTCGCAGACCGGAATGGCGCGCGGCATCTTACGGAGGAACTGCCGGAGAGGATCCTTCAAAATCAGGCTGTTCTTCAGGACAGTTGGTTTGCAATTCCGGTCGTTCGGGCCGGAAAGGTCTATGTGTTTGGCGGCGGCCATGTGTCTCAGGCGCTGGTGCCGGCGCTGGCGGCAGTGGGGTTCCGGGTTGCTGTGTACGATGATCGGCCGGAGTTTGCGGATCCCGCCCTGTTCCCGGCAGCGGAGACGGTTTATTGTGGGGACTTCACCCGGCTGGCGGATCAGGTGACGGTGACAGAGGATGACTATGTGGTGGTCATGACCCGCGGCCACCAGGCGGACTACGAGGTGCTGGTGCAGGTGCTGCGCAGCGGCGCCAGATACATCGGCTGTATCGGCTCCCGCCGGAAGCTGGCTCATTGCCGGGAGCGGATCCTGGCCGCCGGATTTACTGCGGAGGAGCATGACCGGATGCACGCCCCCATCGGCCTCGACATCGGTGCGGAGACGCCGGAGGAGATCGCCGTGTCCGTCACGGCAGAGCTGATCGCCGTGCGGGCAGGAAAACTGAAATAAAGAAAACGGACGCTCCCGCGTCCGTTTTTTCGTCCTTCCCGCTGTAAAAACCAAGATCCGGGATTTGTGCAGATCATGGAAAACGGCAGAAACCGTGTCTTTTCTTGCAATCCCGCATGGCCCCATGGTACAATAAATCATTACAACATCGGAGGGCTGACTATGGACCGTATCAGCAAGGAAAATTATTATCTCGATATTGCCCAGACCGTTCTGGAGCGTGCTACCTGCCTGCGCCGCGTGTATGGCGCCATCATCGTGAAAAATGACGAGATCATTTCCACCGGCTATAACGGCGCACCCCGCGGCCGTGCCAACTGCTCCGACCTGGGCTATTGCTCCCGCGAGGCTATGAACATTCCCCGTGGCCAGCGTTATGAGCTGTGCCGCAGTGTCCACGCCGAGGCCAATGCCATCATCTCCGCCTCCCGCCGCGACATGGTGGGCGGCACCATCTATCTGGTGGGCCGCAACGCCGCCACCGGTGAGCTGCTCAGTGACGCCACCTCCTGCTCCATGTGCCGCCGTCTGGTCATCAACTCCGGCCTGGAGCGCGTGGTCATCCGCAAGACCCCCACGGAGTTTGAGGTCGTGAATGTCTCCGAGTGGGTGGACGAGGACGATCTGCAGACCATCAAGACCGAGGGCCTGGCCATGGACCTGAAGTAACTGTCAAAAAAGGGGAGACCTATTTGAAAGCAGGACTTGTCACCTTTTATCATATCCATCACTACGGTGCGCTGCTGCAGGCCTATGCCACACAGCGCGCCGTGGAGCGCTGCGGCGGAACGTGCGAGATCATTGACTACTATGTCAATCAGAACAACGCCCTCTTCCGTAAGCCTACCGGCCTCGGCAGCGCCGCGGCGGACGTTCACACGGCCATGCACTATGGCCCTTTGAAAAACCGCTATCAGCGCTTTGAGGCCTTTGCAAAGGACTATCTCCATATCTCCGGCCACCGGTTTGAGAGCTTTGAGGAGCTGGAAAACGCGGAGCTGCCTTATGACCTGATCCTCTCCGGCAGCGACCAGATCTGGAACCCCAAGATTTTCCCGGACGGCCGGTTTGATCCGGTGTTCTTCGGCGCCTTTTCTCCCCGGAGAAAGATCGCCTACGCTCCCTCCTTCGGTGTTCCCCATGTGCCGGAGGGAATGGAGGCAGAGCTGCGGGAGTATCTGAAAAACTTCTCTCATATCTCTACCCGTGAACGCCAGGGCCAGGCCATCGTGGAGGAGGTCACCGGCGAAACAGTGCCGGTGGTGCTGGACCCCACGCTGCTGTTGACCCGGGAGGAGTGGGGCGAGGCCGCCCATGCGCCTGTACAGGAGGGTGGCTATATCCTGTGCTACTGCATCAGCAAGCCCGCCGCGCTGGAGCCCTATATCCGCCAGCTGGCGGAGCAGACGGGTCTGCCGGTGGTGCAGCTGTGCGGTATCCGCCAGAAGGTCCATCCCAAGGCAAAATGTGTGCTGGACGCCGGCCCGTCGGAGTTTTTGGGCCTGTTCCGGGGCGCCAGCTATGTGTGCACCAACTCCTTCCACGGCACGGTGTTCTCCGTCCAGTTCCAAAAGCCCTTCTTCACGGCGGTGGCTCCCACGGAGCTGGCCGCGCCGGAAAGCTCCCGTACCTTCAGCCTGCTGAGCCGGCTGGGTCTGACGGAGCGCATCATCGGAAAGGGTGACACGGCTGCACTTACCGATCCGGTGGACTGGACGGCTGTGGACGAAAAGCTGACGGCCGCCCGGGAGGATTCTCTGGCCTACCTTCGCGCCGCGCTGGCAAACGAACCGGTTCCGGCTCGGGAGAAAACGGAAAAGCAGACGGGCGATCTGCCTGTTCTGGCGTCTCACAGCAGCTGTACCGGCTGCGGCGCCTGTGCCAGCGGCTGCCCGAAGGGCGCCATCGTCATGGAGCGGGACAAGGAGGGCTTCCTCTATCCTGTGATCCGGGCGGAGCAGTGTGTCCGCTGCGGCCGTTGTATGGCGGTCTGCCCCCTGCTGCACGAGCGGGAGCAGAAGCCCCTGCCGGCGGTGTTTGCCGCCTGGAACCGGGACGATAAGATCCGTAAGGACTCCACCTCCGGCGGCGTGTTCACCGTACTGGCGGAGTACATTCTGGAATCCGGCGGCGTGGTGTTCGGCGCGGCCTTTGACGGCCAGCAGCATCTGCGCCATGTGGCCTGCTTCCGCAAGGAAGATCTCTGGCGGATGCGGGGTGCCAAATACGTTCAGAGTGAGCTGGGCGACTGCTACCGGGAAGTGAAGCGCTGGCTGCAGACGAAGCCGGTGCTGTTCTCCGGCACGCCCTGTCAGGTGGACGGCCTGTACCGCTATCTGGGCGGCCGGCCGGACAATCTGGTCACCTGCGATCTGGTTTGCCACGGTGTGCCCTCTCCCAGCGTGTGGGAGGACATGGTCCACTCCATCGAGGAACGCAAGGGTAAAAAGCTGCAGGCCGTGCGCTTCCGCAACAAAGTCACCGGCTGGAAGGACAGCCATTTTACCACCGTATTTTCCGACGGTACCGTAGACACGGCGCCGCTGTTTTCCACAGAGTTTGGCCGGGCCTTCGGCCGGGCGCTGTTCCTGCGGCCCAGCTGCTACCGCTGCCAGTATACCTCTATGAACCGCCCCAGTGACTTCACACTGGGTGACTTCTGGGGGCTGGGCGAGGACGAGTTGGCCGACCAGCAGGAAAAGGGGGTGTCCCTGCTGCTGGTGAACACCCACAAGGGCAGCCACCTCTTTGACCAGTTGCCGCTGAGCCGCCAGGCCTTCACCCCCGAACGGGCCATCGCCGGCAATCCCCGTCTGGCATCCCCCATTGCACTGCCGGCCGACCGGGCGGCCTTCTTCTCCGCCTACGCGCTGGAGCCCTTTGACAAGGTGCGCCGGAAGTTCTGCGCCGTGCCGCCTCTGCCGGTGCGGGTGGCGGGCAAGGTGCTCTCGCCGGAGATCAAGGCAAAGATCCGCAGCAAGCTGCGCTGAGGAGGGCTTTTATGCCTGCGCTGACACAAGAAAAACAGCTGCAGCGCCATACCTGGCTGGACGCTCTGCGGGGCCTGGCACTGCTGAATATGATCGCTTACCATGCCTCCTGGGACCTGGTGTATCTGCTGGGTGTGGACTGGCCGTGGTTTTCCGGCTCCGGCGCCCATCTTTGGCAGCAGGGCATCTGCCGTACCTTTATCCTGCTGTCCGGCTTTTGCTGGTGCTTCAGCCGCCGCTGGCTGCGTCACGGCGTGAAGGTGTTTGTCAGCGGTTTGCTGGTAACGGCGGTGACGCAGGTGGCCATGCCGGACAATGTGGTCTGGTGGGGCGTGCTGACATTCCTGGGCGCTGCCGGCCTTTTGACCGGCGTGCTGCAGCCGCTGCTGCGCAGGATCCCGCCTTGGGCGGGTCTGTTTGGCGCGTATGTACTGTTTGAGCTCACAGAAAATGTGGAGTGGGGAACGCTGGCCGGGTGCGACTTGCCGCTGTGGCTTTACAGCGGAGGACACCTCAGCGCCTTTCTGGGCTTCCCGCCTCAGGGCTTTTTCTCCACGGATTACTTCCCGCTGCTGCCCTGGCTGTTTTGGTTTCTGATGGGATACTTCCTGTTTTTCCTGTGGGAGCCCTATGGGGAACACTTGCCGCTGGGCAGCCGGCCGGTTCCTGTTTTGGGCTGGCTGGGCAGACATTCCTTGCTGGTTTACCTTGTACATCAACCGGCGCTTTACGCGTTGATGCTGGTATATCAGCTGGTTACATGAAAAAATGAGACCGCCATTGGCGGTCTCATTTTTTGCACAAAAGTTACATATAAAAAATATATCAATAAAATTGATAAAAATTTGTAACTTCCGTGAAACGGCGTGAAATTGTTGACAAAATGTGACAAGACGCCTGTGAAAAACGATTAAAAGATTCTAAAAAATGCGAAAAATAAGTAATATTGCGGAAAAATGAGAAAAGATATGCCGAATGTGACCTTGCCTTTTTCGGGAAGTTTGGTATGATGAAAGAACAGATACCGGGAAAGGGGGAATATCCGTGAAAAATACTGCTGTGTGCATCGGAAGGCAGCTATTTGCCGCTTTTTTAGTGGCTGCGATGGTTGCAATCGGCTGTTTGGCATGGATATTCCTGCGCACGGACAGTCGTACAAACCTGCTGGATCGCAGCACGGTTTCCATGGAGCGTACCGTGTCGTATGAAAACGGCGTTCAGATCCAGTCGGCACGGCTGCCTGACGATATGCCCGGGAGCATCATGTTCAAGACCACCCACACGAAGGTGGAGGTCTACGCCGGACAGGAGCTGATCTACCGCTACGGCTGGGAGGAGGACGCGCCGGCCTTTTTGAAATCGCCCGGCACCCTGTGGCACATCGTCTCTGTCCCTGAGCACTACGATGGCGGCGAGGTCCACCTGTGTCTCTATCCGGTATATGAGGACTTTTACGGCAATACGGCGGAGATCATTGCCGGAACGCGGGACGCCTGCGTGCTGGAGCGGATGCTGAATATCCTGCCCCTCCTGGTTTTGAACTGTATCATCGTGTTTGCGGGAATTCTGAGTATTTTCCTGCACTTCCTGACCAGAAAGCGGCGGGATGACCAGAGTGTGGGCAGCTTTGTCTGCATCGGAGCCCTGTCTTTGGCTGTGGTGACCTGGTCGCTGTGTCAATGCGGCTTCCTGCAGTTCCTGATCCCCAGCGGAAGAACGCTGTATTTCGTGGATTTTTTCAGCTTCTTCCTGTTCCCGGTCCCGTTCAACCTGTTTATCCACTCTATCTGCCGCACCCGCTACCGCAAGGGCTTCGGCGTGCTGGCCGGCGCCTATCTGGTGAATATGGCAATTGCCATCATGATCCAGCTGTCCGGTTGGATGGATATTTTCCAGATCCTCCGCGTTACCCACGGTTTGATGATGGTAAACGTGGCCTATGTGTTCTGGGGCATCCGCGGCGAGCTGCGGCTGGCTGACAGCGATATGGTGCGGCGCTTCCGACTGCCGCTGTATATCGTCATCACCTTCGCGCTGGCGGAGCTGGTGACTTATTATTACCGCGATTTCCGGGATACGTCCGTGTTCCTTCCTATCGGCAATATCGCGTTTATCATCATGCTGGTGTGGCTGCAGGTCTCCCAGTATTATGCGACCATGCTGGAGGAGCAGAAGCTGGCGTACTTTGAAAAGCTGGCCAACATGGACATTTTGACCGAAGCGCTGAACCGCAATGCCTATGAGGACACGCTCCGGGAGTTGGAGCGGAGAGAGCGGGAGATCAAGGGCACTTGTGTGGTGCTGTTTGATATCAACGATATGAAGGGCATCAACGACAACTTCGGCCACGAACAGGGCGACCAGGCGCTGAAGAGCTGCTACCACTGCATCGCCACCGCGTTCCACAGCAACGGCAAGTGCTTCCGCATCGGCGGTGATGAATTCGTTTACATCTCCAGTCAGCCCCAGGATCTGCAGGAGGCCTGCCGCTGCTTCCAGGAGCTGATCCGTCAGGAGAGCGAGCGATTCGATTTCCCCTTCAGTGTTTCCTATGGCTTTGCCAGCTATGACCCGGCCATCGACCGGACTGTCCGGGACGTGATCCGCCGCAGCGACGGCATGATGTACGAAAACAAAAAACAGCGGCATGAGCTGGATCTGCAGCAATGCATCACGCTGGCATGACCGAATGGCAAACGGCGGGACGGTGGTCCCGCCGTTTTTGCGTCTCAAACGCACAAAACGCGCCGTGTGGATAACCCACGCGGCGCGTTTGGAAGATTCAGACTTTGCGGCGGAAGTCGGGATGGCGCGCCAGTGCCCGCAGCAGCACGCCGCCCAGCACAAAGCAGACGATGGCCTCGCCCAAACCAATGGTGAGGAAATTGAAGCCGTAGGCACTCCAGAAGGCCTCGCCGCCGTCGGTGGAGAGCCAGGCGATCTCTGCACTCACGATCACGGCGTTGCACAGGACGGGAGGCAGAGGGGCCAGGGCGCGGTGTTTCAGTTTGCTGGTCCAGATGGCGGCCAGCAGAGTGGCGGCGGTACCCACCAGCCAGTCCAGCATAAAGGGGGAGCCCAGCAGATTGGCCAGGAAGCAGCCCACGGCCAGACCGGGTACCGCCTCAGGGATCAGCCAGGGCAGCACGGTCAGCGCCTCAGCCAGACGCAGCTGTACGGCGCCGTACTGCGGGATCGGCAGAAACAGCGTCAAGCCGGCGTAAACGGCGGCGATGATGCCGGCCAGCGCCAGCCGGCGGGGGGAAGCAGGGGATTTGGACATGAAAAAAGACCTCCTTCAGACAGAATGGGAGGTCAGCAGACAACGCGGCAGCTGTTCGCATAAGGTGCGGACGACCTCCATTTTTTTGTTTAGAGAACGGCAGAAGCTGCCGAACGAACGCCGCAGAGCGGCGCTTGGACAGGGAGATGGCACCTGTCAGTTAGGGAGTATAGCATGGATGTGGAAGAAAAGCAAGTGAAAAGCGCAGCCTTACGGCTGCGCTTTATCGGTCAATTCTGCTGTACCTGTTCCAATTCGATGATGACCAAAATGGTGTTGCCGGTGCTGTCGGGGTATTCCTCCGCCAGATAGTCCAGACCGGATTCGTCCAGCTGGATCAGCAGCATCTCATAGTCCGAAGCGGGAAGATCAAATTCCATGCGGCCATCGCTCTCGCGGTCCGCTGCGCGCCCCACCAGCAGCTCCAGATCGGCGCCCTCCGGCGGCAGGGTGATCACTGCGCGGGGGGAGGAGACGGTCTGCTTGGCAGCAGCGGGGGCTTCCGGCTCGGAGCCGTCCTGCAGGAGGCCGGTCTCTTCGCCGATGCGGGGGGCAGCGGTGCCGGTGGCGGCGACCGCTTCGGTTTCCACCGGTTCATTGGAGGTCGTCTGATAATAGATGTCTTCCGCCTCCTCCGGTGCGGGAGCCCCAGCAGGAGCTTCCATGACCATTTCGGCGGGGACATCCGCGGCAGACTCGGCCATGTCGGCAGTGTAGAGGCTTGCGGCAGCAGCGGGAGCCTCGGCCGGTGCGGCAGACTCCGTGCGGGCGTTGTTCATCAGGCCGGACAGCGGCAGTGCCATGACCACAACGGCCAGACAGGCCGCCATGGGAACGAGTATCTTTTTCCAGGGGGTGGCGGTGCTGCGCTTTTTCGCTCTGGGAGCAGAGGCGGCGATGGCACGCATAACGCCTTCGGCAAAGCCCTCGGGGACGATGGTATCTTCGATTTCGGGGAATGCGGCGCGGATAGCCAGCAGCTCATCCACGTAAGACTGGCAGGCGGGGCAGCTGTCCAGATGCTCCTGAACGCGGATCATATCCGCTGCCTCCAGCTCGCCATCCACATACAGGTCCAGCAGGGCCGCAAACTCTTCACAGTATTTCATTTTCAGCCCTCCCTTCCTGTTTTGTTGGACGCACCCGGCGGGGAAAAGTTCCCGCTGGCGATCAAAAAGTTTCGCAATTGTTTTCGTCCCCGGCTGATGCGGGATTTAACGGTGCCCACGTCGATATCCAGCGACTGAGCAATCTCATCATAGCTCAGCTGGTGCATCTCCCGCAGGATGAGCACCTGCCGGTGGTCCGGCGTCAGAGACTGCAGGCCTTGCTCGATCAGCTCCCGCAGCTCTTGCGTTTCCGCGGCCTCATGGGGCGTGGCTGCCGGGTCCGCCACGTCGATGTTTGCCTCCTCGTCATTAAACGAGGGGCCGGCTGCGGTCTGGTGCCGGCCCTCCCGCCGCAGCAGATCCACGCAGGCATTGGACGCCAGCCGGTACAGCCATGTGGAGAAGCTGGAGTCGCCCCGGAAGAATTTCAAACCCTGCCAGGCAGAGAGGAATGCCTCCTGCGCGGCCTCGGCAGCGTCCTCCGGGTTGCGGCACATGCGGTTTGTCAGCGCCAGAACACGCTTTTCATACAGGTGGACCAGCTGCTCAAAGGCAGCTTCATCGCCGCCTCTGGCGGCATCCACCAGCTGTTGTTCCTTGTCTATCATATCAGATCCCTCTTGATGCCCTTCGTGACCCGTTCCACATCCTCCAAGGTGTTCATCTGCACGATCTGCTCCTTGTAGTAGCCGGAATGGGACACGCCTTTGAGATACCAACAGTAGTGGCGGCGGGCCTCCAGAACAGCCACCCGCTCGCCCTTGGCCTCCGCCGCCAGGCGGAACTGCCGCACGGCGGTATCGCACCGCTCGGCAAGGGAGGGCAGAGGCGGTACGTCCTTCCCCTCCAGCACGGCGGCGGCCTGCTGGAACAGCCAGGGGTTGCCGAAGCAGCCGCGGCCAATCATGGCCATGTCCGCCTTGGTGTGCTGCAGGATGCGGGCGGCGTCCTCCGGTTTCCAGATGTCGCCGTTGGCGATGACGGGAATGTTGACCGCTTCTTTTACCTGCCGGATGCAGTGCCAGTCCGCCTGACCGCCGTACACCTGAGAGCGGGTGCGGCCGTGGACGGCCACGGCGGAGATGCCTGCCTGCTCCAGAGTCAGGGCGAACTCCACGCAGTTACAGCTGCCCATGTCCCAGCCACGGCGGAATTTGGCGGTAACGGGAACAGACACGGCCTTCACCACCGCCTCCACGATGCGGGCGGCCTTTTCCGGATCCTTCATCAACGCCGCGCCGTCGCCGTTGTTGACGATCTTGGCCATGGGGCAGCCCATGTTGATGTCGATGATGTCCGCGCCAGTATGCTCCAGCGCGATCTGGGCGGCCTCCGCCATACAGACGGGGTCGCTGCCGAAGATCTGCACGGCGGCGGGATGCTCGCCGGGAAACTGCTGCAGCAGGGAGAATGTCTTTTTATCGTGATAGCACAGGGCCTTGGAGGAAATCAGCTCCGTAATGGTGTAGCCCGCGCCCAGCTCCGAGCAGATCTGGCGGAAGGCCACGTCGGTCACGCCAGCCATGGGGGCCAGCGCCAGACGGGAGTTGATCTCGACAGTTCCAATACGCATCAAAAAGCCCCTTTCGTCATAAAAATTCAATTTATCATACCATAGCAAGGAGCAAAAGTCCACCGGGAACAATTGTGGTCCCTTTTTACTTTTGGACTGATGGGTTCCGGCTCCGGCGGTTTCACCAAGCATTGATGCGGACAGGATCATTATGGTAAAGTAAAACGGGTAGATAAAAAAATTTCAAAAGGCTATTGACTCTCACGTTGCGTCATAGAGTACATTCCCTTTGTGAGGTGATAAAATTGAAAATGCAGATTAAAGAATTTGCCGAATTTACGGGTGTAAGTGTGCGCACACTGCATTATTACGATGAAATAGGATTGTTGATTCCGGCCTTTGTTGACAGGGCTACAGGCTATCGTTTTTACGACGAAACTTCTCTTCTTCGTATGCAAGAGATTCTCTTTTACCGTGAACTTGACTTTTCCTTAAGAAGCATTGGAGAGATTTTATCATCCCCGAATTATGACAAAACCAAGGCGCTAAACGAGCAAAAACACTTGCTCACGCTCAAAAAAGAACGGTTGGAACGGTTGATTTCCGCCATTGATAGCGCCGTGAAAGGGGAAAATGTTATGAACGCATTCGACAACAGCGAGTTTGAAAAGTATAAGACGGAGGTCAAAGAAAAATGGAGCAAAACGGATGCCTACAGAGAACACGCAGAACGGACCAAGAATTACTCCAAGCAGAAGTGGAATGACCTTGCCGAGGAAATGGACCGCATCATGGCAGACTTTGCGGTGTGCATGAAAAAGGTCAAAACGCCTGATTCCACCGAGGTGCAGAATCTTGTGAAAACGCTGCAGAACCATATTACCGAGAATTACTACCTTTGTACAAACGAAATTCTGGAAGGTCTCGGTCAGATGTATGCTGCAGATGAACGCTTTAGGAACAACATCGACAAGCACGCTGATGGTACAGCAGCGTTCATCTGTGAAGCAATCAAGGTGTATTGCGGCAAGTAATTCCAATTGATCAACAGATGCTGTCTTTGAATATACCTCTCTTCGTCGAAGTGACGGAGAGAGGTTGTTTCTTGCCCAAATCAGTCCGAATGGTAAAAGGGAACAATTGTGTTGAAGCGGATAGAAAATCCTGTTATGCTGGTGATAAGAAGAACACTTCGCAAAGGAGGGACGGCATGAAAGTTTACAGCTGGAAAACCCTGATTGCGGCACTTTGCGCGCTGGTTTTTACCCTCTGGAAGATATTCCATTTTGATGGCTTGCCGGACCTGCTCTGGATAGGCTGGGGTGGATATTACTTTATTGAGGGGTTGCTGGTAGCCTTTGACAAGGAGTCCTATGAAAAGGATCAGCTGCGGGGCGTTGTCGGTGCCCGGGAGAGAAAGCGTCTGTTTGGGAAATATGCCTTTGTGGCCCACCACGGATATTTGATTTTACTTTTGATGGCGGCTGCGGTGGCCCTGGTTTGGGAGGAGCGGGCCGTGTGGGTGGTTTTAGCGCTTCTGATCGCGGCGGTAGCCTATGCCATCTGGTATCGCTGGTATTTTACCAAGCATGCAGATCTGAGTGAATTGGAAGAATGAACGCAAAAAAAGAACGGCAGCACTGCTGCCGTTCTTTTTGTCTTATTCATTAGACTGCCAGGAAGAACTTTACCAGGAACAGGAGGGAGATGCCATAGGTCAGGCCGGAGACCTCCTTGAACTTACCGCCGCAGACCTTGATGATGGTATAGGCGATCAGGCCCAGACCGATGGCGTGGCCGATGGAGCCGGAAACGGGCATGCCGATCAGCATCAGGGCCACGGGAACCATCTGATCCATATCGTCGAAGTCCACGTTCTTCAGACCCATCAGCATCAGGACGCCCACATAGATCAGGGCGGCGGAAGTGGCGGCGGCGGGGATAATAGCGGCCACGGGAGCGATGAAGATGCAGGCGAAGAACAGAACGCCGGTGGTCAGGGCGGTCAGGCCGGTGCGGCCGCCGGCTTCGACGCCGGAGGCGGACTCCACGAAGGTGGTGACGGTGGAGGTGCCGGTGCAGGCGCCGGCCACGGTGCCGATGGCGTCAGACAGCAGGGCTTCCTTCATGTTGGGCATGTTGCCGTTTTCGTCCACCATGCCGGCGCGGGAGGCGGTGCCTACCAGGGTGCCGATGGTGTCGAACATATCGATGATGCAGAAGGTGATGACCAGCGTGGTGACGGTGAACCAGCCGATTTCCATGAGACCGGAGAAGTTGAACTTGAAGAAGGTGGTCTCCATCATGTCAGCGAAGGGAGGAATGAAGGAGGCGCCGGACAGGGAGGCGAAGGGGTTGGTGCCCAGGAACAGAGCCTGGCCGGCCCAATAGATGATGGAGGACACCAGCATGCCGATCAAAACGGAAGCTTTGACGCCCTTCTTAGCCATGGCTACGATGACGAACAGGCCGATGAACATGGTGATGACAGTGAGGATCATGGTGTTGTAGCCGGCGTCGCCCATGTTGGTCTTGATGACGCTGGGAGTCAGGGCACCGAAGAAGTCACGCATGACATAGAAAGGAGCGGAGAAGCCATTGCCCTCGGCATAGATGCCCACGTTGGAGCCGAGGCCGATGTTCATCAGCATCATGCCGATGGCGGGAGAGATGCCCAGACGGATGCCCAGAGGGATGGCGTCCACGATCTTTTCACGGACGTTGAGGACAGACAGGATGCAGAAGAGGATGCCCTCTACGAGGATGATGACCAGAGCGGCCTGGAAACTGGCCACATAGCTCAGACCGGTCAAACCGGCGATATTGGCCACGACCACGGCGAAAAAGCTGTTCAGACCCATGCCGGGAGCCATGGCGAAGGGCTTGTTGGCCAGGAATGCCATGCAGAACATACCCACGGCGGAGGCGATGCAGGTGGACAGGAACACGCCGTTCCACAGGGCAGAGCCAACGTCGAAGTTGGTCAGCAGGTTGGGGTTCAGTGCCACGATGTACGCCATGGTCATGAAGGTGGTCAGACCGGCCAGCAGTTCTGTGCGGACGGTCGTGCCGTTTTCTTTGAGCTTAAAGATTTTTTCCATCATTTCTCTCTCCTATTAGTTTCTGTTTCGCGAAAATAGGTAATACCTTTCTTTTGCACTATATATCATACTAGAAAACCGGAGAAATTACAAGAAGTCCTTTGCCAAAACGCAAAAAATCTGTGGTCCTTCATTTCCCGACGGATTTCACTCCCGCGGAGCAGTAAAATGATGGAAATTCACGAAAGCGGGAGGGATGACTGTGGAACGCAGTCCGATCATATTGGGACGGGAGCAGAGACTGAAGGTGCTGTCCTGCGGCGTCCATTTTTTCCTTGCGGCGGCATTGACGGCCAGCCGGCTGCCCGGCGGACATGCGCCGTTTGCACTGGGGTGCATCGCGGCGGCTGCGGCCGGAGCGGAATCGCTGGCGGCGCTGTTGGGAACGACTCTGGGGACCGTGCTGTTTTTTTCCTTTGAAGAGGCACTGCCCCATTTGGCGGCGGCTGTGCTGATCATCGCGGCGGGACGGGCCTTTCGGGGCAGCCGGCTGGTGGTGTCCCGGCGCATGCGGTCCATGCTGGCGGCCACGGTGTTTCTGGCGGTGGGGATCATCTATGTGACCCAATCGTTCTCGCCTTTGGAGGATGCGCTCAACTGTGCCGCTTCGGCGGTGTTGGTGGCCTGCGGCGTGTGGTTCTATCTGCCTCTGCTCCAACCGAAGCAGGAGCGGCTGGACCCGGCGGGACTGCTGTTTCTGGGACTGTCACTGGCGATGAGTCTGCTGGAGATCCAGGTGGCAGAGCTGTCGCTGGGCCGGATGCTGATGAGTTTGCTGCTGCTGGCTGCGGCAGGCCGTCAGGGGATGCAGCTGGGGGCGGCAGCGGGGCTTGCGGCAGGACTCGTGGCAGATTTTTGCCTGGGCGGAGACGGATTGCTGTTCACCGGGGTTTACGGTCTGGCGGGTTTTCTGGCCGGCAGCCGCAGCGGACGGCGCGGCGCGGCCGCTGTAGCATACATAGGTGCGGTGCTGCTGGCGGTATTGCCTGTTCGCCATGCTCTGGCGAAACCGCTGCTGCTGGAGTCTATGTTTGCCACGGGGGTATTCCTCATGCTGCCGGGACGGCTGTTTGACGGGAAACGGGTGCTGCGGGAGGAGCCCCGGGAGACGGCAGGCATGGAGCAGCTGAAAGAACGGCTGAACCGCATGGCAGCCGCCTTGCATGATTTGTACGACAGCATGGGGCGGACGGCTCCGGTCTCCACGGAGGAAAACCCCGCCATCGTCTTCGACCGCGCGGCGGAAAAGGTGTGCCGGGGATGCGCCCTGTGCGACCTGTGCTGGCAACGGGAGTATACTGGTACGTTCAACGCCCTCAATGACGCCACCCCGTTTCTCATGGAGCGGGGCAGAGCCATGGCTAAGGACTTCCCGGGATACTTTTCCTCCCGCTGCATTCATTTGCCGGATCTGCTGACAGCCATCAATGGCGAGCTGTCAGCCTTTTTGATGCGGCGGCAGTACCGCCGCCAGCTGGAGGAGACCCGCCGCAGCGCCCGGGGCCAGTATGCCCAGCTGAGCGATCTGCTGCAGTCCACGGCGGCGGGACTGGAGGAGGCGGCGCCGGCATTCAGATCTGCTCCGACAGAGCGGATCGGCGCGGCCCTGCGGCCCCGGGAGGGGGAACAGGTCTGCGGCGATACAGTGGTGTCCTTCCGCACGGAGGGCGGCCTTTTGTGCCTGCTCCTGGCAGACGGCATGGGCAGCGGAGAACCGGCCCGGAAGGAGTCGGCGCTGACCTGTCGACTGCTGCGGCAGTTTCTGGAGGCGGGCATCCAGCCGGAGGCGGCATTGAAGACCCTGAATTCCGCCATGGCGCTGCGGGGGGCGGAGACCGGCAGTTTTACTACCGTGGATCTGGTCACATGCCGACTGGCTACAGGTGAGACAGCCTTTTACAAATTCGGTGCCGCTCCCAGCTACATCAAAAAAGGCGGAAGTGTCCGCCGTGTCACCGGCGGCGCTCTGCCGGTAGGGCTGCGGGGGACGCCTGCCGCGCCGGATGTGACCCGCCTGACTCTGGCTCCCGGCAGCTTTGTAGTTCTGGTCAGCGACGGTGTGGCGGACCCGGGCCGGGACGAATGGCTGCAGGACATCCTGGCCGGCTGGGAGGGGGAGGATCCGCAGGATCTGGCCAACCTCATCCTGCGCCAAAGCATCCAGCGGCAGGGCCTGCAGGACGACTGTGGGATCCAGGTGCTGTATCTGCCGGAAAACGATCAGGCGAAATTGGTATAAGCGGTATATTTCTCCCGCCATGGAGACAAAATGAAACCATCAGACTTGAAGCAACAGGAGGCGTGAAGCAGATGGTGAAAGGCATTTCCAGACGGGTGGTCGTGGTGGATTCTCCGGATCGGCGGTATTTTGAGCAGGCAATCTTCATTGTACGGAACGACGCCGCCGGCGACGGCGTCACGGCGGAAAATCTGGTGGAGGAGGCCCGTCGGGTAGCCCGCAATTACGCCGGCGGAGAGCAGAACAAGCTCTCCCGGGCCTGGAAGGAGCTGACACCGGCGGTTTATACCCTCATCGGCGCCGGCTGCTGCGGGTTGGTGTGGCTGACGGCGGCCATGGTATGAAAAAAGGACAGGCACGGGTGTGCCTGTCCTTTTTGCAGCGTTGTTCAGTTGTTCCGGAAATAGACCCGGGTGGCTTCCACATCGGCGGCGATCTGCGCCTTCAGGGCATCCATGGAGTCGAAGCGCACCTCCTGACGCAGGTGCTGGCAGAACTCCAGACGGATCGTCTTGCCGTACAGGTCGCCCTCAAAGTCCAGCAGACATGCCTCCACAGTCACATCCGTACCGTTGTTGACGGTGGGACGGGTGCCCACGTTGGTGACGGCGGCATAGCTGCTGCCATCCGGCAGCCAGGCCCGGGTGACATACACACCATGGCTGGGGATCAGCACGTTGGGCGGCAGCTGGATGTTGGCGGTGGGGTACAGACGGGAGGAGCCGATGCCCCGGCCGTGGGCCACAGCACCGGTCAGGGTGTGAGGGTGGCCCAGGAAGCGGTTGGCCCGGTCGATCTGGCCCAGCTCCACCAGACGGCGGATGTAGGTGGAGCTGACGGTGATACCCGCCACCTCCACTTTGGGGATGATGTCGCAGCCGAGACCCAGCTCGGCGCACTTGGCCATCAGCAGTTCCGGGCTGCCCTGGTTCTTGTGGCCGAAGTGGTGGTCGTGGCCGGCCACCAGATGGACGGCGTGATACCGGCCTACCAGGATCTCGGTGACGAAATCCTCCCAGGAGGTGGTCATCATCTCCCGGTCAAAGGGGACCATGATCACGTCCTGGATGCCGTACAGGCGGCGCACCAGTTCCCGGCGGTCGTCTGCGGAGTTGATGAGGGGGCAGGGGATGCCGGTGACGACCTCCTTGGGAGGCTGGGCGAACGTGAACACCGCCGGGGTCACGCCCCGGAGACGGGCTTCCTCCGCCGTGCGCCGCAGCAGGGCCGCGTGGCCCAGATGGACGCCGTCGAAAAAGCCTAATGCGATCACTCGTTCTTTGATAGCCATTGTGTTACGCTCCGAAGAAATTTTTGATGGACGTCAGGGTGCCGTCCTTTGCCTGGGAGAGGCAGAGGAAGGTGCCGTCCTGTCCGTAAACGCGGTACGTCCCGTCGGGGACGGACTCATCAGTAAAGGTGTTGCCGTTGCGCACCCGCTTTTCCTGCTTGGCGGACTTCAGCTGCAGGGCGGGGTGCTGAGAGAAGATGCTGTCCGCGGGCAGCAGCAGCTCCTCACCGCGGCTTTGCACGTCCTCCAGCGTCACGGCCTGGGCCAGTGTGTAGCCGGCGGCCATGGTGCGGCGGAGGGAATACATGGTGCCGCCGCAGCCCAGAACCTGACCGATGTCGTGGCACAGGGTGCGGATATAGGTGCCCTTGGAGCAGACGCAGCGGATGAGATAGTCCGTCTCGTTCACCTGCTCCAGCAGCTCCAGCTCATAGATGGCGATGCTGCGGGGCTTGCGCTCCACCTCCTGACCCTTGCGGGCCAGATCATAGAGCTTCTGGCCGTTGATCTTAATGGCGGAAAACATGGGCGGGATCTGCTGGATATCGCCCATAAAGGCCTCCATAGCCTGCGCCACCGCTTCGCAGCCGACGGTTACAGGATGGGTCTCCAGCGTTTCGCCGGAGGTATCCTGGGTGTTGGTCACAAGACCCAGACGGAGACCGGCCACATATTCCTTGCGGCTGTTCTCGGAAAATTCCACGGCCCGGGTGGCCTGTCCCACAAACACCGGCAGAACGCCGGTGGCCATGGGATCCAGCGTGCCGCCGTGGCCCACCCGCTTTTCCCGCAGGATGCCGCGGATCTTGGCGCACACGTCCATGGAAGTCCAGTCGCTGGGCTTATCAATAATAATGATTCCGTTAGGCATAGTTCACCTCATGAGAGGGATCAGGTAAAATCGGGTGCGATCTGCGCCACAGCATCCAGAATTCGGTGCTTGGCCTCGAGCCAGGGAGCTTCCACCGTGCAGCCGGCAGCCGCGGCGTGGCCGCCGCCGCCCAGGATGCGGCACACTTCGGTGGCGTTGATGCGGCTGCCGGTGCGGACAGACATCTTCCAGACGTCTGGGCGCAGCTCCCGCATGGTAATGGCGCAGTCCACGCCCTCGATCTGGGGACCCAGGGAGGACAGGTCCTCCGCGTCGCTCTCCGTGGCGGCAAAGCGCTCCATCAGCGCCATGGGTACGGACAGCACGGCCACACGGTCGCAATCATAAAACTCAGCGGAGCTGAGCATGGCGCCCTCCAGCTGCATGCGCTTGCGGCTCTTGGTGCGGAAAAACACCTTGTTGACGGTCTGGTAGTCGATGCCGGTGTTCATCAGTGCGGCAGCGACGGCGTGGGTGCTGGCGGTGGTGTTGGCGTAGATGAAGCCGCCGGTGTCAGTGGACACGGCCACATACAGGGGCAGGGCGATCTCCGCTGTGATGGGGCCTAGCTCAGAGACGATGCTGTACATCAGCTCGCCGCAGGCGGCCGCCTCGCTCCGGACGATGTTCTCACGGCCGAAGCGCTCAAAGGACGGATGATGGTCGATGGCCAGATCAATGCGGTCGGCATAGAGTTTGGCGTTGTCCGGCAGTAGACCCAGGGTGGCGATGTCGGTGGATACCACCTTGTCCGGCAGAAAATCCGCCGGTGCCTCATAGGGGCGGAAGTAGGGGGCGGTGCTGTCAGTCAGACCGGGGTTGGACAGCAGATATGCCGTCTTGCCCAGCGCCCGCAGAGCGGCGCACAGAGCGGCGGCGCAGCCCACGGTGTCGCCGTCAGGGCGTACATGGGTCAGAATCAAAACGTTGTCAAAAGTTTTCAGCAGAGCGGCGGTTTCCTGAACGGTCAGCAAACTCATTCCTCCTCTTTCGTTTCAAACATGGGGCCGCGGGCCTCGTCGGCACGCTCCACCTGACGCAGGACCTCCAGAATGTGGGCGCCCTGCTGGATGGAGTCGTCGGCGATGAACTGCAGCTCCGGGGTATAGCGCAGCTGCAGGGAGTGGCCCAGCTCACGGCGCAGGAAGCCGGAGGCGGATTTCAGACCCTTCAGCACGTCCTTTTCCATGGACTTGTTCAGGGCGCTGACATAGATGCGGGAATAGCGCAGATCGCCGGTGGTGTCCACACGGATGATGGAGACCATGCCGGCCTGAGAGACGCGGGGGTCCTTCAGACGGCGGATCAGCGCGCTGAGCTCCCGCTGGATCTCTTCATTGATGCGGTCAATGCGGTTGCTTGCCATGTGTCGATTCTCCTTTCTGAGAGTTGAGAAAAAAGGGGCGGCGACGGGTCGCCGCCCCTTTCAGTATTTGCGGAATCCGGAGACTTTAGCGAGGAATTTCCTCCATGGTGAAGCCCTCGATGATGTCGCCTTCCTTGATGTCGTTGAACTTCTCGATGGTCATGCCGCACTCGTAGCCGCTGGCAACTTCCTTGGCAGCGTCCTTGAAGCGCTGCAGGGAGGCCAGAGTACCCTCGTGGATGACGATGCCGTCACGCACCAGGCGGATGGAGCAGGCGCGGACGATCTTACCGTCGGTGACGTAGCAGCCGGCGACGGTGCCGACGGAGGAGACCTTGTAGGTCTGGCGGACCTCGGCGTGGCCCAGAACCACCTCGCGGAACTTGGGAGCCAGCATGCCCTTCATAGCGGCCTCGATCTCGTCGATGGCGTCGTAGATGACGCGGTACATCCGCATATCCACGTTCTGACGGGTGGCGCTGTCGCGGGCAGCGGCGTCGGGGCGGACGTTGAAGCCAACGATGATGGCGTTGGAGGAAGTGGCCAGCATGACGTCGGACTCGTTGATGGCGCCCACGCCGCCGTGGATGACACGGACGTTGACCTCTTCGTTGCTGAGCTTCTCCAGAGAGGCCTTCACAGCCTCCACGGAGCCCTGGACGTCGGCCTTGACGATCAGCGCCAGCTCCTTGCGGGAACCAGCCTGAATCTGATCGAACAGGTTCTCCAGAGACACCTTCTGGGTGGGAGCCAGAGCCTTGGCCTTCTCCTCGGCCTTGCGCTGCTCAACCAGCTCGCGGGCCATGCGCTCGTCGGCGACGGCGAAGAAGGGGCTGCCGCCCACGGGAGCTTCGCTGAGACCTGCGATCTCCACGGGGACAGAGGGGCCGGCCTCGGCCAGGCGGGAGCCCTTGTAGTCCATCATGGTACGGACACGGCCGACAGCGGTGCCGGCGATGATGATGTCGCCCTGCTTCAGGGTGCCGTTCTGCACCAGCAGAGTGGCCACGGGGCCGCGGCCCTTGTCCAGACGGGACTCGATGACGGTGCCCTGTGCGGCGCGGTTGGGGTTGGCCTTCAGCTCTTCCATCTCGGCCAGCAGGACCAGGTTCTCCAGCAGGTTATCGATGCCGATGTTCTTCTTGGCGGAGATCTTGCAGACGATGGTCTCGCCGCCCCACTCCTCAGGCACCAGGCCGTGCTCGGTCAGCTGCTGCATGATGCGGTCGGGGTTGGCGTTTTCCTTGTCGATCTTGTTGACGGCCACGATGATGGGGATATCGGCGGCCTTGGCGTGGTTGATGGACTCGATGGTCTGGGGCATGATGCCGTCGTCGGCGGCGACCATCAGAATGGCAATGTCGGTGACCATGGCGCCGCGGGCACGCATGGAGGTGAATGCCTCATGGCCCGGGGTATCCAGGAAGGTGATGGGCTTGCCGTCCACCTGTGCCTGATAGGCGCCGATGTGCTGGGTGATGCCGCCGGCCTCGCCGGAGGCCACGGAGGCGTTGCGGATGGTATCCAGCAGAGAGGTCTTGCCGTGGTCGACGTGGCCCATGACCACAACGACGGGAGCGCGGGGCAGCAGATCCTCCTCGCGGTCCTCGTGAACGTCGATCAGCTTCTCCTCAATGGTGACGACCACTTCCTTCTCCACCTTGCAGCCCAGCTCCTCGGCGATGATGGCTGCGGTGTCGAAGTCGATCAGCTGGCTCAGGGAGGCCATGATGCCGTTCTTCATCAGGCACTTGACCACCTCGGCGCCGGTCTTCTTCATGCGGCTGGCCAGCTCGCCCACAGAGATCTCGTCAGGGATCTGAACCTTGACGGGAGCCTTCTTGGCGATCTCCAGCTGCAGCTTGCGCATACGCTCGGCCTCATCCTGCTTGCGCTTGTTGGAGAAGGTCATGTTGCCCTTGCGCTGGTTGTTGCGGAACTTTTCCTTGCCGCCCTGCTTCTGCATGCGCTCGCCGCGCTCGCCGCCCAGATCCTCCAGACGCTCGTCGTACTTGGCCAGGTTCACATCGCCGCCCTTGCGGGTATCGACGATCTTCTTCTGGGGCACACGGCTGACGGGCTGCTGGACAACAGGCTGAGCCTGCTGCTGGGGAGCGGCCTGCTGGGGACGCTGACCACCCTGCTGGGGGCGCTGGCCGCCCTGCTGAGGACGGTTACCCTGCTGCTGAGGACGCTGGCCGCCCTGCTGGGGGCGGTTGCCCTGCTGGGGACGCTGGCCGCCCTGCTGGGGAGCAGCCTGCTGGGGCTTGCTCTGCTGGGGAGCGGGAGCAGCCTTGGGGGCCTCCTTGGGCTGGACATCGGCGTAGATGGCCTGAATGCCGGAGACCTGGTTGTGCTGGGTCAGATAGTCAAAGATCACAGACAGCTCGTGGTCGGTCAGAACCTGCATGTGGTTCTTGGGAGCGGCCACGTACTTGGTCAGGATCTCCGTGACGGTTTTGGTGGGCAGACCGAAATCCTTGGCCACCTCATGCACTCTGTATTTTTCCAATAAAAACACCTCGAATTACCAGTTGTAAGACTGGGGAAAATTTTTTACAAGTGACTGCCGCAAGGGCAGAGATCAGCTTTCCTTCTTCCGGAAAGAGCCCTTGCCCTTTTTCACAGGGCGGCTGTGGGCGTAAGGGTTCGTCTTCGCCCGGGGCTTTTGGCGGTTGTCCCGGGAGGGGCGGCTGGCGCCCTTTCTGGGAGTATATGTTTTCTCCGCCGGCTTTTTCTCGGCGGACTGCTGTTTGGCTTCCGGCTTGGGGGCCTCCTGCCCGGGAGATTCCTTCTTTTTCACTTTGCCGGTGCGGATGTTTTTCTCGTGGGCCTTCTGCTCGGCGCGGCGCTCGGCGGCACGCTGGGCCTTCAGATCCAGCTTGGCGGCTGCCTCATCGTAGTGAACGGGATCCAGCTCGGCCAGACGGTGGACCACCGCGTTGGCAAGGCCGATGTCGGTGATGGCCACGATGGCTGCGGCGCTGCGGCCGACGGCGCGGCCCAGCTCCGCCTTGGTGAAGGGGACCCGGAGCCACAGGCACTGGCCCATCTCAGCGAAGTGGGCGCAGCGGCGGCGGGTGTTGTCTGCGGCGTCGGAGGCCAGCAGCAGCACACGGGCGTCCCGGGCGCGGGCCACGGCCTCCACGGGCTCCTCGCCTACGGTCAGGTTACCGCCCCGCAGGCACAGGCCCAGGAAGGAGAGGATATTGCTGCGCTTATCCATTGGCACCTCCCAGTTCCTGTTCCATGGCGTCGTACACCTCAGCGGGGATGGCGGTCTCGAAGGCGCGCTCCAGAGCGCGGGACTTGCGGGCGCGCTTGAGACATTCCACGTCGTGACACACATAGGCGCCGCGGCCGGGCTTCTTGCCGCCGAAGTCCAGAGAGACCTGACCCTCCGGGGATTTGACCACGCGGAGCAGGGACTTCTTATCTTTCATTTCACGGCAGCCCACACACTGCCGCTGGGGGATCTTTTTGACTTTGGGCATCTGTCAGACCGCCTTTCCTGTCAAATCAGGCCTCGGCCTCTGCTGCCATCTCGGCCAGATCCTCGTCGGAGCCCTGATAGCTCTGGGGCTTGATGTCGATCTTGTAGCCGGTCAGACGGGCGGCCAGACGGGCGTTCTGGCCCTCCTTGCCGATGGCCAGGGACAGCTGGTCATCGGGAACCAGCACGCGGCAGGCCTTGCCCTCGTCAGCCATCCATACATCCACCACGTCGGCGGGAGCCAGAGCGGCGGCGATAAAGGCGGCGGGGTCCTCGCTGTACTTGATGATGTCGATCTTCTCGCCCCGCAGCTCGTCGACGATGTTGCCGACACGCTGGCCCTTGGGGCCGACGCAGGCGCCGATGGGATCCACGTTCTCGTCGTTGGACCAGACGGCCATCTTGGTGCGGCTGCCGGCCTCGCGGGCGATGGAGCGGACCTCCACGGTGCCGTCGTAGATCTCAGGCACTTCCAGCTCGAACAGACGCTTTACCAGACCGGGGTGGGTACGGGAGATCAGGACCTGGGGACCGCGGGTGGAGCGGCGGACTTCCACCACGTACACCTTCACATGCATGCCCTCGGTCAGTTCCTCGCCGGGGACCTGCTCGCCGCTCATCAGCAGAGCCTCAGTGGACTCGCTGCCGGTGCCGATGCGCAGGCTGACGTTGCCGTTGCGCTGGTCGATACGGGTGACCACACCGGTGAGGATCTCATGCTGCTTGGAGTTGAACTCGTCATACACCATGCCGCGCTCGGCCTCGCGCAGACCCTGGATGATGACCTGCTTGCCGTTGCCGGCAGCGATGCGGCCGAACTCCACGGTGTCCACAGGGATGTTGATGATGTCGCCGATCTCATAGCGGGCGGAGATCTTCTTGGCCTCCTCAACGGGCATTTCGTTGGCGGGGTCCACATAGTCCTCCTCGTCCACAACGTTCTTCTGGACGAACATCTTCAGAGTCTGATGCTCCTCGTCCACGTCCACGATGACGTTCTCCACGTCGGTGTGGTCGCGCTTGTAGGCGGTGGTCAGAGCCTGGATGATCTTATCCATCATGAAGGACTGGGGGATGCCGCGCTCTTTCTCCAGCATGGCCAGAGCGGCGAAGATCTCGGAGGGATTGAAACCTACGGGTTCTTTCTGCTTTTTGCCTCTCATTGGTGATTTCTCCTTTATTCTTGATACGTCTTTTTCAAACGATGCGTGAACGAATTAAAATTCCACCCGCAGGCGGCACAGAGCCACATCCTTCTTCACGAAGGTCAGCTCCTCCTTGCCAACGGTGATGGTCAGGTCGCCGGTCTCGGCGTCATAGGCCTTCAGGTGGCCGGCAAATTCCTTGCGGCCCTCCTGGGCGCGGTACAGCTTCACCAGCACGGGGCTGCCCACGAAGCGCTCATAGTCGCCGGGGCGCTTCAAAACGCGCTCAGCGCCGGCGGAGCCGACTTCCAGGGTGTAGCTGCCGTCGATGGGGTCGGCCTCGTCCAGCAGGTCGCTGACCTTGCGGGAGATGGCCTCGCAGTCCAGAATATCCACGCCGCCCTCCTTGTCCAGCAGGATGCGCAGATACCAGGTGCCGGCCTCTTTCACATACTCCACGTCCCACAGGGTGCAGCCCTGCTCGGCAATGGCGGGAGCGGCCAGTTCTGCGGTCAGTTCGGTGATCTTTTTCATTGAGGGAACTCCTCCATTTGACAAAATTTTCAAATTTTGACAGGCCCAAAAAGGCCAACAAAAAGAGCGGGCTGTTGGCCCACTCCGCAAATCCTTCTTCTTACATACACACCATACCATAACTAAAAGAAAAGTTCAAGCCTTTCCTTGCTGTTTTCAGGGTCTATTTTGCACAAAAAAGTGGCTGGATATGCGGAATTTCGCATATCCAGCCGGTAAATCAGCGATGACGGAGGGCCGCAGCCACGCAGGAGAGCAGGAACAGCGCCAGATTGGCCACCACCACGGAGGCGCCCACAGGGGTGGACAGCACGAAGGAGGCGGTGAGGCCGGCGCAGAAGCAGCTGACGGAGGTGACAGCGGAGCAGATGACGACGCCCCGGAAGCTCTTGAACAGGCGCATGGCCGTCAGGGCCGGGAAGATGACCAGAGAGGAGATGAGCATGGCGCCCATCATCCGCATGCCCAGCACGATGGTCAGGGCAGTCAGAATGGCCAGCAGGGTGTTGTACCAGTCCACATTCAGTCCGGTGGCCCGGGAGAAGCTCTCGTCAAAGGTGACGGCGAACAGCTTGTGATAGAACAGGATAAACAGCACCAGAACCGCCGCGCACAGAATGACGGACAGCGTTACGTCCTCCTTTGTCATGGCCAGCACGCTGCCGAACATATAGTTGTCCACATCGGTGGTCATGCCGGTGGTGCGGGAGATGACGATGATGCCGATGGCCAGCGCGGAAGCGCTCATGACGGCAATGGCGGCGTCGGAGTTCCAGCGGGGATGGTTGGCCATCCGCAGCAGGAAGAAGGCGGCCAGAATCACCACGGGGATGGAGAAATACAGGGGTGTAAAGTCCAGCGCCACGGCGATGGCCAGCGCGCCGAAGGACACATGAGAGAGACCGTCGCCGATCATGGAATAGCGCTTGAGCACCAGGGATACGCCCAGCAGCGCGGCGCACAGGCTCACCAGCACGCCGGCGATCAGTGCGCGCTGCATGAAGGGATAGGAAAACATCTGAATAAAGTCCATATCAGCCCTCCTCTCTGAAACGCTTGCCCATGGGAGAGGCCAGATATTCTCCGGCACTGCCCAGGAACACGCCACGGCGGCCGATGTGCAGCACCCGCTGGGCGCTCTGCAGGGCGGCTTTCAGGTCGTGGGTCACCATGACGATGGCCATGCCCTCTTTCTTGTTCAGGTAGGACAGGATCTTGTAGAGGTCCTGGGCGGCGGCGGGATCCAGGCCGGTGATGGGCTCATCGAGAATGAGCAGCTTGTGGGCGGCGCACAGGGCCCGGGCCAGCAGAACACGCTGCTGCTGGCCGCCGGAGAGATCCCGGTAGCACTGGTCCTTCAGCTCCAGCACGCCCAGCTTGCCCATATTCATCAGCGCTTCGGACTTTTGGGCAGGGGAGTAGAAGAAATGCATGCCCTTTTTGTTGAGACAGCCGGACAGCACCACCTCATACACGGTGGCGGGGAAGTCCCGCTGGGCC
The DNA here is from genome assembly GCA_017482345.1 of Oscillibacter sp. Lineage (GTDB taxonomy): Bacteria > Bacillota > Clostridia > Oscillospirales > Oscillospiraceae > Oscillibacter. The sequence continues at coordinate 29,593 of JAFUNB010000013.1, forward strand.
CGGGTCTGCTGGGGCAGATAGCCCAGATTGCCCCGCTTCAGCTCCGCGGAGCGCCAGATCTCACCGCTCTGGGGCGGCAGCAGACCCAAAAGACCCCGCAGCAGGGTGGACTTACCGGAGCCGTTGTCGCCCACGATGCACAGATAGTCCCCCTCCCGGATGGACAGATCCAGATGGGTCAGCACGCTCTGGCCCTCATAGCCCAGAGACACGTCCCGGCAGGCCAGCAGTTCAGGTCGTTCCATGGGTGGCCTCCTCTCCGTTGCAAAGGTCGCACACGCCGGCAAACAGCGTCTGACGGGGATCGATGCGGAAGTGGTGCTCCTGCTCCAGATGCTGGTAAAAGTCATGGAGGTGGGTGCAGTCCAGATGGCGGATGCGGCCGCAGCGGCTGCACTTTAAGAGAAAGCAGTCCCGGTGGTTGTCTTCCGTGTGAGCGCACAGGTGGTAAAAGGCGCCTTCGGCGGTGTTGACCTTGTGCAGCTGGCCGCTGGCGGCCAATTTGTCCAGATGGCGGTAAATAGTGGCCAGACCTACGCTGCTGCCGCTGCGGCGCAGCTCCGCGGCAAGCTCTGCGGCGGTGAGGGATTCCTCCCGGCGCTGCTCGAAACAGCGCAGAACGGCCTGACTCTGTTTGGTGGTATAAGCCATAGTTGTCTCCAATTTGAAAATGATTATCGTTCTCGAATTATATACAAATCGCAAAAAAAGTCAAGAGCGGTTGGAAAAATGTAAAAATGATAGTATGGTAGACATAAGAAAGAACATGTGCCGCATGAAAAGGAAGGGGGAGGTTGCGATAAAGGCTTCTCTGGTCATTATGGCAGCGGGCATCGGTTCCCGCTACGGCGGCGACAAACAGGTGGACGGCATCGGCCCCCACAACGAGATCCTGATGGAGTACTCCGTGTATGACGCCATCCGGGCAGGCTTTGAACGGGTGGTATTTATCATCAAGCCGGAGCTGGAACAGCTGGTAGACCGCCTGTGCGGCGACTACCTGAAAGAAAAAAAGACCCTGAAGGGCGAGCCGCTGGAAGTGGTGTATGCCTTCCAGGATTATTCCTCCATCCCTGGTTTTTACACCATCCCGCCGGAGCGGACGAAGCCCTTCGGCACGGTCCATGCCCTGCTGTGCGCAAAGGAGGCGGTGGATGGCCCCTTTGCCGTCATCAACGCCGACGACTATTATGGCGTGGATGCCTACCGGACGATGTACAAAACGCTGATGGAGCTTCCCGAACAGGGAGAGGCGGCTATGGTAGGGTACCTGCTGCAGAACACCGCCAGCCTCAACGGAACCGTTACCCGGGGCGTTTGCACCGTGGAGGACGGCTGGCTGCGCTCGGTCAAGGAGACCATGAAGATCCAGCTGTTTGCGGATGGTTCCGTGTGGGATCAGGTGGAAAAGCGGGAGCTGGATCCGAAGGGCGTTGTGTCCATGAACTTCTGGGGCTTTATGCCCAGCGTTTTTGGCGAAATGGAGCGGTATTTTGAGCGGTTCCTGCGGGAGACTGCCGGCGACAGCCTGACAGCAGAGTGTCTGCTGCCGGTGATGGTGGACCATCTGATGAGCGAGGACAGGCTTTCTGTCCGGGTGCTGCACTCGGCAGACCGCTGGTTCGGCATGACCTATCACCAGGATCGGGCCATCGTGGGCGCGGCGCTGGACGCGCTCCACAAGCGGAGCGTCTATCCGGACAGCTTGCAGGCGTAACGACATAAGAGCGCATGAGCGGACGAGCCGTCCGCTCATGTTTTTTGCACAGTTGTGACGGAAAAATTTTGTAAAAATTTGATACCATTTTTTTGCTTTTTTGTCTCGACTTTTTTCGCAAAATGCCGTCTAATAAAGATAAGGAAACTTGTCGGAAGGAGGGTGCAGCATGGAGAAGAAAACGCCCGGCGGAGCAAGGAAACAAGGGAAGCGGTTTGCCTGTCTGGTGATGCTGTGCTGTGTGGTGGCCCTGATTTCCGGCGAACCGCCCGCGGCGGCTGCGCCGCTGGTGGTGGCAAAAACACCGGTCGACGCACCGGTGGAGGAGCAGCTGATCCGGGTGCTGGAGCCGGTGATGGAAGAGCCCATCGAACTGCCGGAGGAAGAGCCGGAGATCATGCTGGTGCCGGAGGCTGAGACCCCGGTGGAGGATGATTATTTCGCGGACGTACTGTTTTTGGGTGATTCCCGCACCCATGGCCTGCAGCTGTACGGCGGTCTGACCGAGGGCACCTATTTCCACGCGGTGGGCGCCACGGTGGAATCCGTGTTCAGCAAGGCCACCCAGGAACTGGAGAACGGTAAAAAGGTGCCGATGGTGGAGGCTCTGGCGGGGCAGGAATGCAAGAAGGTCTATGTGATGCTGGGCGTCAACGAGCTGGGTTGGCCTCTGGCGGAGAAGTTCCGGGAGCAGTTCAGCCTGCTGGTGGACCGCATCCGCGAGGAGCTGCCGGACGCTGAGGTGGTCATCCAGTCCATTCTGCCGGTCAGCGCCAAGCAGGACGCTAAGAAAACCTATGTGAACAACGGCCGCATCGTTACTTACAATACACTTCTGGAGGAGCTGGCGCAGGAGAAAAAGTGCCCCTACCTGAACGTGGCGGAGGCTGTGGTCGATGAGACCGGCTGCCTGCGGCCGGAGCTGACCAGCGACGGTGTGCATCTGAATATCGCCGGCAGTAAAGAGTGGGTCGCCTACCTGAAGAGCCATCCGGTCAATTGAACAAGCAAAAAAGTTCCCGACAACTTGTCGGGAACTTTTTTTGCTTATTTGTCGAATGTCACCATTTCATGCAGACCCAGATGAACGAGATCCCGGGGCTCAAAGCGGATGAGATGAAACACCAGCTGCATCACGGCACCGTTGCACAGCAGGAACAGTACCGTGCCGAAGCCCACGCTGCCGCCCATGAGCCAGCCAAGGGAGCAGACCGTGCCGGTCAGCAGGATGGACACAAGGCCGATGGGGATGCGCCGCAGCCGCTTGCCGATGCCCACCATCATGGCGTCCCGGGGACCGCAGCCGAGACAGGCGGACATCTGGATGCTCTGGGCCCAGGCCATGACTGCCATGCCCAGCAGCATGACAACAAGGCCCAGCCAGAAGTTTTCAATGACGGGAAACAGACCCAGCCCATCGAAAAAATCATAAAAACCGCCCACCATCAGCGCGCTCATCAGCGTGCCCAATCCGATGGATTCCCGCAGCAGCAGGTCAATGACCACCACGGTAAAGGCCACGAGGATGGTGGCCTGGCCATAGGTCATGGACAGCGCGTTGCCCAGCCCCAGCTGGAAGGCGTTCCAGGGGGCCTGGCCGATGTTGGCTTTCACCGTCAGAAAATTGCCGAAGGAAAAAATCAGCTGTCCCACAGCGGCCATAACGGTGCGGCGCAGCAGTTGGGACGCGGGAACTGTCAGTCGCATAAAATACGCTCCTCTGGATGGATGTCCGGGGATAGATTCATCCTACAGGATTTCGCGGGATTTGACAATAGAAACAGCAAGTCGGGCAGCCATCTGACTGCCCGACTTGCCGTATGATATAGAGAAAGGAGAGGGAAAATGTATGGGTTCACAAGCGGTTCCTGCTTGTTGAATTCATCATAGCGCCCGTCCGAAAGAAAGTCAACGGCCTGGGGACAACCTTCACAATTTGTTTACATGAAAGAAAAATTTTGAAGATTTGTTCACAAATCGTTCAAAAAATATTCCGAAATCGGACATTGACGCAAAGACGACACAGTGATATAGTTAGCTTGCTAAATATTAGGAAACTAACGAAAGGAGCGGATGAGATGAACTTCTCCAATGCGTTGGGCCCAATGCTTTCGCGGGCGGCCCACATGGCCCGGACCTGTATGGATAACCGAATGGCACAGTATGAGATCACCGCGGCGCAGAACCGCGTATTAATGTATTTGTATCATCTTGGAAAAGCCGCCCCGCAGTGCGAGGTCGTGGAGCACCTGCGGGTAAAACCCTCCACTGCAAACGGCATTCTGGACCGGATGGCGGATAAGGGGCTGGTGGAGCGCAGTATCAGCGAAGCGGATGCCCGCCGCCGAATGATTTCCATCACGGAAAAGGGCGTCATTCAGTGCGGCCACACAAAAGAGGAGTTTCAGACGGTGGAAAGTCTGCTGGTTCGGGGATTGAGCCCGGAAGAGGAGGAGACGTTCCGCCGGCTGCTGAACCGGATCATTGAAAATCTAGAGGAGGAACAGACATGCTGAGAAAGCTGTGGCCTTATGCGCGGCCATACCGGTTTTACATTGCGGCGGGCATCTTGTGCAGTGCCTGTGAAGCGGTGTTTGAGCTGCTGATCCCGCTGGTGATGAGCGATATCGTGGATGTCGGCATTGCCACGGGTGACGTGAACTATATCATGAAAAAGGGCCTTTTGATGGTGTTCATGGCGGTCATCTCCCTGGTGTTCGGCGTGGGTGCTGCGGCCATCTCCGCGAGAGCCGGTCAGGGTTTCGGTGCGAATATCCGCCGGGCGGAGTATGAACACATTCAGGAATTTGCCTTTTCCAACATCGAGAAGTTTTCCACGGCGTCTCTGGTCACCCGTCTGACCAACGACGTGAACAACCTGCAGATGACCCTCACCATGGCCATGCGGATCATGGTCCGCTCGCCGGTGATGCTGGTTTCCGCGCTGGTGTTGTCTTTGCGGATCAGTCTGCAGCTGTCTGCCGTGTTTGCGGTGTCCATTCCCCTGCTGGCGGTGCTGATTTCGCTGATTCTGGTGAAGGTGGGCCCGGTGTTCCGCTCCCTGCAGGAGAAGACCGACGGACTGAATCTGGTGGTGCAGGAAAACCTGACCGGCATCCGGGTGGTGAAGTCCTTTGTCCGGGAGGAGTATGAGGAGCAGAAGTTTGCGGTGCGGAACGAGGATCTGAAAAAGACCTCCCAGAAGGCCTTCGGCACTGTGGTCATCAACATGCCCATGATGATGCTGATTGTCTATGCCACCATGATCGCTGTCATGTGGTTCGGCGGCCACATGGTCCACGCCGGCACCATGGATACCGGCAAGCTGATGACGTACTTCACCTATATCATGCAGATCATGATGTCGCTGATGATGGTGTCCATGATCTTCATGATGCTGACCCGCTCCATCGCCTGTGCCAAGCGCGTCATCGAGGTGCTGGACGAGGTGCCCGCCATCGGCAACGAATTGGCCGAAGAGGGCGCCGAGGTGAAAGACGGCTCCATCGAATTCGAGAACGTGTCCTTCAAGTACCGGCAGGAAAATCCCGCCTGGATCCTGCAGGATGTGAACATCAAAATTGCCTCCGGTCAGACTGTGGGCATTCTGGGCGGCACCGGCAGCGGCAAGACCAGTCTGGTGTCCCTAATCCCCCGCCTGTATGAGGCCCAGCAGGGCACCGTGAAGGTGGGCGGCCGTCCGGTGACGGACTATACCACCGAGCATCTGCGGGACGCTGTGTCCATGGTGCTGCAGAAGAACACCCTGTTCTCCGGCTCCATCCGGGAGAACCTGAAGTGGGGCGATCCCAACGCCACGGAGGAGCAGTTGTGGAGCGCTTGCCGTGCCGCCTGCGCCGATGAATTCCTGGAGCGCATGCCGGACGGTCTGGACACCGGTCTGGGCCAGGGCGGCGTCAATGTCTCCGGCGGCCAGAAGCAGCGCCTGTGCATCGCCCGCGCCATTTTGAAGCAGCCTAAAGTGCTGATCCTGGATGACTCCACCAGCGCCGTGGATACCGCCACGGACGCCAAGATCCGGGAGGCCTTCGCCAACGAGCTGAAAGACACCACCAAGATCATCATCGCCCAGCGCGTGACCTCCGTCATGGACGCGGACCTGATCCTGGTGATGGACGGTGGCAGAGTGGTGGCGCAGGGTACTCATGCCCAACTGATGGACAGCTGCGCTATTTACCGCGAGGTCTATGAATCCCAGCAGGAAGGAGTGAGCATCGATGGCTGAACAGAGACATCCCGGCCCCCGCGGCCCCCGCGGCGGTCCCGGTCCCAGAGGCGGCTTCCAGAAGCCCAAAGATCTGAAAACCACGATCCGGAAGCTGTTTGGCTATCTGGGACGCTATAGAGTGCATCTGTGTCTGGTGGTTATCCTGCTGGTGCTCAGCTCTGCCTGTACCGTGGGCGGTTCCTACCTGCTCAAACCCCTGATCAACGACTATATCGTACCCGGCGACTTCCCCGGCCTTGCCCGCATGCTGTGCGTCATGGCGGCCGTGTACGCTACCGGCGCCCTCTGCTCCTTTGGCTACGCCCGCATCATGGTCCATGTGTCCCAGAACACTGTGGCAAAAATCCGTGCCGACCTGTTCGACAAGATGCAGGAGCTGCCCCTGAAATTCTTTGACACCCACACCCACGGCGAGCTGATGAGCCGCTTTACCAACGATATCGAAACCGTGTCCGAAGCCCTGAACAACAGCTTCGGCAATCTGGTCTCCAGCAGTCTGAACTTTGTCGGCACCATCCTCATGATGCTGGTGCTCAGCCCCGCGTTGACCCTGGTCACCTTTGGTATGATGGGTGTGATGCTGTTTGTGGTGAAGACCATCGGCGGCCGCAGCCGCCGCTACTTCGCCGCTCAGCAGAAGACGCTGGGCGAGGTGAACGGCTATATCGAGGAGATGATCGAAGGCCAGAAGGTCATCAAAGTCTTCAACCACGAGCCGGAGGCCAAGGCGGGCTTCAACAGCCGTAATACCGCCTATCGGGACGCGGCCATCAACGCCCACACCTATGCCGGCGCCATGATGCCCGCCATGGGCAACCTGGGCTATGTCAACTACGCCCTGACCTGCTGCATCGGCGCCCTGCTGGCTATCCGCAGCGGCGATCTGGGCGGCCTGGCAGCCTTCCTGCAGTATTCCCGGCAGGTGAGCCAGCCCATCACTCAGATCTCCCAGCAGATGAATACCATCCTCTCCGCCGTGGCCGGCGCCGAGCGGATCTTTGAGATCATGGAGACGGAGCCCGAAACCGACGAGGGTAAGGTGACGCTGGTTCGCGTCACGGAGGATCGTCAGGGCAATCTGACCGAGGCACAGTTCGACACCGGCGCATGGGCATGGAAAAAGCCGGAGGGCGAGCTGGTGCCCCTGCGGGGCGATGTGCGCTTCGACCATGTAGTGTTCGGCTACGACGAGCGCAAGACGGTGCTGCACGACATTTCCCTGTATGCAAAGCCGGGTCAGAAGATCGCTTTCGTCGGCTCCACCGGCGCCGGCAAGACCACCATCACCAACCTCATCAACCGTTTTTATGAGATCCAAAGCGGCACCATCACCTACGACGGCATCGACGTCCGGGAGATCGAAAAGGACTCCCTCCGCCGCTCTCTGGGCGTGGTGCTGCAGGATACGCACCTGTTTACCGGCACCGTGGCGGACAACATCCGTTACGGCCGTCTGGACGCCACCGACGAGGAGGTGGAGGCCGCGGCCCAGCTGGCCGGTGCCGACGCCTTTATCCGCCAGCTGCCCAACGGCTACCAAACGCAGCTCTCCGGCGACGGCGGCAACCTGAGCCAGGGCGAGCGGCAGCTGCTGAACATCGCCCGCGCCGCCTGCGCCAACCCGCCGGTGCTGATCCTGGACGAGGCCACCAGCTCCATCGACACCCGCACGGAGAAGATCATCGAGCGGGGCATGGACGCCCTCATGTCCGGCCGCACGGTGTTTGTCATCGCCCACCGCCTGTCCACCGTCCGCAACTCTCAGGCCATCATGGTCCTGGAGCAGGGCGAGATCATCGAGCGCGGCGACCACGACGACCTGATCGCCCAGAGCGGCAGATACTATCAGCTCTATACGGGACAATTGGAGCTCGACTGAACGCAAAAATACCTGCGCAGCAATGCGCAGGTATTTTTTTGCTCAGAATTCCCAGTTGGCGGGGCTGGAGTCGTAGCGCCCGTCAGAGGGGTAGGTGATGTAGGGGGTGTCATAGCTTGTCTCAGACTGCACAACGTAGGGGATATCACTGACCATAAACTGTCGGCCATAGTTGTCTGTTACCAGTGCGGCGATGTATAGCTTGTCCGCTGATGTCAGATTTTCCAGTGTAACGTCAGGGAGTAAATAGAAGCTCCGGTCCGCAGGGGCGTCGAAGTTTTCTGGTTTCTCGCAGGGGATTGCCCAGGAAACCAGCTTTTGGTTGCGGAAAAATCCAACCTGGACGTCTGTTGCCTGTGCGGCATGGTCTCCAATTGGATTCTCCTTGCGAATCGTAATGTAGCGATTGTGCAGCTCCAGCCTTCCGTCCGGAACCTCCTCCAATATCAGATGGAAGCCATCGACGTCCACTTCCGGCAATGTTTCGGAATACAGGTAGGAGTACGTGTCCAGCAGCTGGGTCTGACGGGTGCCGTCGGGATTGATGAATACCACGGAGAGGGAGATGGCGTCCGTCAGAGGAACGGTCAGCTCTCCGGTGAAGGTTTGGCCGGGGAAGAGCTCTGCTGGAAACTCGGCGGGGCCGTCGCCGCTGTCCGCCAGAAAGACAGCGCGCATGCCTTCGGCAAAGGTCTTGGGCACGGCCCGGGCGGTGAAGGTGGCGGTGCTGCGCGTTAAGTCCCGGGCGATCAGCTCCGTGCCGTATTCGGCGGTCAGGGCGTTCTGGGATTTTAAAATTTCCTCCACCTGGTCGGTGATGTTGTTGATCTGGGCATCCACCGTGTGGGTGACGCTGCTGACGGAGTTCTGCAGATTGCTGTACTGTATGTCCAGATCGTCCAGCCGGTTGAACAGGCGGACGACCGTAGCCAGAAGAACGATGACGAGGATGACCAGTGCCGTGCTGCTCCGTCGCCGGGGTTTGGGCTGGGCGGCCAGATATCGCGCCGTGATCTCCTCCACCATTTTCAGCTGGGTCTCCGTCAGTTCACCGGACGCCTCCGACGGCGGTACGGCGTCCTCCTCCACGCCCAGTAGCCAGCCAACGCTGACGCCGAACAGGCGGGAGAGGGTGATGAGCTTTTCGATCTCCGGCAGGGCAGTGTCAGACTCCCATTTATAGATGGACTGGCGGGAGACACCCAACTGCTCGCCCAAGGCCTCCTGCGATAGACCAAGTTCCTTTCGCTTCTGCGTGATGCGCTGACCAATGCCCATGTCATACCTCCGTGCGGATTACTGATTTGCCTCCAGTATACCAGAAGTGTACTCCGATTTTCCACCAACCGGTGGCTTTCTTTTTGTCAACCGACGGTTAGCAGGGAGTAAAAATGCCGGCACCAAAGTGCCGGCATTTGATGTATTACAGCTTCTTTTCGTACAGATTCAGGATGGAATGGGTATAGCCCATGAAGAAGAAATCCGTGGAGCCTGCGTAGCGGTAGCCCATGGCAGGATACAGGTGGTTGGCGGGCTTGTTGCCCTCCCAGGTATCAAAGCGCATAACGGTTTTGCCCTGCTGGCGGGCGGTCTCCTCGGCAAAGGTGACCATCTGACGGGCCAGACCCTGGCCTTTGCGGGCGGGATTGATGGTCAGGGTGTGGATGACGGCCACCTGGTCATCGGAGGCGGGAATGGACCAGTCGATCTTCACATACTCCGGCAGCTGGATGGCGTTGAGGTTCATGCTGCCCCAGACGGTGCCGTCCTCGTCAACACCCACATACAGGGTGCCGGCGTCCAGGATGCTCTGGGCGGTGGCGGCGGTGGGGTATTTGCCCTTCTGCCAGTTGGTGTAGTTGATGCCGGTGGCGATCTCGTTGTCCAGAATGGCGTCGTACACGGCGACAACGCCGGGCAGGTCGGCGGCGGTAGCAAGACGAATCATATTGGAAGCTCCTTTCTCTTCAAAAAACGGCGCACCGGGGAGGTGCGCCGTTTTCGGTTTACGCGTCGGTTTTGGGCTCTTCGGCGGGGGATTCCGGAGCGGATTCCTGAGACTCCGCGGGAGTTTCGGACTCGGCGGGAGTTTCCGGCGCCTCGATCTTCTGGGAGATCATGTGGACCTTCTTGGCGGGAGCCTCGATGTCCTTGGGGCGGGAGTCGGTGGAGGCGTAGGGGTTCTCCACCAGCTCGGGATCGCGGCCCTCGATGATGGCCACCATCTCGCCGCCGGTGATGGTCTCCTTCTCCAGCAGATAGGCGACCACCTTGTCCATGTCCTCCCGGTTGTCCTTCAGGATCTGCACTGCGTCGGCGTAGCACTTGTCCAGGATCTCCTTCACGGCCAGATCCATGCGGGCGGCGGTGTCCTGGGCACAGTCCATGCCGTAGCCGCCGTCCAGATACATGTTGCGGCGGGAGGCCAGCGCCATCATGCCGAACTCGTCGCTCATGCCGAACATGGCGACCATGTTGCGGGCCACGGAAGTGGCGTCCTGAATGTCCTGAGAGGCGCCGTTGGTCATGGTGTTCAGCACCACTTCCTCAGCGGCGCGGCCGCCCATGGAGACGGCGATCCGGGCCATCAGCTCGTCGCGGGTGCGCAGCTCCGTCTTGTCCTCCTCGGGCATCAGCAGGGTGTAGCCCAGGCTGCCCTGGGTGTGGGGGACAATGGTGATCTTCTGAACAGGCTCGCTGTTTTTCTGCTTGTAAGCCACCATGGCGTGACCGACTTCGTGGTACGCCACCAGCTTCTTCTCAAACTCGGTGAGGACGCTGCCCTTTTTCTCCGTGCCGGCGATGACCAGCTCGAAGGCGGCCAGCAGATCCTCCTGGGTGACCAGCTTGCGGCCCTTGCGGACGGCGCGGAGGGCGGCCTCGTTCACCAGGTTGGCAAGATCCGCGCCCACGCAGCCGGCGGTGGCCAGAGCCACCTTCTTCAGGTTCACGTCCTCCGCCAGCTTAATGTTGCGGGTGTGGACCTGCAGCGTGGCCAGTCTGCCTGCCAGGTTGGGGCGGTCAATGATGATGCGGCGGTCAAAGCGGCCGGGGCGCAGCAGCGCCTGGTCCAACACCTCGGGGCGGTTGGTGGCGGCCAGCAGGATGACGCCCTTGGTGGGGTCGAAGCCGTCCATCTCAGCCAGCAGCTGGTTCAGGGTCTGTTCCCGCTCGTCGTTGCCGCCCATGCGGTTGTCACGGGATTTGCCGATGGTGTCGATCTCGTCGATGAACACGATGCAGGGGGCCACCTTGCTGGCTTCCTTGAACAGGTCGCGGACACGGCTGGCGCCAACGCCCACGAACATCTCCACAAAGTCGGAGCCGGAGATGGAGAAGAAGGGAACGCCGGCCTCACCGGCCACAGCCTTGGCCAGCAGGGTCTTGCCGGTGCCCGGAGGGCCAACCAGCAGGGCGCCCTTGGGCAGCTTTGCGCCGATCTCCGTATATTTGCCCGGGTTGTGGAGGAAATCTATGATCTCCGTCAGGGATTCCTTGGCCTCGTCCTGACCGGCCACGTCGCGGAAGGTGACGCCGGTGGACTTTTCCATATAGACCTTGGCGTTGGCCTTGCCCACGCCGCCGATGCCGCCCATACCGCCCATGCCGCGCTTGTTCATGATGCGCATAGCGATGGAGAAGGTGGCCATGATGATGACGAAGGGCAGGACCAGCTCAATGAAGCCGGCCAGAAGGGGATTCATCCGGGCCTGGTAGGGCTGGTTATACTCCACATCGTACTGATCCAGCAGCTCCACCACGCTGTCGTTGGAGCGGATCTGAACGGTGAACAGACTCAGGTGCGCGGTCTGCAGCTGGCCGGCGGGATCGGTGAAGGTAAAGCCGGACTCGTCCTTGGTGTACTCTGCGTCCTTGGTGTATTCCACGCCGAATTCGTCGGTGTAAACATAGCCGTCGGCGGGGGTGATGATGAGGATGTCCTCCGTGTTGCTGAACTCCACATACTCCACCTGGCCATGGGTCACCATGTCCACGAATTCACTGTGCTCGATGGTGACGGAGGAGGCCTGATTTCCGGCGCTGTTGAAATAGTTGATGCCGGCGTTGATGACCACGGTCAGCAGCAGCGCCCAGGAGACCAGGGACACAACGCCCTTCCAGTTGCTGCCGCCCTTTCCGTTGTTCTGTCGGTTTTTGTTGTCGTTTTGACTCATCTATCGAAACTCCTTTCGGGAAAACGGGTAATCAAAATTATAACGAAGTATACCACACCGGGGGCAAAGTCACAAGGATAAGGGAGGCTTTTTTAATGAAGAAACTGTAAATTTAGCTTTATTGTGCCCCGCTTCTATGATATACTACCGACGAATGTCGAAATCATTACACTTTAAGGGAGATACCTATGGACGAACAGAGAAAAAACAATCTGACCGCCGAGGCGGATGGCGTCATTGAGGGCCGCAACGCGGTCATCGAGGCCCTGCGGGCCGGCGTCAACATCGATAAGATCTACATCATGAAGGGCGAGACGGACAAGACCCTGGGCCACATCGCCTCCAAGGCCCGCGCCGCCGGTATCGTGGTGGTGGACGCCGACCGTCGGAAGCTGGACGGCATGAGCCGTACCCACGCCCACCAGGGCGTCATCGCACTGGCTGCCATGCGCGAGTATGTCAGTGTGGAGAGCATGCTGGAGGCCGCTGCCGCCAAGGGCGAAAATCCCCTGCTGGTGGTTTGCGACGAGATCTCCGACCCCCACAATCTGGGCGCCATCATCCGTACGGCCTGCTGCGCCGGCGCCCATGGCGTCATCATTCCCAAGCGCCGCAGCGCCGGCCTGACCGCCGTGGTGGCCAAGACCTCCGCCGGCGCCGTGGCCCATATGCCTGTGGCCCGCGTGCCCAACATCGCCGCGCTGCTGAAGGATCTGAAGAAGCAGGGTGTGTGGGTGTTCGGCACTGCCGCCAGCGGAACTACCTCCCTGTACGAGGCCGATCTGAAGGGGGCAGCTGCCATCGTCATCGGCAGTGAGGGCGACGGTATGACCCGTCTGGTGGAGGAGAACTGCGACTTCCTGGTCAGCATTCCCATGAAGAGCAGTCTGGATTCTCTGAACGCCTCCGCCGCAGCAGCCATTCTGCTGTACGAGGCTGTGCGTCAGAGACTGTAATCCATTACACAGGAGAGAACCGGCATGGCATCCAAAGATACCCATACAACTGAATACGAGCCGCTGGACGGCGTGGGTACCGGAGACGAGTTCTCTCTGGAGGATATTCTGGCGGAATTCGGCGGAGGCCGCAAGCAGGCCATCCTGCGGGACGTGGAGACTGAGGTCACCCCCGGCCCGGAGCCGGTATTCCAGCCGGAGGCGCCGGAAGAAAAACCGGCGGTCCTGCCCGAACCCGAGGAGAAGCCTGCGGAGGAATCTCTGCCGCCGTCTCCCCGCCCTGTCACGCTGGAAGAAGTGGTGGGGAGCACGGTCAGCGCCGTCATGGAGGAACAGCAGCAGGAGCCGCTGGTCAAGCCCCGAAGAGGTTTGTTCTCCCGGAAAAAGCTGGAGGATACGGAACAGCTGTATTCCACGCCGGAGGAGGAAGAGGAACCGGAGGAGGAAGACCTTCTGGACGAGGAGGAAGAACTCCTCTCCGACGCGGCGGAGCTTTGGCGGGAACGCTATCAGAACCGCCGGGGGTTGGTGCCCGCGGCCTTTGCCATGGCCCTGACGCCCATCGTGGTACAGGCTGCCGAGCGCTACGGTGTCATCGTCCCCTGGTGGTCGGATTCTCTGCAGAATCAGGCGCTGGCGCTGCTGGCCTGCCTGGTGCTGACGGCCCTTTTGTGCTGGCAGGTGTTTGCGGAGGCTGTGCGCACCCTGATGAAAAAACGCTGCACCGGCGAGGTGCTGGCCGCTGCGGCCGCCCTGCTGTCCGCACTGGACTGCGGCGCGGTGTTCCTGCTGAAAAACCGCACGCCGGTGGCGCCCTATGCGGCAGTCGCCTGTGCGGCTCTGGCTTTTGCGTCCTTTGGCCTGACCCGGAAGAGCCGGGCTATGTACGATACTTTCCACGCTGCCGCAGTGGACGACGAGCCGCCGTATCTGGTGACGGAGACGGAGCTGGGCGCCTGCAAGCAGCGGGGCTCTGTGCCCGGCTTCTACGCCGCCGCCAGCCGTGACGATGTGACGGTGTTCTGGCAGACGGCGCTGCTGCCGGTGGTGTTTGTGGCGTCCTTTGTGTTCGCCGGACTGTCCTCTCTGGGACAGGGCCGGGGCCACGATTTCCTGCTGAACTGGTCTGTGATCCTCTCCGCCGGCGCTACTTTCGTGCTGCCCCTGTGCTGGAGCCTGCCCTATTCCGTGCTGGCCCGCAATCTGCAGAAGACGGGCTGCGCCGTGGCCGGCTGGCTGGGCGCGGAAAAGATCAGCCGCCGCAAGACCATGATCGTCACCGACACCGACCTGTTCCCGCCCGGCACCATGCAGCTCAACGGCGTGAAGGTGTTCGGCGAGGAACTGCCTAAGGCGGCGTCCTACGCCGCGTCCGTGTCCAGAGCCGCGGGAAGCGGACTGGAGCGGCTGTTTGACGGTTTGGTCCGCAGCGAAGGTGGACACTACCGCAACGTGGATGAGTTCAGCTTCTACGAGGAGGGCGGTTATTCCGCCACCATCCGGGGCGAATCCGTCCTGCTGGGAACGGCGTCCTTCATGCGGAAGATGGACATCCGCCTGCCCTCCGGCATCAATCTGAAAACCGGTATTTTCCTGGCGGTGGACCGGGAGCTGGTGGCGGTGTTTGCCGTGAAATACCAGCCCTCGGAAAACGTGGACTACGCCCTGCGGGTCATGAAGCGCATTGGCGTGACGCCCATTCTGGCCGCCCGGGATCCCAACATCACCCCCGCGCTGCTGAAGCGGAAGTTCCATAAGGGAATCAAGGTGGAATACCCGCCCATCAGCAACCGCGTGGCGCTCAGCGAGATCGAGAAGGACCGGGGCGTGCCCCGTGCGCTGCTGTTCCGTGAGGGTCTGCTGCCCTACGCGGAGGCGGTGGTGGGCAGCCAGCGGATGGTGCGCGCCGTGCGCCGCTGTCTGATGCTGTCGCTGTTCAGCAGCGTGTGCGGAACCCTGCTGGCGTTTTACATGATGTTTCTTAGCGCCTATACGCTGCTGACGCCGCTGACTCTGTTGGTATTTCTGAGCCTGTGGCTGCTGCCGGTGTGGCTGTATACGGACTGGACCGGACGCTATTGAGCGAAAAACCAACAAAAATGTATTTCGGACAGGTGCTGACCGGCTGGCCAGCACCTGTTTTTTTGGCTTGTTTGATAAAAATATGACACCGTTTTTCTCCCTCCTGCCCAAAATAGTGAACCTGCCAAAATTTTTATTGTATTAACTTGGTAAACGTTGTATAATTTCTACGTTAGGCAATTTGACGACTGTCAGTTGAACCTGAATATCCGGCCTGGCGGCATCCCCCGGGCCGATGAACCGCACAAACTTTAAGGAGTGGAAAAAACAATGAGCTATTCTGTACAAAACATCCGTAACGTCTGCCTGCTGGGCCACAGCGGCAGCGGCAAGACTGCCCTGACGGAGAGCCTGCTTTATATGACCGGTGCCCTCGATCGCATGGGCCGTGCCGTGGACGGCAACACTGTCTGCGACTACGATCCCGAAGAGGTCAAGCGCCAGATTTCTATTTCTACCGCCGTTGCTCCTCTGGAGTACAAGGGCTGCCGCATCAACGTTCTGGATACCCCGGGCGCATTCGACTTCGCCGGCGAAGTGATGGAGGCCCTGCGCGCTGCTGACGCTGCTATCATCGTCTGCTCCGCCAAGGACGGCATCTCTGTTGGTCTGGAGAAGGCCTGGAAGTACTGCGAAGAGCGCAATATGCCCCGCTTCATCTATATTTCCAAGACCGATGAGGAGAACAGCGACTACAACGCCACCTTCGAGGCTCTGCGCGAGAAGTTCGGCAAGAAGATCGCTCCCCTGGTCGTGCCCATCTGGGATGACGACAAGCGCGTCACCGGCCTGATCGACGTTCTGAACAAGCGTGCCTATGAGATGCACGATCTCAAGCGTGTCGAGATCGAGGTCCCCGAGGACAAGATGGACGTCATCGAAGAGTTCAACGAGGCTCTGAAGGAGTCCGTCGCTGAGACCAGCGAGGAGTTCATGGATAAGTTCTTTGGCGGTGAGGACTTCACCTACGCCGAGATGATCCACGGCCTGCGTCAGGGCGTCCGCGAGCTGAGCCTGTTCCCCGTGGTCTGCGGCTCCGGCATCAACTGCATGGGCTCCCTCATGCTGATGGACAACATCGTTGACCTGCTGCCCAACCCCATGGAGGGCAACTATCACAAGGCTACCACCGCCGACGGTGAGACCGAGGAGTTCGTTGTTTCTCCCGCCGCCGTTCCCACCGCCTTCGTCTTCAAGACCGTTTCCGACCAGTACGGCAAGTACTCCTTCGTGAAGGTCCTGTCCGGCTCCATCACTCCCGATATGGCCATGGTCAACTCCCGTACCGGTTCCAGCGAGAAGCTGGGCCGCCTGTACATCATGCGCGGCAAGAAGACCACCGAGGTCAAGGAGCTGAGCTGCGGTGATATCGGCGTTATCGCCAAGATGGACAAGGTCAAGACCGGCGACACCCTGTGCGACGCCCGTAAGGTCGTGGCCCTGAAGAACATCCCCTTCGCTGAGCCCTGCTACAGCGTTGCCATCTCCCCCAAGACCCGCGGTCAGGAAGACAAGATCGCTCAGGGCCTGGCCCGTCTGAACGAGGAGGATCCCAGCTTCTCTGTCGTCAACAACGGTGAGACCCACCAGATGGTCCTGTCCGGCGCCGGCGATATGCAGATCGACGTTCTGGTCAGCAAGCTGAAGAGCCGCTTCAACGTGGAGTCTGAGCTGAAGCCCACCCGCGTGGCTTATCGCGAGAAGATCCGCAAGACTGTCCAGAAGCAGGGCCGTCATAAGAAGCAGACCGGCGGCAGCGGCCAGTTCGGTGACGTTTGGATCCGTTTCGAGCCCTGTGAAGAGGAAGAGATGGTCTTCGCTGAGGAAGTCTTCGGCGGTTCCGTGCCCCGTAACTTCTTCCCCGCAGTCGAAAAGGGTCTGCGCGAGGCCTGCGTCCATGGTCCTCTGGCCGGCTATCCCGTCGTGAACCTGAAGGCTGTTCTGTACGATGGCTCCTACCATCCCGTTGACTCCTCCGAAATCGCATTCAAGACCGCCGCTCAGCTGGCTTATAAGGCCGCTCTGCCCGAGGCCAGCCCCTGCCTGATGGAGCCCATCGGCGATCTGAAGGTCACCGTGCCCGACAGCTACATGGGCGACGTCATCGGCGATCTGAACAAGCGTCGTGGCCGCGTCATGGGCATGGATCCCACCGGCGACGGCAGCCAGATCATCTCCGCTGAGGTCCCCATGGCCGAGATGAGCACCTATGCCATCGACCTGCGCTCCATGACTCAGAGCCGCGGCAGCTTCACCCTGCACTTCGTCCGCTATGAGGATTGCCCCCCCATGGCTCAGGAGAAGGCAATTGCAGAAGCCAAGGCAATGGCCGAGCAGTAATTTAGCTTTAAAAACCGTCCGGAGAAATCCGGACGGTTTTTTCGGGCAATCCTCATAGTGGTTTTAATGATGCTCCCAACAAAGGCCTCCTGCAGAGGGGCGGGAAGCGCGTTCTGAAAAATAAAAATGAATCCATAAAAAATTTACCGAAAATGTTGCATAAGCAACTGGTATGCATGAGAATATCCTGATATACTCATACCATCCTAAAGGAAATCAAAAACAAATTGATTCATAAATTATTATTTTGAGGAGGACATATATATGAAGAAGTGGGTTTGCCAGGTTTGCGGTTATGTTTGGGAAGGCGAGACTGCTCCCGAGAAGTGCCCTCAGTGCGGTGTTCCCGCATCCAAGTTCACTGAGCAGGCCGGCGAGATGAGCTGGGCCGCTGAGCATGTTGTGGGTGTTGCCCAGGGCGCTCCCGAGGAGATCATGGAGGGCCTGCGCGCCAACTTCATGGGCGAGTGCACCGAGGTTGGTATGTATCTGGCTATGGCTCGTGTTGCCCATCGTGAGGGCTATCCCGAGATCGGCCTGTACTGGGAGAAGGCCGCCTATGAAGAGGCTGAGCACGCTGCCAAGTTCGCCGAGCTGCTGGGCGAGGTCGTGACCGACTCTACCAAGAAGAACCTGGAGATGCGCGTTGAGGCCGAGAACGGCGCCACCGCCGGCAAGACCGAGCTGGCTAAGCTGGCTAAGCAGCTGAACCTCGATGCTATTCACGACACCGTGCATGAAATGGCAAGAGATGAGGCCCGCCATGGAAAGGCCCTGGCCGGTCTGCTGAAGCGTTACTTCGGCTAATCGCCAAAGTTTTTTGCAAAAGAACTTTTTGAAAGGGAGTATCCGCTGGGTACTCCCTTTTTTGCGTTTTTTGACATGAAAAGGGATGTTTCTTGCAATGTAAAGCAGGACTGGTATAATCAGATTATCAGGAATATTTCGCCGTGGATATGGAGGGGCGCTTATGACATTGCAGGGACTGAAAGAAAAGTTGATGCGAAGTGTATTGAAAGACCCGGAAAATACCATCCGGGCGGCGTATGCCCTGCGGCCGGAGCTGGCAGGCACGCCTTATTATGAGGCGCCTATGTTGGGCTGTGCGGCGGCGGACGATCCGCTGTTTGCGCAGTTCAAGGCCGACCCCAATATCTATGGTTCCGCGCTTCGCCTGCCGGAGGAGTGGCTGCCGGACGCAAAATGTGTCATCTCGGTGTTCCTGCCCTTTGCGGAGGAGGTCCGCCGCAGCAATACGCCGGATCTGGAGGAACCTTCCGACCAGTGGCTCCATGGCCGTATCGAGGGACAGGCATTTTTGGAGGAGATCTGCCGGCGGATCGCCGGCTGGCTGGAGGCAGAGGGGTATCAGGCGGTGATCCCCGCCATCCATGAGGACTTCTGTATCCGCCGGGATCCTGCCCGGAAGGAACTGGGACAGCCGGTGTTTGCCAGCAACTGGTCGGAGCGGCATGCGGCCTTTGCCGCGGGCCTGGGCACCTTCGGACTGTCCAAACACATCATTACGGAAAAGGGTGTGTGCGGCCGGTTCGGCAGCGTCATTACCGACGCGCCGCTGGAGGTTACGCCCCGTCCTTACACGGAGCCGTATGAATACTGTACCTTCTGCGGCGCCTGCATCCGCCGCTGCCCGGTGAATGCCATTTTCCCTGAAGGTAAGGATGTGGAGCTCTGCTCCGACTATGTGGACGATACCTGCCGGCGGCACGCGCCCCGGTTTGGCTGCGGAAAATGCCAGCTGGCGGTACCCTGCACAACGCGCATCCCCGCGCGGCTTCGCCGAAAAACCAGTGACGATTGAATGTGTTTTGGCCGACTGCGTCGTTGGCTTCCCATCAAAGTCGGGCGACGCTTTTTGTCGATTTGGGAGAAAAAGCAGCGTTGGCCGACGGAAGGCACGGGGGCTGCTTGCAAGATGATTTCTGCCATGTTAGACTGAGGCTACCATTGATAAGAGAGGAAACACCATGAAGAATAAAACGACGCTTGCCACACTTGCCGCGCTGGCGGGATACAGTATTTTCGGATTCAGCTTTCTGTTTTCCAAGACTGCGCTGAATCTCACCACGCCGTTTGTGCTGCTGGCAGTTCGGTTCCTGGCGGCGTTTCTGGTGCTGAATATTTTGGTGCTGGTGGGTGTGATCAAGCTGGATCTGAAGGGTAAGCCCATCAAAATGCTGTTGGTTCTGGGTCTGGTGCAGCCGGTCCTGTACTTCATCTGCGAGTCCTACGGCATCGCCATGACGACCGCTTCGTTCTCCGGCGTTATGATCGGTCTGGTGCCTGTGGTGGGACTGGTGTTTGACATGGTGTTTATGAAAGAGCGCTGCACGGTGCTGCAGGCGGTCTGTACCATCACTTCCGTCGTTGGCGTGGCCATGACCACCACCGGTGGCTTCGGAACGGTGTCCATTCCCGGCTTTTTGCTGCTGTTGGGCGCGGTGGTCACCGCAGTTCTGTACGCCATCATCAGCCGCAAGACTGCCGCCCTGTTCTCTCCCTTTGAACGAACCTATGTGATGTTTGCCCTGGGCAGCGTGGCGTTTACGGCCATGGCCCTGATGGAAACCAAGGGCAATGTGGCGGCGCTGGCAGCCCCGCTGTCGGAACCGATCTTCTGGGTATGCATCCTGTATCTGGCGGTGGTATCCTCTGTCTGTGCCTTCACGGCCATTAACTTTGCCGTCAGCTATATCAGTGCCGGCCGGGCCATGATCTTCTCAAACTTTACCTGTGTGATCTCCGCAGTGGCTGGTATCCTGATCTTGAAGGAATCCTTCAATACCCTGCAGCTCATCGGCGTGGCCATTATCATCATCAGCGTCTTCGGCGTATCCTTCCAGGGCGCGGCCAAAGAAAAATAACCACAAAAGTCAAAACCTCCGGCTAAGCCGGAGGCTTGAGTAAGCCCTATAAGGGCTTTATACGGACAATGCCCCTTAAGGGGCCCGAAAAGATTTGCCGACCGCATTACTTTCTCGGGCTACCCCTTAAGGGGTTTTCGTTATGC
>JAFUNB010000014.1 GCA_017482345.1 Oscillibacter sp.
CTCGCCGATGAAGCAGCAGAACTGCTTCGTCTTGGCGCAGCCCAGAGCCGTGCCGCCCCGCAGCATACGGTCCTCCGGCACGATGGCCTCGTGGGTCTCCTTGCAAATGCCGCAGGGGACGAAGGCGTGGTAGCGCTGACCGTCATAGGTCACCTTCAGGGCGGACTTGCCGCACTCGCACTCCACCTCGGCGTTGGACGCCGCCAGAGCAAACACAGAGCGGGAACCCATGACCGTTCTGCCGCACTCAGGGCAGAGGTAACCGAATGTCCGCATTTCTTCACGCATCATAATACACCTCGTTCAACTTGAGAATATTTCCATTGAGGTGGAATTATACCACGAAAATCCACCCTTGTACAGCGAATCCGGCAACATTAGGTTCCGCTAACTCACTTTTCCGCACAAAAAAGGAAGCGGAGGAGTTCCTCCGCTTCCCGATGTATGCAGGTTTTCAGTCCTTGGAATGACAGTCGCAGGCGCCTTCCCCACCGCCGCAGCCACAGCCGCCTTCGTGACAGCCGCCGCAGCCGCCGGCAGGGCAGCCGATGCACTTCACGCCGCGTTTTTTGGCCTTGTATACGTATCCTGCAGATGCCGCGATCACGACAGCCAGGACAGCGATAATGATGAGGTCTACCATAGCGATTGCTCCTTTTCAGGGGAAATTACTTGCTGCTCAGCGCGTACTCAGCAGCCAGGTTCTTGTTGGTCTTGCGGATCAGGGACACGATGACAGCGGCGATGGCGATCACCACGATCAGACCGGGAACGAAGCCGGCGCCGACAGTGCCGGCAGTGGCCAGAGTGCCGATCTGATAGACCAGGAAGCCCACCACATAGCCGGTGGCGAACTGCAGACCGATGCCAGCCCACAGCCACTTGCGGCTCTTGATCTCAGAGTTCATGGCGCCCAGTGCAGCGAAGCAGGGAGGCGTGAACAGGTTGAACATCAGATAGGCCAGAGCGGCGGCCTTGGTCAGGCCGAAGACAGCAGCGACCTCGGTGGCGCCGCCGACCAGAGCCAGCTCGTCCGTGTCGATGAAGTTGGTGACGGCGAAGCAGACAGCCAGAGTACCAACGACGTTCTCCTTGGCGATGAAGCCGGTGACAGCGGCAGCTGCCAGCTGCCAGGAGGCGAAGCCCACGATGGGGATCAGCAGAACAGCGATGGGAGATGCGATGGAAGCCAGAATGGAGGTGCTCTCCATACCTTCCTCAACGACCTGGAAGCTCCAGTTGAAGGTCTGCATGATCTGGACAACGGTGTTGCACAGCAGGATGACAGTACCGGCCTTGACGATGTAGGCCCAGCCGCGGGCGCACATGGACTTGAATGCCAGCTTCAGAGAGGGGATCTTGTACTCGGGCAGCTCAATGATGAAGAAGGACTTGCGGGCCTTGTGACCGGCGATCTTGTTGACCAGCAGAGCGCCGAAGAAGATCAGCAGGATACCCACGAAATACATCAGGGTGCCGACCCAGGAGGCGTCCTCGAAGAAGACGCCGGCGAACAGGGCGATGACGGGCAGCTTGGCGCCGCAGGGCATGAAGGGAGTCAGCATCGCGGTGGCGCGGCGCTCGCGCTCGTTGCGGATGGTACGGGCAGCCATAACGCCGGGGATGGCGCAGCCGGTTCCGATGACGAAGGGGATGACAGACTTGCCGGACAGGCCCACCTTCTTGAAGATGGGGTCCAGAACCACGGTGGCGCGGGCCATATAGCCGCAGTCCTCCAGCAGGGCGATCAGGAAGTACATGACCATGACCAGAGGCAGGAAGCCGATAACAGCACCCACACCGCCGATGATACCATCGACCAGCAGAGCCTGCAGCAGGGGAGACGCGCCCTCAACAGCACCGGCGACCACTTCCATGAAGCTCTCGATCCAGCCCACCAGCGTATCGGCGATCCAGGGACCGACCCATGCCTGGGAGATCTGGAACACCAGGAACATGACGCCGGCGAAAATGAGCAGACCGCCGACGGGGTTGGTCAGAACGGCGTCGATTGCATCCTGAGAGTTCTTGTCCTTGGTGAAGACCTTACGGGTTTCGACCTGGGAAACGATGTCATTGACGAAGCTGAAACGCTTGCGGTCAGCAGCCTCGACCTCCGTCTTGCTGGTCAGGTCGATATCGCCCTGAGAGTAGGGAGCCTTCTGGCTCTTGCCCTTCAGAGAGGCGGCGACCTTCACGACCTCAGACAGGCCCTTGTCGCTGGCGGTGATGGAAACCGTCTCCACGACGGGGCAGCCCAGCTTGGAAGACAGGGCGGCAGCGTCGATCTTGGTCTCCTTCTTGGCGTTGACGTCGCTCTTGTTCAGCGCGACCACCACGGGCACGCCCAGCTCCAGCAGCT
The DNA here is from genome assembly GCA_017482345.1 of Oscillibacter sp. Lineage (GTDB taxonomy): Bacteria > Bacillota > Clostridia > Oscillospirales > Oscillospiraceae > Oscillibacter. Next base: position 2,363 of record JAFUNB010000014.1, read on the forward strand.
GGGTGGTGAAGAACAGGCTGCGGCTCAGGTTCGTGGCGTCCACGATGTTGATGATGGCGTCAGGATTCTCATTTCTGACATAGCCGCTGGTGATGCTCTCCTCAGAGGTGAAGGGAGACATGGAATAGGCGCCGGGCAGGTCAACTGCGATCAGCTCTTCCGCTCCGTCGTAGAAGCTCTTCTTGATGGGGTTCTCTTTCTTTTCGACCGTAACGCCGGCCCAGTTGCCGACCTTCTCGTTGCGGCCGGTCAGGGCGTTGTACATCGTGGTCTTACCACTGTTGGGGTTGCCCGTCAGCGCGATTCTCATGGGGTTCTTCCTCCTTTAAATAACACAGTCTCTGTGTAAATTCAATCATTTTAAAAGTTAGCTCCCGCTAACCATTTGTTGAAAAATAAGGCCAAACCAACGGTTCAGCCAAAATTTTTCAAACCAGGATCGCCTCGGCCAGCTGGTTGTCGATGTTGTACCGGCCATCCTTGATGGATACGGTGCAGCCACCCCGCTTGCGGGCGATGACGGTGATGGGCTCGCCGCTGTAGCAGCCCAGAGAGAAGAGGAACGCGTCCAGCTCCTCATCATCGGTCTCAATGCCCCGAATGATATACTCCTGTCCCACCTGTGCGTTCGCAAGGTTCATACGCGCACCTCCTTCCGTTCATTTAGTTAGTTTTTTCTAACCGATACATAATATATCACCGCCAGTTAGCTTTGTCAAACTCTTTTTCACGGTTTTCGAATATTCTGCCTCCTAAATTTTGGCTGTTCCGCGCGCCTCTTTTTAGACAACCTGACCACACCTCTGTACGCCGATTTTTCCGTTTGTGGAAATGGTCTCATAGTTTTCCTCCGGTGGGGCAAGCTATGGAAAATCCATCATGCGAGGTGGCATATGATCCACAACAAACATCTGGGCGGCCAGACTGTGGCGCTGGCCCACCCGCCCTCTGTTCTCTCCTTCGCCAACGTGGGCGGAAAGCAGGAGCAGGAAGGCCCGCTGGCAGACTGGTTCGACCTGCTGAATGACGATTCCTTTTTCGGCGAGAAAACCTGGGAAAAGGGAGAATCCGCCATGCAGAAGGCCGCCCTGCAGCAGGCACTGGACAAGGCAGGGCTGCAGCCCGGCGATCTGGACTATATTCTGGCGGGCGATCTGCTGAACCAGTGCATCGGCTCCGCCTTCAGCCTGCGGCAGTTCGGCATCCCCTTTTACGGCCTGTACGGCGCCTGCTCCACCATGGGTGAGTCTCTGGCGCTGGCTTCCATGCTCATCGACGGGGGCTTTGCCCAACGGGCTGCGGCCATGACCTCCTCCCACTTCTGCACCGCCGAGCGGCAGTACCGCATGCCGGTGCCCTACGGCAGCCAGCGTCCGCCCACCGCCCAGTGGACGGCCACCGCCGCCGGCTGCACCATTCTGGCCGCCGAAGGCCCCGGCCCCTATATCACCCACGTCACCTGCGGCAAGATCGTGGACAAGGGCATCACCGACGCCAACAACATGGGCGCCGCCATGGCCCCCGCCGCCTACGACACCCTGTCCGCCTTCTTCCGGGATACCAATACCTCCCCCAGCCAGTACGACCTCATCCTCACCGGCGATTTGGGAGAGCTGGGCCACAGCATCGTCCGGGACTTCTTCCAGCGGGACGGCGTCACGCTGGACAGCCGCTATCAGGACTGTGGTCTGCTGCTGTACGACCGGCAGCAGCAGGACATGCACGCCGGCGCCTCCGGCTGCGGCTGCGCCGCCTCCGTGCTGAACGGCTATGTGCTGGGCGGCATGCGGGAGGGAAAGTGGAAAAAGGTGCTGTTCGCTCCCACCGGCGCCCTCCTCTCCCCCACCTCCTCCTTCCAGGGGGAGTCCGTCCCCGGCATCTGCCACGCGGTGTGCATCTGCGCTGAAGTGTAAGGAGGTTTTTATGGAGTATCTGAACGCATTTCTCTGCGGCGGGCTGCTGTGTGCCGTCGGCCAGATCCTCATCGACCGGACGAAGCTGACCCCCGCCCGCATTTTGACAGGCTATGTGGTGGTGGGCGTACTGCTCAGCGCCATTGGCCTGTACGAGCCGCTGGTGGAGTGGGGCGGTGCCGGAGCCACCGTGCCTCTGACCGGCTTCGGCCACACGCTGGCCAAGGGCGTGAAAAAGGCCGTGGCCCAGAAGGGCTGGCTGGGGATATTTACCGGCGGCCTGTCCGCCGCGGCCGGCGGCATCACGGCGGCCGTGGTGTTCGCCGTGCTCATGGCCCTCATTTTCAAAGCTGGGGACAAGAAATGACCCACGCGGGCGGTTTTCCGCCCGCGTTTTGTTATCCTTTTGTTGGTTTCCTTCTTCGGCAAAATCTGCTATACTGTTTACCATAATCGTAATCTTCTCACCGGAAAGGAGTCCATCATGCGGCATTTGACAGCACTTGTTCTGGCAGCACTGCTGCTGGTTTCCCTGACCGCCTGCGGACAGCAGGCCCAGACCGTTCCCGAAGAGGAAGCTCCTCCCGTTCAGGAGACGGTTCCCGAAACACCAGAGCCGGAACCGGAACCGGAACCCGAACCGGAGCCCTACGTGATCTCCTCCCCCACGGTCATGCCGGAGGGCGGCGCGAAGGACGGCGTTACATATGTGGAATACACCGGCGTGGTGGAGCATCTGTTCTTCCATCCGGTCATCGCCTATCCGGAACAGGCCTTTGACGGCGACCATATGTCCAACGGCTACGACGACTGGATGGTCACCGTGGGCGAATACAACAAGATTTTGCAGAGCCTCTATGACAACGGCTACATTCTGGTGGACATCCATGACTGCTGGAGCGAGCAGGCCGGCGAGGACGGCGCCCTCCGTATGAAGAAGAACACCCTCTACCTGCCGGAGGGCAAAAAGCCGCTGATCATCTCCTATGACGACGTGAACTACAACCTCTACACCCTGGGCGACGGCTTCACCTACAAGCTCATCTTCGGCGAGGATGGCAAGCTGTGGTCCTGGGGACTGGATCCGGAGGGCAACGAGGTGGTCAGCCGGGATCTGGACGCCATCACCATTCTGGACAAATTCGTGGAGGAGCATCCTGACTTCTCCCCCTTCGGCGCCAAGGGCTGCCTGAGCATCACCGGCTACGAGGGCATCCTGGGCTACCGCACCCAGACGGACAGCGAAAACTGGACGGCGGAGCGGGAGGCCGCGCGGCAGCAGGAGATCGAGGCGGTAAAGCCCATCGTGGCGGAGCTGAAGCGCACCGGCTGGACCTTCGGCAGCCACACCTGGGGCCACCTGAGCCTCAGCTCCCGCAGCTATGAGACTGTCACCGCCGATATGCAGCGGTGGTTTGACGAGGTAGGCTCGCTGGTGGGCGAGGCCAGCGTGCTGTTCTATCCCTTTGGCGGACGGCTGGACGGCGACGACGTGCGCCAGACCGGCCCGGCCTTCCAGTGGATGCAGGAGCACGGCTTCCGCATCTTCTGCTCCGTGGGCATCGAGTCCTACAGCAAGAGCAAATCGGATATCAGCGCCGTCATCTGCGACCGCCTGCACCCGGACGGCACCACCCTCCGCTCCGCCAAAAGCCGGGAGCGGTACATGAAGTTCTACGACGCCGCCGACATCATCGATCTGGAATCCCGCCCCCAGCGGGAAGTCGGCTGGCTGGAGCAGTGAAAGGAGCGGTTTCCATGACCCGAGAAGAGCTGAAATCCACGGCCCTTGCCATGCGGCAGCGGTCCTACTCCCCCTATTCCCGCTTCCGGGTGGGCGCCGCGCTGGAATGCAGTGACGGCACCGTATTCACCGGCTGCAACATTGAAAACGCCGCCTTCGGCCCCACCCTCTGCGCCGAGCGCACAGCGGTATTCAAGGCCATCAGCGAGGGACGTCGGGACTTTGTACGCATCGCAGTGGCCGGCGACAGCGAGCCCCCCTGCGTTCCCTGCGGCGTGTGCCGGCAGGTGCTGCGGGAGTTCGCCCCGGATATTGAGATCATTTGCCTTGGCAGCGACGGCAGTGAGCTGACCATGACCTTAAACGATCTGCTGCCCCACAGCTTTGGACCGGAGTTTTTGAAATGAGTATGAAGCTAACTGTTCTCTGTGACAACAACACCCTCATCGACCAGTACTATCTCGGCGAGCCCGCTGTCAGCTACTATCTGGAGATGGACGGCGCCCGCATCCTGTTCGACACCGGCTATTCCGATGTGTTCCTGAAAAATGCGGAGATGCTGGGCATTGATCTGGGTAACTTAAGCCACATCGTCCTCTCCCACAGCCACAATGACCACACCAACGGCCTGCCCCTGCTGCGGCAGCGGTTTGACGTGGAAAACGTGCCCCTCATCGCCCATCCCCTGTGCTTTTATCCCCGCTGGTATGAGAACACCTACATTGGCCCGCCTTATACCGCCGACATCGGAACACACTTCAACTATCAGCCCACCCGGGAGCCCAGGTGGCTGACGGAGAACTGCGTCTTTTTAGGCGAGATCCCCGTGACCCACGACTTTGAGCCCCGCCGCCCCATCGGCGTGGTGGAGCTGGAGGGTGGACGGCAACCGGATATGATGCTGGACGACAGTGCACTGGCTTGCCGGACAGAGCAGGGCCTGTTCATCGTCACCGGCTGCTCCCACAGCGGCATCTGCAACATCATCTCCCACGCCCGCCATGTCTGCGGCGAGAAGCGCATCGCCGGCGTCATCGGCGGGTTCCATCTGCTGCAGGACACGCCGCAGGTGGACGATACCATCGTTTTTTTCAAAACCCTGGGGCCGGCGTGCCGCCTGTATCCCTGCCACTGCGTCTCCCTCCACAACAAGGCGAAGATGCTGCGGCACCTGTCCTTCCCGGAGATCGGCTCCGGCACCGTCATCGAGGCGTAAAAAAACAGCGCAGGAACAAATCCTGCGCTGTTTTTGCGTTTAAATGAGCTTTTCAAAATAGAAGAAGGTCTCGTCCTCGCCGCTTTTGCGCATGCAGGAGGACAGCATTTTGTAGGAGGCCTGATTCTCCTTGAAGCACTTGGCCACCACCCGCATCAACTGAGCGGTGTACAGGCCCCAGTCCGCCACGGCGGCAAAGGCCTCCGTGCCGTAGCCGTGGCCGGCGTAGGCGGTGTCGATCCGGCAGCCCAGTTCCGCGCCGCCCCGGTAATCAAAGTTATACAGCACGGCCTCGCCGATGAGCTTGCCGTCCAGCCGGACAGCGAAGTTGATGGCCAGACGATTCTCGAAGTCCCGGCGGGCTACCTCGAAGAAGCTCCGCTCCTCCACAGGGGCGCCCAGACCGCCCACATCGTCATAGCCCCACCAGCGGTTGCGCTCGCCGTCCAGCACCAGGGCGTTGTAGGCGGGGATATCCTTCTCCGTCAGGGCGGACAGGGTCAGCCGCTCCGTTTTCAGGGTGGGGATGGCGTCCACATTCCGCTGCAGCTCGTTCTGGGCCACGAAGCGGTACTTGGAGGCCAGCTTGGCGGGACCGTACTGCAGCTTGGAGGTGCGCAGACCCCGGTCGCCGGCGTCGTCCTCCCGGTTCAGCCACTGGCAGTCCTGACCAAAGGCGTCCGCGAAGGCCTGCACCAGCGTGGGATACACGCCGGTATAGGAATACAGCGCCTTTTCGATGTGGATGATGAGGGTCTCGCCGCATTTCTCCGCCAGAGACAGGGCGATGAGCTTGTCCCCGTCGAACATGCCGCCGGCCACGAACCACTTCTTGTCCAGCATTCGCAGCATTTTCTTGGCCAGTTCCAGCTCCGCCTTGGCCTTGGAGTTGCCGATCTTGGGGAACTCCGCCTCAAAATCCGCCCAGAAGGCGTCGATAACCGGATAATCCGCCGCTGTCAGGGGACGGAACTCCGCGTCCGGCCACTTGGAGCGGAACTTGTTGATGTGGTTGCGCTGGCCGGAATACCGCCGGCCGGCAAACAGCTGCAGATCCTGCCGGTAGTACACATAGTCCCGCCAGGTGCGGATGTCGCTGGTCTGCAGATAGGGATAGCGGCCGAGGATCTTCATGGCTCGGCACTCCGGCACCACGGAGATCACAGGGGCCACGTCCTGCTCCCGGCACCAATCGTCAATGGCATCCAGCGCGGCGTCCTCGTCGCCCTCCGGGCCGGGCACGGGATAGTCGAAAGCGTACTGGCCCTCCACGCAGATGCGTACGATGAGACAGCCCGCCGCCTCCGCCCAGGCGGGGTGCAGCGTGCTGCGCCACATGAGCTTCGTGCCCACGGAGTATTCGCACAGACCGTAGTCGCAGTTCTGATAATAGCGCCGCAGCCTGGGCGCATCCTGTTTTGTCACCGTTTTGAACGTCAGTTTCATAGTCTTTTGTCCTTACTATATCGTTCCGCCCCGCAGAGGCAAAACGAGAGATCCTCATATCGTGTAGTATAACATCAGCGGACATTCATATTCTGCCGCATTTGCAACACACGGAAAGCAGAGCCGTTTGGCTCTGCTTTCTTTTTTGTTTTCCTTATTTCAGGCCGATGTAGGCCATGCCATAGCAGCCGGGACCGGAATGGGTGCCGATGACGGCGCCCAGCTCATCCCAGGCATAGTCCTGGATTCCCAGAGCCTGCGTGCATTTGTCCAGATACAGGTCCATGGCGCCGCGGCACTGGGAGTGGCCGAACATGACGCAGTGGCGGCTGTCGATGGGATATTCGTTGACAAAGTCCAGGGTGTAGTTGACGATCTTCTGTCTGCCGCGGACCTGGCCAACAGACTTGACCTCGCCATCCACGATGGCCACCACAGGGGAGATATTCAGCATGGTGCCAATGACCGCCGTGGAGGAGGAGATCCGTCCACCCATCTTCAGGTATTTCAGGGTGCCGATGAAGGCCACGAAGCGCACCCGGTGGCGCAGATCCTCGATGGCCTCCGCGATCTCCGCGGCGCTCTTGCCGGCGTCACGCAGGCGCACGGCCTCGCGGACCAGCAGGCCCTCGCCAATGGTGACGTTTAGGGAGTCCACCACATGGAGGCGCTCCTCGCCCTCCACCATGCTCTTTGCGATCATGGCGGACTGGTATGTTCCGGAGAGCTTGGAGGACATGATGATGGCCACCACCTCGTCACCGGTATCCAGCAGGGGCTGGAAAAAGTCGCAGTACTCCTGGGGGTTCACCTGGGTCGTCTTGGGCAGAGTCTTGGCCTCCGCCTGCTTGGCATAGAACTGATCCTTGGTGATGTCGATGCCGTCTGTATATACGCCGTCCTCAAAAATGACCCGCATATGGATCATGTGGACATTCAGCTCTTTTAATTCTTCTGCTGTCAGATCACTGGTGGAATCCGTAACGATTTGGACTGCCATACTGTTCCTCCTTTTGACCGTGATGCTTAGTATATCTACTATACCAAAATCGGGAAAAATTGCAAGTGCCTTTCCATTTTCCAGTATTTACAAGCCTTAGTCTGCCCCAAAGTCAAAACCTCCGGCTAAGCCGGAGGCTTGAGTAAGCCCTATAAGGGCTTTATACGGACAATGCCCCTTAAGGGGCCCGAAAAGATTTGCCGACCGCATTACTTTCTCGGGCTACCCCTTAAGGGGTTTTCGTTATGC